>JBOHFF010000129.1:0-9914 GCA_050699515.1 Pseudonocardiaceae bacterium
CATCATCAGACGCCGCTACGCCGCTCTCGGTCTACACTGTATCCTGCCATCCGATCGAGTGTGGGTCTGCACGCACTCCTTTGCGCAGGCTCCGGTGTTCGGCGGTTTCCATCGCTCTGGACAGGGCTACCGGCACCTGCAAGCTGCAGCGGTCATCACGCTATACGGCGATCTCAGCGGAAACCCACCCCAGACACCCGAGCTCACCGCCCTCGACTTGCCGGGTTTTACGCCCACGACTGCCTGTACTACGTCATGGAAGGGGCGACCGATCGGGAGGCTCGATCGATCGCCCGCGAGGAGGCGATGGAGGCTTCGGTACGTCACCCGCCGAGTGGCGTGAATTACTTCGCGTTCCGCGACGAGACCGGTCTGCTGGACGCCGACGACCTCTGCGCGCTCGAAGAGCCACGCTGGGCACATGAGGCAAACACCGCCGTTGTGTCGTATCTACGGAATCTGGCCGCGTATGCCAGAGGAGTAGGTGTCCGCTACGAGGTGTTCCTCCGCGAGATCGGGCGGTAGCTGTTCAGCTGGTTGATGGTCCTGGCGTGTCGTTGCAGGTGCTGAGGCCATAGCCTGGGATGATCTTGGTGTGTCGGATTCCGGGTCGTCGGAGGCGTTGGTCGAGCGGTTGCTCGCGCGTGTCCGGGAGTTGGAGTCGGTGGTGGTGGCGCAGGCGGATCGGATCGCCGAGCTGGAGCGCCGCTTGGGCCGAGATTCCTCGACGTCGTCGTGTCCACCGTCGTCGGATGCGCCGTGGGATAAGCAGCCCGCGAAGAAACGCTCAGCCAGGAACCGGTCGGGCCGCAAGCCAGGCAAGCAACCCGGTGGTGGGTCGGTGTCACGGAGTCTGGTCGGGGACCCGGATGAGACCTTCGAGGTTGCCCCGGACCGGTGTGCCCGGTGTGCGCAGTCGTTGGACGGCGCCGCTGAGACCGCGCGGGTGCGTCGCCAGGTGGTGGACGTGGAGCCGCCGCCACCACCCAAGGTCACCGAGTACCAACTGGTGTCGCGGCGTTGTGGCGGGTGTGGGCAGGTCACTGACCCCGCTGCCACCGATGTGCCCCGCCCGATGGATTCCGGCAGTGACCTGGTGGGTCCCGCCGCCGATGCCCCGCACGAGATCGGCGTCCCCGACCCTGCCGCCACCGAGCCGGTGACCCAGTCTGGCACTGCGCCCACCGGGAGGGGGGTCGCTCCCGATCCGATAGTGGCATTGGCGTTACGTCCAGGCAGCCCGGTGCGGATCGGCCCGCAGGCCACCGCGCTGGCGGCGTTGTTGACCTGCGGGCATTATCTTCCGATCGGGCGGGCCGCCAGCGTGCTCGACGCCCTGGCCGGGATCGGGGTGTCGACCGGGTTCCTGGCCGGTGTCCGGGGTCGGGCCGCAGGCCTGCTGGAAGCCACCTTCTTGCCGCATCTGCAAGCCCTGTTACCCACGGCCGGGGTATTACACGCCGATGAGACCACCGGACGGGCCGCCGGGGCGCTGGCGTATGTGCATGTGGCCTGCACCGAGTATCTGACGTTGATGCACGTCGGAGGGCGCTCCAGCGAGGATATCGACGCCGGTGGGGTGCTCCCGGAGTTCACCGGCACCCTCATGCGCGACGGATACGCCGGTTACACCCATCTCCCCGCGGTACACGCCTGGTGCGCAGCCCACCTACTCCGAGACCTGCGCGCCCTGTCCGACGCCGACCCGGCCGGGCAACTCTGGGCCCAAGCCATGGCCGACACCCTGCTGGACGCCAACCAAGCCGCCCACCAGGCCCGCACTGCTGGTGCTGACCAGCTCGACCAGGTCGTCCTGGCCCAGATCCGCAATCACTACCTGGGCGCCCTGGCCAAAGGCCGCACCGACAACCAGCACCAAACCAGCACCCTCGCCGACCAGGCCCGCCGACTGATCCAACGATTCACCCGCTACCAAGACATGATCCTGCGCTTCGCAACCGACCTCACAGTACCGTTCACCAATTATGCCGATGTTCGGGTTATGCCGATGGTGGCGTGAATGTGCTGGTGGGGCGCGGGGGCGGGCCTGGAAGTTCGGCATAACTACAGGCTTTCGAGGTAGGCGAGGAGGGCGTCGGGGGCTGTGTAGCGTCCTGGGGTGGTGTGAGGTGGGGCGGTCCGGTCGAGGGCGCGTTGTTTGAGTTGTAGGTCTGCGTGCAGGTAGGGGCGACTGGACTCGGGTGACTCGTGGCCGAGCCAGAGCGCGATCGTCGTGACATCGTTGCCCGCGGCCAGCATTCTCATGGCGGTGGTGTGGCGCAGGGTGTGCGGTGTGATGATCTTTCCGGTCAGGGTCGGGCAGGCCTGTGTGGCTCGGGCGGCGTGGATCGTGAGGCGTTGGGCGATGGCGTCGGTCGTCATCTTCCGGCTGGTGCCTTGTGGGGTGAACACCGGCGTTGTCGGCGGGGAGTTGTTCTCTGCGAACCATTGCTGTAGTGCCGTAGCGGTGTGTGTGTCGAGCGGGGTGATTCGGTCTTTGCGGCCTTTGCCGTGGCAGGCCAGGTGCGGGCCGGGTGGTGTGGCCTGGACGTCGGCGCGGGTCAGGCCGGTCAGCTCGGATACTCGCAGCCCGGTGGTGACCATGGTCATGATGATCGTGTGGTCGCGGCGGCCGGTCCAGGTGGCGCGGTTGGGTGCTGCCAGGAGCGCGTCGGTCTCGGGGTCGGTGAGGTAGGTGACGGTCGTGCGGTGGGTGTTTTTCGGGGCGATCGCCAGGACTCTGGCGATCAGGTCTGCGTGTTCGGGATGGCGTAGCGCCGCGTGGTGGAACAGGGAGTGGATCGCTGCGAGGCGGGTATTGCGGGTCCGGGCGCTGTTGTTTCGGTGGTCTTGCAGGTGGGTCAGGAATCCGGCGACGAGTTCGGCGTCGATGACGGCGAAGTCCAGATCGCTGGGACGGATGCCGGTGCGTTGGTAGGTGTAGTCCAGCAGCAGTCGGAACGTGTCACGGTAGGCGGTGATGGTGTGAGGGCTAGCGTCGCGTTGACCGATCAGGTAGGCGGTGAAAAACGACTGCAGGGTGGGGGCCAGGGCGGTCACGGTCGTCGTCCCTGCCGGTAGGCGGTGATCCGGTCGCTGACCAGGGTCATCAGTTCGGTGCTGGCGCTGAGGTACCAGTAGGTGTTGAGCGGGTTGACGTGGCCCAGGTAGGTGGCGAGAACCGCGATCCGGGCGTCGATGTCGACGCCTTGACGGTGAGCGTCGATCAAGGAATTCACGGCGAACGAATGTCTGAGGTCATGTAGTCGTGGGGGCCTGGTCCCGGGGTTGGTGGGCAGGTCGCAGGCGTTGGCGAGTAGTCGGAACGCGTTCTGGGCGCTGTTGTGGTTGAGCCGTTTACCGGTGGCGCCGGCGAAGAACGGGCCTGGTACGGGTGTGGGGGTCATGGTGGCGCGGACCTGCCGGTAGGTGATCAGCGCAGCGACGGTGGTGGGATGCAGTGGCAGGAGGCGTTGCCGGCCGTACTTGCCGGTCACGGTTAACAGGGCCTGGGCGGGCAGGAAGTCTTCGCTGTCCAGGGCGATGGCTTCTCCGCCTCGCATGCCGGTCGCGGCGATCAGCCCGATGAAGGTGGCCATGGTGATGCCCAGCAGCGGCGGTAGTAGGGCCGCCGATCTGGTCATCAGGTCGCTGATCTGTGCGGCGGAGTACAGGTAGGGAATCCGCCGGGCGTACGTCGCGGGGATCAACCGGTCCGGGATCACCTCCACGGCGTCGGGGTCGAGGCTGTGGACGTAGGCAGCGAACCCTCGGATGGTTGAGAGCCGAAACGCCTGCCACGCGCGCCCGGTCCCGATCGGGGCGATGGCGAAGGCCAGCACTGTGGCGCGGGTGATGGTGGTGGCGTTCTGCGCGGCGAGCCCGTCTAGGAACGAGGAGATCAGCCAGGCATGATCCCTCGACAGGTACCCCCGGGCTCGGCGTGCCTGTAGATACTCGACGGCCGCGGCTCGCAGGTCGATGCTCATGACGCCACCACCGGTACTGGCCAGGGGCGGGTCAGCACGGTCAGGGTTGCCAGATCGCACCGCGCGTAGACGGCCGTGGCTGCTGCGGTGGCGTGGCGTAACAACTGCCCGGCCTCGATCAGGCCGCCCCCGCCGGCCAGCACCTGACATGCCGCGGTATGCCGTAGCTGGTGCGCTGCGCACGGCGCGGGGACAGCTCCGCGGGCAGCGGCCCGCACGACGACGCTGGACACCGCGGCCGTGCCCAGGCGATGGTGTGGCGCGTCCACCGCCAGGAACACCTGCCGATGATCCACACCCACCGGACGGGCCCGTTGCAGGTAGGCCACCAGCAGTTCACCGACATCGACGGGCAAGGGGACCTGCTCGCTGCGGTCGCCCTTGCCGTGCACGACGACGACACCGGTTCGCCAATCGATGTCATCCAGGCACAAGGACGCGACTTCCCCGGCGCGAAACCCCATCCGCCACATCAACGCCAGCATCGCCTCGTCGCGGCATCTGGCCACGGCATCGGCCGACAGCCCGGTCAGCAAGTCTGCGACCTGCCCGGGTGTCAGCGCCTTGGGCAGCGCGGTCGGTGTCCAGGCCGCCACCGAGCCGATCATGTCGGCCAGCCCCGGCGGCGCCATCGCCTCAAGACACATCCACCGCATCAGAGCGCGCACCGCGGTGAGCCCGACCTGCACCGACCTCGGACGCTGTCCGGCCGCTCGCGCCACGACAAACCGTTGCACCTGGACCGCCCTCAACGACTCCCACCGCGTGTCACGAAGACCGCCGTGCCAGACCAGGAAGGGCCGCACCTGTGAGACGTAACTGATCACTGTTGCCGGCGCGAGCCCCCGCTGCGTCCTCAGGTAGTCCGCGAACCGCCCGAGCAGGACATCCACCGGATCCGTCGGTGCGACCACCGGCGCCACCGGCGCCACGCCCAGCTCCCGCAAGAACGCCAGCAACGCCACCAACGCCCGCTCAGACCGCAAAGAGGTACGCCGAGCTCGGCGGCCGGCAACAAAACGAGCCACCACCTCGACGGTCAGACCATCAGCCGAAAGGCCCTCTGCCGCAAGCCAAACCGACAGATGCTTCATCAGCCGTAGCTGCCCCTCAGCACCGGGCGGCGAATACCCCAGACCAGCCAGCCTCTCGGCGAACCCGACAGCGAACTCCGCGAGCGGACCAGACACCAACACTCTCGACACACGTCTCATCACATGACCTCTCCCCAGACGATGGAGAGACCAGCGTCAACCCGCACACCACGTTATGCCGAACTTCCAGGCCCGCCCCCGCGCCCCACCAGCACATTCACGCCACCATCGGCATAACCCGAACATCGGCATAATTGGTGTTATTCCGATATCGGAATAATACGAACAACTGCGCAGAAAGAGCGGTCCGACCCGTCAAGGTGCAACAACGCACCTCCGGCGGTAGCTGGCGCACCCTCCAAGGACTCACCGACTTCGCGATCGTGCACTCCTACCTCGACACCGCCACCAAGTGGCGCATCGACAAACTCCACGCCCTCCGCCAACTCTTCACCACCGGCCCCTGGCTACCACCAGCCCTCACCCCAGCTGAATAGCTACATCGGGCGAGGTGAAGCGGATGAGCTTCACACGCTCATCCTCACGAGCATGATCAGCGGCAGGCTTGTGCCGTTGTCCTCATGGTTGGCTGCCCGACACGGTCCCAGGGCATTCTCAGCTCTGTTCAGAGCCGAAAACTACTCATCGACTTCGAACACGACGCACCAGGCTGCGTCACAGTGATATCCCCGTCCTCAAGCTACGCGAAGATCCGCTCCAACGGGACTTCCCGCCCGCCGGTGTCAACTGGCGGGGAAGTCGAACTCGCCGAGGCGGACACCAGCGGTGAACGCCTTCCATTCGGCGCGGGTGTAGACGATCACCGCGCCGTCCCGGTGGTGACTGTGGGAGCACCGCGAGCGCCCGAGCCATCGCCCAGCGGCCCGGCCTCCACGCAGCTGCCACCGTTGCTTTGGATCCCGCTGCTGACGTGTCAGCCGATGCCCGCGAGCTGTTCGTAGATCGCTTTCGGCCCGATAAAGGCTATTGCTACTGGATTTCATACAGTAACAGAGACTAGTGTACGGGCCTGCGTCCTGTGTTACGCAAAGCCCGCTACTTCCTGTAGAATACTGGCGGGCTCTAGACTATGACGTGAGGGCAATGACATGACCTATGAACGGGCTATAATCTTACTTTCGGGACCGATTGGCTCCGGAAAAACCACCCTTGCTGAATTTATGGAGCGACACTATGGGGTTTTCCGGATTAGTACGTCTAGCATTCTATCGGCATCGGCAGGCCGGTTTCTGAGTCGAAACGAACTTCAGCAAGTCGGCCTTGCGGAACGATTTCAAGGAGGAGAGTGGATAGCGGATGCGGTCATCCGCTCTGTCCTTGATCATTCCAAAATCGAGGTCATCGTAGTGGACGCTGTAAGGACGGTCAGTCAAGTCCGCGTTATTAAGGATCTTGCAGCGGGACGATGGCAGATTTTACACGTTCATTTGATTGCCGAAAACAAGCAGCTCGCTCGACGGTATAGTGATCGTGTCCGGGAAGGCGATTCGGATGTCGATTGGGTCATGGCAAAGGAATCTTTGACGGAAGCGGCTATCGCCACTCTCGGGTCGGACGCCGATCTGACAATTGATACAAGCAGGGTAACCCCGGGTGACGTTGCCGTTCGGGTCAGTTCTCGGATACGTTCCTATTGTCGGCAGAATGCCCCGTGCGTTGACGCCTTAGTTGGTGGCCAATGGGGAAGCGAGGGAAAAGGAAATATCGCGTTCTTTATTTCACCACAGTACGATTTACTGGTTCGCGTGGGGGCGCCGAACGCAGGTCACCGGGTGTGCGGTCACGATGGAATTATATATACTCACCGTCAGCTGCCCAGTGGCACGCGAGCTTCACCAAAAACCCCACTGCTGATTGGTGCCGGGGCTGTCATAGATCCGAGCGCGTTACTCCGGGAGGTTGCTGAGTGCGGTGTGTCAACAGACCGGCTGACCATTGATCCCGCAGCCCTCATCATCGAAGACAGCGACATCGCGCAGGAAGTGGGCTTGAAGTCCTCAATAGGGTCCACTGGAACTGGAGTGGGTTCGGCTATTGCTCGTCGTATCGTCAATCGTGGAGTTGCTGGAGCTGTTAGATTCGCTAAAGATGTCCCCGAACTTGCCCCGTATATTCGGGATTCCGCCGAGCTGCTTGAACTGTGTTATTCACGTGGACAGTTCATCCTCATTGAGGGCACTCAAGGGACTGGCCTGAGCATGCTTTACGGGTCATTTCCTCATGTTACTTCACGGGACACTACCGTGAGCGCGCTACTTTCGGAAGTGGGTATTGCCCCGCAACGTCTACGTCGCGTGATTGTAGCGTTTCGCGCTTACCCGATACGCGTTGCCGGTAAATCCGGGCCGATGGGACAAGAACTTACTTGGGGAACAATCGCCGAGCGCGCGGGTATGCATGAAAATAACCTATCGAATGTTGAAGTAGGCTCCGTTTCAGGTGGCGTACGCCGGGTTGCAGAGTTTTCGTGGGTTCAGCTGAAGAGGTCCGCCATCCTCAATGGCGCAACCGACATAGCATTAACTTTTCTGGATTACCTGGACCATATCAATGGAGTGGCGTGCAGATTTGACCAGCTTACCCGTGAAGCGATTCTTTTTGTTGAGGAAGTCGAGCTTGTCGCAGGCGCTCCTGTTTCATTGATCTCTACTCGCTTTGACGGGAGAGGCTTGATCGATAGGAGGCTGTGGTAATAAATTGAGACACAATTTCGTAAATGACATCGGAGATTATGCTAAGTATGCATTACTTCGAGCCCTCTGCTCCGACAGTGCCATGAGGATACGCCTTGGTGTGATCTGGTACTTGACAGTGCATCCAGAACTTAACGGCGATGGACGGCGGCGTGCTCACATCTCACGCGACGGATGGGACGGTCTCGACTCTGAGTTGCTCAGGAAGATGCGAGAGATCGAGGCGAGCCTTCGAACTCGGCGCGACCTGCATCTATCGCTCATAGAGAAATCGGGTATTCTCCCCAGTGGCACGGTGTTTTTCTCGAAGCCTTTGCCCGACATGACAAGGTTGCCATTCGATAGGCGCCGGGAGCGCGCGTCATGGTTTGATCAGGCGCGGGAAACTGTTAAACGTTGTGATTTAATCTTTCTAGATCCAGATAACGGGCTCGAGGTTCGGTCGGTGAGTCTTTCCTCGCGGCTTGCCGGAAAATACGCAACTGTGGCCGAGATAGCTGCACTACTCTCGACCGGAGCTGGTGTTGTTTTCTACCAACACTGCGATCGGTCGCCGTGGAAAATCCAACGCGCCCGCATCTGCGAACAGATTGCATTAGGGGTGGGCGGATCGGGTGTGACGATCCGTTCCGTGCGTTTTGGGGCTTTTGGTTCACGAGCTTTCTTTTGCCTGACTCAAGGGCAAGGGGGCATTGCAACATCTATGGATAGGGGATTGGGGAGATTTGAGGAAAAAATCACTGAATGGAAAGGCTCGCGGTATTTCCTCATTGAGTGATTGTGTTCCGAACTTTGGCGAAGGAAATTTGATCTTGCAACACGGCTGCAATGTTGGGCGGAAAATAGCGTTCGGACTTCACCACTTTCCCGTCGGCTCTTATTATTGGCCTAAGGTTACGGTCCAGTTTGCTCATGTTTGACCGGTGAACCTCGCGGAGAACCGAGTCAAGATTGATTCCATAAGTCAAGGCGGTGCCGTATGTCACGTAGGTGATATCGGCCAGGGCGTCGGCTATTCCAGTGAGATCGCGCGCATGTACAGCGGCGATTAGCTCGGCAATCTCCTCTTCTAGTAGTGAGATGCGCAATGTTGCTAGAGATTCCTCAATATTGACCGAGGGCTGCGCCTGGCATGGTAGATTAAACGCGGCATGGAACTCTTCTACGGCTGTGGCGATATCACTCCGTCTAAAATCTCCTACGGCAGGAGTTTGCTTGTCTGGTTGGGCTGGCTGAGAATGGACAGGGTACAGTCCGGACGGTTCAGCTGGGACTGCGGTATCCCGCAGAGTTAGTCCGTCGCGCGGCAGCGATTCGGATTGCGCTATCCCTGGGCTGTATTTCACGGTAAATAACCCCTTTCTTCGGGTAGGTGTCTCGTAATGCCTTCTGTCTCCGCTATGATCAATCGAGCGTGTGGTGTGGCGTTGGGCGGGTACTCGGGCAACGGTGCGGCACGCACGCTAGCTCGTTAGTCCTGTGGAGCGCTATGTGCACAACACGCTGAAAGGATGTGGACAGCTCGCACGGCGAGGTTGTAGTGCTGTGGATAAAGCTGGCTGATGGGGCTGTATGCGCAGCTCGAGTCTGTGGACAAGAAAAATTAGCTGTGGACCAGTGGCAAGGGAAAGTAATGCCCGACCTGTCGGCCGGATAGCACTCTTCGTGCTCGGTGTTGCCTACGTCTCGGTAGGTGACAGCAGGCAGACGAGCCCTCCTGCCTGCTGTCACTGCACTGCGTCGTGAAGCCAGTTGCGCCCGCAGCGTCGGCCCCAGTTTCCTCTTCGGCACGACGATCATCCTCTCGGCACGGCCAACTGAACACAGTCGGTTGCTACCACCGACGTGAGATCTCAAGTTTGAGAGAATGATTTGATGCGAGAGGTTGCGCTATGTCATCGAGCCCACCATGCTTCGAACAGTGCGTCACTGGTGGCGGAGCATCGCCCGGTACGCCCCGCCGCGGTGACCCATTGGCGTCTCGGTCTCGCGCTACCGTCGCGGATTGGCAACCCGTCCGGCATCCCGTCGGCGGCTGCAACGCAAGGAGTCGGGATGTCGCGCTTGGTCGCACTGATGTGGCGGGCGCTGCGCGGCCCGGTCCAGTGGTGGATCCT
>JBOHFF010000130.1:0-1673 GCA_050699515.1 Pseudonocardiaceae bacterium
TCACGATGGCCACCGGCGACCCGCTCCAGGCCGCCACCATCGGACACGCAGCCCTGGACGTCGCCGGCACCATCCGCTCCCGCCGGGTCGCCGACAACCTGCGCGAACTGGCCCGCTACGCCACCGCGCACCAGCACCTCGACGAGGTCGCCCACCTACGGCAGCGGATCGCCACCCTGCTGGTGCGTACCGACAGCCCGTAGCCAGGGCGCAAACCTCCCCCCGATCCCCCCTTGACATACACCTGATCACGTGTTCTCCGTGATGACGCAGCTTGTTGGCCCCGGCCTCTCGGTGCCGAGTCGCATACGCGGTTCTGGAACCCTGATGTATCGTGCGACATTCTCTCTTGTGATGGAAATCGAAACGGAGGCATGCTCAGTGTTGGCAGCGGCGCTCAGCCGTCCCGTGTCACTTGGCGGAAGGCGGGATAGTGGTAGCAGCGAATAAGAAACTTCAAGCGGCGCGGGAACGCACCGCCTCACTTACCAGTCCGGATGTGTGCCTGTCCCGGCAAGAACTCGCCGAGCTGGTGAACGCGTGGGTGTGGGATCACCACCATAAAGTGGTAGAGCTCACCGCAAATTATGTCGGCCAGCTGGAACGCGGAAAAATTCGCTGGCCTGGTAAGCTGTACCGGGAAGGCCTCCGGGCGATCCTGGGTGTCTCGACCGATACCGCGCTGGGATTCCTCAACTCCCACCGCGCGGTGGTTAAGCTGGAGAACGTGGACCGCAAAAAGTTCCTCCACACCGGCGCGGCCCTCGGCGCAGGCGCCCTGGTCCTGGGGCCGGTGGCAGCGCTGCTGGAGAGCACCGAACCCACCCCGGTCCCCGCGAAGGTCGGCGCGACCGAGATCGAGCAGACCCGCACCGCCGCGCGAGTGTTCTCAGGCTGGGACTTCACCTACGGTGGCGGGCTGGCGCGAGAGGCCGTCATGGGCCAGCTGCGCTGGTCGGTCGGGCTCCTCGACGCCATCTGCCCGGCGAGGCTGCGCCCCGAGCTGTTCTCCGCAGTGGGCGATCTTGCTCACCGGGCCGGATTCATGGCCTTCGACATTGGCGCCTACGAGGACGCCAACCGCGTGTTGCGCGTCGCGCTGTTTTGCGCCGAGAAGGCCGAGAACTGGGACCTTCGGGCCTATGTCCTGGACGGCATGGCACTGCAGGCAATGTGGATTGGGCAGCCCGACGAAGGGCTCACCCTGACCGAGCACGCCTTGGTCCGAGCCGATCGGCTCACCGAGACAGTGCAGGCGATGCTGCACACCGACCGGGGACGCGCACTGGCCGCGATGCGCCGGGTCAATGAGACGCTGGCTGCCCTTGGCGCAGCCGAGGACCACTTCGCGCGCTCCACACCGGCTGACGACCCGCCATTCTTGGCCAATTACAACGCCGCCTTCTTGGTCGGGAACACCGGGCATGCCCTGTTCGACCTCGCGCTACTCGGCCACAACCCCGCACAAGCCACTGACCGCCTTACCGCAGCAGCAGCCGGGCACACCGCCAGTCACGCCCGCCCCCGGGCGATCTGCCAGACCAAACTGGCCAGTCTCACGATGGCCACCGGCGACCCGCTCCAGGCCGCCACCATCGGACACGCAGCCCTGGACGTCGCCGGCACCATCCGCTCCCGCCGGGTCGCCGACAACCTGCGCGAACTGGCCCGCT
>JBOHFF010000131.1:0-6143 GCA_050699515.1 Pseudonocardiaceae bacterium
CGCCACGGCGGAGGCTTGCCTCCGCCGTGGCGCGCTCGCGGCTGGCGGTTGCGGCGCTGCCCGGTTCGGGAAGAGGAACTGGTCAAACGTCCTCCGGAGCTCATCACGGTTTGTTCCCGTCAACGAGTACTGGTGGCAGCGGAGCTTCGCGAGCGCGGGGAGCATCTGCTTCGACGGAGAGTCTTGGGAGACGAGCAGGACGTTGCGGCCCAGGACGTGCGCGATGCCGAGTTCGAGAAGCACGTTGGCGTTAAACCCGGTCAGGTCGACGACGACATGCGTCGCTCGGCCGATCTCGTCCCAGATCGACCGGATGATGTTAGGGTCGGGAACCCTATCGCCTCGGACGTACGCGACGTCGGTCCCGCAGGAAGCATTGAGTATATCCCGTGTCGTTCCCGCCCATGGCGGTCCGAACGCGGTCACGTGGAAGCATCGCGGCTGCGTCGGATCCGGATAGGCGCCGGGCCAGGTCGAGAGCAGGACGTCGGGCGCGGCGCCGTCGAGCATGGTGATAGCGGTATCCGCGAGCCTGCGTGCCCTGATCGGGTCGGCATTGGCGTCGGGCTTGAAGACGTCGAGCATACGCAGGTCCGCTCCGGAGTAGTGGCCTCGCAGCCACTCGAGGGACGGTCCGACGGAGTCGCCGGCACCACCGCGCTGGACGCCGTAGAGCGCGCTGTCGAGTGCGTCGGCGACGACGCCCCGGTCCCCGACCCCGTGCTGCGTGACACCCAGGCGGACAGGGTCGACGTCAACGTCGAACGGCATGAGCTGCGATGCGGTCGCGACGATCACGGCAGGACGGCCCACGGCAAGGGCCATTCCCAGCTCGTAGGCCACTGGAGCGACGATGATGGCGTTCTCCGGTGGCATCGGGTTCCGGTACTCGGTCATGTCGAAGACGGCGATCGCCGAGTTGCGCAGTTGTTCCCACCGCGCAGACGCGGATTCGCGGTGCCGCGCCGGTACAAGGCAGTGGAGCGCGCGCTCGACACACACCTCGGCCAGCAGCTCCCGCACCCGTTGGCCGCCGGAGTAAAACACCGCGCTGGGGTCGAGCGGCACACTGGTGGACGGCCACACCGGCCGCGCGAAGGTCAGATGACGGCGCAGTGAAAACTCCCTGGCGTCACAGGCCAGTGGCCTGAGGACCTCCCTCTCGAGTCCGGTGACATCGCCGGCGCCGGCGGCCAACAATTGCTCCCGGGCCTCGTTCAGCCCGCCCAAGAGCATGGAGGCAGCCTCGACCGTGGCCTCCTCCGTGACCCACTGCATCCGCGACATCTCGTTGGGGAGCGCCGCGTGCATGGCACGGACCAACTCCAGCAGGATGGCTGCGCGACTGCCGGACGGCAGCTCCCATACCGGATCTGGCCGCGTGGGTTTGAACATCAGCGCAGTCATCTTGCGCATCAGGCCCTGGACCTGACCGTGGGCTGCCTGTCCATCCTCGCTCGACACGGCCTGCGCCAGCTGGCCGAGGATCGAGGTCAGGATCACCGCACGCTCGGGCGTCATGGATTCAGGCATATTGTCCTGGAGGAGGCGCACCTTGTCCAGTTCGGAAAGATCCTCCCGGACGATCTGCGCCAGCAGTTCGGTGGTGTCCAGCGGCTTGTCTGCTGTTGGCACGACCCCGTCCTTTGCCCCGCCCCGAGTTCGGTCCGGCTCCATCCGGCTCCTCCTGCGTCGACGCATGGCCCGGTTACGCGACCTTGATGTCCAGCGGTTCTTCGGCAGAAACACCTCGAACGCGGTGACCTTGGCGTCGATGGTGAGCGGACCGTCGGTGTCGCCTTGCGCCAGTTGTTGCCGCCGCCATCAGCCTAACGTTGAAGACCCGGAGGGGAAACTCGATTCCCGTCGTTGACCCTGAGTATTCACCACGATCTTGAGGTGGGGTGTGTCCTGTCAGTAAAAATGCTTCTGAGCTGGGGCAATTAGGGAGTCTAAGCTTTGCCCGGTAGAGCTGAGGAGCACTTTCAAGTGGTGGATTTACCTCATGATCGAAGGATCTGGCGGCAGAAAGATCAGATACCTGATCCGTACTGTCTCCTTCGGCGCCCAACGAGGGTATCGCGGTGCGAACAAGGCCGAGGTGAACGAAACACCTCACCTCAAACCCACCAAGCTGGTCCGCTAAACACCAAGGAGCCCACCGAAGTTACCGTCGAAGGAAACAACACAACTCGTAGTAGGTGCGACCCACCGGACTCAGGTTGTCCGCAATGGCGTCACCGGCGAACGGCTCGACGACCAGCCAGGTGCGGTCGGCGCCCAGCGGGGCGAGGACGTGGCGGCGGCGCCGAGCGGGTCGCCCATGTCGTGCAGGCAGTCGAAGGTGGTCACCAGGTCGTAAGCCGGTGCCGGAGAAGGTCTGCGCCGAGGCAACCTCGAAGGAGGGTAGGCCTCGGCGAGCAGCACGGTGGACGGCACCCAGCCCGCAACCCACGTAGGCGACCCGCGCCCCGGCCCACAGCTTGGCCCGCACCCCGTTCAGCGCGGGGATCCAGTTCGGCACCAGGTTGGCCAGGTACCAGGGACGGAAGAACATCTCACAGCCTAGACTCGGAGCGCAACGCCAGCACGAAGGCACCCGGTGCGTACACCGCGCCGGTCGGGTCGGCCAGCACGAACGCCTGCTCCTCGCTAAGCCCGTAGCTGCCGGTCTCCGCCTGGTAGGTGATGTAGCCGCCAGCGGCCTGGCCGCGCAGCCACTCGGTGACGTAGCGCGGGTCGTTCTCGGTCCGCGCGGCCAGTTCCTCCGGGGTGGCCGACCCGGCGGCCATGGTGGCTCCGAGATCGCCCACGAACCGCTGCTCGGGCTGGCCTGGACCCAGGCTGTCGCCGGAGATGCCAGCGCAGTGGCTGAGCTGCTCGCCCAAGTCGCGGCGCTGGAACCGGAGCCGGACGACGTCAGCTACGGCGACCGTGAGCACGTCCGGCTGTTCGCGCTGATCCGGCTCGGGCGCTTCGACGAATGCGTGCCGGTCGCCGAGCGGGCCGGGGCGGCGATCAAGCGGGCCGACCGGCCCGACGTCGCCTAAGCATCTGGGTCAACGCCGCCGGCGCGCTGGCCTGCGCCGGCGACCTGCCGAGCGCGCTGCGACTGGCCGACAGGGCCGTTGCGGCTTCCGAGACGTCCCGGTCGTCACCCTGACTTGCCTGGCCACCAGCCCCCGGCAACGCGAGATGGCCGAGCGTCTCGACTCGCCCGCGCTCGCCGCGCTGGTCCGCTATGACGCCAGCCTGGTCGCGCTGGCGGCTGGGCGGCACGCCGAGGTAGCCGGCCTGCTGGCCGCCGCGCTCGACGAGCAGGCCCAGATCAGCCGCCCGGCTGCCCGAATTCACCCTGAGCGGACACGCCGACGCGCCCGTCGAGGAAGTCTGGAAGCTGCTGTTCGACCCAACCCGCTTCCCCGAGTGGTGGGCCGGTGTGCAGACCGTACGCAACGACCGTCCGGGGGCTACACAGCGTGGATGCAGGGCGATCCAGACTTCCCGTGGCCGCAGCGGCTGCGTGGCAACCGCGCCGAGGGGCGCGTCACCATCTCCTGCCAGGTCAGCGCCATCGGCTTTGTCTGGCAGCTTGCCGAAGACGGGCCCGGCACCCGGATCGACGTGCACGTCGCGCTGCCCGACTCCGAGGCCCACCAGCTGGATGGCGAACGCAAGATCATCACCACCTCGCTGGCCCAGCTGGCGATCCTCGCCAAAGCCGCCGCGACGAGCTGACTAGCCGTCAGAAACCGAAGTTCTGCGTCCAGTAGTTGCCGCGCGCGTCGAAGCCGACGCCGATCGCCGTGTAGGCGCAGTTCATGATGTTGCGCCGGTGCCCCGACGAGGCCATCCAGGCGGCAACAACGCTGGCCGCTGTCGGCTGTCCGAAGGCGATGTTCTCGGCACCGGGTGGCGGATAGCCGGCGGCACGGATGCGCTCGGTGAACCTGCTGCCGTCCCCGCCGGTGTGCGACATCCTCCTCCTGTCGGCCATATCGACGGAATGCCGCTGAGCGGCGATGTTGAGCCGGTTGTCTACCCGAAGTACCCGGCAGCCAGCCGCCACCCGTTCGGCGTTAGTCGCCGCGACCACGACCGCGATCGTTCGTCTGCCAGACGCCTGCCGGGCCGACTGAGCGGGCTTTGGTGCATCAGCCGGCCTTGCTGCCGATCGTCCCGGATCCGTTGGCGCTGCTTTCGGCGGAGTCGGTGGCCGGGTCAGAATGCCTGGCTCCGCCCCGGGCGCCGCGCTGTCCGGAGTAGCTGTGGCTGGCAACGGTTGCGGCGCGATGTCCACGCTGACGTCGACGGTCGGCGGGACGTTCGCGGTCGCCGGGACGTCGACGGCCGGCGCGAGGTCGACGGCCGGCACGACGGGCGGGTCGCTGGCCCTGTTGGTCCCGTCCAGCAACGCCGACCGGGGAGTATCCACGGCGAGGGTCAATCCGGCACCCGCGAGGATCGCCCCGACGGCCAGGCTGGCCAGCAGCGGGGCAAGGCGACTCGGTCTGGGAGGGATCACGGCGCGGTAACGTAACAGCACCTCGAGTACCAACCGTCTTTCACCCGTTCGGGTGCGCGATCTGGGCAGCCGGCGCAATGCTGGGAACGGTCCAACTAGCGGGGGATTCGCACCAGGCCTTCCTGCACCACGCTGGCGATCAACCTGCCATCCCGGCTGAAGAAGCGTCCGGTCGCCAACCCGCGGCCTCCAGTTGCAGATGGTGATGCGTAGTCACAGAGCACCCAGTCATCGGCCCGGAACGGGCGGTGGAACCACATCGCATGGTCCAGGCTGGCAGCCATCACGTCCTGCCCCAATGCATGACCATGCGGAGCGGCAACCGACCACAGCAGAGCCAGGTCCGAGGCGTAGGCAAGCACACAGATATGCAGCAAAGCGTCGTCGGGCAACACGCCATCGGCCCGAACCCACAGCCGGTCACGCGCCGCGGACCCGGCCCGCGCCCGGACATCGGCCCAGATCGGCGGGGTGATGAAGCGCAGGTCGAATGGCCGCGGCAGCCGCGTGATCGGCGCCTGGGTATCACCGCTGCGGCGTGCCCAACTCGCCCAGTCATCGAGCTGCTCCGGGCCCGGGACCTCAGGCATCTCATCAGCATGTTCCAGTCCCTGCTCGGGGAGCTGGAACGACGCGGACAACGCGAAGATCGCCTTGCCGTGCTGGATCGCCACTACCCGGCGGGTGGTGAACGACTGCCCGTCACGAATCCGGTCCACGTTGTAGACGATCGGCACCCGCGGATCACCAGGTCGGATGAAGTAGGCGTGCAACGAGTGCACGATACGTTCGACAGGGACGGTACGACCGGCTGCGATGAGCGCCTGCGCCGCTACCTGCCCACCGAAGACTCGCCGCGGTAGGGACTCCATCGGACTCACACCACGGAAGATGTCGTCCTCGATGCGCTCGAGATCGAGCAGGGCCACCAAGCGATCCACCACGGGCTGCCCCCGCGGCACACCATCGCTCGCACGCGGAGCATCGATCCACTGTTGCCGGGCAGCGTCGGCAGGGTCAGCCAAGATCCTCCTCACCCAGGCGATGCACCCGGATGAGGTTGGTCGAGCCCACCGTGCCCGGGGGTGATCCGGCCACGATCACCACCAGGTCACCGCGCTGGTAGCGCCCGATCGAGAGCATCGCCTGGTCCACCTGCCGGACCATCGCGTCGGTGGTTTCGACCCGTGGTACCAGGAAGGTCTCGGTGCCCCAGGTCATCGCGAGTTGGTTACGGACCGGAGCCTCGGGAGTGAACGCCAGCAACGGCAGGTGGGTGTGCAGCCGGGCCAGCCTGCGGATGGTATCGCCGGACTGGGTGAACGCCACCAGAGCCTTGGCCTCCAGTTGCTCCCCGATGTTGCGGGCCGCGTAGGACAGCACGCCGCGCTTGGTCCGTGGCACGTGGTTGAGCGGGGGAACATGCGGTGAACCGGCCTCGACGGCCTCCACGATGCGGCTCATGGTGGCCACCGACTCGATGGGGTACCGACCGACGCTGGTCTCGCCGGAGAGCATGACCGCGTCGGCGCCATCGAGCACCGCGTTGGCCACATCGGAGGCCTCCGCCCGTGTCGGCCGCGCATTACTGATCATGGAATCAAGCATCTGGGTGGCC
>JBOHFF010000132.1:0-15511 GCA_050699515.1 Pseudonocardiaceae bacterium
GCATCGCACTGATCACTAGCCACTGCACTACACCATCTAGCACAACAACACAAACAAACATGGCACTAACAAAAATTCAGCACACTGTTGAGTTCTCAAAGAACAAACACACACCATCACGAACCACTAGTACTAGTGATTGGATCCGGGATGACTCACATCAATTTCGTCTGGTCTCGTACCGCTAACTCTTGCGAGTTGTTCGGTACGTTCCCGGCGACTCATCAAGCTTACCAGCCATCAGAATCTCCTCTCCCAGCGGGGTCCCGGTCTGGCTTCTCGACAACTTGCGTTGCTGATCGCTTGGACCGGTGCACTGCGGGGCGATGCGAAAGGTACGGCCCGCGCTAGGGAGAAGTCAAATCGGCGGGTCAGTGCAGGTCCCGCAGCGATCCACCGGTGAGCATCCAGCGGCGATCACTGCACGCGCACGCCAGCGGTATGGCGCCGGCCCCGGCGGAGCACGAGCCAGCCACCGGGCAGCAGATCCGACTCCGCAGGCGTCCAGCCCTCGTCTGAGACCTTGGCGTTGTTCACCGACGCGCCGCCTTCACGGACCGTTCGACGCGCTGCACCTTTGCTGTCGGCCAGGCCGCTCACCACCAGCAGGTCGACGATCGTGGGCCGATCGGCCAGGAGCACTCGTCCAGTGGGCGCTTCGACCATGGCGTCATCCAGCGTGCGCTGGTCCAGTTCGCGCAGCTCCCCGTGACCGAAGAGCGCCTGGCTGGCCAACGCCGCACGGCGAGCCTCCTCAGGTCCGTGCACCAGCGCAGTGACCTGGGCCGCCAGCATCCGGTGCGCCTCCCTGGTCTGCGGGCGTTCGATGGTCTGCCGATCAAGATCGGCGATCTCGTCTTGGGACAGGTCGGTGAAGACCTCGAGGTAGCCGATCACATCCCGGTCGTCAGCGTTGATCCAGAACTGGTAGAAGGCATACGGGCTGGTCAGATCAGGGTCCAGCCAGATGGTGCCGCTCTCGGTCTTGCCGAACTTGGTGCCGTCCGCCTTGGTGATCAGCGGTGTGGCCAGCGCGTGCACGCTGCGCTGCTCGGCCCGATGGATCAGGTCGACGCCCGCGGTGATGTTGCCCCACTGGTCGCTGCCACCGGTCTGCAACGTGCAGCCGTGTCGGCGGTAGAGCTCGAGGTAGTCCATCGCCTGCAGGAGTTGGTAGCTGAACTCGGTGAAACTGATCCCCGATTCGGAGTGCAGTCTCGCGCTCACCGCCTCCTTGGCGAGCATCCGATTCACCCGAAAGTGTTTGCCGACGTCTCGCAGGAAGTCGATCGCGGACAGCGGCTGGGTCCAGTCCAGGTTGTTCACCATGATCGCGGCGTACGGTCCCCCGAACCCCCCCTCGAAATCGAGGTAGGGCTCAATTTGGTAACGAATCCGTTCCACCCAGACCGCGACGATGTCCTTGGTGTTGAGCGTCCGCTCCGCGGTCGGCTTGGGGTCGCCGATCAGGCCGGTGGCGCCGCCGACGAGCGCCAATGGCCGGTGGCCGGCGCGCTGGAAACGGCGCAGGGTAAGGATCTGGACCAGGTTACCCAGATGCAGGCTCGGCGCGGTGGGGTCGAAACCGCAGTACAGCGTGAGCGCGTCGGCATCGCAGTCGCGACGCAGCGCATCGAGGTCGGTGCTCTGCGCGATCAGACCGCGCCAGGTCAGCTCGTCGAGGATGTGTGTTCCCACCCCCGCATCATCCCGCACCCGCCGCGCGGGGCATCCGGTGCCGGCGGTAGGCCGACACCGCCGGGCTGCCGTGCACCCAGAACCGCCAGGGCCGGTCAGGCTCCGCGGCGACGCCGACCCGTGGTCCGGTACGTACCTGGTCGGCCGGGACCGGATCGCCGGGAAGCAGCCGCACCGGCGAGGAGGAATCCGTGAGATCCAGCCCGTTGTGCTCCCGGCCCAACCCCAGCAGCATCGCCAGCCGGGCCGGCCCGCGAGCGAGCTCGGCCTCGCAGCGCGCAGTGGGCCGGCGGTGGTGGGCGACGTCGAGACCGGAGACGACCTCAGCGGCGCGCAGCAGCACCGCGCCGGGCTCCCCGTCAGGCAGGCAGGAGATGTTGGCGCAGAAGTGCATCCCGTACACGAAGTACACGTACAGATGCCCAGGCGGGCCGAACATCACGGCATTGCGGGCCGTGCGACCGCGGTAGGAGTGCGCGGCCGGGTCGTCGGAGCCGCGGTAGGCCTCCAGCTCGACGAGGCGAATCACCACCGGCGCGTCCAGGCAGTCGGCGACCAGCCGGCAGCCTAGTAGCAGCCTGGCGACCGGCAGGACATCCGCGGCCAGACGCTCGCGGTCCAGAGTCCGCACCGTCACGAGGTGATCCAGGCCCGGTGCCCTTCGACCGCTTGCCGGGCACGGTGCAGTTGCTCAGCGACGCGCTCGGGGGCGGTACCCCCGTAGGCGTCCCGGGAGCCGATCGACCCGGCGACGTTCAGCACCCGGCGGACATCCTCGGTGAGCTCCGGATGCACGGCGGCGAGCTCCATTTCCGAGAGCTCCGCCAGCCCGACCCCGCGGGACTCGGCCAGCCGGACGCAGGCCCCGGCAGCCTGGTGCGCGACACGGAACGGCACCCCCTGGCGGGCCAGCCACTCGGCGAGATCGGTGGCCATGGTGAACCCGGCTGGGGCCAGCTCGGCAAGCCGCTCAGGCCGGAAGGTCAGCGTGGCGATCATGCCCGCCACCGCGGGCAGCAACAGCTCGAGCTGGTCGGCGGAGTCGAACAGCGGCTCTTTGTCCTCCTGCAGGTCCCGGTTGTAGGCCAGCGGCTGCGCCTTGAGCGTGGCCAGCAGCCCGGTGAGGTTGCCGATCAGCCGGCCCGCCTTGCCTCGGGCCAACTCCGCCACATCCGGGTTCTTCTTCTGGGGCATGATCGAGCTGCCCGTGGAGTAGGCGTCATCCAGGGCGACATAACCGAACTCGGCGGTGGCCCAGAGGATGATCTCCTCGGCGATCCGGGACAGGTCGACGGCCAGCATCGCGAATACGAACGCCGCCTCGGCGGCGAAGTCCCGCGACGCGGTGCCGTCGATCGAGTTCTCCACCGGGGCATCGAAGCCGAGCTCAGCGGCCACCGCCGACGGATCCAGGCCGAGCGACGAGCCGGCCAGGGCACCCGAGCCGTAGGGCGAGACGGCTGCTCGGACATCCCAGTCCCGCAATCGCTGGACGTCCCGCAGCAGGGCCTGGACGTGCGCGCCGAGGTGATGCGAGAGCAACACGGGTTGGGCGTGCTGCAGGTGGGTCCGGCCAGGCATGGGCACGTCGGGATGCGCCTGCGCTTGATCGAGCAGGGCGTCGATGACGTCCAGAATCCCGGTGGCGACCCGCCGGGCGGCGTCCCGGAGCCACATCCGCAGCAGTGTCGCAATCTGGTCGTTGCGGGAGCGGCCGGCACGCAACCGGCCACCGAGCTCCGGGCCGGCACGTTCGATCAGGCCACGCTCCAGGGCGGTGTGCACGTCCTCGTCCTCGGGGATGGGGACGAACGCACCGGAGTCGACGTCTACGTCGAGACGGTCCAGGGCCTCGAGCATCGCGATCAGGTCATCGTCGCCGAGCAGCCCGGCGTCGTGCAGCACCCGGGAATGTGCCCGGGAACCGCGAATATCGTATCGGGCCAGGCGCCAATCGAAATGCGTCGAGACGCTCAGCGCCACGAGAGCGTCGGCGGGTTTCTCGCTGAACCGGCCACCCCAGAGCCCGCTCATGACGAGAGGATCCGGGGGGTGGTCAGCAGGTTTCGCTGCGCGGTGAGTTTCGAGGGCAGGTCCTCAGCCCCGGTCTCCTCGGCGATCCACCCGATCACCACCGAGGTGTCCAGCCCCCCGGAATACGCCAGTACCACCCGCTCCATTGCTCTCCCTTCGGTCGAGATCGTGAGTAGTGACCAGGGCCTAGAGCCCCTGTTCACAAGCGCGCCAGTGCCATGATCCGCCCCGCGAGCTGCTCCCCGGTGAGCGGCTCCCGCGCGACGACCATGATCGTGTCATCACCGGCGAGGGTACCGACCACCTCTGTCAGCGCCGCCCGGTCCAGTGCGCTGGCCACGAAGTGGGCCGCCCCCGGTGGGGTGCGCAGCACCGCGAGGTTCCCGCTGGCGTCGGCGGAGACCAGCAGCTCGGAGAGCACCCGGGTGAGCCGGGCGGTGCCGCTGGCCACCCCGCGCACCGGGCTGCCGTCCTCGGGGATGACATACACCGGCGCACCACCATCCACGCCACGCAGCTTCACCGCGCCGAGCTCGTCGAGGTCCCGGGACAGCGTGGCCTGGGTCACCTCGATGCCGTCGCCGGCGAGCAGCGCGGCCAGCTCCGTCTGACTGTGCACCACGCGGTGGGTCACCAACTCGACGATGCGGGCCTGCCGGCCGGCACGAGTGGAGGTCATTGCGTTCGCTCCGGCTCGGCTCGCTCCAGGTCCAGCCGGACCGGGTCGAGCAACCAGGTCAGCAGCGCCTTCTGCGTGTGCAGCCGGTTCTCGGCCTCGTCCCACACCGCGCTGGCCGGGCCGTCGAGCACCTCGTCGGTGATCTCAACCCCGCGGTGCGCAGGCAGGCAGTGCAGCACGGTGATCTTCTTGACGCCGCCGGAAGCGCGCTGCAGGAGCTCGGCGTTGATCTGCAGCGAGCGGAACGGGGTGCGCCGGTCGAGTCCGTCGCTCTCCTGGCCCATCGAGGTCCAGGTGTCGGTCGCCAGGATGTCGGCCCCCTCGACCGCCGCGTGAGGATCGGTGAACACGACGGCGCTACCGCCGGTCCGCGCTGCACGGTGTTTCGCCGCGAGCAGCACGTCCGGCATCGGCTGGAAGCCCTCCGGTGCGGCGATCCGGACGTGCAGCCCGGCGGTGGTGCCGCCCAGCAGCAGGGAATGCGCCATGTTGTTCGCCCCGTCACCGAGGTAGGTCAAGATCAGACCGGCCAGCCGAGTGTGCCGTTCCCGGATGGTCTGCAGGTCGGCGAGTACCTGGCAGGGGTGGAACTCATCGGTGAGCGCGTTGACCACCGGCACCCGGGAGACACTAGCCATGGCCTCGAGCCGGCGCTGCGCGTAGGTCCGCCAGACCACAGCATCGGCGTAGCGGGACAGTACCCGTGAGGTGTCCTCGATGGTCTCCTCGCGCCCCAGCTGCATCGTGGCGGCATCGATGATCACCGGGTTGCCGCCCAGCTGCGCGATGCCGATCTCGAAGGACAGCCTGGTTCGCGTCGAACTCTTCTCGAAGATCACCGCGATGGATCGCGGGCCGGCCAGCGGGGTGCGCCCGAACGGGTCCGCCTTGAGCTCGTCAGCCAGATCGAGGATCTCACACTGCTCGGCCTGGGTGAGATCGTCATCGCGCAGGAAATGCCTGGGCACGGCTACCCCACCCGGTCCAGGATGGCCGGCAGGGCCTGGAGGAACTCGTCCGCCTGCGCCTCGCTGAGCACCAGCGGTGGGGCGAGCCGGACCCGGTCCGGCACCGCGGCGTTGACCAGGAATCCGGCCTCCCGTGCGGCGGTGGCGACACGGGGTGCGACCGGTGCCCTCAGCCCGATCCCGATGAGCAGGCCCGCCGCACTGACCGATCCGACGAGCGGGTGGCGCAGTGCCGTCACCTCGGCGGCGATCTCCTTGCCGAGCCGCGCGACGTGGTCGAGCAACCCGTCGGCGGCGATCGTGCTCAGTACGGCCAGCGCGGCCGCGCAGCACACCGGGTTGCCGCCGAGGGTGCTGCCGTGCTGACCGGGTTGCAGCAGGTGCGCGGCGGGTCCAAGGCCGATGCACGCGCCGATCGGCAATCCCCCGCCCAGCCCTTTGGCCAGCGTCACCACGTCAGGCACCACACCCACGGCCTGGTGGGCGAACCAGTTGCCGGTGCGGCCGATGCCGGTCTGGACCTCATCGAGCACCAGCAGCGCCCGCTGCGCCGTGGTGATCTCCCGGGCCGCCTCCAGGTAGCCCTCCGGCGGGATCACGACGCCGTTCTCGCCTTGCACGGGCTCCAGGAACACCGCGGCAGTGTCCCCGTCGACCACCGACTCCAATGCCACGGGGTCACCGTACGGAACGAAGACCACTCCGGGCGGCATCGGCTCGAAGGGATCCCGCTTGAGGGGCTGCCCGGTCAGCGCGAGCGCTCCCATGGTGCGACCATGGAAGGAACCGTGGGCGGCGACCATCGTCGGCCGCCCGGTCCGCCGGGCGATCTTGAATGCGATCTCGTTGGCCTCGGCACCGGAGTTGCAGAACAGCACCCGTCCCGACCCGGTGGCGCCGAGCAGGTCCAGCAAGGCCTCGGCAAGGGTGATCGAGGGCTCGCTGAGGTAGAGGTTCGAGACCTGCCCGAGCGTGCTGAGCTGCTCGGTAACGGCGTGCACCACGGCCGGGTGGGCGTGGCCCAGCGCGTTCACCGCGACTCCGCCGAGCAGGTCCAGGTAACGCCGGCCATCCACGTCCCACACCTCGGCACCGGAACCGCGGGCCAGCGCAAGGGGCGGCGTGCCGTAGTTGGCCATCAGCGCGGCCTCCCAGCGACGTTGATAATCCGCGGTGGGCATCAACGGTTTCCTTCCTCGGGCAGCACCATCGTCCCCACCCCCTCGGTGGTGAACACTTCGAGCAGCACCGCGTGCTCGACCCGGCCGTCGATCACGTGCGCCTGCGGCACCCCACCCCGGACCGCGCGCAGGCAGGCCTCCATCTTCGGCACCATCCCCGCGGACAGCGTCGGCAGCAGCCCTTCCAGCCGGTCCGCGGTGACCTCGGACAGCAGGCTGGCGCGGTCTGGCCAGTCGGTGTACAGCCCTTCGACGTCGGTGAGCACGACGAGCTTCTCGGCGCGTAACGCGACCGCCAGCGCCGCCGCAGCGGTGTCGGCGTTGATGTTGTGCACCACGCCGGTGGTGTCCGGGGCGAGCCCGGACACCACCGGGATGCGCCCGGCGTTGACGATGTCGAGCACCGCCGCCGGGTTCACCGCCACCACGTCGCCGACCAGGCCGACATCGACCTGTGCGCCGTCCACGGTGGCGGTGCGCCGGGCGGCGGTGAACAGGTGGGCATCCTCTCCGGAGATGCCCACCGCGAACGGTCCGTGCACGTTGATCAGCCCGACCAGCTCCCGGCCCACCTGGCCGAACAGCACCATGCGCACCACGTCGATGGTCTCCGGAGTGGTGACCCGGAGCCCACCGCGGAACTCGCCGGCAATGCCCAACCGGTCCAGCATGGCGTTGATCTGGGGACCGCCGCCGTGTACCACCGCAGGACGTAACCCGGCCAGCCGCAGGAAGACCATGTCCTGGGCGAAGGCGCGCTTGAGCTGATCGTCCAGCATCGCGTGGCCGCCGTACTTGATCACAACGGTGGCACCGTTGAAGCGCTGTAACCAGGGCAGCGCCTCGGCGAGTACCGCGGCCTTGCGCACTGCTGCGTCGATCCGGAAGCTCATGATGAGTACGCGCTGTTCTCCTCGACGTAGGCGTGCGAGAGGTCGGTGGTGAGCACGGTGGCCTCCCCCGGCCCGAGGTGCAGATCGATCTCCACGGTGATCTCCCGGCCGGACAGGTCCGCTGCTGTGCGATCCGCGGCCACCGCGCCGCCCTGGCACAGCAACACCCCGTTGAGCTGGATGTCGAGGGCGTCGGTCCGAACGGTGGCCGGCGAGGCGCCCGCCGCGGCGGCGATCCGGCCCCAGTTGGGGTCCGAGCCGAACAAGGCCGTCTTGACCAGGTTGTCCCGGGCGACTGCACGGGCGGCTGCGAGCGCGCCGGCATCGTCGGCCGCCCCGCGGACCGTGATCGCGATCTCCTTGGTGACGCCCTCGGCGTCGGCTTGCAGGTCCTTGACCAGCTGGTGGCAGACCTGTCTCACCGCGGCTTCGAACTCGTCCTCGTCAGGTGTGATCCCCGAGACACCGGAGGCCATTAGCAGCACGGTGTCGTTGGTCGAGCAGGTGCCGTCGATGTCCAGCCGGTCGAAGGTCTCAGCAGTGGCCCGGCGCAGCACGGCGTCCAGCGTGGATTCGTCGACGGTGGCGTCGGTGGTGAGAACGCTGAGCAGGGTGGCCAGGCTGGGTGCGACCATGCCGGCGCCCTTGGCGAAGCCACCCACTGTCCAGCCGGCACGGCTGACGGCGGCCTGCTTGGGGACGGTGTCGGTGGTCAGCACCGCGGTGGCGGCGGCCAGGCCGGCTTCCGGCGAGGCGGCCAAGGCAACCGCGGCCTTGTCGACCCCGGACAGCAGCGCGTCCAGTGGCAGCCGCGCGCCGATCAGTCCGGTCGAGCACACGGCGACCTCACCTGCACCGCAGTCCAGCGCCGTGGCGACTCGCTCAGCGGTGGCGTGGGTGTCCTGAAAACCGCCTGGGCCGGTGCAGGCGTTGGCTCCGCCGGAGTTCAGCACGACGGCGCGCAGCCGGTGCCCGGTAAGGACCTGAGCCGACCACAGCACTGGTGCGGCCTTCACCTGGTTGCGGGTGAACACACCGGCGGCCGTGGTGGCGGGCCCGTCATTGACGACCAGGGCCAGGTCCAGTGCACCACTGGTCTTGATCCCGGCCGCCACCCCGGCTGCCAAGAACCCGTCCGCTGCAGTGACGCTCATGATGGTGTCCTTCCTGGTCAGGGGGCTATTCCCCAGGTTGGCAGTCCGGTGGTCTCGGGAAGCCCCAGCGCCAGGTTGAGGCACTGCAGGGCCGCACCCGCGGTGCCCTTGGTGAGGTTGTCGACCACGCCGACCGCGACCAGCCGCCCCGCATCGGCGTCCACCGCAACCTGTACCTGCACCGAGTTGGAGCCCTGGACTGCGCTCGTGACCGGCCACCGGCCTTCAGGCAGGAGCTGCACGAAAGGTTCCGCGGCGTAAGCGTCCTGGTAGGCGCTGCGGGCGTGGCCCTCGTCGGCGCCTGGGTGGAGGCCTGCGGTACAGCTGGCCAGGATCCCGCGGGGCATCGGAGCCAGCACCGGGGTGAACGCGACCGTGACCGGCCTACCGGCGACGCCGGTGAGATTCTGGATGATCTCGGGGATATGCCGATGCGTGCCGGCCATCCCGTAGACGCTGGCTGAGCCCAGCACTTCCGACGCCAGCAGGTGGGATTTGAGAGCGCGGCCCGCTCCCGAGGTACCGGACAGCGCGGTCACCACGACATCGGGGGCGACCAGCCCAGCGTGCAGCGCGGGGGCGAGCGCGAGGCTGATCACCGTCGGGTAGCAACCGGGTATCGCGATGCGTCGGGCCCCGCGTAGTTTCTCCCGTGCTCCAGGCAGTTCGGGTAACCCGTAAGGCCAGGTCCCGGCGTGCTCACCGGGATACCAGCGCCGCCAGGCTGCGGGGTCCGCGAGCCGGTGGTCGGCCCCGCAGTCGATCACTGCGGTGTCCTCGGGTAACTCGGCGGCCAGCGTCGCGGAATGGCCGTGGGGCAGGGCGAGGAACACCGCGTCATGTCCGGCCAACCGCTGCGCGGTGGTGTCGGACAGGACGCGCTCTGCGAGTGGGACCAGGTTCGGGTGATGCTCGCCGAGCGTGCTTCCCGCGTTGCTGCCAGCCGTCAGCTCGCCGATCTCGATCTCCGGGTGTCCCAGCATGAGTCGGAGGAGCTCGCCCCCGGCATACCCGCTCGCCCCCGCCACCGCAACCCTCACCGCCATGCGGATGATTATGCACAAAACTGCAAAATCATTCCACATCTGCCCGCTGGGGCGGGAGGGGTGACACGCTGGGGATCAGGACCGGTTAGGAGCGGAGGGTGGCGCCGTGGGTCGTGGCGGCGGCGGTGACGGCGGCGTCGCGGGCGGCGGTGGCTTCGGCGACAGTCAGGGTGCGATCGGGGGCGCGGAATCGCATGGCGAAGGCCAGGGACCGCTGGCCGGGACCGATCTGGTCGCCGGTGTAGACGTCGAACAGGCGCAGGTCCTCCAGCAGCTCCCCGGCGCCCTGGCGCAGCGTGGCGGTGAGCGCGGCAACGGGCACGGCGGCGTCGACGACCAGGGCGATGTCCTGGAGCACCGGTGGGTAGGGCGAGACCTCGGGCGCCGGGCGCCGATCGATCAACGGCAACGCATCGAGGTCCAGCTCCATCGCGCAGCTGCGCGGTGGCAGGCCCAGCGCCTCGATCACCGCGGGGTGCAGCTCGCCCGCATGCCCTACCGGCCGGCCCTGGACCTGCAGCGCAGCGCAACGGCCAGGATGCCACGGCGGCATCTCGGCAGTGCACATCTCCAGCTCGATACCGGCGGCCTGCCCGACCAGCCGGGCGGCCTGCACCGCGTCGGCCCAGGCCGCCGCCCGACCGGTGCCCCACCAGCCGCGGCGTTCCCACTGCCCGGCCAGCACGGCACCCACGTGCAGCGGCTGCCCGGGTAGCGCATCGATCAGCGCGGCGATCTGGGCGTCGCTGGGCCGGCCGAGCACTCCCGCTTCCGGTAACGCCGCGGCGCCGGTGCGCGGCTGCACGACCTGGGCCATCCCGTAGAGCGCCACGTCACGCTGACCACGAGCGACGTTGCGGATCAACGCCTCGAGCAGGCCGGGCAGCAACGTGGTGGCCAGCTGGTCGCGGTCGGACTCCAGCGGGTTGAGCAGCGTGATGGCCTGGCGCCGGGAGTCGTCGGCGGCCAGGCCGAATGCGTCCCAGGTACCAGCGGAGACGAACGGGCTGGGCAGCACCTCCACGTAGCCGGCGTCGGCCAGTGTCCGGGAGATCACCCGGCGACGGCGCTGGCCGGCGGTGAGCCCACGGCCGGACGGCGCCGAGGGCAGTGTGGAGGGGATGGTGTCGTAACCCTCCAGCCGCAGCACCTCCTCGACGAGGTCGGCGGGCTGGAGCAGGTCGGGTCGCCAGGATGGCGGGACGACGGTCAGCGTCGTGATGCCGCCCGCTCCGGTGACCTCCACCACGCAGCCGATCTGGGACAGCCGGCGGACCGTCGCGCCACGCTCGTAGGGTCGTCCGGCCACCCGGTCCGGTTCATCGATCGGCATCACCACCGGCGACGGCACTGGTGACGTGCCGGCATCGGTGCGGCCGGCCAGCACCTCCCCGCCGCCGTAGCGGGTCAGCAGCGTCGCGGCCAGCTCGGCGGCCGCCGGTGCCAGCGCGGGGTCCACCCCGCGCTCGAAGCGCCGGGCCGCCTCGCTGGGCAGCTTGTGCCGGCGGGCGGCGCGCGCCACCGAGGCCGGGTCCCAGTTCGCGGCCTCCAGCAGCAGGCTGGTGGTCTGCGGGCCGACCTCGGTGCTCTCCCCGCCCATCACGGCGGCCAGTGACACCGGGCCGCCAGCGTCGCAGATCACCATGTCGTCGGGATCCAGCTTTCGGCACACGCCATCGAGTGTGGTGAGCTTCTCGCCCTCAATGGCCCGGCGGACGACGAGGTCGCCGTCGAGCTTCGCGGTGTCGAAGGCGTGCATCGGATGCCCGAGCTCGAGCATCACGTAGTTGGTGACGTCGACGGCCAGCGAGATCGGCCGCATCCCGGCCAGCTGCAATCTCCGGCGCATCCACCAGGGCGAACCAGCGGTCGGATCCACGCCCGACACCTGGCGGACCACGAATCGCCGGCAACCCTGCCCGTCCTGAATGTGTACCGGTCGGCTGGGGGTGTCGGCGGGCGGCACCTCCAGCAGGCCGGGATCGCCGTAGGGCGCATCGAAGGCGATGGCCAGCTCGCGGGCCAGCCCGCGCACCGAGAGGCAATACCCGCGATCAGGTGTGATCGCCAACTCGATCACCGCATCGTCCAGGCCGAGCACTTCGGCGGCACTCTCACCGGGCATGGCGGCATCGGTAGGAAGCACGATGATCCCGGTGTGGTCGTCGCTGAACCGCAGTTCGGCGGCCGAGCAGATCATGCCGTCAGAGCTCCGGCCGTAGGCGGTGCGCGCGCCGATCGCAACCTCACCGGGCAGCACCGTGCCAGGCCTGGCCAGCACCACCAGATCCCCCACCACGAAGTTGGTGGCGCCGCACACGACGCCGCGGGGTTCAGGTTCACCGTCATCCAGGCGGCAGTAACGGATGGGTTTAGCGAGACCGATCAGCTCTTCGATCTCCAGCACCCGGGCCACCACCAGCGGCCCGCTGACCGGGCCGAGGTGGTCGACCGCTTCCACTTCGAGGCCGGCGCGCACGAAGGCGTCCGCGATCTGCGTGACGGTCGGGGCGTCGTCGCCCTCAGGAAGCGCGACATGATCACGCAGCCAGGACACGGGAATACGCATCGGCTCAGGCCTCCGTTCCGAACGCGGTGGTGAACCGGATATCGCCTTCGACCATGTCCCGCATGTCGGCGATGCCATTACGGAACATCAGGGTGCGCTCGATGCCCATCCCGAAGGCGAAGCCTGAGTAGATCGCGGTATCGACGCCGCAGGCACGCAGCACATTCGGATTTACCATCCCGCAACCGCCCCACTCAACCCAGCCCGCTCCCCCCTTGCGTTCCGGGAACCACACATCGACTTCGGCAGAGGGCTCGGTGAAGGGAAAGAAATGCGGTCGCAACCGGGTCCGGGAGGTCTTACCGAACATCGCCCGGGCGAAGGCATCCAGGGTGCCCTTGAGATGCGCCATGGTGATGCCCGTGTCCACCGCGAGGCCTTCGATCTGGTGGAAGACCGGGGTGTGGGTGGCGTCCAGCGCGTCAGTGCGGAACGTCCGCCCCGGGCACACCACGTACACCGGCAGCTCCCGCTCCAGCAGGGCACGCACCTGCACCGGCGAAGTGTGCGTGCGCAGGACCATGCCGGACCCCTCCGGCGCGACGTAGAAGCTGTCCTGCATGGTGCGCGCCGGATGGTCCTTAGGGAAGTTGAGGGCGTCGAAGTTGAACCACTCGGCCTCTAGTTCCGGTCCCTCTGCGACCTCGTAGCCCATGGCGACGAACAAATCCGCGATGCGCTCGCAGAGCGCGGTGATCGGGTGCCGGGCACCGGTCGGGACCCGGTCCCACGGCAGTGTCACATCGACGGCCTCGGCCCGCTGGGTGCTGGAGTCGCGCTGGGCCGCTAGCTCGGCGCGACGCTGGTCGAACGCGATTTGCACGGCTGCGCGGCTGGAGTTGAGCCGCTTGCCGGCCTCGGCCCGGGCCTTGGGTGGCAGCGCACCGATCTCGCGGCGGGCGCTGAGCAGCGGCGAGCGGTCACCGAGGTGTGCGGGTTTGACTGCGGCCAGTTCGTCCAGGTCGGCGGCCTCAGCGAAGGCCTTCCCAGCGTCGACGACAGCCTGCTCCAGCGCTTCAGGTGTCAGCACGGCGACCTGCTTGGGGTCGTAAACGTCGTTGATTCCAGACATAGAGCGCAGACTCCTGGGCCTGAAGGCGGGCTTGCGGCATCGCACGGGCCGCCGGGCCGGTATTCGGTCAGTTCGCGTCAGATCCTAGGTGATCGCCTCCACGGCCGGGCCGCCGACGGTGCGCGCGGGCGCTCGAGTACAAACAGATCGCTGCGGCGGCGGCCAGATTGAGGCTCTCCGCACGCCCGTGCAGGGGGATGGCGACAGCGTGGTCGGCGGCCGCGAGCAGCTCGCGGCCCAGCCCGTGCGCCTCGTTGCCGAACAGCCATGCGGTCGGCGCCGCCAGGTCTCCGGAGTCGATCAGGTCGTCGAGGTCGCGGCCGGTGCCGGCATCGGCCGCCAGCACCTGCAGCCCTGCCTGCCGGCACGCCTCGACGGCGCGCTGCGGGTCGGGCTCGACTCCCAGCGCGAGATGGAAGACGCTGCCCGTGGAGGCCCGCACGCACTTGCCATTGTGCGGGTCGACGCTGTGTCCGGCGAAGAGCACCGCACCCGCTCCGGCCGCATCGGCCACCCGGATGACGGTTCCTGCGTTACCCGGGTCGGAGACACCCGCGAGCACAGCGACCAGCGCTGCTGCCTGCACCGCATCGCCCGCGGTCCGCCCGAGCACGGCACAGACCGCCACGATGCCTTGCGGCGTAGCCGTCTCGGACAACCCCGCGGCGGCCCGTTCAGTGATCAAGGACACCGGGGCACCGGCGGCCTCGATCAGCTCAGGATGGCGGTTCGCGGCGCGCTCGGTGACGAACAGCTCCAGCACCGATCCGTACCGGGTGGCCTCCCGAACGGCTTGGGCGCCCTCGACGAGGAACCGCCCCTCGGTGTCCCGGTTGCGCCGCCGAAGGAGCCCTCGAGCAGCGAGGACCCTGGGTGTCCGCTCGGTGAACGGAGCGCCAGGCTGAGTCATGGGTTCCAGGCGGCCGGTCGCTGCGCTCAGGCAGCGTCGCCGTCCCGGGCCGCCGGTGCGATCGCCCCGCGACCTTCCGGCAGGTTCGCCCTGGCGATCTCGACCAGCGCGGTGAATGCGGCGGGGTCGGAGACAGCGAGCTCGGCGAGGTTCTTGCGGTCCACCTCGACCTCGGCAAGGCGCAGCCCCTGGACGAGCCGGTTGTAGGTCATCCCGTTCTGCCGCGCCGCAGCGTTGATCCGGGTGATCCAGAGCTGCCTGAAGTCACCTTTGCGGGCCCGCCGGTCACGGTAGGCGTACTGCATCGAGTGGAGGATCTGTTCCTTGGCCTTGCGGTAGAGCCGGGAGCGCTGGCCACGGTAACCGCTGGCGGCCTCCAGGGTGCTACGGCGCTTCTTCTGCGCGTTGACCGCTCGCTTGACGCGTGCCACTGGTTCGTCCTGTCGGTCTCAGGGGCGGGGTGATCGCCCGGGATCAGGTCTGGAATTGCGGGGCCGGTCAGCGACCGAGCAGCTTGCGGATCCGCGCGGCGTCCGGCGAGGCCACCTCGACGACGCCGTCCAGACGCCGGGTCACTCTGGAGGACTTCTTCTCCAGCAGGTGGCGCTTGCCGGCCCGCTGCCGCAGCAACTTGCCGGTAGCGGAGAGCTTCACGCGCTTCGCGGTGCCACTGTGGGTCTTGTTCTTCGGCATGTCCGTCCTCGTCCTGCCACCTGGATAGGGCGGCGGTAAATGCTGTGACCCGAAGGCCACCCCCCATGTCACGGTGACCCGGCGGGCCACCGAATGCTGCCGTGCGGGTTGTCACTCAACCGGTTGCTCCGTCGGATCCGCCGGCTCGACCGCGGCCCGATCGGGTTTGGCGGCCTTCGGCTTGTTGCGGTGCGGAGCCAGCACCATCGTCATGTTGCGACCGTCCTGCTTGGCGGAGGTCTCCACGAAACCGAGCTCGGCGACGTCCTCGGAGAGCCGCTGCAGCAGCCGGAAGCCCAGCTCCGGCCGGGACTGCTCGCGACCCCGGAACATGATGGTGACCTTCACTTTGTGCCCTGCATCGAGGAACCGCACGACATGACGCTTCTTCGTCTCGTAGTCGTGAGCGTCGATCTTGGGGCGGAGCTTCTGCTCCTTGATGACCGTCATCTGCTGGTTACGGCGGGACTCACGGGCCTTCTGCGCAGTCTCGTACTTGAACTTGCCGAAGTCCATGAGCTTGCAGACCGGTGGGCGGGCCTGCGCCGCAACCTCGACCAGGTCGAGGTCGGCTTCCTGAGCTAGTCGCAGCGCGTCCTCGATGCGGACGATGC
>JBOHFF010000133.1:0-63787 GCA_050699515.1 Pseudonocardiaceae bacterium
GGAGCACGAGGCTAACGGCTTGGTCCTGATATTCCTGGGTAAAACGTCGGCGTGTCGCCAAGATGGTTCCCTCCGCCTGCTCTCAGCGGCGGCCCGACCAACTGTCTACAAGATCGGGAACGGTCCAACCCTCATCATCGATGGTCACGGCGCTCAACCCTAGTGGGGTGACAACCGCAGGTGACGCATTCGACAGGCCCGGCTCCGGTCACCGACTACTGTCACCGGTTCCTGATAGACCATGGTGCCAGAACAGAGCAACGAGACTAGCCCTTTCGTACATTTACGGCCCAGAAACCCGGAATCCTGACACATAAGGGTCGAGCGGTCAGCCACGCAGCAGGTTCACGTCACGCACTGCGCCGGTGGACGCCGAGGTCGCCATTGCTGCGTAGGCCCGCAGCGCCGCGCTCACCGCCCGCTCCCGGTCGCGGGCGATGAAGGCGCCGTGCTCGGCCAGGTGCCGCTCCCGGCGAGCTCGTAGTTCGTCGGGATCCACGTCGAGGGTGATGCTGCGAGCCGGGATGTCGATCTTCACCGTGTCGCCGTCCGCCACCACAGCGATCATTCCCCCAGTAGCCGCTTCCGGTGAGACATGGCCCACGGACAGCCCGGAGGTGCCGCCGGAGAACCGGCCGTCGGTGATCAGCGCGCATTGCTTGCCCAGCCCCCGGCCTTTGAGGAAGGCCGTCGGGTAGAGCATCTCCTGCATGCCAGGCCCGCCGCGCGGCCCCTCGTACCGCACCACCACCACGTCGCCGGCGATCACGCTGCCATTCAGGATCGCCTCGATCGTGGCTTCCTGGCTCTCGAACACCTTCGCCGGACCGGAGAACCGCCAGAGATCCTCATCCACACCGGCGGTCTTGACGATGCAGCCCTCCGGCGCCAGGTTGCCCCACAGCACCGCCAGCCCGCCGTCCGCGGTATAGGCGTGCGCCACATCGCGGATGCAGCCGGTCTCGGCGTCCACATCCAGACTTTCCCACCGGTTGGTCGTGCTGAACGGCTCAGTGGTGCGAACCCCGCCGGGTGCGGCGTGGTACATCTCCACGGCCGCTGGCAGCGGGGTGCCGCCGCGGACGTCCCAGCGACGCAGGTGCTCGACCAGCGACGGGCTGTGCACGCTGTGCACGTCCCGGTTCAGCAAGCCGGCCCGGTCCAGCTCGCCGAGGATCGCCGGGATACCGCCCGCCCGGTGCACGTCCTCCATGTAGTAATCCCCATTGGGAGCCACCTTGACCACGCAGGGGACCCGGCGAGAGATCTCGTCGATCTCCTTGAGCCCGAATCCCACACCAGCTTCCTGCGCCGCGGCGAGCAAATGCAGCACCGTGTTGGTGGACCCGCCCATCGCCACGTCCAAGGCCATCGCATTGGCGAATGCGGCTTGGCTCGCGATGGCGCGGGGCAGCACCGACCCGTCATCCCCGTCGTAGTAGCGCCGGGCCAGCTCCACCACAGTCGTGCCCGCGGCAGAGAACAGGGTGCGGCGGGCCGCATGCGTGGCAAGCAACGAACCGTTGCCGGGCAGCCCCAACCCGAGCGCTTCGACCAGGCAGTTCATCGAGTTCGCGGTGAACATGCCAGAACAGGACCCGCAGGTCGGGCAGGCTGAACGCTCGATCTCGCCAAGTTGATCGTCCGAGACCGCGTCGTCGGCGGCGGCCGAGATCGCGCTGATCAGATCCAGCCGGCGGCGGACCACCCCATCCGCCGAAACGGTACGGCCGGCCTCCATGGGGCCGCCAGAGACGAACACGGTGGGAATGTCGAGCCGCAGCGCGGCGAGCAGCATCCCAGGTGTGATCTTGTCACAGTTGGAGATGCAGACCAGGGCATCGGCGCAGTGCGCGTTCACCATGTACTCCACCGCGTCGGCAATCAGCTCGCGGCTGGGCAGCGAGTAGAGCATGCCGCCATGACCCATCGCGATGCCGTCATCCACCGCGATCGTGTTGAACTCCCTGCCTACCCCGCCGGCAGCAGCGATCGACCCGGCGACGATGCGGCCCACATCGCGCAGGTGCACGTGGCCCGGCACGAACTCGGTGAAGCTGTTCGCCACCGCCACGATCGGCTTGCCGAAGTCGTCGTCGGTCATGCCCGTCGCACGCCAGAGCGCACGGGCGCCTGCCATGTTGCGTCCATGGGTGACCGTTCGCGACCGCAAAGGGGGCATAGCGCTGACTCCAGGGATAGATCCACCAGTCGAGATCCCATCCTCTACCAGGGATGGCCCCCATGGCTACCCGTTCGTCACTCACCGCACGGTGATGGCACCTGACCCGCTTCCAGACCCACGCTGCTCACCACGACAAGACTCTGGACGTAATCATTCCGAGGCGGGCTCACGGCACTTGTCGGAGCCGTGTACTCGACTGTTGTTGTGCCTATACGGCGAATCTCTCGATGCGCGTCGCCTCGCCCGATTAATTGACCGCTTCGGCATCAAACCTGTGCCGTTCAAGGTCAACGGTGAGCCCATGAAGGGGTACCAGATCGCCGGAAAACACGGGTCGCCTCATGACCTGCGTGCGCTCCTGGGGGTCACCAACCACCACGACGCTGCGCATCGGGTACCCAGAGCGCGGTGACCAACGACGTGGACACTCCCTTCGCGCCGCACGTGATGGCGATGTCCGCGTGGATGAACATTGCCGCTGGTGGCGGAGGTGTCAAACCTGGGAGGCCAAGCTTGAGTTCGTGTGCAAAATCGGTTAGTTCATCGGTCGTCGCGCCGTCGAGGTACGCCTGGCGAAACCTCAGGTAAGCATCCACCCAGGGGTCACCGGTGCACACAGAGCGTTCACTCATGGCCTTCTCTGCGCCGGTCATGACCCATCCCCGGTAGCGGGCAGTAGACCCCGCAACTGGTTGATGACGTGCTTCGCGCTCAGCAGTTGCGTCTCTGCCTCGGCGGGCAGCACCCGTACCAGGTGAGGTCGGATGCTCACCGTTTGGTCCTCGCCGTCGAATCGCACTATTAGCCGGGTGGTGCCCCGGCTGGTCACCTGGCCCCGAGCGTGCAGCCGCGAGCGCGGCGCCCCCATGCGGGCGTCGACCTCGATCTGTTCTACCCGTGCATCCACCGGGACGTGGGTGCCGTCCCTGTCTCGCCAGCGTCATAGCGCCGGGCCAGCATTGCGCTCACCGTGCGATCTCCAGGACGGCATAGAACCCGACCGGAGGGCCATCGATCGTCAAGCCGGAGCGGGGGATCAGTCGACCGCACCCCGGGCGCACGGGAACATCCTCGATACCCGCAGTCGCCGCATGAGCCGGGTCCAGCAGTTGCGAGTACTGGTCCACCGGGAACTGTCCCCACGTCGTCGCATTCACGGCTGTGACGCTAGGGCCGCCCGCGGGTCAGCCCCAATGATGTTGCGCCATGTTGCTCAATTCAGGTGTCCGATAGAAGGTTGCTGCGGACCTGGTTGATTAGGTCTTTTGCCTGTTGGCCGTACACGGCTGATCGCTGGTGTCTCTCGAATTTCTTCTCAAGTACTGCTATCTCGCTGTGTTGAGTGATGGTCAATTCGGCAGATGGTGTATCGATGTGTACGGTGTGTCGGTCGAAGATCCAGAATCCGACTGAGGCCCAGGTGTGACGTTGGCCCATGGATGGGATGATTCCGAGGCTAATGCGGTGCAGTGACATGACCTCCAGTAGTCGATTGAGTTGGCCCGCCATCAAGTCGGCATCGCCTACACGAGTACGCAGCGTTTGTTCCTCCAGTACGACAAGGAAGCGTCTATCACCTGTATAAAGGACCTGTTGACGCTCCATGCGTGCCGCGATCGCTTCCTCCAGATCATTGGGGATCTGGAGGAACTCGATAGCATGAGCGATGATGGCTGACGCATACTCCGCTGTTTGAAATAATCCTGGCACCAGGCCGGGCTCATAAACTCGAAAGAGCTTCGTTCGTTCATAGAGTGGGATTCTTTTCTTCTGGCCATGTTTCATGCCGGTGCGCAAGGCGCGTCGCCACTCGACGTACATCGATTCGATAGTGCGTACCGTCGCGATAAGATCAGGAAGTTGATTCCCCGCTTCGCAGACGTGGCACCATGCCCGGATGTCGTTCTCCGACGGGTTTTGTGTACCGTGCTCCAGCTTGCTGACCTTCGTGAAATGCCAGCCGCAACGACCAGCAAGGGCCCGCCCCGTCAGATTGGCGTCCTGGCGAATTTCTCTAAGGCGGGCACCCAGTGCTTCACGTGCTTTTTTGGTGGGGGTGGACATAGTCAGAAGGGCCTGTACTCGCCATGTGGAATTGCGATTGACCAGACGGCTTCGAACGCCGTATGACAGAGTCTGACGACAGCTGGATCAGTCGTCAATTGCCGTTCGAGCACGTCACCTTCTCCGGTGAAGACGGTGAAGACCACGGTTGACTGATCGAAGAGCCAGAAGTCATTGCCGGGCAGTGCGACAGACGACGCCAATCTACGAGGCAACCACTTGATCTTCTCTCCGGCTTCGATGCTGTGTCCCGCTCCCGCCCACTCAAAACGAATGTAGTCGGTCACGGGCTCGGAGATGATTCGCACCCTCCTGAATGTCTTTCCGGTCTCGGTGGCTTCCTGAATCAGCGTGATCCATGGCTGTCTCTCTTGGGTTTCGGCATCGTGATCTCTGTATCCCCTCTCAAGGAATCGCGCGAACCGCTCTTTCTCATCCGCAACCGCGTACACGTCTCGCAACTCAAGATGCACCGCCTCGTGCTTGAAAGAGATGAAGAACGCGTCTCGCTCTTCGCTTGAAATTAGTTTCAAGTGGCTATCCTTCGGCGAGGAGAGCTTCGATGGCCGCTTTGTTGACTTCTGTCACGTCCTCATGGCCAGGGACCTTCATCGCCGCGAGCGCCTCAGGATCGATTACCCGCTTGCCCTGGATAATCAGGTTACCGTTCTCCTTGACGTGAACGATCGGAGGAATCCAGCTCGTCACGACTCCGCTAAGTCCGTCCTTCGTGAGATGAGTCATCAGGCGAGCGTAGATCTCCACGGCCGTCTCGCTCTCTGGTATGTCCAGTTTGGCCAAGATCTTCGGGTCGGTGACCTTCCATCCCTGAATGAGATATGTGCAACGCTCTGTTGCGTACAGAGTTGGAGAGTCGCCATGCTCTGTCTCTTTGCCCAGAAAAAGTATCCTCATGATCCCTCTCTCGTAGTGGCTTTTTCGGCCCTGGTATCAAGGGGCTTCGGCAAGGGCCTCCACTACAGAGTGAGCAAGATGAGATACTCGTCCTGCTGGCATCTGAAACAGTGCACCTGACCACCGGTGGGGAGCATGAACGGTGCGGATGTATTGCCCACCTATCGATCGATAATAGTCGTGGAGCCCACGGTTAGCCCGCCACACGTCCCAGCGCAGTAAGTCAAAGCCAGACCATGCTGCCCAATCCTGCGCCCATGACAGCATGAGGATCCCCAGGCCCTCCCCGCGTCGGCCTACCGCGCTCGCCATCTTGCCGAGGTACAGCGCCGAGTCCTTCAGTTCGTCGGAGGTCCAGAAATCTGGATCGCCCTCGGGAGTCATGGTGAACGTGGCAATGGGCACACTATCGTCGCGCAGCAGCAAGGTCTCACGCCGGTCGATGGCGTCTGCCATCCGGCTCTCGAACGCTCGACCTATATTCCATTGGTCACTTCCCCGCTCGGCAAGCCACCGTCTGCGCTCATCGAGCAGTGCCATGACCGCAGGAAGGTCGGCAGGACCGGCCCACTGCATGACGTATGGTTTGCTCATCGCCCACTTCCCGTGGGCTTCGTGCGCTCGAAAAGGATCACGTGTTTCGATCCGACAAGAACGTTGATGGTGTGCCGCACGGGTCGGTCATCTTTGGTATAGCTCGTCTGACGATGTACTGCGACCGGCGTACCCGGTCCCAATTCGAGCCGGGTTACTTCGTCCGGAAGTGGCATTCGTGCTTCGATCTCATCGATGGCTCGTACCTGCTCGTAACCCAGTTCAGTGAGTACTTCACTGGCACCGCGGGCGATATCAGTGGGGTTGACGATCTCCGAGCCCTGGACCAACTCAAAAGGATAGAACGTATCATTGATGTTGAATGGCTCGTCATCAAGGCAACGAACACGGCGTCGCACGACGACGAGCTGATCCGGGCTCAGCGCCAACCGGTCGGCCACCCAGGCGGGAGGCTGGATGATTTCCACGTTGATCCGCTGGGACGGTACGCGACCGAGCGTGGTCTGCTCGGTCATCCACCGGTCCATCTCCGGACTTGCGGGCTGCTCCTGCCACTCAAGCTGTGGTCGGTAGTAGGACAACTCATGGCGCCGAACAAAGTAACCCCGCGGCCGGGACGGTGCGATCAGGCCCTCGTTGACCAGCACCATGAGTCCCTGCCGGACCGTGGCGCGAGATGCATCGAACTCCTCAGCCAAAGCCTTCTCGGTCGGTGCCTGCTCTCCTGGCGCTAACTCACCGCTCGTGATCTTCGACCGAAGCGCGTTCGCGAGCTGCTGGTACACGGCCCTGGGGCTCTCTGCGATGCGTGGCGACATGGCCGTCAGTCTGCCCTGACCAGGAGGTATTGTATAGTCAATCCGCACCATGGAGTTGACAGAGAGGTGACGGCCTGCCACCGGCCACGCCGGGTTGCCTCAGGAGGTCACTGATCGATCGACTGATCGAGTTTCCACGTGGGGTGGAAGTTGCGGATGATTCCTCTGCGGCTACGCCGTTGCCACGATGGCGACCTCGACTTCTTGCGCAGTCGTGTGCGCACGCTCATCAGACGCAGCATGGCACCCTGCGGCTCAAACCAGTCGAGTCGTAGGGTCGGTCACCGTGAACTCGACCCCGCTCTGGGTGCCGTTCGTCGTGGCGGGCATTGGCCTACCGTGATCGTGGAGCACATTGCCTGGGTCGCGGTGCACCATCCCGAGGTGGTCGCCGCAGGCAGGTATCACGGGAGGCAGGTCGCGACGTGCGTGCCGTTCGACCCGGAGTCGAAGGGCGGCCCGGAGGCTAGCGTGCGGGTCGCGAAGGCCGATCTGGTGCCCACCGAGGCCAATCTGCTCGAGGCCTATCCGGACATGGCGGCGCTGGTCGCGGGGTGCGACGCTTTTTGCGCGCGGGTCAACGCGTGGCGGCATCGGGAGATCGGCGCCGCCCCTCTTGACCGGTCAAGTCCTACTCTGACGCATCACCTGACAGCGGCTATGTCCTCGGCGGCAGCCTTGATCGCGGCCAGGGTCGCGGGAATGCCCTCGCGCATCTGCTGTTTGCAGATCTCCAGTCGGGCTTCGGCCATTTCGCCGTAGCGCTCTCGGAAGCCAGCGACGGCATCGGGCGTGAAGTGCCACGACTCCGTAAGGCGAGTCCCGCCCTCGACCGGTTCGAAGGTGTAGCCCCAGCGGGTCCAGCTGCCCCGTAGTTGGAACGCGAACTCGCGCCCCGGGTCGGCGACCACGACCTGGGAGCGGGTCTCCCAGGTCTTCTCCGGGGTGACGTTGCGGCCGGTGAACCATGCGCCGACCCGTGGGCCCTCGCCGTCGTCCCACCAGCAGGCCTTGCAGATTGGGCTCCAGTCGCCCATGCGGGTCACGTCGGAGACCATCTCGTAGAGAGCCTGCGGCGAGACGGCCACGAACACCGCTTCGGAATGTTCGAGATCATCCATGCACGCCATTGTGGAGGTGAGGCGGGATGGCGGCCGGGCGAATTGTTGGTTGGCTGTTTCGGTTGTGGTTGGTCTATCGAGGCGCCGGAACGACGCTCGACCAGTCCGCTCGTCCGCGACGGCCGCGGCGGCCGGATGTTGCCAGCGCCGTGCTGACAGCTGCCGGCGGCAAGTGAAAACTGATCAGCGCGCGGCAACCGAAAACTGACCAGCTTCCTGATGAACCTGGCTCGCAGTCGAGCCGGGAGGAAGCGAGTGTTGAGCGTGCAGGACTGGGCTGAGATCCGCCGGCTGCACCGGGCGGAGGGGATGTCGATCTCGCAGATCGCGCGGGACGATGGGGATCTCGCGGAACACGGTGAAGGCTGCGCTGCGCCGGGATGGCCCGGCGCTATACCCGGCCGTGGGCCGGTTCGGTGGCCGATGCGTTCGAACCGCGCTCCGTGAATTGCTTGCGGCGACTTCGGCGATGGCGGCCACGGTGATCGGCGAGCGGATCGGCTGGCCGTACTCGGTGCGGACCCTGTCGGGTCGGGTGGCGCAGCTGCGCTAGGTCGAGGTCAGGCTCCGAGTGGCAATGCTTCGTTCAGCTTGAGTCGCCATGGGGCGTCAGGAGTGTGTCGAAGACGTTCTCGAAGGTCAAGGCGGTCATTGACCTCGGCGAGGAAGTCCGGTGAGAGCCTCGGTCCAGGTACTGGCACAGCTTGGGGGTCGTAGCGCTCGAACCAGGATTCGACCTCGGACCAGCTCCAGAGTGGGTTCGATGACCGTGGGCGGGCGATGGGGGCTGGGAAGTCTCCGGGACCGCGCTCGCCACGTGCCAGCAGAGCGATGCTCTGGCGGCTGCGGCCTACTCGTGCGGCGATCTCGCTGGCAGTCAGCCAGTCGTTGTCGGCCTCGACCCGGAGCACCCGAGCGCCGATGCCGGCCTGCTCGACGTCGATGATGGCGGAGATCACGGCATCCTGCTGGGTTGATGCTTCGCGGTCGAAAAAGCTCAGGATCGTGCCGTCTGGTTCCACGGAGAAGGAGCCATCGTCGCAGCCGGCCTCATAGAGAGTATCGAGCTGTTCGTCCGTCAGCTCGATACCTCGGAGGATCAGCCGAAATGTCCATTCAGTCATTATCCCTCCTCGTTATCACCGTGGTTGTGTTGGTCAACCCACCTACGGATCTGCCGGCCATGGTTGAACGGGTTCTTGGGCGTCGACCAGACCGAGAACATGGCTCTGCATGTGCACTTAATTCGACCCCACTTGTGACCGGCTGCTGTTTGTTCGACCAGAAAACCCAGTTGGGCGGCGTAGTCGAGGGCGTCGTTGATTTCCTTCTTCGGGTGTTTGGGATGCACGCAACTCTCACGCTAGACAGGGGGTGTTACAGTTGTCAACACTTCGGTTCGGGAACGCTAGCACGGAGTTCCGGCGCGCCACATGCCGGGCAGGTGTTGGGTGGTACTACGGTCCGCCTGTGGTGTTCCGAGTAGCACAAGATCGATTTCGGGACCTCGATGCTGCTGTACATGGCAGCTATACGAGCTGCTCCTGACGCGGAAGCCGATCGTAAAGCTGACGGCGCAGGCCGCTGACCTGGCATTTCGTACTGTCGGGGTGGCGGGATTTGAACCCACGGCCTCTTCGTCCCGAAAGCGGATTCTCTGTTCATTGAACCTTCCGTGGTTAGCTTTTCTGGCGTATCATTGCAGCTAGATGATGTTTTGTGGTGATGATGCGTATCGGCGATTGATGCCATGTTACGCAGAGTTCCACGGTCAAATGACGGTCAAGTGGTCCGATGGGGAGGTGGCCGGGTTGGGGTTCTCTCGGAGGCGGATAGGCCGGGATGGCAAGCCGCGTTACACGTCCTACTACGTGGACATCAAGGGTCGTGAGCGCTCGGCTGGGACCTTCTCCAGCCGTAAGGAGGCGGACAAGGCATGGCATCGGGCCGAGACCAAGCTCGCTGAGGGCCGCGTGGGGGACCCGGCGCGGGGCCGGATGACGTTCCAGCGCTACGTGGAGGAGACGTGGCTGCCTCACCATCAGATGGAGCCGTCTACGCGGCAGGGCTACACGTACATGATCTATAAGCACATCCTGCCGACGTTCGGACGCATGCGGATGATCGACGTCTTGCCCGAGCACGTACGGGAGTGGGTGGCCACGCTTCAGGCCAGCGGCGTGACGCCGGTGACGATCAAGTCCATCAAGATCGTGTTGAGTGCTGTCTTCACTACGGCGTTTAATGACCAGGTGACCTTCATCCATCCGTGTAAAGGTGTGAAGAGTCCTACGGTTGCCCGTAAGCCTACGGTGATTATCACCCCGGAACAGTTCAATGTGGTGTATCAAGCCCTCCCGGATGTCGCGGCCCAACTGCTTGTAGAGACCGATATTGAAAGCGGTCTGCGGTGGGGCGAGTTGACCGAGTTGCGTATCAAAGACCTCGACTTTACTTCGCGGGTGCTCACTATTAGCCGCGCGGTTGTGGAAGTGAACCCCAAATTCCATCCGACCGGAGAGCGGTTCTGGGTCAAGGAATACCCGAAAGACAAGGAGTACCGGCGCTTCAAGCTCGGCAGCCAAATCGTCGGCAAACTTAAAGCCCACCGGGACGCGGGCCAACTCAAGCCGAACGATCTTTTATTCGCCATCCGCGACAAGCAAAACAACAAACCGCCACTGCGGATAGTCCTTGATCCTGATGAGCTAGGGCTGACCGAGCCCAACGAGAAAGGGCGCCAATACAAGCACGGCACCCTGACTGCTTACGCAGCGGCTAAATGCCGGTGTGAGCATTGCCGTGCCGCGTGCGCGGTTTACCGGGCGCAACGACGCGCGCAAGGGAAAGATAACCCCCGTAAGCCACGTGTTCGACACACAGACGACGAGGGGCATATCTCAAATGACTGGTTCCGTCGACAAATCTGGTATCCCGCCGTCAAAGCCGCTGGTTTGGAAACGGAAGTGCGTGTCCATGACCTACGCCATGCACACGCGTCGTGGCTATTAGCCGGGGGTGCGGATCTTCAGGTTGTGAAGGAACGACTGGGACATGCCAGTATCGCCACTACCGAACGCTACCTGCACACCTTGCCCGAGGCTGACGAAACCGCCCTTGACGCCCTTGCGGCTATCCGCAACCGCGCCCTGCCATAAAATAATCATGTTCCACATCGGATGTACACCTCATCCAAAGGCGCAGCTCCGGTACATTCGTATTTCCATGTAGCCCCAGGCACCAGCCAGCCGGATATGAGACCAAGTACCTCGTCGGCTAAACTCGCAATGTCTTCACCTATCGGGGTGTAGCGCAGCTTGGTAGCGCGCCGCGTTCGGGACGCGGAGGTCGTGGGTCCGAATCCCGCCACCCCGACTTCTAGTCGCTGTATTAGAAGGTAACTTCTCGCACATAAAGTCGCTAGCTGGCATGGTTGGTGGGGTTGTCGCAGTTGAGGAGGATGACGGGGAATAGGGCTGCTGCTTCGTGGATTAGGAGTCCGTTGCGTTGTATGGCCTGGTATCCACACACGGGGCAGCTCTGGCCCGCGTGTTTTCCCGGCGTTCTGCGGCTTCACCCGCATCGCCGCGCAAACAGGCCAGGAGAGCAACGTCAACCACCATGCACGTAGAGGAATAAACCCCAGCATTACACACGGCGCAAAAATCCATATTAGACATCTAATTCCCCTGTGGAGCGTCGAGCCGTGACGGCGGTCGAGCCAGGCACGAGCGGACGCAGAGGGGACTGGTGGTGGTCTGGGGGCTGGGGTTGCTGGCTGCTGGGTAGCCTGGTGGTGACTGACTTGCGTGGTGGCCGGGCTGGGAGGTGGTGGGTGGTGTCGGAGTTGGCGACGGGTGCGCTGATCCGGGTGTATCGGATTGATCGGCGTAAGTCCACGGTCAATGTGGCGACGCTTGCGGGGATCACGGTGCGGTATTTGGAGATGATCGAAGCCGGGGCGAAGACGCCGTCGCTTCCGGTGTTGCGCAAGATCGCTAAGGTGCTTGGGGTGCGCACCTCTGCGCTGGTGGGTGAGCCGCCCAGTGAAGATCACGAGGGGCTAGTGAACCCGCGCCTAGCTGAGGTAGAGCAGGCCCTCTACACCTACCGCTCACTGTCGCCTGCCGGGGGCGACAGCCCCGACCTGGCGGAGTTGTCTGGGCGGGTGTCTGCGACGTGGGAGGCATGGTTGACGTCGCCGAGTAAGTACAGCGATGTGCTACGTGTCCTGCCCGGTTTGATCACCAGCGCGGAGCGGGCCGTGTATGAGCACGAGCGCTCGGTGGGGGCGTGTCGGGTGGCGTGTGAGGTGTACCAGCTAGCCCGGCCCATCTTGAAGCATGTGGGGCGGGTGGATTTAGGCGGCCTAGTTGCGGATCGGACGATGCGCTACGCCGAAGAAACCGGCGATGCGCTGCTGATCGGCGCCGGGGCGTGGAACCTAGGTCAGGCCCTGCTCGCTGATGACATGCCCCACGGCGCTCTAGATACGGCAATGCAGGCCAGCGAAACACTAGAATCGCACCTAGCCGAGGGCATACCGGCGCATTTCTGCATCTACGGGGGGCTACTCCAGTTGGCGGCGATCGCGGCTGAGCGTACCGGCGACCCGTGGCGGGCACGGGAACTACTACGGGGGCCAGCCCGGCAGGCAGCCGCGAAGGTCGGGGAAGGCCGCAGCGATTTTCACCTGTTTTTCGGCCCCACCAATGTGGCGATCCATACTGCCACCATCGAATTCGAGACCTGCGAGCTAGCCGAAGGCTTACGCGTCGCAGACGATGTAGACATCACACAGATTGCGTCCTTGGAACGTAAAACCACGCACCTATACCAGGTAGCGCGTGCCTATGAATGTAAGGGCAATGACACGGCAGTGTTTGTGCACCTGAAAATGGCGCAACGCATCTGCCCCGAAGACTTCCTCCACAAGAAAATGCCCCGCAGCATGACCGCGACCCTGCTGCGGCGCGCAAAACCTTCCTACGCCAGCGAAGTACGCGAATTCGCCAGCACTATTGGCCTGCTGAACTAACCTGGCCTACCGAACTGGCAGTTCCCCAGCATCACCGAACGCCCGGTTCGGGCACCATCACAGCTCGCCTCCCGCTCGCCTAGTGGCGCTAGCGTCATCTACGCCCCTCCCACATATAGGGGTGGTGGCCGTACCGGCGATGCCCCCTTGGCCCTTTAACGGTCCCCGTCGCCGGTATAGCCATCCCAGTCAGCGAGGGACGGGAACAGGCACCATTCTCAACGCACACGATCGTGACCTGCTCATGCTGCTAGGCACTGTGGGCAAGCGGATAAGCGTGATTGTCACCGGCTTATTTGAGGACAGCCTCACCTGTGATGAACAAACCGAATTCGCGAACCAGATTGCGCAGCTGGCCGAGGGCTTCCGCCACCGAGTACAGCACACGCCCCTGGTCATCGACGGAGAAAATGTTTCATGAAACGCCAAAGCGGCGCGCCGCAAACCGCGCTCGTCGGCTGGGTATTCATCAACCGGCACCACCGCGACGGGATCACCATCCGGTGGCGACGCGGTGAACCATTAGCGTATGTGCTCAGTGGACAACGAGTAGGCGATTACGGAACAGCTGACCTATTAGGCACCATTCCCGTGCTACCAGCAGGCTGGACCGACCACGGCGAAATCCGACACCTCGCCCAACGCTGGCAACAACAGCATTAAATTCTGCGTTGTTGACCTTGTTGTCTGATTAGGAGACCTTGCGGGTTGATTGTGGCTGCGGTCATGAATGGGGGGCGTTGGCTGCGTTGGTTCTTTACTGCGGCAGTGAGGGTAAGTATAGCGTGGGCGGCCTTATCGGGTGGGAAGTCCGCTGTTTGTGCGTGGAGTCTGCTAGCGAGACGCGCGTTGTTGGCCGATGCCCACTGTGCTGGTGTCCAGTCGTTAGGGTGTGGATCAACACCCAGCTTCTCGTGTAAGTAAGCAGCGGTCTGTGGAATGAGTTCTGGGTCGGGCGGGACGATTCCTTTGGTTGTCTCTAATCGGTAGATTTCGTTGATGATCTCGGCGGGAATCGGGTGCGGCTCTTGAATGGCAGCGTGCATTTTTGCTGCTTCCCAGCCGAAGTCTGCCAGGGTCGGCTGGGACGCTATTTTCTCCATCCATTTCCTGTCCGTAACAGGAACAATGTTGGCTCGAATCTCTATCTCGCTGGGTGCTAATAGGACGTCCCAGTATCGCCATCCGTCTTCTTTGTCTTTGTCAACAGGGCGGGGGAAATATGCTAGAGATGTGAATTCCAAGTCTTCGCCAGAGGCTGATTTCAGTATCTGTCCTTCTGGGCTGACATCGAGCACGCAGCGTCGATATCTATGGATTCCGCGGGTGAAGGTGGGGTGGAGCGTGGCCATGAGATAGGTGAATCTCTCCGCCGTCATGGGCTCCCACAACCCCGCAAGTTCCTCGTTGTCTCGTAGAGAAATCGTGTGGATGCCCCGCGAGTCTTCCCACCTGACCACGCCCGTTTCTAGTGAATACGCTAAGGGAAGGTCGTATACATCCTTTGTCTGCTCATCGTCGAAAAGGACCAGAAAGGTGAGGTTCTTCCTGGAAAAATCATCCGGATCGGGGAGCTTTATGCCAGACAGGTTTTCGTCAAGCCGCATACAGTCAGGTTAACAGTCCGTCCGAAACCACGGCGCGTATATCGAGAAATGTCCACGGTGTCGAGAATTTTCCGCCGATTCGAGTTGTCGAGAGCAAGTAGTCGAGATGAGATTAAGTTGCCCACTTGGCGGTATTCTTGGCTGCGTGTTCTGCGGCGAGGCTGATCGCGAGTGGGTGTTATTCAAAACTCTTTAGTGAGGGTATCGAGATGGTCACCCAGCAGAGAGCTTGCCGCGATTTTTTTGCTAGACAGGAATTTTGAATAATACCTAGTGTGTTTGTAACTGGTTAGGTGTCTGACGGCGTGGTGAGTTGATCTTCTTGCTGGGTTTGTCGATCATGTCGTGGTGCCTGGGGATCGACGTCCGTCTTATGAGGAGCTTGCCGCGGAGAACGTGGCGCTTCGGGGGATGGTGTCGGAGTTGCGGGCGATGGTGGAGGCGCTGGGGGCTGAGGTTGCCGATCTGAAGCGGCAGTTGGGGCAGAACAGCCGGAACTCGTCGAGGCCGCCGCCGTCGGATTGGCCGTTTGTGAAGCCGGCTGCTCAACCGGCAAGCCGACTACCTCCGCTTCACCACCGACTGGCGAATACCACCCGGTAACAACGGCTCTGAGCGCGACATCCGCATGATCAAACTCTGACAGAAGAACTCCGGCTGCCTGCGCACCTTCACCGGGGCCAAACAATTCTGCGCGATCCGCAGCTACCTCTCCACCGCCGCCAAGCACGGCAAGCACTTCTTCGAAGTCCTCGTCATGCTCGCCCAAGGCCGCCCCTGGCTACCCATAACTCACTGAACAACGCTCACACAACCTGACCAGTCACGTGTGTTTAGCTACCCAGTTCTGCGCCGTCGTATTGAAAAAGGCGTACGGGACGCGCAATCGTTCGATCACGCAGGTATCGGGCGACTTGCGCTGTTAAGGGGTCATCGGTAGGGAGCAAGAGTTTACAGTCGGCGTGAAGGGCGATCAATAGCTTACGGGCATGCGACAGCGAGGAACTGCTAGGCTTAATCACTGTCGCTACCCAATATATGTGCTCTAATCGCAGTTCGAGGACACTACGACTGCCTTCTGGCAGATACTTCTGAGACTCACAGATGAAACGCTTCCAATGCGCACGCAGTTTACGACGCTTGAAGAGACAAAACCACAGTATGTACAAAAGTTCCAACAACAAGTAGCGGCTGCGGAAGCTATCTATCGAGTAATTTTCAATCTCAACCTCTAAATGTTTATGTTGGGCCTGGAGGGTACGTATGTGGCCTGGCCCGTATTCACGTTTTACTTCTGCGGCGATTTGTCCATAAAACTTTAGGGCGTTCGCATGGTCGTGGGCATCGTAGTAGGTCTGGGCTCTGATACGAAGCTGCTCAATAGGGGCAGGAAGGGAAGGCGCAGATTGGTGGTAGACGGTAAGGGCCGTTTCGGCATTCGTCGCTCGGGCTTCGGCTGCTTCTACAGCAGCGGCGAGTTGATCACTATGCGCCTTGCCTGCCGCGAGGACGCTAGTGAGATGGCCGATACGTGTCTCTGCCGTCGCGAAGGCTGTAGTGAGCTCGTCAATACGGGCTTTGGCTTCCGCCAGTTCTGCAGCGAGCTCGTTTGCACGGGTGTTGGCTTCCGTGAGGTCTGCGGTGAGTTGGTCAATTTTGGCGAGGAGCTGTTTGCGTTCCTCCGGCCAGGCAGGTTTGTCTTGTGCCACGGAGGCTTTCCATGCCGCCTCCCAGTCTTCTAGCTCTGTTTCGGGGACACGACAAGCCAGCACAAACAGCTCCACGCTCCTCAATGAGGGTCTACTGGTATTGGTACTGGTCTTGGAATTCTTGCCAATCAGGTCGCTGATGGTACTAGTGGGCAGCTTTTCTCCGGTGCGTTTGCTCAGCTCACTGTAGGGAGGGCGTCCGATTCTGTTGTAGAGCTGATCGAGGCAGTACCACAAGTCCGCCGGGCACCGGAAGTTAGCGGGGTCTAGGTCGATGTCGCTGGTGTCCGGGGCGTTCATGCCTACCGTTCGTGTTTGTTCGGTGCCTTCCGGTGAGACCAGCAGCATAGTCCCGGTAGCTCTCTTCGACGGTCGGACAGCGGCAGGAGCTCGTCGGACGAGCCCCTGACCAGGTTAATTCGCCCATCGGACGCCGTGCCGGACACCCGACCACTGCGCTTGAGTGGGAACACCCCCGCAGCCTCACCCAGGGACAGGTGGCGGATGGAACGGGGTCAGCAGCAACGAGCCAGGCAGGAAAGGAGTGGTGCAATGGGGTATTTGCCGAGTCGTCTTACTGATGCTTCTGGTGGTTTTTCCAGACGTGATGGGTTGGGTCGGCGTCCGGTACCGGCTCGTGTGGAACGGGCGGTTAATCGTGGGGTGGCGGTGGAGCATGGTCGGGGTATTGTGCGGGCCGCTCAGGTGCGGGCTGTGGAATACGTCGCCGAAGAAGCCTTACAGGCCGTGGGGCGTCTGGCCCGGACGGAGGCGTTTCATGCTCGTTATGTGCCCCATGCGGCTGCCCGGTTGCAGGCAATCGCTGATTTGGCGGCGATGAGTCTGGCCGACATTGTGGCCGAGACAGGACGGGACTGACATGAACTCATGGATGGCCACCGTCGCCGTAGGCGTGGTGGTGGCGCTGGTGTTGATATGGCTGGGCTATCAGCTGGCAATAGATCGAATGCGAGATACGCGGGCCTTTATTGCGCAGCAGAAAGCAGCCCTGGATGCCGAGTGGTGGCAGTTGGATCAGACCCGGCGTATCCGGTCGGTGTTCTGGGCAGCCAGGCAGGCCATGCAACGCGAGGTAGAAGACAGCCTCTGGTCGCCTGCTGCCGACACCACAAACAGGAGCAGGAAGAGGAATGAGACCCAGGAGGAGGGTAGGCGATGAGCGAGGATCGAGAGAACAAGGCAGCTAAGCGGCGGCCCCTGCTGCCGCCGTTTGCCGAGCAGGGGATAGCACCCTCACCGTTCTTCAGCATGCTGGGCAATGTGCCCACTGGTAGTGAGGTAGTGGTGCCGCAGGACCATCCGCTTAACGAACAGCAGCTGCGGCCGTCCCCGCAGCAGGCCACATCGCTTGCAGATCACCGGATAGGGCAGACACCAGACCAGCAACCGCAGGTGCCGCCACAGCAACAGCTGTCGCGACAGCCGGGGTTGGTGGGCCAGGATCGGGAGCAGTTGCAGCGTTTGTGTCGGCATTTGCGCCGCACGGGTCGTTGCCCTGGTGAGTGTGTGCTTTCGCATGCCCGTCAAAACCGGCGGCTACGGGATTTCCCCGGCATGGGGTGACTAGGTTCAGCCAAGGCGGCAGCGTATCTGTGAGGGGTAAACGGGGACACCGCATTGCGCTGCCGCCTGGCTGCTCGTCTTACTAATCGTGGCGGGGAGGTTTTCTGTGACGACGGTATTTATCTGTTTGCTGCTGACAGCTGCTTTTGGTGCCGGGCGGCTGTTTCAGTGGGTGCGAGACGCCAAAGGGATTCTGGGGTCTGAGAGCAGACATGATGGGAATCGGTGATGAACGGCAACCCGTTCACCTCGTGGCCGCAGCGGGTGATTGTGAGTCTGCTGCTGGTGGTGGCCGTGGCTATCGGTGCCCACCTGACCGATGCCCTACTAACTCCACTGGTGCCGTGGCTCGTCTCAGCAGTGATCTTGATGAGTGTGTTCGCGCTCGTGCTCAGCTGGTTTCGCCACTAGCCGGGGCGCCGTGTAGGAAGCGGTGAAGCGCGCGCGTGTCACGCTCCTGCGGGGTCTGTGGCAGACGATGAGTGTATGAGCCCCTGCGGTAGGGGACGAAATATTTTTCGTTTGCATCGACAGCAGTTTCGCTGAAAGCGCATATATCTGTGATCTTTTCGTTAACGTAGATTACATGAATTATGCGCCTTTTTCGGAAATGGAGGATTTATGATGCTTGTTTTGGAACCTGTGAACGTGCATGCCCTGGTGAAGGGGTTACGGGCCGCTTTGGTGTATGGGGCGCGGGCCGCCCAGTTAGCCCGATACACGCCCGAGGTGGTGGACTTGCTATGCCCAGTCGCGTTTTTCCCGGGGGAGAGTGTGCATGCGCGGGCGATTCGGGCGCACACGCTGATCCGGCAGGCTTTGGATAATATTGGGGGAACACCGTGTGAGGCGCTGCGGTTGCTTCTGTGCGTGTCATCGAGTGAGGTCGTGCGGGCCCTCCATGTGCGCCGCAGGGATGCAGCCAGGTTGTATGAGCGCACGCCCCGCACGTTCTGCCGTGGACGCTATGAGACGGACCTGCTACACGCCCTAGCGGTAGAAATCCTGCGTATCCTGGGTGGCGCACCGGAGTCAGCCCGTATAGCGGGATAGCCCTCACTCGTTCTTCATCACCCTTTAAAACTGTTGTCAGGTGAGCAGCTGCTCACCTGACAACAGTTTTTTAGTGCGCCCTTCCACTGTCTGCGCTGGATGGCTTGTGACCTGAGGTAAGGCCATGTTGTCGCCTCGATTCCGCTCTGAAGGCGGCATGTGTCCGGGATTTTTCCTCGCGCCAGTGAGCCCATCTTGGCCGCCGATTGGGGTTTTTTCCACGCACGCATCGCCAATCTGTGAGGCGAATCTGGTGATGCGACCCAATCAGGTCGTACACACACCATCGTGGAGGATTCACTGTGGACATTTCATCTGTGTTCCTGATAGGGGCATTAGGCGCCGCCGTTGGCGCATACACGTGCTGGTGGCTGGTTGGTAGCTACTACACCAACGAGCCCAGCGCGCGAGAAAAAGAATTATGGAAACGCATCGCCGAGCTACAGGCGCTACTCAAGGTGCCACCACTGTTCTGGCACGTGTGGGCACGCTACACCGACGAACTAGCCCAATCGGCGGCGGATAAAAAGTCACGCGGGAAGCACGCGGACACCAACACCTCAGGTGATAACGCAACAGGCGAGACCTCCCGTTCTGACGAGGAATGGTCGTGACTATCCCGACCATTCCTGTTTGGGCCGCGGCCACAATAGGGATGCTGCTGCTAGTCGTCGGGATAACCGTGCGGCTGGTGTCCTCGTGGCGTTGGCGCCGCGCTCTGGTGGCGTTGTCGCTGCGCCTGCCCCACGGCCTGCGGGTTGACGATATTGCCGTCTGGTTGGGGATCGTCCATTCCCACACGACGGCTTCCCGGTGGCGCCTGGTTGCTGGTCCGCCGGTGGTGTTGGAGGTATCGGCGACGCGCCACGGTATCCGGCACCTGCTGTGGGTGCCGGAGGTCATGCGCGCGGGTGTGCTGGCTGGGTTGCAGGCGGCGTTTCCCGGTATCCGCGCCGAGGACGCCCCCGACGGTAGGGCGGCTAAGCCACACCTGGCGGTGGAGGTGCGGCTGTCCACGTTCCGTCGCCCCTTGGCTACCGAGCGGGCGACGGCCACCTGCACGGCTTTTCTCGCGTCTCTGCAACCCTTGTATGGCGCTGAGGAAATCCGAGTGCAGTGGATATTGTCTGGCGCGGCCACGCCCCCGGTGGTGCGCATACCCCGTAACACCGGGCAAGCGGGGTTGCCGTGGTGGGTCGATAACCAGGCCCCACCGGATGCCGATGACATCCGCGCCTTACGCAGCAAACACAACCACCTGCTGCTGTATGCCTCCGCCCGTATCGGTATCACTGCCGCAACTCGCGCCCGTGCCCGTGCGCTGTTGGGTCGGGCCTTTGGATCGCTGCGGATGATGAACGCGCCCGGTGTGCGGGTGGGCCGCCGCTGGTGGATACCCACCCGGCTGGCTGCGTGGCGGTTGCGGCGGGTCGCGTGGCCGTTCGGCGCCTGGCCCCTACTGTTCAACACCTGCGAGGCGGCTGGGCTTGTTGGCCTGCCCGCCGGGGATGCCTACATTCCCGGCCTGATTCCCAGCGGCTGCCGACAGTTGGCCCCCTCGCCGACTATGCCCACCGGCGGTGTCGTGATCGCGGCCAGTAACTACCCCGGCATCACCCGGCCCCTGGCACTGCTGCCGGAGGATCGGCTGCGGCATATGTGGGTCCTCGGCCCCACCGGCGTCGGCAAATCCACCCTGCTGTGCAGCATGATCTGCCACGACATCAACGCCGGTTCCCCGATGATGGTGATCGACCCCCGCAACGACCTCATTTCTGACGTACTCGCTCGTGTGCCCGAGCACCGGCGTGAGGATGTGCTAATCCTGGACCCCACCGACATTGCTCAGCCTGTCGGGTTCAACATTCTAGATGTCGGTCACGGGGTGCACGCCCGCGAGTTGGCCGTGGATCACATCCTGCACATCCTGGGTGAACTGTTTAAGTCCTCGTGGGGGCCGCGCACCGCCGACGTCCTGCGCGCCTGCCTGCTCACCCTGGTGAACACGAAAGCCCGTGACGGGTCCGCGTTCACCCTGTGCGAGCTTCCCGAGCTGCTCACGAATGCGGGGTTTCGCCGCTCCGTGACAGGTAGACGCGGTTTGCCAGGCGGGGTGGGCGAGTTTTGGGCCTGGTACGAAAACCTCTCCGATGCCGAACGCGCCCAGGTCATCGGTCCCGTGCTGAACAAACTCCGTGCTTTCACCCTCAAAACCCCGCTGCGCTTGATCCTGGGCCAATCCAACGGCCTGAACCTGACCGATATCTTCACCAAAAACCGTATCGTCCTCGTACCCTTATCCAAGGGCGTGATCGGTACCGAAACCTCCCAACTCCTTGGCGCGCTGCTGTTGGCGTCTTTTTGGCAAACCACCCTAGGCCGCGTGAACATCGGGCGTGAGGCACGTAAACCCGCCTGGCTCTACGTCGATGAATTTCAGGACGTCCTACGTCTACCCCTTGACCTGGCCGACATGCTCGCCCAAGCCCGCGCCCTAGGCGTCGGTTTAATCCTCGCGCACCAGCACCTGGGGCAGTTACCGGACGCGGTTAGAACAGCGGTGCGAGGCACCGCGCGCACTCATGTGGCATTTCAAACCGAATACGACGACGCCCACAAACTCGCCCGCTCCTTCACCCCACTGAGCCCGGAGGAGATCACCGCCCTGGGCCGGTACGAAATCGTCATGCGTCCCTGCGTCGGCAACCAGGTTCTACGCCCGGTCACCGGCACCACCACACCCCCACCCGACCCCATCAGCGATCCAGAAACCCTCGCCGAGGCTAGCCGCGCCCGCTACGGCACACCCCGCGCCAACGTCGAGCAAGGGCTTACCGATCGAGTGCAGGCAGGCCGTCAGGCCGCCCCGATCGGGCGCACCACCACAACCGAGCTCGCAGACAACGACAACGACAACTACCTCGAAACCGACGACCACGAGGGGGAGGGGCAGTCGTGAACAAGCCCCCTGTGACCCGTGTGGCTGCTGTACCGGTCGCTGGTCCTGTCGCGTCGAGTCACCGTCGCCGTTCGCCCAGCTCACCGGTGCTGGCTGGCTGGTTAACGACACCGACACTCTCCCCTTACGGGGACCTGTCATGACCGCCAAACCTGCCGCCCCCACCCTCATCACTCCCCGCTGTCCTCCTGTCCGTGTCCGTCTGTCTCATATAGAAGAAATCGCGCAGCGGCTGTCCACACGCGACAGACAGATCATGAATACGGTGCACCGACTACGCCTGGCCGCCGGAGCCCAGCTGGAACGCCTGCACTTTGCAGACCTAGCCGAGGGCTGCTGCAGCCGCATCCGCCGCCGTGTCCTGGCCCGGCTCACCTCCTGGCGGGTTCTTGCGACCCTGCCCCGGCGCGTCGGCGGCATCCGGGCAGGCTCCACCGGGCTCATCTACCATCTAGACACCGCCGGAGTCTGGCTCATACGCCACCAGGCAGCTACCACTGGGCAGAACGCCCCCCGGCGGCCTGCCCAGCCCAGTGCGGCATTCACCAGTCACACCCTCGCCGTCACCGAACTATATGTGCACCTGGTCGAACACGCCCGCGCTGGCGGTTTCCGTCTGCGCGTGTTCGACGCTGAGCCTGCCTGCTGGTGGCCCGATGATCTCGGCGGGCAGCTCAAACCCGACGCCCACACCCTCCTCGCCACCAGCGCATATCAGGATGCCTGGTGGATCGAGGTTGATCAAGCCACCGAAACTTTGCCCCGGCTAAAGAAAAAACTGGCGTCCTATCTGGACTTTGCCCGCCGGGGCGGGATCGGACCGGCAGGCGTGTTGCCCCGTGTGCTGCTCACTACCCCCACCGCCCAGCGATGTGCGGCGATCACCGGCCTCATTACCGGACTCCCGCCACCCGCCGAGCAACTCTTCCACGCGGTAGTTCACAAGGCTGCCGCCGATCTGCTTATCCACACACTGCTAAACCCCTGACTACGAAAGAGAGAACCGCAATGGACCCGCTCACCCGTGAACAGCTACTCAACCTGCCCACCGTCGTAAACCTGACCACCGCGGCCCGCGCCCTGGGTATAGGCCGCACCAAAGCCTACGAACTAGCCCAAAGCCGCCAATTCCCCTGCCGCGTCCTGCGCGTCGGTCATTCTTACCACGTCCCCACCACCGGACTCCTAGAACTCCTCGGCATCACCCACTTGAGCGAACACGCGCCCAGTCGTGAGGAAACAACAACGACCAAGCAGTGAGGGTCGCAGCTATTTTTCTCATTCCCTCGCGAGGCACAGCGCAGACAGTCACGTAGGGAAACACCACCCGCACCAAAGCCTGGAAACGCTCGGCAAAAATGCCGCACGGGTGGGTGGTAGCGCTGCGCCGCTGCTGCCCCCTCACAATCCCACAATCCTTACGGAAAGCGCCCGACCTTATGATGCCGAACGAAACAGGCGAAACGATAAATGAAATAGACGAGGCGATAAATCAAGCTCAGCCCTCGAATCTTGGCCTGCGCTATGAGACGATCCTGGCCGATCCACCCTGGGATATTCACCAGCGCGGCACCTACGGCGCCATCCGCCACTACCCGCTCATGAGCCTGCAAGCCATCTGTGATCTGCGGGTAGACCGGCTCGCCGCCGACGATGCGCACCTGTGGCTGTGGGTCACCAACGCCGCCCTACACCACGGCTACCAGGTCATGCAGGCGTGGGGTTTCACCTACCGCAGCTGCCTCACATGGATTAAACCCCGATTCGGTCTGGGAAACTACCTGCGCAACCAAACCGAACACCTGCTGCTAGGAACACGCGGTAATGCCCCCGTCCGTTTTCGCGCCCAAGGCACTTGGCTCTACGCCCCCGTACAAGACCACAGTCACAAACCCGAAGAGCAATACGCCATCATCGAACGCTGCTCCCGTGCGCCCTACCTTGAACTATTCGCACGACACAAACACCCCGGCTGGCACGTATGGGGAAACCAGATCACCTGCGACATAGCACTATAAAAAAATCCGGGCGGTATCGACAACTGTCGCCTGGCACTCCGTCCGTGTCTTGGTCGTGCCATTGTATGTTCATCACCCATCCCCGCACATCGGGGCAGCTAGGGGCGCCTCGTCGCGGAGACGGGTTTGCGGTCTTGCGGCTACCGGGTCGAGATGTTCAAGCGCCTGGCTCCAGTAGTAGATAGGGGTATCGCGTTTTTTGGCTTCGTACATTGCGCTGTCTGCGCGGCGGAACATTTCCCGTGTGGTGCATCGGTGAGCGGGTATGGCGATGTGGACGCCGATGCTTGCCCCTGGTTGACGCTTGGGAGTGGACACGTTGTGCACGTAGCGCAGACGCACGGACGTCTGATCGAGGAGAGAACTCGCCCACTGGCTAGGCTCTTTCTCCTCAGGGGCGGTGAGGAGCGCCAGGAATTCGTCACCGGAGCGTCGCCCCACAATCCCATGCGGACCGAGATGTTCGGTGAGGATCTGGGCCGTGAGGGTGAGTATCTCATCGCCTGCTTCATGGCCAAGCTCATCGTTGACGAGTTTGAAATTGTTGAGGTCCAGAAAGACCGCGACCAGTGTCGCTGTAGGTCGTTTCTTCATCAGCAGGTCTGCGCACTTCTGGAAGGAACGCCGATTGAGCAGGTCGGTGAGAGGGTCATGCGCGGCCTCTTCTAACGCCTGTGCAGTCTTATGCTGTAACCGCCGATACGCAAGGATCAGAGCACAGGCGGTGGTGATGCCACCCACCGCGAGGCTTGCCACGGCATACAGAGCAAGGAGCGTGGGCAGCTGAGAGGTAGAGTCCATCACGCTTACCGTCCACGCCACCAGCGAAGTGAGAAACACCTGGAAAACGACCAGTGTCACTGGGCTAATTGTCAACACGAATCCACTCCCACAGCTCATCTCCGACGATGCATCGGCCGCAGTACCGGCATTGCTCTGGGTGGATCGGAAACCGTTCGTCCAGCAGCTTTCCGGGCCTGAGCTCAGGCTCAGTCACATGAAGCCGGTTCTCGGAATCCGCCGGGCCGTGTCTCATCGCTGACCACCAGTTACGGTGAATTCGGGAGCGTGCTCGCTTAACAGAAGCGAGCCGTGCGGCTCCCGCTACACACAGAACAGTATTATATGAAGCCTCCCAAAAATCAAAGCCTTATAAATACTTTTCTTATTTCGATGTGTGCTAATTATGCTGACTGGCTCCCGAACCATGAATGTGTGTTTAATTTGGGAGAGGCGCGCCTCCAAAGAAGGAGAATCAGGTGACCGACATGGTTGGTTCCGCGCTCGTCCGCCGACACATCGGGCGCCGGTTCGAGGCCCTACGATTGAGAGCCGGGTTGACGCAGGATCAAGTCGCCAACAAGCTCGACCGCGGTCGCGGGACGATCAGCCGGATGGAAGATGGCGACGAACGTGTTCGATTTCGCGAGATTGAGGTCCGAGCGATGCTCGACCTCTACCAGGCTGAGCCCCAGGAGCGAGAACTCCTCTTTGCCCTTACGGCGGAAACCCGCAACGGCAAGAAGAAAAGTTGGTGGCACGACTACACCGAAACGGCACTTCCCGAGTGGTTCGGCTTGTATGTCAGTTTGGAGGACTCCGCAGAGACCATTCGGCAGTACCAGTCTGAACTGATTTCAGGCCTGTTGCAGACACGCGAATATGCAGCCGAGCTCGGTCGGATCGAATCCGGATACCCCGAGGATGAATCGGACCTCCAACGACGTGTGAACGTACGTATGGAGCGGCAAGCTCTGCTCACCAGTCCTCGTGCCCCGTGCCTGGACGTTATCCTCAACGAGGCAGTCCTCCGCCGTCCTGTCGGCGGTCCGGGCGTGATGGCCGAACAGCTCACACACGTCCTCGACATAGCACAGAAAGCAAACGTGTCGATCCGCATCGTCCCGTTCAGCGCCGGCGGGCATGCTGGCGCCGGAGCGAACGCATTCACAATTCTGGATTTCCCCAAAGATCGGTATGGCGAACTGCTAGAATCAACGCTGGCTTACGTAGACACCCTCACAGGCGCTATGTACCTCAACAAGCCCAACGAGATCAGAGCCTACAAAACAGTTTGGGATAACCTCGAAAAGAAAACCCTCAGCAACATAGCGTCGAAAGACATGATCACAGCAGCCCTGGAAGGACTCAAAGATGGCTGACTTCAGCACCGCTACCTGGCGAAAAGCAACCCGCAGCAATGGCTCGGGCGGCGAATGCGTCGAAATTGCATTCGCCGAAAACAAGGTCGGCATCCGAGACTCAAAGAATCCCACAAAGCAACCCCACGTGTTTACCCAAGCCGACTGGAACACTTTCCTTAACAGGACCAAGAAGGACAAGGTCAAACTACAGTAAGTATCGAAATAGAAATTTTCACAACAGGTATCAGTCAGCAACTCCAGATCAGACGACGAGCGCGAGCTCGACAAAGGCAATCAGGAGCCGATGCTACAAATCGACGTCCGTGGCGAGTTCGTAGTAGCCACCGGAGCATCGAGCCCCGATCACTCAGGCATTGTCGGTACCAAGTCATCCCAGCCACTCCCCGAGCAGATCAAAGAGCTGAGTAGCAGCAGCCTCATCGAAGCTAAGGACGCAGGAGCCATCAACATGCGGGTTCAACACGATCTCCCCATTAACCTTGCTGACCCGGAGATTGCAGAACCCCCGGCAACCGTGGATCTGGCAAGTGACGGAGATAGTGCGGTCGTTCGTGCTCATAACATGCTCGATTGCTGACTCGGGATCAAGACACAGGACGGGCAGCGACTACCTCCACCCTCAGTGAGACTGGCAGGCACCACGTCCTGACCGCACAGAGCGATGGAGCGGCTCTGGGGGAGACAGCCAGCAGCCAGTGCGTCGATGGTCAGGAAGTGCGCGGTGCGGGTGCGGACATCGACCACGTCGACCGCGCGGTGCCCGGAGGTGCGCGGTGCACGGCGATCCCTGAGCCGGTGCCTGCCCTGTCATCAGTGGTTCCTCCATACAACCTGAACGGCCGGACCGGGACGGGCGGGCTCGTACCTGGGTAGGCGTCCCGGTGTTTCCGGTCCGGCCGGCTTGCGGAGCGCTTCACCGAGCACCCTGCCGCCTCCGTAGGCCGCCCCCGTCCCGGTCTCCTGGAGCCTTGATCACCACCATGCCGGTGTCTGAGGTGTCAACCCACCCGGAACGGTCTTGATCGCTCAAGCGATGATCCCGACGACTGTGGGAACTTCTGTACCGGTTTGGTCGGATTAGGCTGACCCGGTAGCGTCCAGCTGCTAGTGGTGAAAGCCGCTGACAAGGGTGGAATCGCACGGACACTCAGGGGAAGTGTTATGGGTGAGTTGCGCAGTCGCAAGCAGCAGCGTGAACACGTGGTGCGGTCGCTGCGAGCACAGGGCAAGTCCTGGGTGGAAGTCGCTGAGGCTCTCCGGCAACGCTACCGCTTCAATGCCCGGGTAGCCCTGCGCTACGCCCACGGCTGGAGTCAACGCCAGGCTGCGGAGGAGTGGAACCAGCGCTGGCCTGACGAAATGAAAACGTTCAAGATGTTCTCGTACTGGGAGATGTGGCCCAGCAGTACCGGGCACGCCCCCACTTTCGACAACCTCAGCAAACTAGCAGAACTCTATGAATGCGCCGTCAGCGACTTACTCGTCGATCTGCCTAATTTCCGGCACCGTGATACGACGAACAGTACACAGACACCAACACTGACGACACCGAAACCTGACCCCGAATTGGTACTGCTGGACGATTCCGCCGTGTGGGCGATAGCAACCGGTCTTGCCCTGCCGGACCACGTTGTCGCGATGCTCATGCACTACCTCGGAGCACTGGCACCGCCGGAGCACGAAGGGCTCAGCACGCCCCGTGACCGTGACCGCGCGTACCATCAGCTTGTTCAGTTTCTCCGACGTTGGGCACACAAAATGGACCGTCGGAACGTGCTGCGGCTCCTGGCCTGGGCGGCGAGTGCCGCGTCGGTGTTGCCGGCCACCGTTGGTGACGAGCATGAACGCCTAGCCTCGGTGCTCACCACATCAAGCAGGGTCGACGCACAGACCATCGAACACATCGACGCCGTGCTCTGGCACTGCCGGCAACAGGATTACGCGCTAGGTCCGCAGGCCATCCTCACCACCGTCCTGGCCCAACGGGACCTGACCCGAGCGCTGCTCCCCGACTGCCCGACCGTCTTACGGCCTCGGATGCTCTCAACACTCAGCGAAGCCTCACGCCAGGCCGGCTGGCTATCATTCGATCTACAGCAGTTCGACCACGCCGCGTATTACTACGAGGATGCCCGCGCGCTCGCGCACGAGGCGGAAAACACCGGGATGGGTGCGTTCGTGCTGTGCGAGATGAGCCACCTGGCGACCTGGCAAGGCACACCCCGCATCGGCATCGACCACGCCGTCGCGGCCGGCCAGTGGGCCGATCGCACCGATGACATACGGTTGCGCGCCTACACCGCCGACGTGGCCGCCCGGGCCTACGCCGCCGACGGGCAACACGACGCCTGCCTGACCGCCCTCGACACCGCTCACACCGTGCTCACGATGGCCGATGACCAGGCACCGAGCTACACCACATATAGCGAAGCGGACTGCATCTCGATTCGCGGCGGATGTTACCTCGAACTTGGAGAGGCTGATCGGGCTGTGTTCTATCAACGGCAGGCCCTCACAGTCATGGACCGATCATTCTCCCGGGACGTTGCTATGGCTACTGTCGGCCTCAGTGAGGCGTATGTGCGGTGCACCGAAATCGACGAAGCGGCGCGGCTGCTCGGTGACGCCGGAGAGATCGCGGCGGGCCACAGCTCTGCTCGGCTGAGCGGACGGTTGGTACAGGCCCGTGCTGGTATGCAGCCCTGGCAGCATACTACCGCCGTCCGTACGCTTGATGAGCGTTTGGCGGCTTACGGGGTGGGATGAGCTGGTGGCGGGTGTCAGCAGAGAGTCGCGATGAGGGCCGACCTGCGGGACATGCCGTGTCGTGACGACGCGCGTCTGGCGGCGACACGCTGATGGAGGCGGGCCGCCTAACTCCGATACGGTGCTCTGCATGCCAGACAGGTACTCACCGAAAACGATCAAGCTGTTGTTCGGCACGGCGTCATACTGCGCGTATCCTGGTTGCCTGGCATCGCTGGTATTCAAGGACCGTGGCCTGTTGACCGTCACAGCCCAGATTGCGCATATCAGGTCGGAAAAACAGAACGGGCCTCGGTATGACAAGGAGTATCGGGAAGACCCCAATGGGTTCGAGAATCTGCTATTGCTGTGCGGGACGCATCACCCGCCGGTCGACCGACATGAGTCTGAATACTTGGTAGACGAACTGCTGAGCTGGAAAGCTGAGCAGGTCAAGCAGGCCGACAATCCATTGGGGGGCGCTGATATCAGCGCAATCCAACGCATCGTCAACGAGGAAAAACCGATTTCCTCAGATGCCGTGCTCCGCGGACCGATAGCCCACCTTGGCGAAGCCGAGCGTCTCCAACAAGCCGAAGATCGTGCCAGCGAGGCACCAGCGGAAGCTGCCATACTCTTTGACCAGGTTGCTACGCATCTGGAAGCGTCGCCATTCGCTGGGCACGCACCGATCGTGCGTCGGCAACAGGCTACGGCGTTGGAGGCGGCGCACGAGTACGAGGCGGCAGCGCGGCTGCGCATAGACCTTGGCTGGCATAGTTACCGAGCTGGCGATCCGTTTCTCGCCTTACAGCAGGTAAAGAGCGTATCGGATCAGCAGACGTATCTAAGCCAGGCCACGGTGCGGGCTGCCAACGGCCTATCGACAGCAGCGGCCTTCGGCTACGAGCACCACGCCACGTTGGACGACGTAGCCGACGCCTTCGACGCAATGCAGCCTGACGACCGGGCACGGATGGAATGCGGTCTTGTCCTTGCCGAGCAAGCGGTCGCATGGCATCGGATCGAACTGCTTACAGAGCACGAAAACGCGCTAAAGGCTTTGGCTCATTCCACCTCGATCGACGACCACGGTCTCGCCGTCCGCGCTCGCCTCCTCATGTGTGTGGCCGAGGCGTCTGGCGACTGGGACGAGCTTGTCAGCACGGCGCGAACCACGTATCCGGCCGTCGTGACCGCGTGGGTGCTTGCCCGGCACGCCCGATACCTAAGCTTGGTGGGCCTTCCCGAACAGGCGCTGGAACGCTGGCTTGACGCCACCGAGCGCGCAACCCAGACAGGCACCTACGGATCAGCAGCGGATTGGCTCTACGGGCAACGGACTACCCGTGTCCAGTATTGGATGCTCAACGGTGATCCAAATGACCTACACCGACTGGCACAGGCGCTGCGTACAGCGGGTGGAGGCACCGTCCTGCCAGAGCCGTATCCGCTCGCTGAACGGGCCTTATCACGCATGCTCGATAAGAAATGGCCAGATTCGATGGAGTGCCTGCATCGGTATCTCAGCCACGCCGTAACTACCGCAAGCTGGGCCGCTGAGATGAGTGCCCACGAACGACTGGGTGACCTGTTCATGGTGACAGAAAAATGGCCAGAATCGGTCACCCACTATGTCCAATCAGGTCGCGATAAGAAACTGAAACAGCTTGCGAAACTCTTGCCCGATGCACCATTTCAGTTTCGTCCGCCCTCAGCCGATGCACCTCACTGGGAACGAACCTCATCATTCCGGTTCGCCGCCGCAATCGCCGAGCTACTGCCCGACGATCTGGCCTCCGCCTGGGCAGGTGCCGCATTCCAGGAAGTGACATCAGCCCTGAGGAGAGCACCCGTTATCGACATCTGGATGCCCGCCTTCGAGGCGTTCGCTAGTGTGGCCGACGCTGCGACACTCGAAGTTGCCGAGGCGTTTCTCGACTTCACCGCACCGTATCTGAATCGTGAGTACGGCGAACAATGGCGAACCGACGATTCTCACGTCAAGGCGATGACGAAAATTGCCGACGCCCATCCGACCTTACGTGATCGCGTGCGGGAAATGCTCTGCAAGACAATTCTTCTTGATGGCGAAGTCGGGCAGACAGCCGCACTGGAAGGTGAAGAGATTCTCAGTGGGAATTCCGCGCTCGTCTCTGAACGGTTAGCTGTGGCTGCCGAAGATGGCAATCTGTCGGCGGCCCTTGGTCTCGTCATCGCCGGAGCCGATACTGGACCCGCCGAGGGAGTTGCGCGGCAGCGACTCGAATGCTATATCGAGCCGGTTAATCATCAACCAGGAGTGAGTAGCATCGGTGCCGGCCTTGGGGAGACTGCCATGCTAGTTACTGCGCTTGAAGATGCAGATCGGCAGCGGTTCGTCGAGGCAATGCTCGTACGTGTCCAGGACACCTGCGACGGGGCATGGAACCGTCGGGATGCCCTCGGAGCGGTAGCTGTTGTTGGTCGCTGCATGAGCAACGACGCGAAAACCAAAGTGTTCGATACGCTCCTCTTTTTCGCGGAGAATCCGACCCAGAGTAATAGCTTATTCACCTTTGACAACGATTCATTCAGTCGTTTCAAGGTAAACTTTGGCAATCCGTCGCTCGCTGCAGACGCCCTGCGGGCGGCCAGCGAGCTAGCCCACACCCCACAGCAGTTCGAAGCCATCCAACGAGTAGCAGTGGAACTTCTACCTACGGGTGATGACCATGCCTGCTTGGTCCTTGCCCGTGCACTGCGAAGCGTGCCGGCCCAATATCTCGCCGTCGACGTCGTTATGTTTGCCAGTCATCCGAACCGATGGCTGCGCGCCTTTGCGGCCGTTGCCTGGGCACGAAACCCGGACCGCTGGTCGGACCTGGACATCAAGTTGTCCTCTGATCCCGATCCCCGCGTTCGATACGCGCTCGCCTCTGCCCTGAATGAAATCCCTGCGCACGCTTCGGTTCGCCACACTCTCAGTGGGGATCATCGTCGCGAAATCAGACGTAGAGTCGCCGAGTGGTAACAAGATTAAGGGATCAAGCGCGCAGGCAGCATACAGCAGTTTCGAGGTACCGTTACCATAGATCCCTTCGGCAGTCCAGCGATCTAGTGTCGATAAGTTCAGCTAACGTGGCTTGTGTCTCACACCGGGTACGGCCGCAGTGGGCTTGATCGAGGATTTCATCGCGCGATACGTCAAGGAATACGACTTCTACAGTCAGGCCGGGCGTTTGGTCGCCCAGACACTCGAGACGAATCTGCGGGCAGCTGGCGTGCGGTGCATAGTCACTCATCGGGCGAAAGAGATTTCTCGCCTGGAGGAGAAATGTCGGCAGCGAGAGCGCAAGCGGCATTATGCGTCGGTCGAGAACATTTTCAATGACATCGTGGACCTGGCCGGAGTTCGTGTTGCGCTGTACTTCCCAGCTGAGCGGGATCAGGTCGACAAGCTTGTCACCCGCCTGTTTCATCAGTTGGAGCCTAAGAAGGAGTTTCCTGACGTTACGAGGACGCGGCATGACAAGCGCTTCTCGGGGTATTCAGCTGTACATTACCGCGTACAACTTAAGGAACACGAGCTAAGTGAGCCGGACAGGAGATATGCGGGAGCTAGAGTGGAGATCCAAGTTGCCTCCGTCCTCATGCACGCATGGTCGGAGGTAGAACACGACCTTGTTTACAAGCCACTCGAAGGAGTTTTATCTGAGGATGAATACGCTACTCTTGATCAACTCAATGGGCTAGTAATCGCTGGAGAGATTGCCCTTGAGAGGCTCCAAAAAGCTGGTGAGACTAGAGTTGCTGACAGCGAGCGGAAGTTCGTGAACCACTATGAACTCGCAGTTCATCTTCTCAGCCGCGCGAGTACCATGTCGGACGGACCTGTCAGCGACTCAGGGCTCGGACGGGTCGACCTGCTGTTCGGCCTATTAGTCCGGCTAGGAACCTATACTCCAGGACGGCTGGCCCCATATCTGGAGGCGCTGCACGGGAATCTGGAATTGCGTCCCCTTGCGGAACAAGTCATCGATGCTCTCCTCGCTGAGGATGGTTCCCGTTACGAGGTTTACCGTTCGGTCCGAGCGGAAGCACATAGGCCAACCGTCGAGCAAGACTTAGAGGATCAGGACGTCCATCGCCAGGTCGGGCTTTTCTTGACGAATTGGATTGAGCTCGAAAGGCTAGTGCGGACGCTAGCATCGGCCGAGGGGCAGAGCGGGCGCGTTATGCCGCTTGTTCGCCAACTTCAGCATCTCAAATTACTGGACCCAGACATGCGCCGTGAGATTGATTTCCTGCGGCGGATGAGAAATAACGTCGTGCACGGTATAGAATTACCTGCCGCAGGTGACCTAGCTGAAGCAATACAACAACTCAATTCAATTATCGCCGAGATACGTCGACGAGACTCAACTGAATCATAATGTAACGAAGTCAACCGTCACGACAGCAGTCCTCCAAACGACGAGCTTGAGCTGCTCCACCGGTGTCTCTCAAGACCGGTTGGCTTACTCAATTTTGGACAATGTGAGGTCATGTTAATCGAGGCGATCCGTCAGCCAATCCTGATCGGGCCATAGAGGTGGGGCGGCGAGCCAATTTTCTACGAGATCGTACAGTTCCTGACTCACCATCTTCCTGGGTGGATTTAGCTTGCTCATGCCAGCATCTCTGGCCGCGCCCGCGACCCAGTCGGCAATCTTTAACTGAGCGATTTCATGACTATTTCCGAAGTCTATTTCTTTCACTCCGATGGGATCTGTTCTGCGGCTAGGATCGGCCGGGTCAGGAAAGGTACTAAGTAGTAGATTCTTGTTTCGGGCGATCACATCCGACTGATCGTGCACAAGTCGTATAGGTCCGAGAATTTTAGCGAACGCCCGGCACACTGCGACCACCGTCGGGACCGCCGGGTCGAGTGTGTCCATATGGAGACCATTATTTCGCTTTGCAACCAGCTCGATAAACCAATTCCGCGAGGGCAAAAAGGCCATTCTTAGAGCAGAGCGATCCCCTTCGACCGTAGCCAAGTATTCCTCAGTCGCCGACAGATAGTCATCTGGGTCAATTGACCGTTGCAGAACGAACGCGACGAAGGTATCCAGCACTTTATCAAATTTTCGACTGTTGCCAACGACGGGTCCAATAATGGACACCATGTGGGCTAACGTTCTGGCAGACTCATCCGCATGCATGTTGTAACCGGCGGCGAACATTAATGGCTCGATACCCAGATCGATAATCTTGGAGATCGTCATGAATTTCTTGTCCGCGATGAATACCTTAGCGCTATTTTCAGGCAGGGCCTCGAAGGCGGACAGTAAAATCGCTCGACCACGGGAACGCCTCGAAAGGCGGGTGTACTTTGGTTCGCCCGCGCCTTTCTGCATTGACTCCTTAACGCTGTCGACGATGTCATTGGCAAGCCCGTCGTCCAGGTGGACACCAGCGACAGCGAAAACCGGCTGGTCTGCGTCTCGAAGGTGTTCGCCGGTGTTGTGGGTCTCATCCGCGTACACGACCGGCGGGGCAGCGTCGTTCACCTACTGAGTGTGCCTCGTACAGAGAGGTGGGGTCACTTCGTTCGTTGATGGTCGCCACACAGCTGGCACACCGCCTAGCCGTAACCACACTGGTCAGTGTCGTCGATGAGTACGACAACCTGGGAACGCCCGCGCATCGGCAATGAGCGGACGCCATCACCCACCCCAAGAGCGCGCCTCCGTGCAGGTGCCGGAGCCAGCCAGCCCGCGACTAAGGCGGTTACGGTCGGTCAGAGCAGCGTGCTGCACCGCTGCCCCGCGCGGCTCAAACTGAACAGAGACCGGAGCCAGTCGTGATCATGGTCTGTGGTTCGCGCAATGACAAGGTTGTCACGACAAGCCACAAGTCGCGCATGGTGGTGGACCTAACGCTTCAGCATACGAACCACGCCATGCTGGTCGAGGGACCCGAGATCATGATCTGTCCGGTCGGCACTCGTCGTCTGGTGGTGGGTGGTTCCTGATGGAACCCGAGAAGATCGTTAGCGAGATTAGCCTGAGCGCAGGCTGAACGAGCCACATAAAAGACCAGGTCACGGCCGCAGCCAATCGCTTTCCTGCTCGCCAATCGACAAATAGGACTTCCATAAATAAAGGGAATGTTGTGCTTATCGAAAAATGTTCGTATAGCGTTAACGGTCTCGCGTTTGATCGGCCTGTTGAACCGTTGTCCTTTCCTTGTCATGTCTCTAGTTAGCGACGGCGTCGTGGCGCTTTGCCCTTCACGTAGCCATTTAGATGGTCGGAAACACCGTTGATCTGGACATATGCGCTGTACAATCGGGGTATACAGATAAGGAAAACGAGCACGATATAGACGGAAACGGCAGAGACGGCTGCTGTCCATCCGGTTGAAACTTTTTGCCCTGCTGATGTTGCGCTGGTTGCAGCTACAAGCAGTGTTGCATCAATGGTGCACAACATCGCAGCGAGCAGTAAGTGAGCCGCAGTCTCGTCGATGAGTTCGCGTTCCACTAGCCATCTGTCGTCATCATGCTCCGTCCATTCGGACACCTTGAGGCGAAGAGATGATAGCTGCGCGAATGCTCCCAGCAATCCTCCTGCCAGGAGTGAAACACCCCCAAGTAGAGGTGCGGGTTGCGACAATTGCCACCCGAGTAGCAATGCAAACGAGGCTATTCCAATCGGCGCGATGATGAGTACGGATCTTGCAGTCCAGTCGGGCTTGGAGTTTGGACCAGTGCCGTTCGTCAACCCCTTCCAGTGAGCCCGAAATATCGGGCTCAACCCGAACCTGCTCATGAGGGCGGGTTTAGGTGGGGGACTTGCGGCCACTCGACCTCGACAGGAACCGTAGGTCCGATTCGGACTGCACGTGACCTAACTCGACGATAGAACTCCACGTCGCTGACGCGATCATCGACGCTCAAAGGGTAGATGAAGACCTCTGACATGCGGCTCGGACTAATTCGGTTGGTCCTGCCGCTATCCTCTTCGAGAACGACCCAACCGTCATCGAAGTCGAGCCCCTGAACTCCTTTGATGACGAGTGCGGCAAGCTGCTGGGCACCTTCCGCATCGGTGATCGGCTCGGGCTCGCTCTGATCAGGCTCAGCCTTTTGGCGAGTTCTCTCCCACCAGCCTCTGACTACGCTCGCCACCTCTGATACGAGACCGCCCTCGATCGAGGGCGCTGTGAGGCGAAGGTACTCCTTGGTCCTCTTGCGATCCGGAGTTACGTCGTGCTTGACAAGCTCCACCTTCCCGAAGTTTCCGGATCGTATCAACTCGTTAAGATGCTCCTCGTCACCCATCTGGTCTGCGACTATCTTCCACCAGCAAAGCGCAGTGGCGATCGTATCGCCTTCGGCCCCTTTGTTGTCAATTGCTTCATCTTGCGAGGCTTTGGAGAGCCACTTTATAAACAGCTCGACGGGACACGATCGCCCGATCGTTTCGATGGCGAGAACACCACGGACACCATTTTCGGGAAGAACAAACACAAATCGGAATCGACGAACTGGCGCGCGATTGAGCAGGTCGGCGTCCTCGGTCTCGCCCGGAACGCCCAGAGCAATTTCGTGATCACCAAAATTTCCTGCCTGAATAGAACCGGTTATCGCCCACTCGTTCCGAAGTGGATCCTCGACGCGAAACGCAGATTCGCCTGATATGCCCTCTGCCTCTGCTGAGTCGGGCTCGTCGATCATGGCTTGGCTTGGCGAGGTAGAGCTGCTCCGCATCACGGGTCGGCCGATCCTGGTCCCAGCTAGACGCGCGAGCAGCTTGGGCACGAGGTCGATGTAGTGACTGCCGTCACATTCCGAGAAGTTCATTGGTTTCCGTCCGAACCCCTTGCGGAGCTCGACAGTGAAGAGGCGATAGCCAAATGTCGACATCGGCTGGACGGACTCCTCGATGTGAGCGGAGAGTTGAGCTGCCTCGACGGCCGGTCCGTGCTCCCGGTCCAAAGACGCGCCTTGTGTCCGAATCGGTGAGCCTACATGGTCCATGTCGTGCAGGTTACGGCGAGTCTCCGACAGATCTCGAACAGGCGTTCGATCTACTATAGGCGTCGGATCGATCCTGCTTCGCGCCGCGACACGTCATCGCTAGTGCCGCTCCCAACCCTAAGGTGACGCTCAGTCCTACGGTCAGACCACGGTCAAAAGATCAAGAGGCCGGATTCCACATTCGGAATCTGGCCTCTGACCTGCTGTTCCGGGTCGGGGTGGCGGGATTCGAACCCACGGCCTCTTCGTCCCGAACGAAGCGCGCTACCAAGCTGCGCCACACCCCGGATGGACGTCGCTCACTCTAGCTGACGCCGGCTAGCCGACTCCGGCGGCGTGCCATGCACTGGCCGGCAGGGTGGCGCCGCTGTTCCGCGGAACCAGGGTGAGCAGGCTCGCCTCCGGCGGGCAGGCGAAGCGCACCGGCGCGAACGGGGACGTACCCAGGCCCGCCGAGACGTGCAACCAGGTATGCGCGCCCCAGCGGGACGCACCGCGGGCCCGGGAGCGATCCAGCCCGCAGTTGGTCACGATCGCCCCGTAACCGGGCAGCCGGAGTTGCCCACCGTGGGTGTGACCGGCCAGCACGAGGTCGTAGCCGTCGGTGGCGAATGCGTCCAGCACCCGCGGCTCCGGGGAGTGCGCCAAGCCCAGCCGGAGGTCGGCGGCGGGATCGGCCCGCCCGGCGATCCGCTGGTAGCGGTCTCGATGCAGATGCGGGTCGTCCACCCCGGCGACGGCGATCCGGCGCCCCGCTACGGTGAGCTGGCGGCGGGTGTTCGTCATGTCGTGCCACCCGTGCTCGACGAACGCTGCGCGCAGATCCCGCCACGGCAGCGGCGCGCCGCGGATCTTCTTGCCGGTGTCGAAGAGATAGTGCGTCGGACTCTTCGGCCTGGGCCCGTAGTAGTCGTTGTTCCCGAAGACGAACACCCCGGGCAGCGCCATCAGCGGCTGCAGCGCCCGGAGCACGGCCGGTACCGCCAGCTGGTGGGCCAGGTTGTCACCGGTGTTCACCACGAGATCGGGGCGCAGGTCGGCCAGGCCGGCCACCCAGCGCTGCTTGGACCGTTGCTGAGGAGTCATGTGCAGATCGGAGACGTGCAAAATGCGCACCGGCAGCGCGCCGATCGGCAATACGGGCAGGGTGGCCTGCCGCAGCGTCCAGCGCCGGACCTCCACCCCAGCGGCGTAGGTGGCCCCAGCGACCGTCAGCGCGGCGGCGCCGGCCATGGCGCGTCCCCAGCGGTTCATGGTGCCGAGCCTAGCTGCCCCGAACAGCATCTGGCGGTGCATTGAGTGTCCTGGTCCGCGGCGCCACTCACCCGGCGTAGTCTCCGGGAAATGGCAGAGTTGAAGGATCGGCTGCGCGCCGACCTGTCCACCGCGATCAAATCCCGGGACGACATCACGGTCGCGACCCTGCGGATGGCGCTAACGGCGATCACCACCGAGGAGGTGTCCGGCGCCAAGGCCCGGGAACTCTCCGACGACGAGGTCCTCGCCGTACTGGCCAAGGAGGCCAAGAAGCGCCGGGAAGCCGCCGAGCTGTTCGCCGCTGCCGGTCGCGACGAGCTGGCGACCCGCGAACGCGCCGAGGGTGCGGTGCTGGCCCGCTACCTCCCCACGCAGCTGACCCCCGACGAACTCGCGACCGTGGTCGCCGAGGCTCTCGACGACGTCGCCGGCCAACTCGGCAAACCTGCAGGACTCGGCCAGCTCGGCCTGGTGATGAAGGCCGCGAAAGCCAAAGCCTCCGGTCGAGTCGAAGGAAAGCGCCTGGCCGCTGCCGTCATGACTGCACTTCAACTGTAGGCGGCACGCCTCAACGGTCCCGGGGGTCCTCGGGAGGACCTTCGCGGTCCTCGGGAGGACCTTCGCGGTCACGGCGGTCGCGGCGATCTGGTGGCCCTGCGTTGGGTCCGTCGCGGTCGGGACCTTCGGGGTTGGTGTCGGGGTTGCGGTCCGCGCTGCGTGGTGGGCGGTAGGGGGCGGCGGGTGCCGGGGATCTCGGTGCGGGCCGTGCCCGGACTGTCCCGTCGCTGACGCCGATGGTGATCACGTCACCGGGTTGGGCGGTGTCGGGTGTCATGGACGCGATCGTCCCCGGCGGACGATCCGAGGATGCCACCACGCGCCGCACCCGGAACCCGGCACGCTCCAGGGTGAGCGCCCCGGTGTTCTCCCCCTGCCCCACCACGTTGGGGACGTTCGGGCCCGCGCCGGTCACGTAGCGCGGCTCCGTCGGGGGCAGCGGCATCACCGGGAGCCCCTCGTGCAGCCGGTTCATGGCGTCGAACCAGGCCCGGGCCGGCACCTTGCCACCGAAGATGTTGCCGTTGCCGCACAGCCGAGGTGGATCGGTGTCACAGATCGGGGAGGGTCGCGACCCGTCGGGCCACACCAGCACCGCACCCGAGTACTGCGGTGTCGCTCCGATGAACCCCGCCGAGCGGTTGGCCTGGGTGGTGCCGGTCTTGCCGAGCATCGGACGGGTCCATTTCGCGGCCTGCGCGGCGGCGAACGCGGTACCGCCGGGTTGGTCGTCCTTGCTCAGCCCGACCGCCAGGGAGTTCGCCAGACCTTCCGGGACGACCTGCTCGCAAGGCGCTTCCGGCACCGGCACCGGATCGCCGTTGCGGTCCAGCACGGCATCGATCGGGGTCGGCGGGCACCATTTGCCGCCGCTCATCAAGGTAGCGCCGACGTTGGCGAGGTCCAGCGGGCTGGTCGGCTCGGCTCCCAGGGTGTAGGAGCCGCGGCGTTCTTTTTTGACCGCGTCGGCGATCGTGCGACCCCGGGAGTCCTTGGCATTGAGACTCTGCCGCATGCCCAGCCGGTAGGCCATGTCCACCACCGGGTCGATCTTTCCGATCCGGTCCTCCAGCGCGACGAACGTGGTGTTCGGTGAGATCGCCAGGGCGGTCTGCAGCGAGACCGACCCGTTGCGGTACTTGCCGGCGTTGGTGACCGTGTACGGGCCGCCGTTGTCCCGGAACACCCGCGAGGTGTAGGAGTCCATGACCGGCACCGGGTTCTGGATCCCCATGCTGCGCTCCAGCAGTGCGGCCGCGGTGAAGATCTTGTAGATCGATCCGGCGCCGAAGCCCTGCACCAGCGAGGGCAGCGCGTAGGAGGTCTGCCCGGCGTCGGCGTCGAGGCCGTAGTCCCGGTTGGCGGCCAGCGCCCGTACCGCGTGACGCGCGCGGCCCGGCTCCACGATGGCCATCGCGTTGGCGATCCCCACCGTCTGGGTCGGAACCTCCGCGGTGACCGCTCGTTTGGCGATGTCACTGGCCCGCCGGTCGAGGTTGGTGCGGATCAGGTACCCGCCGCGCTTGAGTTTGTCTTCCGGGAAACCCACTCCTGCCAGATAGTCCAGCGTGTACTGGCAGTAGAAGCCGTCAGCGGGGCCGGCACCGACACAGCCGTTGGTCAGCCCGGTCAGCGGACGTTGCACGCCAAGCGGTTCAGCCTTGGCCTCCTCGGCCTGAACAGGGGTGATCGACCCGATGCTGGTCATCTCATTGATCACGAGGTTGCGCCGGGCCAGCGCCTGCACGGGGTTGTCCACCGGGTCGTAGAAGCTGGTGGAGCGGACCATCCCGGCGAGCAGCGCGGCCTGGGAGATGGACAGCCGGTCCGGTGTGGTGTTGAAGTAGGTCCGCGCGGCGGCGGCGACTCCATAGGCGTTGTGGCCGAAGAAGACGATGTTGAGGTACCGCGCCAGGATCTCGTCCTTGGACAGGTTCTTCTCCAGCTGCAGGGCCACCCGGGCCTCGTGCAACTTGCGGGTCGGGGTGCTCTCCACGGCTGCGGCGCGCTCGGCGTCGTTCTGTGCGACTGCGTAGAGCTTGTAGTTCTTGATGTACTGCATCGTCAGCGTCGAGGCGCCCTGGCCCTCCAGCGCGCTGCCGCTGGCGGTCAGGTTGGTCATCAGTGCCCGGGCGGTGCCCCGGAAGTCCACCCCGTTGTGCTCGAAGAACCGGCGGTCCTCGATGGCGATGATCGCCGCCTTCATCGTGTCGGCGATGTCCTTGTGCGGGGTGTTGAACCTGTTCTGGTCGAACACGTAGGCGATCGGCGCACCGTCCTTGTCGGTGATCGTGCTGACCACCGGTACCTGGCTCTGCACGAGGGTGGTCGAGATGCTGCTGACTGTGTCGCTGGCCTGGTTGGAGGCGAGACCGATACTGCCCACGATGGGGAAAAGCATCCCCGCCACCAGCAGGCCCGCGATCAAGCACAGGCCGAGGATCCGGATCAGTGCATTGCCGGTCACCACCCGTGCGAGCCTAGCGTCAAGGTTTATCCCCCTAATGAGGCGTGGTCGGTAGCCCTGGAGGTGATGTTCAGGACTGGAGCCGGCCGAGTAGTCTCAGCGCGCGTGAGCGCATCCAACACTACCCAGCAGAGCCTCCTGCTCGAGGTAGAAGCGTTGGTGGCCGCCCTGATGGGGGATGACCTACCAGCGGAGGTCGCATCCACCGTGGAACGGCTCGAGGCAGCCACAGACGCGGGGCACGACCTTCCCGCGGCCGCGGTCGGCGACGTCCGCAACGCGATCGAGCTGGTCCGCAGCGGCCGACCCTGCGCCGCGGTCAGCTCGCTGCTCTCAGCTCGGGTGCACCTCGGCGCGCCACCGCGCTGACCTGACTCGCTGCGTCGGCGCGCATGCTGGGTGGCGTGGATGACGACGCGCTGACCCGAGCGTTGCGTGCCGTGGTGCGCGGCGAGGTGCGAGCCGATGCCGGCAGCCGGGCGCTCTACGCCACTGACGCGTCGAACTACCGGGTGCCGCCGCGCGTGGTCGTGCTGCCCCGGCGTGCCGACGATGTGGTCGCCGTTATGGGTGTCTGCCGCGAGCACGGGGTACCGCTCACCGCGCGGGGCGCAGGTACCTCGATAGCGGGCAACGCCATCGGCCCCGGAGTGATCCTCGACTTCTCCCGCCATCTCGACGCGGTACTCGAGCTCGATCCGGTTACCCGGCTGGCCCGGGTGCAGCCGGGCGTCGTGCTCGACACGCTGCAGGCCGCCGCGGCTGTGCACGGCCTGCGATTCGGTCCGGACCCGTCCTCGCACAGCCGCTGCACGCTCGGCGGGATGATCGGCAACAACGCCTGCGGGGCGCACTCGGTGGCTTGGGGCACCACCGCCGCGGCCGTCGAGGAGCTCGTCGTGCTGCTGCCCGACGGGTCCCAGCTGGTAGCGGGCTCCGGGCTGCCTGCCGAGGTAGCGGCCTGGGAGCGTGCGCACCGCGGGCTGATCCGCACCGCGCTGCCGGACTGGCCGCGCCGCGGCTCCGGTTATGCCTTGCAGCACCTGCTGCCCGAGCACGGATCGCAGCTGGCTCGCGCGCTGGTCGGCACCGAGGGCACCTGCGCGGTGCTCCTGGAGGCGACGGTGCGACTGATCGCGCCGCCGCCGGCGGTGGCGTTGCTGGTGCTGGGGTTCGCTGATCTCCCCGCCGCCGCTGACGCCGTCCCGGAGCTGTTGAGGTTCCAGCCGCTCACCGCGGAGGGCATGGGGTTGGCGTTGCTCGAGCCGTTGCCCACGCGTCCGGAGTTGCCGCCGGGTGCGGCCTGGCTGCTCGTCGAGCTCGGGTCCGACGACCTGGCCGGCGCGGTGGCGTCGGTTCGGGCGGTGGCTGCGGAGCTGGGACGGCCACACCTGGTGGTGACGGATCCAGTGCACCGGGCGGCGCTGTGGCGCATCCGGGAGGCGGGCGCGGGTCTGGCGACCAGGCTGGCCGACGGCACGCAGGCCTGGCCGGGTTGGGAGGACGCCACCGTGCCCCCCGCGCGGCTCGGCGACTACCTGCGTGGCTTCGCTGAGCTGCTCGCCGCGCACGGTCGGCGGGGCGCGGTGTACGGGCACTTCGGCGAGGGCTGCGTGCACGTGCGGCTGGACTCCGACCTGCTCAGCTCCTCCGGCCGGCGGGATTTCCGGTTGTTGCTGGAACAGGCCGCTGACCTGGTGGTGTCCCACGGCGGGTCGCTGTGCGGGGAGCACGGCGACGGGCGGGCCCGGGGTGAGCTGCTGAGCCGGATGTACCCCCCGGCGGTGCTCGAGCTGTTCGCTCAGTTCAAGGCGTTCTTCGATCCCGCTGGGCTGCTCAACCCCGGCGTGCTGGTGGAGCCCCGGCCGCTGGATGCCGATCTGCGGGTGGGCCGGGAGTCTGCGGTGCCGGTGAGCCTTTCTTTCGGCCGTGACGAGGGCAGCCTCGCCACGGCGACCCGCCGCTGCGTCGGCGTCGGCGCCTGCCGGGCGCTGGACGGGCCCGGCGTGATGTGCCCGAGTTTCCAGGTGACCCGGGAGGAGCGGCACTCCACCCGCGGCCGGGCGCACCTGCTGGCCGAGATGCTGGCCGGGGACCTGGTGACCGGTGGCTGGCGCTCGAATGAGGTCGATGAGGCGCTGGATCTGTGCCTGGCCTGCAAGGCGTGCGCCTCGGAGTGCCCGGTCAACGTGGACATGGCCAGCTACAAGGCGGAGTTCCTGCACCAGCGCTACCGGTGGCGGCTGCGGCCGCGCTGGCACTACGCGCTGGGTGCTCTGCCGCTGGCGGCTCGGGTCGCCGGGCGGGCGCCCTTGGTAGCCAACGCCCTCGCGCCGCTGCTCGCCAGATTGGGTGGGGTGTCCACGGCCCGCCCGCTGCCCCGCTTCGCCCGTCAGCGTTCGTTGGCGCTGCCTCGGGGGTCCGGTTCTCGCGGCGTGGTGCTGCTGTGGCCGGACTGCTTCACTCGCTCGTTCGATCCCGCGGTGATGGGCGCCGCGGCTCGGGTGCTGAGCGCGGCGGGCTTCACCGTCCGGCTACCCCGGGGGATGGTGTGCTGTGGCCTGACCTGGTTCACCACTGGGCAGTTCGGCCTGGCCCGGCTGGTGCTGCGCCGGACCCTGCGGTCGTTGCATCAGCCGATCGCTGCTGGTGTGCCGGTGGTCGGGCTGGAACCCAGCTGCGTCGCCATGCTCCGCGGCGACCTAGTGGAGCTGCTCCCGGACTCGTCGGCGGCGGCTGTGCTGGCCCGGCGGGTCTGCACGCTCGCCGAGGTGCTGCGCGAGCAGGCGCCGGATTGGCAGCCGCCTTTCCGTGATCGGAATGCAGTGCAGCAGGTGCACTGCCACCAGCATGCGGTGCTCGGCCACACCGCCGACGACGCGCTGCTGCGCTGCGCCGGGGTCCGGGTGCGGCGGGTCTCCGGATGCTGCGGGCTGGCGGGCAGCTTCGGTTACCAGCGCGGGCACGAGGACCTGTCCAGCGCGCTGGCCGAGCGCTCGCTGGCCCCGGCCGTCCGGGCCAGGCCTGACGCGCTGGTGCTGGCCGACGGCTTCAGCTGCCGGTTACAGGTCGCCCAGACCACCGGCCGCCATGCCCTGCACCTGGCCCAGCTCCTCGACCCCGCTCCTGGTGATCCCGGACTCACCTGAGTGCTTCCAGCCCCCTCGACCGCTGGTCGAGCGCTCAGCGGTGGGCGTTTGGAGCGGTTGGGGAAGGTTCACCACAGGTAATCACCCGGTAGGAGGCTGCGACGGACGATGAACGGTAGATAGGTTGCGCCGAGCGGTGGCGACGCGGGTACGAAGAACGAAGTTCAGGAGGGGTGTAATGAGCCGTCTGTCGAGCACCTACGACCTAGGTCTGGATACTGGCGCGGAACTGAGCCGGGGCTCGGTGCCGTTGCCACGCGGGCAGGACCCGCATCGCGTCACGCCTGAGCAGGTGGACCGGGCGCGGCTGTCGGTGGCGCGGTCGGCCACGGGCGCCGAGGACTGCCGGATGTTGCTGGACATGCTGGGGCTGATCGACGGAGAGGACGGCATCCCACCGGTCTGTCGCTGACTTGTGGTCGGGGCGGCTCCGTGGGGGTCGCCCACCACCCGTTGTACACCCGGTTGCCGCAGTGTCCTATGCTTGTCGTGTTCACGACGGCGTGCCGGCGCGAACAGGTCTGGACGACCAAGTCCCCATCGTCTAGCGGCCTAGGACTCCGCCCTTTCAAGGCGGCAGCGCGGGTTCGAATCCCGTTGGGGGCACGGAACAGCAAGGCCCAGTGGCGCAGTTGGTTAGCGCGTCGCCCTGTCACGGCGAAGGTCGCGGGTTCGAGTCCCGTCTGGGTCGCTCTCGATGTACGGCGGGCCCTGACCGGCCCGCACGGCCAGGTAGCTCAGTTGGTACGAGCGTCCGACTGAAAATCGGAAGGTCGGCGGTTCGACCCCGCCCCTGGCCACGTCCCGGTATGTGGACTCTGAGCAGGGTATGTGTGACGAGCTATCAGACGCCTCCTGCACCACATGCCGTTTGATCATGCAACAGCCTCTCCGAGAAAACAGGGGGCGAGCCAGTGTCGTTGCCGACCGCTACCCGTCGAGATGATCACGTCCGTTATCCTTACCTGCCACATGCCGAAAGCTGCCCGCGTCCTCGCCGCGCTCAAACGCGATGGCTGGACCGAGACCCGCCGCCGCGGGTCACATCGTGTCCTCGTGAAGGACGATCGGCAGCGCATCTGGGCTTACCATGAGGGCGTTGACCTGGGTGGGCCGGCGATGGCCCGGATCGCCAAAGACTACGGTTACACCCTTGTTGAGCTGCGCAAGCTATAGGAAGATGATCATATGAGCACCACGCTGCGAGCCGAGTTCTTCTTCGATGACGAGGCGAACACATGGCACTACCGCGTGCCTGCTCTTCACATCAACGGCGGCGGCACAGTGACTCGCGAGGACGCCCAGCGCGAGTGCATGGACGCAATCGAGTTTGCCTTGGAGGGCGACCCGAGCGAGTACGACAGCGACACCCAAGCGATCGCTCTTGAGGTGTCCGTCGCTCCTGCCGCCTGATGCCGCCGGCTACGGATCGGGCACCACTCAGGCTCTACCGTGATATCGAGGAGCTGCTCGCCGAGCCAGGTCGTCGGTAGCGCCCTTGCGATGCCGGGCCTGGTGACGCGTGGGTTGGTTGCGCCGGCGGTGTGGCTGCTGCCTGCAGCGCGGCGACCGCGCTATAGCGAAGAGTTCGGTGTCGAGTTGGTCGAGCTGGCGCGTTGGCAGCGGTGGGGCTACGCGCTGCGTGTCTTGATCTGGGATCATGGTGGGTATGACAGGGCGGATTCAGACCTGGATGGGCGGGGCGGTCGCAGGCGTGTCCGTAGTGGTGCTGGCGGTGTGGATGGTCGCGGCTACGCTGAATGCAGTAGACAAATGGGCGAGTGTGTTGGGCTTGTTCTTGGTGTCGCAGGGCTTCCGGTGTCGGCCGCCGGGCTGGCGCGTGTACGCTGGGCCATGGGCAGGCAGTGGTGAACAGCAGTTATGAGCGCGCCCAGCACTACTACCGGCTGGCCGTCCGTGACGGCGAGGCCGGACTCCATCACCAAGCCCTCGAGAACGGGCTGGAAGCCTTCACCATCGTGCGGCAACTGGCCCAAACCGACCCATCGTACGAACCGCATCTTGCGCGTTCGTTCAACAACCTGACGGTCACGTTCCGGGCGTTTGGGCACTATCCGGAGGCTCTTGCGGTGAGCAAGGAGGCCGTCGCCATCATGCGACGATTGGCGCAGACCGACCCGCCGGCTCATGAACCTCACCTCGCGGCGGCATTGAATAACCTGGCGACCGACTGTGTGGAGGTGGGGTACCGCTCGGAGGGGCTTGCCGCTGTCGAGGAGGCCGTCGCCATTGCGCGGCGTTGGGCGCGGACCGACGCCGCCGCCCATGAACCTGGCTTCGCCTTGGCATTGAACAATTCGGCCAATAGTACGCAGGGATGGGGCGCCGCGAGCAGGCTGTCGCCGCCATTGAGGAAGCCGTCACGGTATATCGGCGATTGGCGCAGATCAATCCAGCAGTTCATGAATCCGGTCTCGCCATGGCATTGAGCAACTTGTCGAATCGATACGGGGAGTTAGGGCGTGAGGTCGAGAGCCTAGTCGCCATCGAAGAGTCCATTGCCCTTCGTCGAGATCTTCCGCGCACTGTCCATGGAAAGTCCCGCGGCGTTCATCGATCATCTGCGAACTGCGATGCGAATACATGCGGACCTGTTGGACCAACTCGGCCGCACCGGGGAAGCCGAGGAGATTCGCCGCCGGCTTGCCACCGGGAATCTGGGAGTCTGACGTTCCGACTTCGCACGTTGTTCCGATGGCCCGACCGGGGTCATGGCTCATCCGGGAGCTCGATTCTGGTCTCTGGATCCTTGTTGAGCAGATCGGTCATCGTGACCCCTACGCGGCGGGTAAGCGGACCTTCGCAATCGAAGCCCAGACGGGTGGCGAGATCGCGGGCGTGGCAGTCCACTGCCGCCTCGATCAGTTCGGCGAGCGTTTGCGCTGTGCGGCGCGCTCGGTACCAGGCGATGGCCGCCCGAATGGCAGCGGCAAGTAGCGCGGGCCACGAAACCGTCCCCAGCAGCAGGTAGAGGACGGCCCAGCCGCCAAGACGGCCGGCGGCGGTGTGCGCATCTCGGGCAGCCGTGATCTCGGCGCGCGGCTGGTCGGGTAGAAGAAGCCACAGGCTCGGCCAGACGGCGTGGATGTCCAGGGCGTAGGCGCGGCGTACTCGGACAGCGAGGGCGTGGAAGCGGTCGCCTATCCAGGTCGGTCCAGCAGGGGGCTCCGGCGCGATCGCATCGCGGCGGGCCAGCGCACGAACGGTTGGCTGGGAGCGTGACGAGCCGCGACTCCGAGCAGCAGCCGCCGCACCCTTCCGGTATCGCTCGGGTGCGCTCCGCGATCTGACCCCCGGTGGCCTGTACGTGCTGCGGGGACCACGCCGGGCGGGCAAGAGCACCGAGGTCGCCCAGGCGGTCGGGGACCTTCTCGATAGTGGCGTGCCGCCACGCAACATCTTGCATGCCGCCGTCGACGGCTGGCGGGCGGCGGATCTGCGCACGCTGGTGACGTCGGCGTCGATGACGTTCCTCGCCGGGACGAGCGGTCCGCGCTATTGGTTCCTCGACGAGATCACCAGCGTCGTCGGCGACTGGCCCAACACCATCAAGAACCTACGCGACAACGACGTCGGGTTCGGCGAAGACACCGTCGTGCTCACGGGGTCCTCCGCGGCGGGGCTGCATGCGGCACGGCGCGCGCTGGCGGGCCGGCGCGGGCCGGCGACCCGCACCGAGCGAGTGCTGCTGCCCATGCGGTTCACCGACGTCGTCGCCACGCGGGGAGTCCAACCGCCGGTGCCCGCCCCGGTTCGGGTCGCAGAGTTGCGGTCTGCGCAGGTCGGCGACGCAGTGTCGGACCTGTTGCCGTACCTGGGTGAGCTGGTTGGGTTGTGGGAGAGCTACCTGCGCTTCGGCGGCTTCCCGCAGGCCGTCTCCTCCTGGCTGCAATCCGGTGACCTCCAGGCGCCGTTTGTTCGACCCCGCCCCTGACCACCATCTTCGAACAGCGCGTATATTGATCTTTGATGATCTTCTGTTGGGCTCTGTCCATTAACACTGCCCAATTCTGCTGCTTACACTCGCCTGTATGGCACGCTGGGAGCAGGCGTCGAAGGCCTGGCCGGTATCCAGCCGTGCGGAGATCTAAACCTATCAGGTGCGTGTTCGCGGGCCGAGTGGCTGGTCGGTCGCCCAGTTGGCAGTAGCAGGACGATGGACTAGAATTTTGGTCCATGAGTACGATCCCGCTATCCGAAGCGAAGGCCCGACTCTCCGAGATCGCTGATGAGGTCGGGCGCACTCACCAGCGGGTGCACATCACCCGCAACGGCCGTGACTATGTTGTGCTGCTCGCCGCAGAGGATCTCGAGTCCATCGAGGCCACCCTAGAGCTGCTCGCCGACTCGCAGGCCCAGGAGCGCATCGCTGCCAGCGAAGCCGACGTCGCTCGGGGTGATGTGCTCGACGAGCAGCAGGTGCGGGCCCTGATCGACGAGCGACACCGGACCCAAACCGGGTGACCTACCGGGTACAAGTCGCCCGTACCGCGACACGTCAACTCTCCGAAGAACTGCCGGAAGCCGTCGCCGCGGCATGCGTGGAGTTCCTCTACAGGCCACTGGCCGAAAACCCCCACCGGGTAGGAGCTCCGCTGCGAAAGCCCTTCGAGGGTTACTGGCGCGCTCGCCGCGGGCAGTACCGAGTCCGCTACACCATCGACGACAGCAGGCAGACCGTCCAGGTTGTGGACATCAACCACCGGCGGGATGCCTACCAATGATCGCGAAACCTGGTCGTGTAGATACGGCTCGCGCCGGTACCGGCGCGGACGCTCCTTGCGTAAACAGGAACGGTGGTGGCAGTGCTGCTATCTCGGAATGACCGCCCACATGTTGGTGTCGCCAGCGCGTGCGCACATCCGTGTGCGCACGGAGAATCCACGAATCCACTACGCCGATGGGGTGAACGCGTCAGCCGGCCGATCCCGTGCCTGGGCACAGTGGACTACTGCTGGCCGCAGACGGTGTCACTCATTGTCAGTGCATCGTCCTACCGTGATCGGCGTGCGACACTGCAGCCGAGGCCAGGGAGGTGAGCAGTCGTGGGCGCACAACCGCTCGATGAGCTCTTCGCTGGACACGCCGGTCCCTGGACCGAGCGGGCGTGGGCCGCGCTACCCGAGAGCATGGGCCGGGTTGAGCTGCTGGACGGGGCGCTGATCGTGAGCCCGTTCCCGGCAGCACCCCACCAGCGCCTGGTGCGCAACCTCGCGCACGCGTTAGGGGCTGCAGCTCCGGCGGGCTTCGAGGTCTTCGAAGGCCTCAACATCCGGGTGGGTCCGGATCGGATCATGATTCCGGACATCGTCGTCCTCAACGAACCCGGCCTGGACGCTGTCATCTTTGAACCCGATTCCGTCGCGCTGGTCGTTGAAGTCACCTCCCCGTCCAATGCCTGGGTTGATCGGCTGGTTAAGCTCGAGGCCTACGCGTGTGCCGGCATCCCGTACTTCCTCCGGGTCGATCTCGAACGCACCGGCACGGAGCTGGGCGCGACCAGCTACTCGCTGGCCAGGGACGGATTCGTGGTGTCCGACCGGGCCGTCAGAGGCCGGCTCACTCTGGCGAGGCCCTTCCACGCAGACCTGGACCTCGGTACCTTGGCCACCGCCACCCGGTACCCCGGACCCTGACGGCTGCTGGTGGGCACGTCGGCGTCAGCTGGCCGATCCGGTGACGCCGATCCCCGTGTGCCAGTAGTTCGTCGAGCACGATGAGGGCCTACGAGAGCGGGTCACGGCCGCGCCAACACCAGGCCCGCGCAGGCGACGCTGTCCAGCGTTGCTTCGGCGCGCATGGCACTCCCGGGCAAGCGGTCCTCGCTCTCCAACGTGCTGTCGGCAATCGAGCAGTAGCCCTGGCTCTGCAGCGATTCGAGGGTCACGAGCACAAGCGACTCGGCGACCAGACGGCGCAGACCATCGACCTGGGCGACGGTGTCGTGCTGAGCTGGGGTGACGTGGTCGCTCTCGCCGGCGATCACTACGGCACCGTGGAGGAGCTCGCGGCCGCCGTCCGCGGCCCTGAGGGAAAGGCGAAACTACGGGCGGCGCTGGAGTCTGGCGGCATTGCGTCAACCGCCACCACGAGGCTGCCCCAGCCCACGCCCGCGCAGAAGGAGGAGCAGGAGAAACGCTACCTGGAACTCGCCGCGTCCAACGTCGAGCACTTCGCAGCCGGAGGAAGAGCGGTCGACGGGTGGCGCTCACACCACACTGGGGCCCTGCAGGCCGCCCTGACTGCGGGGCTCGCCAACGACTTGGCAGGGTACGAGGGCGCGAAGCTGCGGGAGGCGTTCGGCCAGCACTTCCTGACCGACGCTTTCTCGGGCGGCCACGTGCGCACACCACGCGGTGACATCCTGGATTGGTACTCCACGACCTTCGCACCGCGGGTCGCCGACCACCTGCTCACCCACATCAAGAACCACATGGTCGACTTCCTGCGCTCGCAGGCGATGATGCAGATTCACATGCAGGCCCGGCCGTTGTCCGGCAACCTGACTTGGGACACGCTACGGGAAAAGATCGAGCCGAAGGTTAATGAGGCGCTGGACGCAGCAATCGCTGAGGCTGGAGGTAGGGCGGCGGTCGCGAGGATGCTGGGGGTGGTCGTCGGTGGTGCGGTCAGCGGCGCCATGCACGACCTGGAAGGCAGACGCGGCGTGTGGGTGAGCAGCCCGGCGCATCCGGAGCCCTGGCAAGCGTTCGGCGATGCGCAGCTGTCCAAGAGTCCGGTCAGCGAGGCGCAGGCGCAACTGGCGGTGCTCGCGGCGCACGCTGAGCTGGAGCAGGCGTACCTGATCGGCCACGACCTGCACCGCGGCTCGACCATGGCACCGCCGGCAAAGGCGCACTTCGCCTTTGGCTCCGCCTCGTTGACAGCCGAGGGCGAGAATGCGGCCCGGGCGGCCGCGGACCAACTCAAACATCACCCTGATTTCGCCGTCGACCTCGTCGGTCACACCGATCCCATCGGCACAGACGCCGACAATGAGGCACTCGGGCTGCGCCGAGCCGCATCGATACGCGCCGCGATGGTGGCCGCCGGCGCGCCGGCGGACCGGGTCGGCGCCCCGACGAGCATGGGCGAGACGGCAGTGCTCACCCGCAACCCGCGTGAGTATGCCCGCAACCGGCGCGTGGAGTTCCTCTGGAAATGTGTGGCGGCGGCGGGCCCCGATCCGGTGCGGACAGAAGCGGAGAAGCGCTTGCCCCAACCGCCCTACCCGGGCGTGACGAAGTATGTGCCGGCTCCAGTCGATGCGCGTAATCCCGCCCTGGAGGAGTGGCGCTGGGGTCAGATCCCGCCAGCATTCGCCACCGAGGTAAACGGTTGGGTCTCACGACACGTCAGCGCCGGCATGCTGAGCAACGTGACCAGCAGCCCGGCGCTGCATGACGTGACCCAGAACGGCATCACCGTCAGTCCCAGGGCTGCGGTCGAGAGCGTGGCCGCGGCAGCCCTGGCCAGCCCCACCAGGTTCCTCAGCGAGGCATTCGGCCAGCAGATCTCGCCGTAGTGCACATCGCTGCCGCTTGTTGGGGACGTTGATCATCCCTTGCTCGCCGACTGGACGTGCTCGTTTGATGCCGCAGCCACTCCTGGTCCAGACCGTTACCGAGCAGATCACCGGTCCGGTCTTCCACTCCCACGATCAGCGCCCCGGGGCGCGGCTTCTTCCTTATAATCGGGCGGGTTACCGGCACGATCACCATGCACTGTCCGATGACCCGCCGCGGTATCGGCCCCGACAACGCCGCGGTAGGAACCGGGGGAACTCACTGCTGCCGTAGCACCTCCACGATCCCCGGCAGCACCCCGCGCCGGGCCAGGACCTCGGCCGACCCGCTGAGCAGGTCTGCCCGGGCGGAGGTGTCGCCCTCGACGGCCAGCACGTCGGCGAGCCGCTTGATCTGCTCGGTGACGGCGATGTGCCCGAGGGAGTCGGCGGCCCTGTCGAAGTCACCGAGCGCGGCGGACAGCAGCTTCCGCGCCTCCTCCGGTGCCCCCGGCATGACCTTCACGGTCTCAAACCCCTCCGCGGTGACTGTGAGGATCTTGCCGTCGGCGGCCATCGGCGTTCCGAGTACCGCGGTCGCGTGCACGGCGGCCCGGGATTCGGGCAGCCGCTCGGCCACCTGCTGCAGGGTCTCGTTCGCCCCTTCCAGCACCCGCGAGCCACCAAAACCCAGGGTGTGTGCGACCTCTTTGGTGAACACGTCACCGGCGAGTCGCTCGGCCTCGGAGCCGGAGGGACGCTCGACGACGATGGTGAGCGGCCGGCTGAGCGCGGCGGAACCCTGCCCCGTCTCCGTCGCCGCGTAGACCGTGTAGGTGCCCGCGTCGCTGATCAGCCAGCCGCCGGTCCCCGCGGACAGGAACAGCGAGTGGTACATGGCCTCGCCCGGCTGTAGCACCGTCGGGGACGGCGCCATGCAGTACCGCGCGAACGGCAGCCACCGCTTCGAGTCGCCGCCGTCTTTCGCGACGACGATCGCCAGCCCGTCGTCCTTCAGCGCGTTGCCGTCGACAACGGTCGGGGTGGACGAGACGTTCTTCAGCCGTAGCTCCGCGACGACCGGCTCGAGGAACTCGAACCGCGGCTCGCGGTGGACGCGCAGCTCCAGCTCCAGCGGGCCGGTGACGGCCGTGCGCAGCTGCTCGAACGCGTCCTTCTCGAACCCGTGGTTGCTGAACCACGGCTCCGCACCCATTTTCACCAGCCGCTCCGGGGCATGCCGCAGGAACAGCAGCTCGTCCGGGCTGAACCCGTACTCGAAGGCGGCGAAGAAGGCGTCCACGCCGCCCGGATAGAAGAACGGATAGTTCATGTAGCTCAGCGCCGACGGCTCGTCGGCCAGTGGCACCCACGACGTGCCGAGGGACTTCTGCCACGAGTGCGCGAGGTTGAACGAGTGGCCGATCTCGTGCATCGCGGTCCAGAACTTCATCCGTTCCACCCACGGGCCCGGGTTGGCCTCGCCTGCTGGGGCCTGGGAGATGAACGAGTCACTGAAGATCGACGTGCCCTGGCGCTGGGCGGTGCCGATGTCGTCGAACATGATGCCGCCGAGCGACGTGCCCTGGTCGTGCAGCCGGGCGAACAGCACCCAGACCGCCCACTGCGGAGCGTCGACCCAGCGGGACCAGTGCGCCTGCATGGCGTCGTGCATCTCCTGGTCGGACCAGGTGGTGTTCGCCCCGGCGGCGCCGATCGGGATCACCGAGTCGCCGCCGGTCTTCGTCACCTGGATGCCGAGCCGTGCGTATGCGCTCTCCAGGCTGAGTGTCGAGTTCGGCACCGACGGGTGATGGATCGGGTGGCTGGTCGGGTTGTGCATGGTGACGGCGGTGGCGTCGCTGACCGTGTCGTACTCGAAGGCGACCTCGCGGAACGCGGCCTTCTCGAACGTGTAGTTCAGCGTCACGGCCGATCCGGAGCCGCCGCTGAACGTCGCAGTCGCCTTCCGGATCAATGGCAATGGCAACGGCACGCCGGTGAGCTCCACCGACACTGTGGCCTGGGGCCGCAACGACGTCGTCCCGTCGCGGTAGCTGATCGGGCCGGTCCAGGCGCCGGATACCGGGTCCTTCGTCACCCGGGCGAGCCAGGTGAGCCGGCCGCCGAAGAGCCGGGTGATGGTGCCGCTGACTGTCATCGTCGGCATCACGCCGTCGACGTCCACACGAAGTTCCTCGGTGCCGAACAGAGGGATCGGCAGGATCACCGACCGGTCGAGCCGGTAGATGCCGGAGCGGTGCACGAGCAGCGGGATCGGCGCGACCCCTGCGGGCCCATCGGGCATGGTCTCGGGGTGTGGGTCGAGGGCCGGGTCGGGCACGACGCTGACCTCGGCGGTCCGGTTGCGTTCCACGCGTTTGCGCTCCGCGGGAGCGGTCCGCGCGGCGGGCGCCGGGTCGACGTAGCCAACCGGGGCGGAGTCGAGACCAAGTTCGCTGGACATAGTAGTGAGTTCCCTTCGCGATGGTGACCTTCATCACTACTCGGAGGCCCGCACTCGGCCCTGAAATACACCGTGCGGGAACCGATCGCCCGATCGGTGATCATGGAAGCGTCTGGCTTACTAGGCGAACATCGGCGGAACCGCCTCCGGCTGCACCACCAGCGACCCGTCGGTGACATTCACCCGCAGGTGCGGCGTGACCTGCGGGTCGACCGTCGTCTCGGCGGTGAGCCCCCGGTCCGGTACCGCGATCGTCACCGCCAGCGGCACCCTGTCCGGGACCGTCAGCTCGACCACCGAGGCGAGCCCGATCTGGTACCGGGTGGTGACGTCGGACTCCTCGAGCTTGGCGCCGCCGGCGCTCAGCGTGACGCGGTCGTGCTCGAAGCCGTTCTCCAGATACACCTGGATGCTGCCCATCAGCCCCGCCTCCTCATACCCCGGGGCCATCGTACGAGCCCGCGAGGGGTCAGGATCGGGTCGCGGCGCTGACGAGGCGGAGCTTCTCGAAAACCCTGTCCAAACATGTAGCACGTCAAGTGCTACTATGCCGGGATGAAGCGCATCGGCATTCGCGAACTCCGGCAGAACGCGTCCCGGTACCTCGCCCTGGTGAAAGCGGGCCAGACCGTGGAAGTGACCGAACGCGGCGAACTGATCGCCCTTCTGGTGCCTGCGCCACGCTCCCACTCCGCACGAGATCAACTGATCGCTGCAGGAAGGCTGATTCCTGCAGCCTGCCCAACCGGCCGGGTCCGGTCATCTCGACCGGTGCCGATCGCGCCTGGCGAGCCGACCAATCAGGAGTTGCTCGACGCCGACCGCGCGGAGCGGCTGTGATCTACCTGGATTCCTCCGCGCTGATGAAATTGATCCGGACGGAGAACGAAACCGAGGCGCTGCGCGATTGGCTTGACGAGCACCCTGAGCAAGCTGTGGTGAGTAGTGAGCTCGGCCGCGTCGAGGTGCTCAGGGCGGCGCGCCGGGTCGGCGGTCGGACCCTGACCGAAGCCCGTGCGGTGGTCGGAGACATCGACCTGGTCCCGCTCGACCGCACGGTTCAAGATCTCGCCACCGAGATCGGTGATCCGTTGCTGCGCACTCTCGACGCGCTCCATCTGGCCTCAGCTGTACTGCTCAGCGACGAGCTGACGGTATTCATTGCCTACGACCAGCGGCTCACCAGCGCGGCCCAGGCCGCCGGCCTGGTCGTCGCCACGCCCGGCAAGGCCCCGACACCCCGCGAGGCCTGACCCTTCGCCGCGGTTAGGCCCGGCTAGTGAGTTGCAGTGCTGAGGAGGTGGAGCTTGGTGAGTGCGCGGAAGGTGTCGGAGGCTCGCCAGGTGGGCGGTCCAGGTGCCAGCCGCCACTCGGTCAGGAGCGGCAGCAGTTGCCGCAGGGTTTCCTGGGCTTCCGCGCGAGACAGGGCGGCCCCGAGGCAGAAGTGCGGTCCGGCACCAAGAGCGAGGTGCGCAGCGGGAGTTCGGGTGATGTCGAAGCAGTCGGGGTGGTGGAACTGCGCCGGGTCCCGGTTGGCTGCGCCGAGCAGGACGAGCACGCGCTGGCCGGCGCGGATGGTGTGTCCGCCGAGTTGCCGGTCGATGAGGCTGGTCCGGCCGACGATCTTGGCGGGGCACTCGAATCGGAGTATCTCCTCGATCGCCGGCTTGATCAGCGTGGGGTCATTCTGGAGCAGGTCGAGTTGGTCGGGGTGTTGCATTAGGGCCAGGACGCCGTTGCCGATCAGGTTGGCGGTGGTCTCGTGCCCGGCGGTGAGTAGCAGGATGCAGGTGGCGAGTACCTCGTCGAGTCCCAGCGCGTCGCCGTTGTCTCCGAGGCGCAGCAGCTGACTGGCCAGATCCTGGCCGGGCCGGTGGCGGCGGTCGCCGAGGATGGGCAGCAGATGCAGCGCGATGCTGGCGCCTGCCTCCTCGGCCGCGAGGACCGCGTCGGCGTCCGGGTCGAACTCGAGTATTCCCACCAGCTTGGGGGTCTCGGTACGCAGCAGCTGCGCGCCCTCGATGTCGACGTCGAGCAGCTCGCACATCACCGCGAGCGGGATCGGATAGCCGATGTCGGCGATGACGTCGATCTCACCCGTCTGGCCGAGGTCGGCAAGGGCGGCCTTGACCACCGCGGTGATCCGGGGGTGCAGCGCGTCGATGGACCGGGGGGTGAACGCCGGGGCGAGCAGCCGCCGCAGGCGGGTGTGCTCGGGCGGGTCCATCGTCAGCAGGGTCGTGCCCAGCGCTTGGGTTCCGAGTTCGGCGCGATCGAACCGGGCGGCCAGTGCGGGGTTGCGGTTCGGGTCGCTGCTCCACCCCGGGCCGCGCAGCACCGCGCTCGCCTCGGCGTAGGAGGTGACCAGGAACGCGTCCCGCTCGCCGTCCCAGTACACCGGGTGCTGCTCACGCAGCGCGCGGTAGGCCGGGTACGGATCAACGGTGGGGATCTTCACGGTCTGAGTCCCCGCTGGGCCCAATGTGCGACGTCGAGCTCGCCGATCTCGGTGGCGGGCGGCCCGTCCTCGTCCCATTCGCTGCGGATCGCCGCCCACGGACCGGTGGCGTGCAGTTCGGCCAGCAGCGCGGTGAGTCCGAGGTCGATGCGGCTGAGGAACACGTACTCGCGGGGCAGCTCGAAGCGGCGCATCACCGAACCGGCAGCGCCCCGGCGGGCGAAGATGCCCTGCACCATGGACGCGGCGTACGCCGACGTGTAGGTGAAGGGCTGCTCGGCGACCAGTGGTTGCAGCTTGTCCCGATACCATTCGAGCAGTTCGGCCGGTGTGGGTGCGTCGGAGGCGATCAAAAAGCCGATCTCGACGAAGGCGTCCCACAAAGCCGCCGCGTCGTCCGCGATCGCGGCGGCGACGACCCGTCGCATCAGCGTGACCTGTGCTGCGGAGAACCGGTTGACGCACCCGAAGTCCAGGAACGTCACCGCACCGTCATCGTGGAACAGGTAGTTGCCCGGATGGGGGTCGGCGTGGAACATGCGCACCATGCGCAGGCTGCCCAGCGCGAACCGGTAGATCACCTCGCCCCACCGGTCCCGCAACTGCTGGTCCGCTGCCACCGCCTGCGACCAGCGCATCCCGTCCACGAGATCCATGGTGAGCACCCGGCGGGTCGAGAGCTGCGGCACCACCTCGGGGATGCGGATGAACGGGTGATCCCGGTACGCGTGAGCGAAGTCGGTCTGGTGGGTGGCCTCGATGCGGTAGTCGATCTCCTCGCCGATCCGGGCCGCCACTTCCCGGGCCACCGCGCGCACATCGAGCCGGCTGGAGCCAGGCATGATCGCCCCGACCAGCCGCAGGAAGGTGGCCAGCAGCTCGGTGTTGTCCAGATCAGCTCGGATGGCCTGATCGACCCCCGGGTACTGCACCTTGACCGCCACCCGCCGCCCGTCGTCCAGCCGGGCCGCGTGGACCTGCCCGATCGACGCCGCCGCGAACGCATGCGGGTCGAACTCCGCGAAGACCTCCTCCGGCGGCGCGCCCAGCTCAGCCTCCACCACCGCCGCGGCCAGCTCGGGGGCCATCGGCGGGGCGTCAGCCTGCAGCCGGGCCATCGCCGCCTGGTAGACGCGCTGGCGCTCCGGGGGAACCAGCGACCCGAGCGCGACGAAGGACAGCACCTGCCCGGCCTTCATCAGCACCCCCTTCGAGTGGCCGAGCATGGCCGCGTAACGCTCACTGGTCCGCTCGTGGAACTCGGCGGCGCTGTCCTGGCCGGTCAACCGCTTGCGCAGGGCGGCGACCACCGCCTCACCAGCGGTCCGGCCAGCTAGCCCGGCCAGCGGGACCGTACGGGCCAGCCGACCTCGACCATGCTCGTTGAATACCGCCATCGCGCCTCTCTCAGTTGACGCTTGAGGTGCCTAAGTAAATACTTTGGTGTCATGGGCGATCTGTCAACCGAGGCGAGGCGGGATCGCATCATCGACGCGGCGATGGAGCTGTTCAGCGAGCACGGTTACCGTGGTACCAGCATCACCCGGATCGAAGAGGCTGCCGGGCTCAGCCCCGGCGCTGGCGGCATCTACCACCACTTTCCGTCCAAGGAAGCGCTGCTGACCGCCGGAGTGCAACGGCAACTCAGCCGCCTCGCCGCGCTGCGTGACATTCGCCGGCTGTTCGCCGACCTCGGCGATCTGCACACCGAACTCACCATCGCCGCCCGCTATGTCCTTGCCGAGCTCGACCAGGAAGCCCAACTCCTGCGGCTGCTCGCCAGCGAGGCCCGGCACGGACCGAGAATCCTCACCGACGCCGTCGTCCAGGTGATCGACCTGACTTACCGCGAGTTCGCTGAATGGATCACCGACCGGTCCGGATCGGTCGTCTCCGCCCAACAGGCTGATGCCATCGCGACGATCGGGCTCGGCGCCCTGATCTCCGCTCGACTACTTCCCGGCCTGCTTGGCATCCCCCACAGCAGGGTCGACGACAACGCCCTCGTGGAAACCTGGGTCAGCGCGCTCGAGCACCTGCTGGCAACGGCCAGGCCCCACGTCAGTGCCTGACCAGATACTCAACCTTGAGTAGCTGGTGCGCAGGTACTAGACAAGAGCGATTGAGCATCGCTTCCCCGGCACGTCTGCGCCTATCGCGGATCGCCGCTAAAGTGCGTGATATCAACCGGGGTGCCATCAGCCCGCATCCGTGCGTCGGCTCGGGTGGCCCAGAAATTGTCGTCGTCACAGCCGATGTGTGGTGCCCAGGTGGCCCGGATCTGGTCGATGTCGGACTCGGTCATGTCCAGGTAGTAGGTGTCCCCGAGTATCGCGGCCATGCTTGCTGGTCGACCTGATTGGCGGAAGACGACGACGTCTCCAGGTTTTGCGGTGAACAGCGGTGTGCGCCGCTGTCGGTGAAACCGGGACTCGATTGTCTTGATGCCTGCAACGATCAGGTCGAGGAACGGTCCGGTCATGACTACGAGGTGGAGTCCGCCAACGAAACGGCCGTCGACAACTGCTGACCTAGCCTGATCGCGATCGATTTGGGCGACAATTTGTCGGTGGTTTGCTCCGTCCTTTATGGTCGCCGAGGCGGCCATCGCGCACGCTTCCGCCTGTTCACTCGGCCGAGCCCGCCATTCGCGTACGTTCAGATCCTCTTCTAGGACGGGCTCGTCGTGCTGGGTTGCGGGCGTGCTCCATTTCGTGCGCGAGGAGAAATACCCACCGGTCCGGGCTCCGCATCCCATGCTTTAGTGCGATGATTGGATGGCTCTCGAACTGTCAGCAGGTTCCGTAGAACGCTCCGGGGTCAGTCAGGGGAAGGAGTGGTAAGGCGCTAACACCTTCGAGACTCAGGGTCTATAGAGGCCGATATTGTTCTTCGCGAGCCGCAGCTTCGCCTCGGCGAGCTCGGTCGCGTGGGCGGCACCATCCCGAAGGATCGTTTTCATCACACCCTCCTCTCCCAGCTCCCAATAGCGCTGCTGGATCGGCCGAAGAACCTCGACGACAGCCTCCGCGCAGTCGTTCTTCAATGCACCGTACGTGTCGTACTTCCCGGCTAGATCCCCTGCTTTTTCACCCGTGCAGGCGCCGAGAATCTCAAGCAGGTTGGACACTCCTGGCTTCGCCTCAGGGTCATAGCGAACTTCTGCTTCGGTATCGGTGACGGCGCGGCGTATCTTGCGGACGACGCCATCAAGAGGATCAAGGATATCGATCACTCCAGCACCTGAGTCACTCGACGCAGACATCTTGCGCGTGGGATCCTGCAAGTCACGCACCCTTGCCGCAACCGGAGGGATCACGGCCTCCGGCAAGACAAAGGTTGGGCCGTAGCGACTATTAAACCGCTGAGCGATCGTCCTGGTCAGCTCCAAATGCTGACGTTGGTCGTCACCGACCGGCACACGCGCGATATCGTAGAGCAGGATGTCTACTGCCATCAAAACTGGATACGAAAAGAGGCCAGCCGACACGAAATCCTGTTCACCGGATTTGTCCTTAAATTGCGTCATCCGACGCAACTCCCCGAATGAGGTGGAGCATTCGAGTAGAAAACACATTTCCGCGTGCTGGGGAACATGGCTTTGGATGAATACTACCGACCCTCGGGTGGGATCGATGCCCACGGCGAGGAGCAGTGTGGCCAATTCGAGTGTCCGCTTGACTACCGCTCCGGGTGCCTGTTCTGTGGTCAACGCGTGCAAGTCGGCAATAAAGTAGAATGCCTCCCCCTCCGGTTGATCTTCAACCCAGTGACGCACTGCGCCAAGGTAGCGACCAAGCGTCATCGGACCGGTCGGCTTGATACCTGACAGCGTTCTTTCCATGATTCTCCCACGTTCCAACGTTCTGAACTTACTCGACCGCAACACCGGTTGAACCTGGCCTTGACTCGCTCTGGACGCTCTCCGTACCCTCCGGCGGAGGGGGAGGTGACTATTTGGCTCGTGTGGGTACACAACGCTACGACTACAGCTACAGAGGGTACACAAGATGACGACGAGTGCACAACAACAGAGCCTCTTGTCCTCCCCACACGTTCCTGGCGGTCCCAACCCGCTCCGGGCTGGCTGGGACAACTGCACGCTTGAGGTCGCCTCGCTGCCCCTGGTCGGCGAGGGGAGCGCGATCGAGGAGACGCTGCCGCTTTCGCCTCGTAGCAGAGGTTCGCTTGCGGCGCGAGAGCTTTGGGGGCATCGCGCAGGTGGGACCGCTGGGTTACCTGCTCAACCCCTATGCTTGTGCGCTTTTGGAGCGTCTGACTCGGCCGTTGCCGCCTAGGGTTCTCCTCGAATATTGTCACGAGACGCTCTCCTCTGATGACCTTCAACGATTTCTGTCATCCTGCCGAGCGACTAATTTAATCGAGATCGCGTCGGATGAGTCGAGTGCTCGCGCCCGTCTCTATTGTGCACGTAATAAAAATCCAACCCTTCACTTCCAAAGTCCGCTTGCGGTAGAAATCGAGATTACGAACAAGTGTTTTCGGCACTGTAGCTACTGTGCGTACGAATCGGGGCCGACGCCGAAGATAATCAGAGAAAACGAGCTGAGTACTGATCAGTGGATCAATGTGATTTCGAATCTGGAACGTGAGGGGGTGATGGCTCTTGAGTTCACTGGGGGTGATCCTTTCGTTCGCGATGACGCGCTTGATTTACTTCGGCACGCGGCCGATCTAGGTTTAGTTCTTTTGATCAACTCGGATCTCAGTATACTCAACAGACAACACCTCGAGGGTCTGCGTTCCCTGAAGTCTTTGGTGTCTGTCCAAACGAGTCTCGACGGGGCGACCCCGGCCTCTTGTGACCTCACCCGTGGCCACGGAGGGTTCAAGACATTAATGCGCCAGCTTGCTGTTCTTAACGACGCAGGTCTACCAGTCAGTGTTGGCTCTACCATTCACCGACACAATGCGACAGAGGTTGAAACCATCGCTGAGCTGGTCGCCTCAAAGGGAGCCAGTCGATTCTACATTGGACCGATGTATCCGGCTGGCAGAGCCACGACCCTGAACGACCTTGTCGTGTCCAGTGAGCAGTGGGACCTGGCGGTAAACCAGTACGTCAATGTTGTCAAAAAGGGTTTCATTGCGCCAGCCGATCGCCGCTGGTACGAACTCGCTGCACACTACGAACCGTTACACAATCCGGTGCATGACCAGCTCTACATCACCGGACGAGCTACTCGGTCAGTGCGTCTGGACCCCCATGGCAACGTTTATATCTCGGCCAAGTTGCGTCAATGGCACCCGCGTTTCTGGATTGTGGGCAACATACTTCAATTTGATTTAGGAACGGTCTGGCGAGAGTCGAGACTTCTCAACGAGTTACGGTCGTATGGACCACAGTTCAATGAGTTCGATGGCGTGGACGTGCGGACGGTTGCGCGTGAGGAACACCTTCGTTCTGACCACGTCGACGAACTCCAGTTCGTCAATCTCAGAAGCGGCTAAGTGCCTAAACAGAGTGGCGGTCAGCCCTCGCCAACCTTCCTCGACGCTCAGGGCTGGGTGGCTCCGCAGTTAACGCAGTTAACTGATGGTCTCACCGTCATCGATGGCATGACCCTTGCGGACGTCCCTGAGGTTGCCACCGCGTGCTGCGATGAAGAAATCCAGCGCTGGCTACCAGTGCCGGACCCGTACCGAAGGCAGGATGCCATCGACTTCATTAGCGGGCAACGGCGTTCTGCGGTTGTCAACCAAGCGTGGTTTTTCGCCGTCAGGCCAAGTATAACAGGCCGATTGATTGGTTGTATTGGCGTGCACGCGCAGTCCACCGAAGTTGTCATGCTCGCGTACTGGATCGCTCCTCAAGCCCGTGGTCACCACCATGCTGTGCGGGCGATACGCCTTGCCGCTAGCTTCGCATTCAACTCGCTCGGGGCCAGGCGAGCCGAGATACTCATTGACCCGAGGAACGTGCCGTCGGGGCGAGCGGCGCTTCGGGCTGGGGCAGTGTTCGAGGGTCTGTGTCGCAACGCGATGCGCAAAAGCGGTGAGGATCACCACCCCGATGTCTACGCTCTCGTACCTGCGAATCTCAGCGGCGGCTAGGGGCGCGCTGAATGACTCGCGAGTCCTCCCGATCGGCTGGTAACTGAGCTGGGAGGATCATCCCGGTGCGGTTGTCGCGATCGACCGGCTCTGGTCAGTGTGACTGGCCGGAGACGCCGTGCTCGACACGGCGGGCCAAGAGCCATGGGTACTGATGCATTACTGATGCATCAGTGATGCGGCTGTCACGCTCTGGTAGTGGGCCGTCACGTACGGTTGTTTCTATGGGGCAAGTTTCGCGCCTGACGTCTGGCCGTAGAGAACTCCACCACGCCACCACATGAGCCACCATGATCAGCCCCACCATGATCAGCTGAGGGGGAGTACTTCGGGTTGAGTACCCAGTATGAATATTGTGGCCGAGGAGAGATGGAGGAAACCGATACCGCAGTGGTCAGTAGCCGGTCATCATTGAGTGCTAGTCGGGGTTCGCCACATCGTCTCAAGACGGTGTCTGGAAGATTATTCAGAACGTTTCTATCGAGCCAAGGGGGCTGCTCAATATCAACTCAATATCAATCTGATCACCACTCGACGTGTCGGCTGGGCAACGGCCTTTCTTGATGATATCGATGAGGTTCCAATACCAAAATCGATACTCTCAAGGAAAGACCGTTGCGATACCATCGTAATACAGGCCTGATGCAGTCCCAGATGCAGGAACTCGTCCGGCGCGTTGCTGCCCTGACATCAAGCGGCCACATACATGTTTTGAGAAATGTTTGTGAGAGGATTTCGGGGTGAGCGGCGAACCGGAAGCCGCCGCCGTGCCCGACAGCCCCGCCGACGCGGACGACGTTGAGTGCTATCGGAAGAACGCCGTCAACGGGTGCCGAAGACGTCGAGCGGCCACGATCGGACGGCGGCAGGGATCGGGACGGGCGGCGCCATCTCACCTTCCCGGCAGCTGGTCAGCCCGCGGTGTCTGCCGGCAATGTGCGTCAGGTCCACACGTCTGCCGCCGGGAGGGCGACGAGCCGGTCTCCGAAGGGTAGTCGGCGAGTTCCGGTGTGCAGCACGATTCCGGCCACGAACTCACCCCCGGCCCGGTCCACGCCGTCGCGAACGAGCGCAAGCCCTTGAAAGTCTTCCGGCCGCGGGGTGGAGGTCGACTTGACTTCCACGGCGACTACCCGGCCGTCGGCGGCTTCGAGGATGGTGTCCACCTCCGTCCCGTCGCGGTCGCGGAAGTGGAACAGCCGCGCGGGGGTATCGCACCAGGTGAGCTGCTTGACCAGTTCGTTGACGATGAAGGTCTCGAACAACGGCCCGGCCGCTGGATCGGTG
>JBOHFF010000134.1:0-84309 GCA_050699515.1 Pseudonocardiaceae bacterium
TCAGCAGGATCTCACCGGCTCCGATCAGGACGACACCAGCACCGGTCACCGCGCTACGGCGGAGAAAATCCCGCCGAGACAGCCCTGAACTCACACCAACCACCGTGCGTGATCTTCAGAGCCAGCAGGTGAACTTCCGCTGTCTGGGAAGCGTCGAGGAAACGACGGCACGGCATCAGGCCGAGAACTTTCGTCGACAGGCCCTCCGGGCATTATCGGATCTGGCTGACTGAGTGCAGTCAGGTGGGCGGCGATGTCGTAGGCGTTGGGACACCGAGGTCGGTGTAGATGGCGAGGGCCTGTTGCCAGTGGTGGTGGGCTTGGTCGAAGTCGCCGGTGGTATGGCGGACATGGGCGAGTCCGTGGTGGGCGTGGGCTTGCTCGTAGCGGTCCCCGATCTCGGTGGCCAGGGTGAGCGCGGCGGTGTGCCGGGCGCGTGCTTGGTCGAGCTGCCCGTTGGCGTGATGGGCCGCCCCGAGGCCGTTCAAGATCTGGGCTTCGCCGGCGCGGAAACCGATGTCGAGGCAGATCGCAAGAGCGTGCTGATGGTGTTCTTTGGCCTGCCGGTAGCGGCCCTGCTCACCATGGACAAGCCCGAGGCCGATCAGCGCGCGGGCTTCGCCGGCCCGGTCACCGATGTCGCGGCAGATCACGAGGGCTTCCTGGTTGTACTCGCCGGCCTGCAGGTAGCGGCCCTGCTCACCATGGACAAGCCCGAGGCCGATCAGCGCGAGGGCTTCGCCGGCCCGGTTGCCGATATCGCGGCAGATCACGAGAGCTTCCTGGTGATGCTCGCCGGCCTGCAGGTAGCGGCCCTGCTCACCACAGGCGAACCCGAGGCCGATCAGCGCCCGGGCTTCGCCGGCCCGGTTGCCGATATCGCGGCAGATCACGAGAGCTTCCTGGTGATGCTCGCCGGCCTGCAGGTAGCGGCCCTGCTCACCACAGGCGAACCCGAGGCCGATCAGCGCGAGGGCTCCGCCGGCCCGGTCACCGGCTTCACGACAGATCACGAGAGCTTGCTGGTGATGCTCGCCGGCCTGCGAATAGCGGCCCTGCTGCCAATGGACGAAACCGAGGCCGATCAGCGCGAGGGCTTCGCCGGCCCGGTCACCGATGTCGCGGCAGATCACGAGAGCTTGCTGGTGATGCTCGCTGGCCTGCGGGTAGCGGCCCTGCTGCCAATGGACGAAACCGAGGTGGATGAGCGTGCGGGCTTTGGTGGCTTGGTCGTTGGTTTGGTGGGCCGCGTGCTGGACCTGGGTGTAGAGGGCCAGCGTGTCAAGGTAACGGACGCCGAGGTCGAGGTAGCGGAGGAGCACGGTATCGGCCAATTGGGTAGTGTAGGTATGCCAGCCATGGGCAGCGGTATGGGCGATGATCGCGGCGAGGTTGGCCCGTTCGGTATCCAGCCAGTGCTGCGCGGTGGTGGGATCGGCCACCGGCGTGTTCATCGCGGCTGCGGCGGTGTACAGGTAGTGGTCGAACAGCCGGGTCAGCGCAGCGTGCTGGTCGTCCGGGGGGTCGTGGGTGGTGGTGAGGTGGGTGGCGTAGGCCCGGAGTAGGTCGTGGAAGGCGAACCGGCCCGGGGCGTGTTGGGTGAGCAGGTGCGTTCGGGTTAGTTCGCTGAGCGCTTCCCGCGCCTGGTGTGGGGGTATGTCGGTGAGTTGGGTAGCCGCGGGAAGGGCGATGTCGGGACCCGGGTGCAGCCCGAGTAGCCGGAACATCCGCGCGGCCGGTGGGCTCAGATGTTGGTAGGACCAGGAGAACACGGCTCGCACGCTGGTGGCGGCCTCGCCGGTGTCCAGGGCGTCGAGGCGAGTGCGCTCATCGGCGAGTTCTTGGGTCAGCGCTCGAAGTGCGAAGCTGGGATGAGTGGTCGCCCGGGCGGCCACGGCCACCAGAGCCAGGGGCAATCGGGCGCAGTGGTCGATCAGGTCGGTGATGGCGCAGGGTTCAGCGCTGACCCGGTCTGGGCCGAGGCGACGGACTAGCAGCGTTCTGGCCTCCTGGGAGCTCAGCACGTCCAGCGTGACCGGGTGGGCCCCGTGCTGGGCGATCAGACCCGCCAGCTGGTTACGGCTGGTGATCACGACCAGGCAGCTGGGGCTGGCGGGCAACAGTGGCCGGACCTGTTCGACGTCGCGGGCATTGTCCAGCACGACCAGCATGCGCCGGTCGTTGAGCAGGCTGCGATACAGGCCGGCTTGGGCGTCCACGCTGGTGGGGATCCGCTCCGGGGAGACTTCGAAGGCGTCCAAGAACCCGCGGAGGGCCTCAGCCGGGTGCACTGGTGTGCGGGAGGGGTCAAAGCCGCGCAGGTTCACATACAGCTGCCCGTCAGGAAACCGCTCCGCCGCCTGATGTGTCCAATGCAGCGCCAGAGCGGTCTTGCCGATCCCCGCGGCGCCGTCGATCGCGGCGATCACCACCGTGCCCCCACATGATGTGGTGGTATTCAGCAAGGTGGTGAGCCGGCGTAATTCCGCGGCGCGGCCCACGAAGTGCGGGGTGCAGGGGGGCAACTGGCGAGGCACCAACGGCGGCGCTTCTGCCACTGATGCGGGCAGAGTGGTCGGGGGTGTGGTCAGCGCCGGGTCGTTGGTCAGGATCTGTTCATAGCGTCGCTGCAGGGCCAGCCCAGGATCGATACCCAGTTCCTCAACCAGCCGGGTTCGCAGCTGCTGGAAGTGTTTCAAGGCCTCGGCCTGACGGCCGCACTGGTACAGCGCGAGCATCAACTGGCCGGCCACACGTTCGTCCAGAGGGTGCGCCCCGGCCCGGGTGGACAACTCGCCCAGTAACCATCCGTGCTGACCGCGACGCAAGTGCAGGTCGGTGCGATCCAGCTCCACGGCGAACCGATCCCGCTCCAGCGCGTCGCGCAGTGCATTCAACCACGCGGTATCCAGGCCGGCGAACGGCTCACCCCGCCACAACCCTAGGGCCTGCTCGAACAACACCAGCGCCCGATCCTGGTCATGGGCCGCACGAGCTTGGGTGACCAAATGATGAAACCGGTGCACATCCACCACCATCGGATCGACAGTAAGCACATAACCCCCAGGCTGGCGCACCAGATCGACCTCGATGATCGCACCTAAAGCGTGGCGTATCCGGGACAAATAGTTGTAGAGAGTCTCGCGAATGCGCTGAGGCGCCCGATCCCCCCACACCCGGTCCACCAACTGGTCCACCGAGACCTTGTGGTTGGCCTCGACCACCAGTACCACCAGCACGCACCGCTGCCGAGCATGACCTACATCCACCGAGCAGCCATCGACCCGGACCTCGACATCCCCGAGAAGCCCGAACTCCACCCCCATACCGACCCCCTTGGCGCAGGAGATCCCGCGGTCGACGCGGAGGGCCCACCAGCTGATTTTAGGTTCACTCCATCTTTGCACACGGCCGGCTGCGCACAGTGGTCTTCTGGTTCGGCCCGGCTCGGTGGCCGGGCTGCGCCACAGAAAAATGGAGAACCTGATAAGTCGCTGTCAAGCTGGCACTGTCAGGGTGACGGGGGTTGGGGGTGTTCGGTGCCTGGTGTGGGTGGGTCAGACTCGGTCCGTGGGCATCACACCTTCATCGTTGTACAAGGCCGACCGCTACCCGGTGTTCATCATCATCAAACGGACACCTGGACATCGCAGCGACCGTAGAGCTAATCACCAATGGAGCCGCTGACAAGACTGCAACCTTTTCGTTTTCGCGACCACCCAAGATTATGGAGAAGATATGTGGCCAACAACAAATGAACTCTCGCCTTCTCGTTTCTTGGAAGACGTTCGAACGACCGCTGCGGCAATTGGAGCGCCTTTCTCGGAGCGCGCCACCCGCAGGACCCTCGAAGTGTACGCGACAAGCTTCAGCACTGGCGCTGTCCTCTGGAAGACCACGAGCCGCCCTGGTGACAGCCTCAGTTACCGCTTCTATTCTCGGGAAAAGACCGATACCGTGGACCTCGCGGTGCGAGCCGGCCTGCTGGATCCTGAAACGCCGCTCGCGCCCTTGGTCACGTCCTGGAGTTCGCTCAACGGCGGCTCCGCCAACCAGTCATGTGACTTTGATGCGGAGAGCGGACTAGCGAAGACCTGGATATTCCTGGGGGGAACACTTTCCTTGGACGAGGTCCTCGGGGTGGATTTCGTGCCGGAAACTCTCAGGTGTCACGCTCCGATCTTCCGGCAGCAGGGCCTGGAGTACGTCCGATTCATGGCAGTGGACTATCGTCACAACACGGTTAATTTCTATTTTCGCGTTCGCGGACCTTTTTCCCACGACCAGTACATCGGAATCACGCGGATCGTGCAGGGGCCACCCCCGAAGGAGAGGCTCATGGCGGAAATGTGCGAGTCCCTGCCGAAGAATGATTACTTGGCAGCTATCACAGTTTCCCTCGACAATGGATCGTTAGAGCGGGCAGCTTTTTACGCCGCGCAAATTCCCCAGGAGAAATTCCCGGTAGTCGGCAAGCGACTCTCACTGTTTTTCTCCCAAGCTCCATCCAATGATGAGAAAGAGGTGAAAGTTGTGGCCTGGTCGTTCGGCGCCCGCGGCGGAACTTATATCAAGGGAGAGCGAAGCTGGTACGGCGACCTGGCATCACTGTTCAAGGGATGGAATGTACTTGTCAGTGGCAGCGAACAGAGTAGGGATCCGGCCCTCCGATCAACGGCCCCTGCGACGATCTGAGAGCGCGCTGGAGGCTGCCCATCCTGGGGGGGAGCGAGGAGGCAAAGCAAGTGCAGCATCGTCAAGATGTCGTTTTTACCAAACCGTCGATTTTCATTCCTGGAATCACGGAGTACGTTGAAGCGCTTTCTTGTGCCTATCCAGGGGAATTGACTAGACTGCGGAAGGAGACTCTGCGCGCCTGCCCGATGTGGGCAGGAATCATGTCATCCACCGTTCAAGCGTCCTTCCTGAACATGCTCGTGGCGGCATCGGGTGCAGGACGGGTGCTTGAGATCGGAACATTCACCGGCTACTCCGCACTGGCGATGGCGGCCGCGATGCCGGCCGACGGAGAACTCATCACCATTGATAACTATATAGCCGACGAAAAGGCGCGCGAAGTGGCTCTGGCCGCTTTCGTCCTCAGTCCACACGGCGAGAAGATCAAGCAACTTGAAGGAACCGCTATCGAGGTGCTGTCCAACCTGAAGGGTTCCTTCGATCTTATCTTTCTCGACGCGGACAAGCCGAGCTATATCGCCTATTTCAATCATATCCTCGAACACGGTCTGCTTGCCAGGAACGGCCTTCTGGTAGTGGACAACACATTGTGGGGTGGTCGAGTCATGGATGCCGGGAAAGAACATACCACTTTTGAGGAAGCCCCCGTCAACGAATGGGTTGAGAAGATGTTGACTTCGTGGGCAGTTCATGTGGCCGAGTTCAACTGTTGCGTCGCCACGGACGAGCGGGTAGATAGCGTTGTCTTGCCCATACACGACGGCATGACCCTCATCCGGCACTCGACCAACCCCGCACGGAGCCGGTGACACGGTGGCCTGGGTGTTGTTAACCGTTCCCCCGAGGCATCGATCAGGAGGAGACAATGAGTTCACCAGCGATGGAAATGTTCGACGTTATCGTCATTGGGGGTGGTCCGGGTGGGTCGACAACGTCGATGCTGACCGCCCAGCAAGACCACCGGGTGTTGCTGCTGGAGAAGGAGAAGTTCCCTCGATACCAGATCGGCGAATCCCTGCTCCCCTCCACTGTGCAAGGAATCGCCCGGCTCCTCGGAGTTTGCGACCGGCTACGCGAAGCCGGCTTCACCGTAAAGAACGGTGGCACATTTCTCTGGGGTACCAACCCGGCGCTCTGGAAGTTCTCTTTCTCAGCATTGCCCAGTTTTGCTGGGCAATTCTCGTTCGCCTACCAGGTGGAACGGATGAAATTCGACCAGATCCTCCTCGACAACGCGCGGGAGCACGGCGTGGACGTGCGGGAGTCGTGCGCGGTCCTGAGCGTGGTCGATGACGGCGAGCGGGTACGCGGGGTGCGGTACGTGGACAGTAGCGGAAGCGAACACACTGCGGTCGCGACATATGTGGTGGACGCTTCCGGGAACCACAGCCGCACTTACCGGCACGTGGGCGGACAGCGGCACTACTCTGAGTACTTCCGCAATATTGCGCTGTTCGGCTACTTCGAGGGCGGCAAGCGGCAGCCTGCGCCCAACTCCGGCAACATCCTGTCCGCGGCGTTCGATGACGGCTGGTTCTGGTACATCCCGCTGACTCCGGAGCTGACCAGCGTCGGCGCGGTAGTGCACAGCGATGCAGCCAAGAAGGTCCAGGGCGACCCGGAGCTTGCACTGCGCCGCCTCATCGACGCCTGCCCACTGATCAAGGAGTACCTCGTCAACGCTGAGCGAGTGACTAGTGGACCCTATGGCGAGTTGCGGGTACGCAAGGACTACTCGTACTGCAACAGCCGCTTCTGGCGGCCCGGCATGGCGCTTGTCGGCGACGCTGCCTGCTTCGTCGATCCGATCATGTCCACCGGCGTGCACCTGGCCACCTACAGCGGGCTGCTCGCCGCCCGCTCCATCAACAGCTGCCTCGCAGGAATGGTCGACGAGGAGTCCGCGTTCACCGAGTTCGAACGACGGTACCGCCGGGAGTACGGGGTCATTTACGAGTTCCTGATCGCGTTCTACGGCATCCATGCGAGTGAACAGTCCTACTTCTGGGAGGCCAAGAAGATCACCAACTGCCCGCTCTCGGAATTCGAGGCGTTCGTGGAGCTGGTCGGGGGCGCCGCATCCGGCGAGACCTTACTGACCCAACCCGAGGCGATCGCCCAGCACCTCGTCAGCAGCTCGCAGTCCCTCGTCGACGCCTTCCCGGACGGTCGGGGCGGGCCGAGCGCCGTCGTAGAGAACTCGATGATCGGGAGCGATCAGTTGATGGCGCAGGTGCGGCTGGGCGCCGCAGCCGTCCAGGAAGTCCCGCTATTTGCCAACGGGCTGATCAGCGCGACCGACGGTGTGCATTGGGTGCGCCCGTCCAGTGTTTCGTAATCTATGTCAGTGGCCTCAGAACCGGTCAGTCCCATCCGGGAGGATCGGCCTGTTAGACGTCGGGTTACTCACGGGCGCCAGGGGGGACGAAGGGGAGGCCACGTGGGGGACCGTGGGCGATGAGGTCGAGCAGTGCGTCGGTGTCCAGATGGGTCGCGACCAGGTCGCCGAGCAGATCCAGCTGGGCGGCACGCGCCGCGGCGAAGTCGGTGCCGGGCGCCGGTTGGAAACCGGACCGGCCGGCGAGGTGAGCTACTCGACGCAGCAGAGCACGGCGGAAGGCGTCGTTCTCCAGCAACCCGTGCCAGTGGGTGCCCAGCAGGTGGCCGCCATCGGAGCCCTCGTCAGGACCCGACACCAGGGCAGGCTCGCCGCGATGCACGACGCGGCCGTGGTGGATCTCGTAGCCGGTGACCGGAGAGCCGAGCGCCGTCCCGGAGGGGCGCGCCAGGTGTTTAACGGTGTCGAAGACGACTTCCAGGTCGAGCAGTCCCAGGCCAGCCACCTCTCCGGCGCCGGACTCGACGTCATCGTTGATGCGACGACCCAGCATCTGGTAGCCACCGCAGAGACCCAGCACCGGACGTCCAGCACCGGCATGGTCCACCACGGCGGCGGCCAGCCCGGTGCGGCGCAGCCAGGCCAGGTCCGCCACGGTGGACTTGGAGCCGGGCAACACCACCAGGTCGGCGTCGGCCAGCCGGGAGGGCTCGGTGACGTAGCGCACCGCCACCCCGGGCTCGCAGGCCAGCGCGTCGACATCGGTGCCGTTGGAGATCCGCGGCAACCGCACCGCGGCCACCCGCAGCCACTGGTCACCCACCGGCGGGGCTGGCCGGCCGACTACGCCGTCGGCGGTGTAGGCCAGCGAGTCCTCGGCGTCGAGCCACAAGTCCTCGGAGAACGGCAATACCCCGTAGCTGCGCCGGCCGGTCAATGCCTGCAGCTGTGCCAGACCGGGAGCGAGCAGATCCGGATCGCCACGGAATTTGTTGATCACGAAGCCGGCCACCAGCGCCTGATCCGCGGGCGAGAGCAGAGCCAGCGTGCCGAACAGGTGGGCGAGCACTCCCCCGCGGTCGATGTCGCCGACCACCAGCACCGGAAGCCCAGCCGCCCGGGCCAACCCCATGTTCGCGATGTCGGTGGACCGCAAGTTGATCTCGGTGGGCGATCCAGCGCCTTCGCAGATCACCACCTCGTACTCGGCCCGCAACGCAGCCAGCGTGCGCACCACGACGTCGAGAAGCTCAGCTTTGCGCTCCCGGTAGGAGGCAGCGGACACCGTGCCGCAGGCCTGCCCGAGCACCACCACCTGGGCACCGCGATCGCTACCCGGTTTGAGCAACACCGGGTTGAGCCGCACCTCAGGCTCGATGCCGCACGCCGCGGCCTGCATCGCCTGGGCCCGGCCGATCTCCCCACCGTCGGGGGTAACCACGGAGTTGTTGGACATGTTCTGCGCCTTGAACGGCGCCACCGACACCCCCTGGCGGGCCAGCCAGCGGCAGATCCCAGCCACCAGCACGCTCTTTCCCGCATCCGACGTGGTGCCGGCGACGAGCAGGGTTCCACCCATGACTACGGCAAAGTCAAGATCTCCGCCCCGGCCGCGGTGACGACCAGAGTGTGCTCGAACTGCGCGGTACGTTGCTTGTCCTTGGTGGTCACCGTCCAGCCATCCTGCCACATGTCGTAGTCGACCGCGCCCAGCGTGATCATCGGCTCGATGGTGAAGGTCATCCCTTCCTCCAGGACGGTGTCCACGGCGGGCTCTTCGTAGTGCAGTACGACCAGCTTGCCGTGGAAGGAGCGGCCGATGCCGTGGCCGGTGAAGTCCCGGACCACGCCGTAACCGAAGCGTTTGGCATAGGCCTCGATGACCCGGCCGATCACGTTGAGCTGCCGACCCACCCGCACCGCGCGGATCCCGCGCATCATCGCCTCGTGGGTGCGCTCGACCAGCAGCCGGTCTTCCTCGGCAACGTCACCGGCGAGGAAGGTGGCGTTGGTGTCGCCGTGCACCCCGCCGATAAAGGCAGTGACGTCGATATTGACGATGTCACCGTCCTCGATCACCGTCGAGTCCGGGATGCCGTGGCAGATCACCTCGTTCAGCGAGGTGCAGCACGATTTGGGAAAGCCCTTGTAGCCCAGCGTCGAGGGATAGGCTCCGTGATCGATCAGGTATTCGTGCACCACCCGGTCGACCTCATCGGTCGTGACGCCGGGCGCCACCGCCCGGCCACCCTCGGCGAGCGCCTGCGCGGCGATCCGCCCCGCCACCCGCATCGCCTCGATCACCTCGGGCGGTTGGGTGCACGATTCGGTGCACGGGCTGGGCTTGGCCTTCCCCACGTACTCCGGTCGCCGGATCTCCGGCGGGACCGGACGCGTCGGTGTCTGACGGCCGGGACGCAGCGCAGTTCGCACGGGCATACTCCCCACTCTATGCCGGTGACGGTGGTGCACCGTCACGGTGTGGGCAACGCGGACAGGAAGCGCCCGGAGACCTCCAGCGCTGGGCCGGAGGAACCCGCGCCGACGACCAGGGTCGCGAACGCAAGATCTCCCCGAAACCCGACGAACCAGCCGTGCGCACCGAGCTGTGCGTCCTCCGCGGTCCCGGTCTTGCCGAACAGCTGACCCTGGCCGGTCAACGCCTTGGCGGTGCCCTGGATCACCGTTTCACGCATCATCACCCGCACCGCGTCGGCTATCTCACGTGGGATCGGTGCCACCGGTCCCAGGGCCACGTTGGTCTGCCGGCCCCTGATCAGCACCGGGGTCGGGACCTGACCCCCGGCTGCCACCGTCGCGGCCACCAGCGCCATGCCGAACGGGCTGGCCAGGACCCTGCCCTGACCGAATCCGTTCTCCGCACGCCGCACCATCGACTCCGAGGGAGGGACCTGACCGGTGATGGTGGTGATGCCGGCGATGTCGTAGTCCAGCCCGATGCCCATCTGGTGCGCCGCATCGGTCAGTGCACCGGCTCCCAGCCGGGCTGCCAGCTGCGCGAAAGTGGTGTTGCAGGACCGGGCGAACGCGGTGTGCAGCGGCACCGTGCCCAGATCGACAAAGCGGTCGTTGGGCACGACCCGCTCCCCGATGATGGTGGTCGCTGGGCAGGCCACCGGTGAGTCCACCGTGACCTGCCCAGCCTCCAAAGCCGCCACCGCCGTGACTATCTTGAACGTGGAGCCCGGCGGGTAGCGCCCGATCAGCGCCACCGCGGCTTGCACGTCAGCCAGGTCGTTCTGCGCGACCGCGAGGATCTCCCCGGTAGAGGGTTGAATCGCGACGATCATCGCCGGGTTGGGCACCGTGGCAAGGGCCTGCTCTCCGGCAGCCTGCACGGCACGGTCGACCGTGGTGGTCAGGCTCGGCACGACCCGAGGCGGCGCGACGGCGAGGGTCTCGACCTCCTCACCCCTGGGATCCACCGTGACGACGCGCCATCCGGCGGCATTGGCGAGTTCCTCGGCAACCACCCCGCGGATACCCGCCACCAGCTGGGTGGCGAAGTCCCGGTTGGGTCCCAGTAGTTGCTGCTGGGTAGGGAAACTCACCCCGGGCAGGTCGTAGATCCGATCCCGCACCGATTGGTAGTCGCGCTCCCGCAGCACCGCCACCGAACTGGGCTGTCCCGGCGGGGACGCGTTGGCCCCCGCGATGATCGATTGTTGGGTGATCAGCGGGTCGAACTGCACCAGGGCGGCCGCCAGGGCGGTGGCCACCGCAGCCAGATCCGGGGTCTTGCCGCGGTCCAGCGCGATCGTGACCACGGTCTGCCAGGTGAACAACGGTGTCCCGGCACGGTCGAGCACTCCGACCGGGTCGGCAGGCACCTCGCGTAGCGCCAGCCGTTGACCCGCAGACAGGCGTGGATGTAGCACCGTTGGAGTCCACCGCACTGACCAGCCGGCGTCGGAGGGGACGAGCTCGAGCTCGCCCGAGTACCGCCATTGCCGGCTCGCGCCCAGATCCCAGCGCGCGGAGAAGGACGCTGAGGCGATGCGGTCACCGGAGCGGACACCGCCCAGGGAGAGCTCCACCCGCTGCGGTCTCAGTTCTTCGCGAACCAGCCGGATCAAGCCGGTAGCGGCCACCGGATCGTCGGTGAGCCGCCCGGCTGCGGCGGCATCGCCCCGGGCCACCGCCTCGAGGAACGCCACTGCCGTGTCCTGCGGCTTGGACCCGAAAATCCCGCAGCCGGCCAGCAACGAACCCAGGCCGAGAGCAACCGCCACGACGGCGGCTACCAGACGTTGTCGGCGCACGGCGGCGAGTATGCCCCCTCCCCATGTTGCGTACAGCGACGAATCAGAACAGCATCAGAACAGCACCGTGGCGAAGCAGCCCACTTGGGTGAAGCCGACCCGGCGGTATGCCGCGCGGGCCGGCTGGTTGTAGCCGTTGACGTAAAGGCTGGCGATGCGGCCCATCCGCTGCAGGCGCAGCACCACGGCCGCCGTCGCGCTCGCCGCCAGGCCCTGCCCACGCCGATCCGGATGCACCCAGACACCCTGGATCTGGCCGACCGTGGACGACATCGCCCCGATCTCCGCTTTGAACACCACCTCATCTGCCTCGAACCGGGCGAACGCGCGACCTGCCGCGATCAGATCCGCGACCCGGGACCGGTACCCGGCACCGCCGTCGGGAAACCGCGGATCGACCCCCACCTCCTCGGTGAACATCGCTACGGAGGCCGGCAGGTAACGGTCCAACTCCTCGGGACGCACCACTCGCACCAGCGGGTCCGCCGGCAGCCGGGGTGGCTCGGCGAGCACCAGCAGCGGCTGGTCCGGGCGCTCCTCCCGGGCCGGGCCCCAACAGTCGCACAGCTGCGACCACAGCTCAAGCACATGATCAGCCGGCCCCACCATCGACGAGCAGGATCGGGGGGCCCGCCCCGCCCGGTCGGCGAAAGCCTGGATCGCCGAGCGTCCACCGCACAGCGGAACGAGGTTGGCACCGGAGAAGCAGAGCCCCTCCAGCTCACCGTCGTGCCCCAGATCAGGGTCACTGGAGAACCCCCACAACTCCCCGCCGAGCCGCCACGGATCCAGGCCGCCGTGCTCGATCCGCGCGGCAACCATGCAGGAGGGCACCGGGTCAGTGGCGAGCACCGCGCGGACACTGCGTACATAGCGGTCGTCCAGCAGGTGCGCGCCAGCGTGCTTGAGCACGTCGGCTAGCCTGCCAGAGCAGCAACTGGTGGTCTCAGGAACCCTCCTGCGCCAAGCGGAACGCTTCCTCGATGAGCGTCTCGACAATCTGCGACTCGGGCACGGTCTTGATCACTTCGCCGCGGACGAAGATCTGGCCCTTGCCATTGCCCGAGGCCACCCCGAGGTCAGCTTCGCGGGCCTCCCCCGGCCCGTTGACCACGCAGCCCATCACAGCCACCCGTAGCGGCATCTCCATGCCTTCCAGGCCCGCGGTCACCTCCTCGGCGAGCTTGTAGACATCCACCTGGGCGCGACCGCAGGACGGGCAGGACACGATCTCCAGCCGGCGGGTCCGCAGGTTCAGCGACTCCAGGATCTGCCGGCCGACCTTGACCTCCTCGACCGGCGGCGCGGACAGCGAGACCCGGATGGTGTCGCCGATGCCCTGGCTGAGCAACGCCCCGAATGCGGTGGCCGACTTGATGGTGCCCTGGAACGCCGGACCGGCCTCGGTGACGCCGAGATGCAGCGGGTAGTCACACTGCGCCGCGAGTTGCTCGTAGGCCCGCACCATGACGACCGGGTCGTGGTGCTTCACCGAAATCTTGATGTCGTGGAAGTCGTGCTCGGCGAACAGGCTCGCCTCCCACAACGCGGAGGCGACCAGCGCCTCCGGGGTCGCCTTGCCGTACTTGGCCAGGATCTTGGGGTCCAGCGACCCGGCGTTCACGCCGATCCGGATCGGCGTACCGGCGTCCTTCGCGGCCTTCGCAATCTCGGCGACCCGGTCGTCGAAGCGCTTGATGTTCCCCGGGTTGACCCGCACCGCCGCGCACCCCGCCTCGATGGCGGCGAAGACGTACTTGGGCTGGAAGTGGATATCGGCGATCACCGGGATCCGGGACTTGCGCGCGATGACCGGCAGTGCCGCGGCATCGTCGGCGCTCGGGACGGCCACCCGCACGATGTCACAGCCGGCCGCGGTGAGCTCGGCGATCTGCTGCAGGGTGGCGTCGATGTCGGCGGTGAGCGTGGTGGTCATCGACTGCACCGACACCCGATGCTCGCTACCCACACCCACCGTCCCGACCAGCACCTGACGGGTCTTGCGCCGCGGCGCAAGCACCGGCGGCGGCACGGCGGGCATGCCGATCAGCAGGGAGGACCCGGATCCATCGGTGGCGGCGCTCATCGGTTCAGCCGGATGGGATTGACGATGTCAGCGGTGAGGGTCAGCAGGCTCACCCCGATGAACACGAGCACCACCACATACGTCAGCGGCATCAGCCGGGTGTAGTCCACCGGGGGACCGTTGGCTCGGCCAGTGGCTCGCCGGATGACGTTACGGACGGCTTCGTAGACGTTCACCGCGATGTGCCCACCGTCCAGTGGCAGCAGCGGCAGCAGGTTGAACACCCCGAGGAACAGGTTCAGCGCCACGAGCAGGAACAGGAAGAACCACCACGCGCCGAAGTCCACGGCGTCACCACCGAGCACGCTGGCCCCAACCACGCTCATAGGGGTGTCCGGACGTTGCTCCCCGGCGATCCGCTCCAGCAGCGCCGGGATGCGCTGCGGGAACGCCTTGAGGCCCTCCCAGGTGTTGGCGAACATGATGCCGGTGAAGGCGACGCTCTGGCTCACCGCGGCCACCGGGTCGTAACGCTCAGTCACAGCAGCTCGGCGTGGCGGCGAGATGCCGATCGCCCCGACCAGCTCCGCACCCCTGCCACCCAGCACCGAGGCCGGAACTCGGGCCACATCGACCACCACCGTGCGCTGCTGCCCACTGCGGTCGAATCGCACCTCGGTCGGGCCGGACCGGCTGTGGATAGCGGTGACCAGCTCAGCGAAGTCGCGCACCGGGGTACCCGCCACCGCCAGCACCCGGTCACCCGGGGCCAGCCCCGCGTTTCTGGCCGGCGCCGGCGAGCCGGGCTGGCAGGCGCCATCAGCCCGCGCGGTGAGGCATGGGCTGACCGCGGACACCACCGCCGGGGGTGGCGTGGGGTCGAGGTTGGGCAGACCGGTCGAGACCGCCATCACGTAGATCAGCACGATGCCCAGCGCGAAGTGCGTCAGCGAGCCGGCGGAGAGCACCACGACCCGCTGCCAGGTGGGAAACCGGAAGAACGCCCGCTTACGGTCGTCAGGGTCCGGTAGCTCCTCCAGCGAGGTCATCCCCGCGATGTCGCAGAAGCCACCGGCCGGGATCGCTTTGATCCCGTACTCGGTCTCGCCCCGGCGGAAGGAGAACAGGGTGGGCCCGAAGCCGATGAAGTAGCGGCGCACCTTCATCCCGAAGGCTTTCGCGCTGTACATGTGGCCCGCCTCGTGCAAGGCGATGGACAACCCGATAGCCACCGCGAACAGCACAACCCCCAGCACGAACGTCACGCGTCACTCCTCCCGGCCCTGGCAAGTCGGCCGCCCAGCAGCTCCGTGACCCTGATCCGGGCCCAGTCCTCGGCAGCCAGCACGTCCTCCACCGTAGTCGGGTCGGCTCGCCACCCCGACGACTCGTCCAACACCGCCGCCACCGCGTCGACGATCCCACGAAAAGCGGTGCGGCCGTCGAGGAAGGCGGCCACCGCCTCCTCGTTAGCCGCGTTGAAGACCGCCGGAACGCAACCACCCGCCGCGCCCGCCGCCTTCGCCAACTCGATGGCGGGGAAGGTCTCGGTGTCCACCGGCTCGAACGTCCAGCTCGCCGGGCTGTTGAAATCACACGCCGGCGCCGCATCGGGAACCCGGTCCGGCCAGCCCAGCGCCAGCGCGATCGGCAACCGCATGTCGGGCGGGCTGGCCTGGGCGATCGTCGAGCCGTCGGTGAAGGTGACCATCGAGTGAATCACCGACTGGGGGTGCACCACCACGTCGATGCGATCGTAGGGTATGCCGAACAGCAGATGGGTCTCGATCACCTCCAGGCCCTTGTTCATCAGGGTGGCGGAGTTCACCGTGACCACCGGGCCCATCCGCCAGGTCGGGTGCGCCAGCGCCTGCTCGGCCGTGACGCCCTCGAGCTGCTCGGGCCGGCGCCCGCGGAACGGGCCTCCGGAGGCGGTGAGCACCAGCCGGGACACCTCCGCCCGGCTGCCGGCCCGCAGGCACTGGGCGAGGGCGGAGTGCTCGGAGTCCACCGGCACGATCTGGCCGGGCGCGGCGGCGCCGGTGACCAGGGTGCCCCCCGCTACCAGGGACTCCTTGTTGGCCAACGCCAGGGTGGCGCCGCTGCGCAGGGCCGCCAGCGTCGGCGTCAGGCCGCGGGACCCTGTGATGCCGTTGAGCACCACGTCGGCCGGCTGGGTCGCGACCAGCTCTTCTGCTGCCTTGGAGCCGACCAGGATCCGGGGCATCCGGTAGCCACCCCGGTCGTAGCCGCAGCGCTGGGCTTCAGCGAACAGCGCCAGCTGCAGGTCCTGCGCCGCCCGACCGCGGGCAATGGCGACGGCGGGAGCGCCGGTCTGGAGTACCTGGGCAGCCAGCGTCTGCGGATCCGCGCCGCCGGCAGCGAGCCCGACGACCCGGAAGCGCTGCGGGTTGCGGTGCACCACGTCCAGCGCCTGGATACCGATCGACCCGGTACTGCCCAGCAGCAGGACCGAGCGGGGCTGGGGCGAGGCGTCCATCCAGGTCATTGTTCCCGATGACAGCAAAGTAACGCGTGCACAGCGGCCTCACACGGATCACACTGGCCTTGAGTGCACTCGGAGGGAGTGGGCATGAGCATTCTCGGCTGGATTGTCCTCGGGCTGATCGCCGGCGCCATCGCTAAACTGATCATGCCGGGTAATGACCCCGGCGGCTTCATCGTCACCATCCTATTGGGTATCGTCGGAGCCTTGATCGGCGGGTTCCTCGGCAGCCTCATTCTGGGGCAAGGTCTGGGATCGTTCTGGAATCTTCAGACCTGGATCGTCGCGATCATCGGATCACTCATCTTGTTGATCATCTACCGGCTCGCCATCGGACGACGGGGAGTGTGGCGCTACTGACACTGCTGAGCCGGCGGGACCGGGCACATTGCCGGATCCCACCGGCTCCCCAGCGGTGTGCGATGATGCCAGGGTGGCTGTGACCGACCAGCATCCCGCCGGAGCGCACTCCCCCCACGATGCCTACGAACCGGAGCGGGAACCGTCGGCCGACTGGGGCTGGCATGGGGGCTTCCCCCGAGCCGGCAAGATCGCCGGATGGGTCACCGCGTTCGCGCTTTTCGCGATGCTCATCGGTAATCACCTCGGCCGCGTAGAGGACGCCTACCTGATCGGCCTCGGCACGCTCCTTGTGGTGATACTGCTCGCCAGCCACCTGAAAGCCTACAAAGCCAAGCGGCGCTGGCGGGATTGAGCGGCTCGCCGGCCGTCGAGCTGGAGATCGGCCACCGCAGGGTCCGGATCACCAACCCGGACCGGGTCTATTTCCCGGCCCGTGGCGAGACCAAGCTCGACCTGGCCCGCTACTACCTGGCGGTGAGCGAGGGCGTCGTGCGCGCGCTGCGGGAGCGCCCGTGCATGCTGCACCGGTTCCCCAGCGGAGTGACCGGCCCCAAGGTGCACCAGAAGCGGCTGCCCGCCGGTGCCCCGCCGTGGGTGCAGACGGTGCGGGTGGACTTCCCCTCCGGGCGCTGCGCGGACGAGCTGTGCGTCACCGACATCGCCGACGTGATCTGGGCGGTGCAGATGAGCACCGTGGAGTTCCACCCCTGGAACACCCGCCGTGCCCACGTCGAATGCCCTGACGAGTGGCGTATCGATCTGGACCCCCAGCCTGGCACCGGGTTCGCCCAGACCCGTCAGGTGGCCATGGTGGTGCAGGAGATTCTCGCCGAGCTCGGTGCGGTGGGCTGGCCGAAGACCTCCGGCGGTCGCGGGATGCACATCTACGTACGGATCGAGCCACGCTGGGGCTTCGCTGAGGTGCGCCGCGCGGCCCGTGCCTTCGCCGTCGAGGTGGAGCGGCGCTTACCCGATCGGGTCACCACCGCGTGGTGGAAGCGCGACCGGATCGCCGCGGTGTTCGTCGACTGGAATCAGAACACCCGCGACCACACGATCCGCAGCGCCTATTCCGTGCGGGGCGTCCCCGAGGCGGTGGTGTCCACCCCGCTGCGCTGGGAGGAGGTCCCCGACGCCGAACCGGCCGATTTCACCCTCGCCACCGTGCCCGCACGGTTCGCCCACCTCGGCGACGTCCACGCCGGCATCGACGACGCAATATTCGACCTGACCCCCCTCCTAGAATGGGCCACCCGCAACGGATCATGACTACCACCAGTCTCCCGAGCTCAACAGCAGTGTCGTTGAGCCATGATCAAAAAACTCTGCTGTTGAGCTCGGGAAGCACAGAGTCGCGGGCGGGTCAGGCGTTGGTGAGGACGTCGGCGATGTTGAAGCGGACGGGGCGTTCCAGCTGGTCGTAGGTGCAGGAATGCGGGTCGCGGTCGTCGCGCCAGCGGACGAACTGGGTGGTGTGCCGGAACCGGACGCCTTCCAGGTAGTCGTAACGGACCTCGACGACCCGCTCGGGGCGCAGCGGGATGAAGGAGAGATCCTTGCCGGCGTTCCAGCGGCTGGTCTCGGACTTGCGCGGGGTGCGCTCGCCCTCCTCCTGCCGCGCCCAGGCCCACGGGTGGTCATCGAAGGTGGTGACCAGCGGCTGCAGCTCGACCAGCAGCTCCCGGCGCCGAGCCATCGGAAACGCCCCGACAACACCTACCGACACCAGCACCCCGCGGTCGTCGTAGAGCCCGAGTAGCAGCGAGCCGAGCGCGTCGGGGCCGGATTTGTGCACCCGGTAGCCGGCGACGACGCAGTCCGCGGTGCGCTCATGTTTGATCTTGGTCATGACCCGCTTGTCGGGCTGGTAAGTGAGGTCGAGCGGCTTGGCGATCAGCCCGTCCAGACCGGCGCCCTCGAACTGCTCGAACCACTGCCGGGCCAGCTCGAGGTCCTGCGTGGCCGGCGTGATGAACACCGGCGCGGCGGCGCCGCCAAGCGCATACTCCAACGCCGCGCGTCGCTCGACGAGCGGTCGTTGGGTGAGATCGTCATCGCCGAGTGCGAGCAGGTCGAACGCGACGAAGCTGGCCGGGGTCTGCTCAGAGAGCAGGGTGACCCGGCTGGCGGCCGGGTGGATGCGCTGCTGCAGCGCCTCGAAGTCGAGGGTGTTGCGGCCGGTATCGGCGATGACGATCTCGCCGTCGATCACGGCGCGAGGCGGGAAATTGGCCAGGACGGCCGCCACGACCTCGGGGAAGTAGCGGGTCATCGGCCGCTCTTTACGGCTGCCGATCTCGACCTCGTCGCCATCGCGGAAGATGATGGATCGGAAACCGTCCCACTTCGGTTCGTAGAGCTGGCCAGCCGGAATCGTGGTCGCGGGTTTCGCCAGCATAGGTGAGACAGGTGGCATGACGGGTAGGTGCACGCGCTTGAGTGTCCTCGCCGGCCGGTCACTGCGCTGTCGCCGGTACCTTCAGCGGCGGCCGGTCACCATCGCGCCTGAACAACCGAAGTCGGTGTGCCTCGTCGCTGCACTTCCTGGGCCGGGCGGCGCTCGATGACTGGCAGCGGGTGCTGCGCCCGGGCGGTCTGGCCGCGCCGTCGAACGGCTCGCAAGCGGCCGAGATCGCGCTCGACGCCGGCTTTCAGCACGTGACCGTCCAGCTGACCGATGCTGTTTCCCAGGACCGTCCCCGACGCACATTCCTCGTCTGGGCTACCTTGCCCATCGGTACCGAGCGCAGCATCCTCAAGCAGGCAAGGATCAACAGGAGGCCGCAGTGGGGCACCTACGCGATCATCATCGAGCGAGCGATGACGGCGGCTACGGTGCGTAGAATCCCGCCTCCTTGGCTGCGTCGCGCCCGGCGACACGGAAGACGAAACCCTGTCTGAATGAAAGAAAAAGCGATGCACGGTCACCTTGAGGTGATGCGCGAGCGGGGTGAAGCGATCCGAACCCATCGACGGTTGCTCGGACATAGGTGATCATGGCGTTGCTGCCCAGGCCGACGGCCGAAATCGCTCCGGGTGCGGTACACCTTCCAGGGTGGCTCGGTCCGAATGAGCAGCGGCGGCTGGTCGTGGCATGCCGGGAATGGGCGCGACCACCGGCAGGCATGCGTGCCGCGCGCTTGCCCAACGGCTCGGTGATGTCCGTTCGTACGGTCTGCCTCGGCTGGCACTGGTACCCCTACCGTTATTCGCGAACCGTGGACGATGGCGATGGGTCGCCAGTCACAGCGTTCCCGGACTGGCTGGCTGATCTCGGTCGGCGCGCGGTCGCCGAGGCTTACCAGAATCCGCAGTCAGGGACCCGATACCAGCCGGACATCGCCCTGATCAACCACTACGACGGGGACGCCCGGATGGGCATGCATCAGGACCGCGACGAGCGCAGCCGGGCACCCGTCGTGTCACTGAGTCTCGGTGACACCTGCATCTTCCGCTTCGGCAACACGGAAAGTCGCGGCCGGCCATGGCGAGACGTCGTCCTGGAGTCGGGAGACCTGTTCGTCTTCGGCGGGCCCTCCCGGCTTGCCTTTCACGGCGTGCCCAAGACGATGCCCGCCACCGGGCACAGCGACATCGGCCTGAACAGCGGGCGCCTCAACATCACACTGCGCGAGTCCGGACTGGACTGAAGGAGCAGTTGTCAGCGTGCCATTGTTTCGGTTGTCGGCGGGAGCTCAAATACGCAGCGTGGCCCAGGTGCGCGGCTCAGCCGCCGGTCGATAGTGGCCAGTGGCGCATCCAGTGCCTCAGCAAGAGCGACGTAACACGCATCGTAAGCAGTGACCGAGGCACGGAGACTCCATACTCGCTCGGCGACAGGCTCGTAGCCAAAGAGCTCTACCTTCAGCTTGAGCAAATCCGCGTGCGCCAGTTGCGCAGCATCCGAGCTGAGCGCCCGAGTCAAACAGGAACGCCGCAGGATGTTCGCGGCCTCAACCGGCATCAGGTGTGGAGCGACCAACGGTCCGGATGCCAGCATCGACTCAGCCCACTGGCCGTGCGGACCGTCATCGACCAACGCCGCGACCACGACACTCGCATCGATGACCAGCGTCATCGACGATCCGCGTCGCGGTACTCAAGAATCTCCTCGACACTCAACCGGGTGGACATAGCCGCCTTACGTTCCCGGACGCGGTCAAGAAGTTGCTCGACCGACGGCCGGCGGGCCAGCTCGATCAGCTCGCCGCGCAGGTGCTCCTGGAGGGACCGGCCCGCACGCGCCGCCCTGCTGGCGAGTTCATCGCGGACCTCGTCGGGCACGTTGCGGATGGTGATCGAGGTAGCCATACCTGCATTATGCAGCGATTAGCAGCATTCTCGCAATCAGCAATGTTCATTGTGGCAGGGATGCGGCGAGTTGGCCGCAGGCGGCGGCGATCTCGCGGCCTCGGGTGTCGCGGATGGTGCAGGCCACCCCGGCCGCGCGGACCCGAGCGAGGAACTCCCGCTGCGCGGGCAGCGGGCTGGCGTCCCATTCGCTACCGGGGGTGGGATTGAGCGGGATGAGGTTGACGTGCGCCATCGACCCGAGCCGCTCGGCCAGCAGCCGACCGAGTAGATCAGCGCGCCACGGCTGGTCGTTGACGTCGCGGATCAGCGCGTACTCGATGGACACCCGGCGCCCGATGGCGTCCGCGTAACGCCACGCGGCGTCGAGAACCTCGGCCACCTTCCACCGGCGGTTCACCGGGACCAGGGTGTCCCGTAACTCGTCGTCCGGAGTGTGCAGTGAGACCGCGAGGGTGACCTGCAGGCCCTCCCCAGCCAGCCGCCGGATCGCCGGCACCAAGCCCACGGTGGACACCGTCACCGACCGCTGGGACAGGCCAAACCCGTCCGGGACGGGATCGGTGATCCGACGCAGCGCCGCCAGCACCTGCTGATAGTTCGCCAATGGCTCACCCATGCCCATGAACACGACGTTGGACAGCCGCCCCGGCCCGCCGCTCAGCTCTTCCCCGCGCATGGCGGCCGCGGCCGCGCGTACCTGATCGACGATCTCGGCGGTGGACAGGTTGCGAGTCAGCCCACCCTGGCCGGTAGCGCAGAACGGGCACGCCATCCCGCAGCCGGCCTGGCTGGAGACGCACACGGTGGCGCGGTCCGGGTAGCGCATCAACACACTCTCGGTGAGTGACCCGTCGCCAGCACGCCACAGCGTCTTGCGGGTCGCGCCGCCATCGCAGCTCAGATGCCGCACCGGGGTGGCCAGCTCCGGCAGCAGCGCCGCCACCAGCCGTTCCCGGACGGTCGCGGGGAGGTCGGTCATCGTGGCCGGATCGGTACTCAGCCGGGCAAAATAATGCCGGGCCAGTTGGTCAGCACGAAAGGCCGGCTCGCCCAGCTCGATCACCGCGGCGCGACGCTGGTCACGGTCGAGGTCGGCGAGGTGCCGCGGCGGCTTTCCCCGGCGCGGGGTCTCGAACACCAAGGGCAGCGCAGTCATGTCAAATTCTACTGTCCCAGGCCCTTTGCGGAGGTGCTCCGTGGGGGTCTTCCGCAAGTGAGGAAACCCCTGCTTCGCTAGCCGCCACGTCCTGCGGCCAACACCGCAGGGCGGATGTGCAGGCGGTAGCGGACCGGGATGGTCAGACCCGGGGTCTGGGCGATCGCTCGTGCGGCCACCTCGGGCGTGAACTCGATACGCAGCGCGTCCTCCAGGTCGCCACGGTCACCGAAACGCCACAGGGTCTCCACCCGACGGCAGTCGAAGCCCTGAGCGGCGAAGAACTCCTCGACTGCGGCCGGACGGTAGCGCGGTGCCGCCGCGCACAGCCACTCGCCGTAGGGGGCGTGGGTGCCGTCCAGGTCGATGACGACCAGGGTGCCACCGGGACGCAACACCCGTGATGCCTCGGCGAGACCGCGCTCGCAGCCGGGACCGAAGAAGTAGGCGATGCGGGCGTGCACCAGATCGGTGCTGGAGTCAGGGAGCGGCACCCGCTGGGCACAACCGGCAAGCACCCGGACGTGGGGTAGCTCGCGAATCCGGCGGCGGGCCCGGGCCACCAGCGGAGGGTGTGGCTCCACCCCCACGACGCTGCGCGCCAGCGCGGCGAATCGAGGCAGGTGAAACCCGTCTCCACAGCCGATGTCGACGACGTCGGCACCGCTGTAGTCGACCCGCTCGGCCAAGGCGGCCCACAGCGCCCCGTCGGCGTCGACGGCCTGATTCTCCCGTTCGTAGACCTCGGGCCAGTTCCAGATGTTGGGGCTGGCCAGCACCCCCAGCTCGGCCACCCGCCAATGGTGCCCGTGCACCTAGAGCTCGCTCACCGGGAGCAACAGGCTCAGCAGCAGCCAGGCCACCACCGCCGAGGGCAGCAGTGAGTCCATCCGGTCCATCACCCCACCGTGACCAGGCAGCACGGTACCCATGTCCTTCACCCCGAGATCACGTTTGATCAGTGATTCGATCAGGTCCCCGCCGGTCGCGGACAGCCCGATCGCCGCACCGAACAGCATCCCTTGCCACAGCTGCCCACCCAGCAGCGAGGTCACCGCCAGCGCACCGGTCGCGGTCCCGGCGACCATCGAGCCGGCGAAGCCTTCCCAGGACTTCTTCGGACTGATCGAGGGCGCCATCAGGTGCCGCCCACCCAGCACGCCCGTGACGTAGCCCCCTACGTCCGAGGCCACCACGGCGAGCATCAGGCACGACACCCGCGCCGCGCCGTCAGCGGGAACCACCAGCATTGTCCCGAAAGCGGCGAACCCGGCCACGTAGGCCACGCTGAACACCGACGCGCTGGCATCCCGGACGTACCCGACCGCACCTCGGGGGAACCGCCACACCAGGCAGGACAGCGAAGTTATCACGAACCCGACGAGTATCCCGTCCCGGCCGAACGGCCACGCCAGCCACACCATCGCTTGCCCGCCGAGCAGCACCGGCGGCAGCGAGATCCCGATACCGGTCCGGCGCGCGGCCTCGGCCAGTTCCCAGCTGGCCACCGCCACCGCCGCGGCCACGATCCCGATGAAGACCTGACGCACGGTGAACAGCGCGAGCAGGATCGCGGCACCCAGCACCAGCCCGACCCCGATCGCCGCCCACAGGTTCCGCCCCGCCCGCGGGGTGGGAAGCTGCGGGGTAGGAAGCCGCAGCGGAGGCACCGCGGGAACCGGTTGCTCGGGCACTCCGCCGGCAGACACTCAGACCTCGAGCAGTTCGGATTCCTTGTGTTTGACGAGTTCGTCGACCTGAACCACGTACCGATGCGTGGTGACTTCGAGTTCCTTCTCCGCCCTGGTCACGTCGTCCTCACCGGCCTCGCCGTCGCGACCGATCCGGCTGAGCTGCTCCTTGGCCTTGCGACGGATATTGCGGATCGCGACCTTGGCGTCCTCACCTTTGGTATGTGCGACCTTGACCAGATCCCGGCGGCGTTCCTCGGACAGGTGCGGGATGATCACTCGGATGATCAGGCCGTCGTTGGTGGGATTCACGCCGAGGTCAGAGTCGCGAATCGCCTTCTCCATCAGTCTCAGCTGGCTGGGATCATAGGGCTTGATCACCGCCATCCGGGCCTCGGGGACCGTGACACTGGCCAACTGGATCAGTGGGGTGGCGGCTCCGTAGTAGTCCACGACGATCTTGGAGAACATCGCCGGGCTGGCCCGGCCGGTACGTACCGTGGCGAGATCCTCCTTGGCCACCGACACGGCCTTTTCCATCTTCTCCTCGGCATCGAAGAGGGTGTCGTCGATCACGGCTGCTCCTTGTTACTAGCCTGATGCGCCTGTGCTCTGAGTTCCCTGGGCCGCCGTACTGACCAGAGTCCCGATCGGCTCACCACGTACCGCACGAGCGATATTGCCCTCGGTGAGCAGATTGAACACGATGATCGGCAGCTTGTTGTCCATGCACAGGCTGAACGCGGTCGCATCGGCCACTTTCAGTCCGCGCTCGAGTACCTCGCGATGGGTGATGTGCGTGAACATCGTGGCCGACGGATCGGTCCTGGGGTCGGCGGTGTACACCCCGTCCACCGCCTTACCCATCAGCAGAACCTCACAACCGATCTCCAACGCCCGCTGGGCACCGGTGGTATCGGTGGAGAAATAAGGCATCCCCACGCCGGCCCCGAAGATCACCACCCGGCCCTTCTCGAGGTGCCGGATGGCCCGGCGGGGGATGTAGGGCTCAGCGACCTGACCCATCGTGATGGCCGTCTGCACCCGAGTGTCGATCTTATGCTCACGTTCCAGGAAATCCTGCAGAGCCAGGCAGTTCATCACGGTGCCGAGCATTCCCATGTAGTCGGCGCGGGAGCGCTCCATGCCGCCCAGCTGCAATTCCTCACCACGGAAGAAGTTCCCTCCGCCGATCACCACAGCCATCTGCATCCCGCTGGCCACCACGTCGGCAATCTGCCACGCGACGGCCTTCACCACTTCGGGGTCCACCCCGACTCCCCCGCCGCCGAACATCTCCCCGCCGAGCTTGAGGAGCACTCGGCGGTACCCGGGACCTATCAGCCGGCCGGCGTTCATAGGCGGATCAAGCCTGGCCGACCTCGAAGCGAGCGAACCGTCGCACAGTCACACCGGCCTCGTCGAGGACAGCCTTGACGGTCTTCTTGGAGTCCTGCACGGAGGACTGCTCCACCAGCACAGTGTCCTTGAAGAAGCCGCCCAAGCGACCCTCGACGATCTTCGGTAGGGCCTGCTCCGGTTTGCCCTGCTCGCGGGCGGTCTCCTCGGCGATACGCCGTTCATTGGCCAGTACCTCGGCCGGAACCTCATCCCGGGTGACGTACCGCGGCTTCATCGCCGCGATCTGCATCGCCACGGCACGCGCCGTCTCAGCAGCGCCACCGTCGTACTCGACCATCACCCCGACCGCGGGCGGCAGGTCAGAAGCACGGCGATGCAGGTAAATGGCCACCTCGCCGTCGAAGGACACCGCCCGACGCAACTGCAGCTTCTCACCGATCTTGGCTGAGATGTCCTGCACCGCGTCCTCGACGGTCCCGCCCCCCAGCGGTGCCCCGGCGAGCGCGTCGACATCGGCGGGCCGGATCCGGACCGCCTCGGCGACGATACGACCGGCGAGCTCCTGGAAGTCGGTGCCCTTCGCGACGAAATCGGTCTCACAGTTGAGCTCGATCATCACGCCGCTCTCGGCGGCCACCAACCCGTTGGCGGTAGTGCGCTCGGCTCGTTTGCCGACGTCCTCCGCGCCCTTGATCCGCAGCAGCTCAACCGCCCGGTCGAAGTCACCGTCGGATTCTTCCAGGGCCTTCTTGCAATCCATCATGCCGGAACCGGTCAGGTCCCGGATTCGCTTGACATCGGCGGCGGAGTAATTCGCCATCGTGGCTCTACCGTCCTGGAGTTCGTTGTCGGATCGAGACAGGTTGTGCCGCGCAGCGCCTAGGTTTGCGGCACGCCATTGCTGGCCACCATCGGTTCAGCCGGCGACGCTTCAGAGCGCTCGGCAGCGCCGCCGGAACCAGCGTCGGCGGCGGCAACACGCCCGGGGGCAGGCTCACCGGAAGAGACCATCAGCTCCTGCTCCCATTCGGCCAGCGGCTCATCGACGCCGACACCGGCCCCCGGTTTGTCCGTTCCGTCGGCTCCGGTGGAGCGTCCGGCACGCGACATCAGGCCGTCGGCGGTGGCATCAGCCACCACCCGGGTGAGCAGCGCCGCGGAGCGGATCGCGTCGTCGTTGCCCGGGATGGGGTAGTCGACCTCGTCGGGGTCGCAGTTGGTATCCAGGATGGCCACCACCGGGATGCCCAGCTTGCGAGCCTCGCCGACGGCGATCTGCTCCTTCTTGGTGTCCACGATCCATACCGCGCTGGGGACGCGCTGCATATCGCGGATACCGCCCAGGGTCTTCTCCAGCTTGTCCTTCTCCCGGGTGCGCATCAGGATCTCTTTCTTGGTCAGCCCGGTGAATCCGCCGGTCTGCTCCATGGACTCGAGTTCCTTGAGGCGCTGCAGGCGCTTGTGCACGGTGGAGAAGTTAGTGAGCATGCCGCCCAGCCAGCGATGGTTCACGAAGGGCATGCCCACCCGCTGTGCATGGTGGGAGATTGCTTCCTGGGCCTGCTTCTTGGTGCCGATGAACAGGATAGAACCGCCGTGGGCCACGGTCTGCTTGATGAACTCATAGGCCCGATCGATGTAGGTCAGCGTCTGCTGCAGGTCGATGATGTAGATGCCGTTGCGCTCAGTGAAGATGTAGCGTTTCATCTTCGGATTCCAACGCCGGGTCTGGTGCCCGAAATGCACGCCGGAGTCGAGCAGTTGCTTCATGGTGACGACGGCCATGGCCGGTGCACACCTCGATGTGTCAGGCGCGTCGGGTTGCGCCGGCGCGCTCATGCGGTTGTCGCGACGGGCCGGGTTGGACCGCCGCCCTGGCGCCAGGCCGACGGCCGGACCCCGTGCAATCCGTAGACCGCAACAAGGACCGCCGACCGCCGAGACCCCGTAGGGCACAGCGCTGGCACGCGAAGTCGACCCGCAAGCGAGCCGCCCCTGCAGTGTACGGCGTGCTGATCGCCGACCCCCGCGACCCCCACCATCGGCGCGTTCTGGATGCAGACTGCTGTTCTCGGGACAGGAATTACCGCGTTCTGCATCCAGAAGGCGCGGTGGGCGGCGCTGTCCACAGGGACCCCGTTGTCCACAGGGGTTGACAACGGGGGTCGCTGTGGGGGGTGGATACAGGCAGGGTGGCGGGGTGTCTCGGATGCTGATCTGCGGTGTGCTCGTGGCGGTGCTGGCCGGTGGGCCTGTGGTAGTCACCAGCTCGGGCGCTCGACCCGTCCATGCGATCCCTACCGGTCTGGTGGTCCTGGCCGGACCGGGCGACGAGCTCGGCCAGCCGCCCCGGCGACAGTTCGGCTGGCCACTTTCCGGGTCCCCGACCGTGGTTCGGGCCTTCCGTCCTCCGGAGTTCCAGTTCGGCCCGGGTCATCGCGGTGTCGACCTGGCTGCGGAGACCGGTGCACCGGTGCTCGCGGCCGGCGCCGGCACGGTGGTGTTCGCCGGGATGGTGGCCGGGCGCGGTGTGGTATCCCTGGGCCATCCCGGCGGGCTGCGTACGACGTATGAACCGGTGTCCCCGACGGTGGCCGCCGGCGATCAGGTATCCAGGGGTGAGCAGATCGGTACCACTGCACCCGGCCACGCGGGCTGTCCCCTCACGGTGTGCCTGCACTGGGGTGCCTTCCGTGGGCCAGCACGAGGGGAGGCGAGCCCAACTGATCAGGGCAGGGAGTACCTGGACCCGCTGCGGTTGATCGTCGCCGCTCGGGTGCGCCTGCTGCCGATCGAGGACCTGCCGGATCACCCGTGAAGCGCGTCCTCAACCGGCGGAGGCTTCCAGCATCTTGCTGCGGAGCCGGAGCACCGCCCTGGTGTGCAGCTGGCATACCCGGGACTCGGTGACACCGAGTACCCGGCCGATCTCGGCCAGCGTGAGGTTCTCGAAGTAATAGAGCGACACCACCACCCGATCCCGATCGGTGAGCTGCGAGACCGCTTGGGCAAGCAGCCGCCTGCTCTCCACCGAATCGAGCAGAGCCTGCGGTTCCTCCGCGGTCTCATCGGGTAGCGTCTCGGCGATCGACGTGCCACCTCGGCCGACCGCGATGAGCTCATCCAGGGCGATCACGCTGGTCAGCTGCAGCTGTGCATAGAGGTCCCGCAACTCGGGGACCGTGATTCCGAGTTCTGCCGCCACCTCGGCATCGGTGGCCGAACGCTGCAGCCGGGTCTCCAGACGTTCCAGCGCACGCTCCACCTCGCGGGCCCGGCTGCGCACCGTGCGAGGCACCCAGTCCTGGGCGCGCAACTCGTCCAGGATCGCGCCCCGGATCCGCTGCATCGCATAGGTCTCGAACTTCAGACCCCGCTCGGGCTCGAACCGGTCGATCGCCTCCCACAAGCCGAACACACCCGATTGCACCAGGTCGGCGATGTCCACATGAGCGGGCAACCCGGTGCCGACTCGACCCGCCACGTACTTGACCAACGGCGCGTAGTGCAGCACCAAACGATCGCGCAGGGTTGCGTCGCGATCCCGCCCGTAGGCCTGCCATAACGCGACGATGCCCGTTTCCACGTCCGATGTCCCGGCGTCGGCGCTCCAGCGGCCCGCGGCGACATCGGCGGGGTGGACAGCGGTCAGGACGCGGTCACAACCCCCGGAATGCTCAGGAACGGGGGTGGCTCCGGTCATGGATCGCCTTCAGTCTCTCGACAGTGACATGCGTGTAGAGCTGCGTGGTCGCGAGCGTAGCGTGACCGAGTAACTCCTGAACGGTACGAAGATCTGCGCCCCCTTCGAGGAGGTGAGTTGCGGCACTGTGCCGCAGTCCGTGCGGACCCATGTTCGCCGCACCCGGCACCGCGCCGACCGCATCGTGCACGACGGTGCGGATGATCCGCTGATCGACCCGCCGACCGCGCGCCCCCAAAAACACCGCCGCCGCCGAATGGGGACCCGCGAGAACCGGGCGTCCTTCGTCGAGCCAGCGGAGCACGGCTCGTTGCGCCGGCAGTCCGAAGGGCACCGCGCGTTCCTTGGCGCCCTTGCCGAGGACCCGCACGAGTCGCCGTTCCTGGTCGAGGTCACCCAGGTCCAGACCGCAGAGTTCGGCAACCCGGATACCGGTCGCATACAGCAGCTCGACCGCTGCGTGATCACGTAGCGCAATCGGATCCGCCTGCGCGGCACCGCGTTGCGCGGCGTGCAGTGCCGCGGCGGCCTGCTCCGGGTGCAGCACAGCAGGCAGTGCCCGTTGCGGTCGCGGTGCGACCAGCCGCAGCCCAGGGTCGCTGCTCAGCCCACCGTTTCGGGTCGCCCAGGCGGTGAAGACCCGGGCGGCCGCAGCCCGTCGGGCCAGTGTGCTGCGCCGGTGTCCGTCCCGATGTTGGGCCCCCAGCCAGCCGCGCAGCAGCGGCAGGTCCAACTCCGCGAGATCGTGGTGGCCCGAGTCCACCAGATACTGGAGCAATGCGGTGACATCGCCACGGTAAGCCCGTACGGTGTGCGTCGAGAGCCCCCGCACCGACCGCAGATGAGCCGCGAAACGCTCCCGGTAGTCGGCCAAGCCCGCCGGCAGCGACTCGGATGCCAGCCGCTCCTCCCGCACCCGCAGCACGCTGCGCCTTCGAGGGCGCCACGTCAAGCACCGCCACGCCCCAGGTGTCGGGGAATACTCGATGAAGACGCGGCGACAGGTGTCCTATTTGCGTTTACCAGGAGGCTCATCAGAGCGATTAACGGCCGGGCATCCCAGGCACTTCGGCGCCTGACCTTCGCCCTCGTGAGGGTGGTGCCGTATGGGTCGGCACCCCAAGCCCCGAAGGGGTGTCGGGGAATATCCGGTGCCACCCGCTGACACCGCACCCCACCACGCCGGCTAACTCCAGCAACGGCAGCGCGGCGCGCACCCGGTGCAATGGCACGCCCGATTCGCGCACCAACTGCTCAGGATGTCGGGAAGCCCGGGCGGGCAACGCCTCGTAGACGGCCAGCAGCTCCGGGCTCAGCCCGTCAGTGCGCAGGCGCGGGGTGCTCAACGGCGGCGCAAGGTCCGCGCCGATCCGGCCTACCGCCTCCATCACCTCCGCCACCCGAGTGACCAGCACCGCCTGCTCGTCGCGTACCAGCAGGTGGCAGCCGACCGAGAGCGCTGAGGTGACCGGACCCGGCACCGCCATCACCACCCGCCCCAGCGCGGCCGCGACGGTGGCGGTTCGTCGGGCGCCGCTGCGCGCCCCGGCCTCGACCACCACAGTGCCGGCGGCGAACGCGGCAATCAAGCGGTTGCGGACAAGGAAGCGGTGACGCGCCGGCCGGACACCCGGTGGGTACTCACTGACCACCACGCCGCTCGCGGCGATCCGATCCAGAAGCCCGTGGTGGCCTGCGGGATAAACCCGATCCAGCCCGCAGGCCTGCACCGCGACGGTACAGCCCTCGGCGGCCAGCGCGCCCCGATGCGCGGCACCATCGATGCCGAACGCGGCGCCGGAGACCACCGCGAATCCACTTTCGGCGAGCCCGTACCCGAACTCGGCGGCGACGTGCTCACCGTATCCGGTCGCGGCCCGGGCACCCACCACCGCCACCGCCCGCTCACCGAGCCCGTCGAGACCGACGGCTCCGCGTATCCACAGCGCCACGGGAGCCCGCCAGCGCTCATCGGCCTGGGCAGCAGGAGTGGCGAAGCAGCCCAGCGCCCCGGTGGGCCATTCGGGGTCCTCGGGAATCACCAGCCGGCCGCCGAGCGCGGCGATCGCCGACAGGTCAGCCTCGGCCCGATCATCGTCTCGGCGGGCCGCTGTCTCCGCGGCCACCCGGTCGGACACCGCGCCAGCGGCCACTAGCCGGGCCGTCCGTACCGGACCGATCTCCTCGATCAGCTCCGACAACGCCGGAGCCGGTGGCTCGGCCACCCTGCTGAGGTAGGCCCGGGCCCGGCGCAGCTCACGATCCCCCGGCCTCATGCCGCACTCCGATCCCGCAGCCCCATCGCGGCGGACACATCCTCGAGCTCTGGTCGATCCCGCCCCGCCAGATCGGCCATCGTCCAGGCCAGCCGCAACGTGCGGTCCGCTCCCCGGGCAGTCACCAGGCCCCGATGCAGTGCGACCTCGATGGGTTCGGTCACCGCCCGCGATAGCCGGAACCGGCGCCGCAAGACCGGACCGGGCACCTCAGCGTTGGTGCTCCAACCAGTGCCCACCCATCGCGCCCTGGCGGCAGCGCGGGCCTGAACCACCCGCTCCCGCACCGCCGCGGAGCTCTCCGGCTCGGCGTCGGCGGCGCCCATGTACTTCACCGGGCGCATCGCCACCCGCACGTCCACCCGATCCAGCAACGGACCGGACAACCGACCCAGATAACGCCTACGGGCAGCCGGAGCACAGACACAATCCCGCTCATCCGCAGGCGCGCACGGGCACGGGTTGGCCGCCAGCACCAGCTGGCAACGCGCCGGGTAGTGCACCACCCCGTCCCGGCGGGCCAACCGGACCTCACCATCCTCCAACGGAGTCCGCAACGCCTCCAGCGACCGCGGCCCGAACTCAGCGACCTCATCGAGGAACAGCACCCCGCGGTGGGCTCGGCTCACCGCGCCCGGCTTAGCCATTCCCGAACCGCCACCCACCAATGCAGCCACCGAGCTGGTGTGGTGCGGCGCGACGAACGGCGGTAGCGTGATCAGCGGCGTGTCCGAGGCGAGCAGACCGGCCACCGAGTGCACCGCGGTCACCTCGAGCGCTTCGGAGTCGGTGAGCGCTGGCAGCAACCCGACCATCCGCTGGGCGAGCATGGTCTTGCCCGTCCCGGGTGGCCCAGTGAGCAGTAGATGGTGGCCACCCGCAGCGGCGACCTCCACCGCCCAGCGGGCATCACCCTGTCCCAGTACGTCGGCGAGGTCCGGGACCGTGGGCAACAGTGCCGGGCTTGGCGGGCCGGGACGGGTCAGCACGGTGCCGTCCTGGAACCAGGCCAGGACATCCTTGAGGTGGGCCGCGCCGTACACCCGCACACCGTCGACCAGTGCCGCCTCGGCGAGCGAGGCGCTCGGCACCACCACCTGCTCGATCCCCACCCTGCGCGCCGCAAGGACCGCAGGCAAGACCCCCCGGACCGGACGCAACCGGCCATCCAGAGCCAGCTCACCGATCAGGACCAGTCCCCGGAGCCGATCGGCTGGGATCCGGCCATCGGCCGCCAGTAGAGCGCACGCGATGGCGAGGTCATAGCTACTCCCGACCTTGGGCAAGGTGGCAGGCGAGAGCGCGAGGGTCATCCGGCGCGGCGGCCAGCGCCGGCCCGAGTTGAGCACCGCGGCCCGTACCCGGTCCCGAGCCTCGGACAGGGAGGTATCGGGCAGGCCCACCATCTGCAAACCCGGTAGGCCGGGACCGATGTGGGCCTCGATCTCCACAAGGACGCCGTCGACTCCGTGTAGCGCCACCGCCCAGGCGCTGGCCAGCGCCATCAGAAAGCACCCTGCAGGTGCTCCACGGTGCACGGCCCCTCAGGCGGGCACAGCACCGCCAGCACGTCGAAGCGCACTTCGCACCAGCCCACCCGGTAGGTCCGCAGCCACTCCGCCGCGACTCGCCTGATTCTGGCGGCCTTCGCCGATGTCACGCCCTCGGCGGGTTCCCCGTAGCCGGTGCCCGACCGGGTCTTGACCTCACAGACAACCAGTCGCACACCGTCCGTTGCGACCAGGTCGACCTCACCGTCGCGGCACCGCCAGTTGCGCGAGAGCACCACGAGTCCGGTGACTGCCAGGTACTGCGCCGCCAACTCCTCACCCCGCCTGCCCAGCTCGCCCTTGCGGCGATCCGCCGCCCGCGCCGTCGTCTCCACCTCGACCTCCCCGTTCTTACAGTGATCTCCGGAACAGTGATCTCCGGACCCAGGCTGCCGAGTCGAGCCGACGCCGTCGAACAAGCACAGTCGTGCCTGTGGACAACAGGGGTGGGTGTGGATAACTGGAGCGCCTAGGAGGCCACTGAATAATCGGCGTGTCGTTCAGGTGTGTGGTCGCTGAGCTGGGAGAATAGGTTTGAGCTTCCCCCCGTAGCACGGACACCCGACCTGAGATGGCTTCGGCCATCAGGAAGGATGCCGCCGTGCCTCCACCTCACCCTGCCGAGTTCCGTCGTCGCGCCGTTGAGTTGGCCCGTCAGCGGTCCAAACCGATCGCTGAGTTGGCGAAGGATCTTGATATCAGTGAGTCGTGCCTGCGGAATTGGGTGGCTCAGGCTGATGTCGACGAGAATGGGAGCCAGACGCGGCTGAGTAGTGCCGAGAAAAAGGAGCTGGCTGAGCTGCGCAAGGATAAGCGCAGACTCGAACTCGAGGTGGAGATCCTGAAGCGGGCGGCAGCGCACTTCGCCCGGGAGAATGTTCTCCCAAATTGATCTAGGCGCTGGTCCGTGAACTCGCCGATGACGATATTGATGTCGCGGTGGCCTGCCGGGTATTGGAGATGTCACGATCAGGATATCACGACTGGATTTCCCGCCCCGTATCCCCACGCCACCAAGAGGACGAGCTATTACTGAAGCACATTAAACAGATTCACGTCGACTCCCGCGAAACGTATGGTTCACCGCGGGTCCACGCCGAGATGACACTGGGCTCGGGCTGGGGGGTGAACCTCAAGCGGGTTGCCCGGCTGATGCGCCAGGCCGGTATTTAGGGCCTCTACCGGCGGCGACGCCGCGGCTGTACCGTCCGCGACCTGGACGCCCAACCCAGCTCGGACCTGGTCAACCGTGACTTCACTGTCACCGAGCCGAACAGGCTGTGGGTTACCGACATCACCGAACACCCCACCAGGGAAGGCACCGTGTATTGCGCGGCGGTGATGGATGCCTATTCCCGGCTCATCGTCGGCTGGTCCATCGCCGAGCACATGCGCACCGAACTCGTCACGGACGCACTCAGCATGGCCGTCATCCGCCGCCAACCCGATAAACAACCTGGCGACAAGAAAACGATACTACACTCCGACCAGGGTTCGCAATACACCTCGTGGGCCTTCGGTCAACGCCTGCGCGCCAGTGGACTCCTCGCCTCTATGGGCACCGTCGGCGACTGTTACGGCAATGCCATGATGGAATCCTTCTGGGGCACGATGCAACTCGAGCTGCTCGACACGAAAGACTGGCAGACACGCGACGAGCTTGCCAACACCATCTTCGAGTGAATAAAATGCTGGTACAACCCGAAACGTCGCCATTCCAGCATAGGAATGCACAGTCCCGCCACCTTCGAAACCCGCCACACCAGGCCAGACCAAGATCACTGACCCCACACCGGAGGTGTCCGTGCTACGGGGGGAACCTCAGTTGTCGATATGAAGTCCGTAAGGCTCCCTACGCGCTGGTCGGCTCTAGACAATTGATATGATATCAAACGGTGAGGTACCTGTCACCGGCCGCACGATTCTGTGATTCACATTTTTGCGACGCGGCACCGGGTCACGAAGACTTGAGATCTCGCTGCGCTGCGTCAGTGATCAGCTTGCGGCGCTGGTCCTCGGACACACCGTTGCCCCGTAGGATCCGGTCCCAGGCTCGGGCGCGCAGGATCCGCGCACCGGTACGGGTCAGCTTCAGCACCAGCCAGGTGACGGGGATCAGAGGCGCCAGCCACGCGCGCTCCAGGAGCGCCTGCACAACCTGCGCCGTCGACACTGCGGTCTCCCGAAGGAACATAGCCCACCATTTGGTGGCCAATTTCCTTCGAGATCGCCTCCCCTGCGGGGAAGATATGATTTGCCAGTAACGATGTCAAGCACCATAGGAAGCAACAGTTGCAACCGGACAAGCGGTATCGCAAACTTAACGTAGCGCCGCTTAACACACGGTAACACTGTCACTTACACACTCGCTGTAGCCACGTGCCCAGCCCTGCGAGCCAGCTCCGCGAAGTCCGAGCGACCCCGCAGCTTCAGCTCCCCTGCAAGGGGCAGTAGGGCGGCTCGCGCCACCGCGCTACGCGTAGGGATCACGCCCTCGACGGCCTGCGCTGCCAGCCGAGCAGCATCCCGATCCCCAGAGATCACGTGAAGTCTGGCCAGAGTGATGTCCGCGAGCACGCCCTCACGGCGATCGCTGCCTGCAGAGAAAATCTTCACCGCAGTCGATGCCATCATCTCGGCAGTATCGATCCCGCCAATATTAAGGTGCACCATCGCAGCAGTCAGATCAAAGTCCGCTCTCGCATGTACAGAGGGAGGCGACCAGCCATCCCGAGCACAAGCGAGAGCCGACCGTGCTGAAGCGGAGTCGACGCCTGGCGGGCCGAGGCGGCTCTGGGCAAGGGAAGACAGCATCGCGAGCCAGGAGCGCAGCGGGGCGACGCGCGGATCGTCGGCAGGTGCATCAAGTAGGCGAACCTCAGCCATCTGCACGAGCTTGAGAGCATCGTTGGGCTTGCCGCGATCCAGCAACATCATCGCCGCGTGGCGCAGCGCGTAGGAAGCCTGGTAGCTGTCCTGAGCCTGGGTGGCGAGATCCACTGCCGCAGAGAAGTGATGGTGAGACTGAGCCGGGGCGGCGCTGTCATGACAACACCATGCCGCGATGACATGAAGATCAGAAAGCGCAACCAGGAGAGCACGACGGGCTGTGTCTGATGCCTGCGCTGCCAAACAACGATCTGCCCACTCGGCGAGAGCCACGGCAGGACCTGCTCCCCCGCCCTGGGTGCGAGCGACATCCGCAGCGGCGCGGGTCAGCGCAGAGATTGTCTCGACATCAGCTCGACCGATCCGAGCTGGGACATCCATGGGCTTGCCCGGCGCGGCCAGTGCAGACAACTCCCCCACACCCGGAACTGCGACACCGAAGGCAGCTACGCCCGCGAGAGCCAGCAGATGCTGAAACTGCCGTCTGAGCACGTCTTCAGCATCCTCCCCACCTGGCTCGTCTAAGGCCGTGCCCTCAGCATATGCACCGAAGGACAACCCCATCAGCTCACGCGGGATCCCGAGTCCCTCACAGATCCGCAACAGCACGTCGTAGGCCTGCACCTGGCGACCCTTGCGGATCTCGCAGACCTCAGACTGTGACTGACCTGTAGCTGCAGCGATCTGGCGCTGAGCCACCCCATGCCGAGAGAGCAGGCGATAGACCGCAGCAATGTCGCGAGCAGCCAGCGCAGTGCGCATGCCTGGGATGGCGAGGAGATCCGGCAGATCGGACATGGCAGGGATCATAGCTCGCCGGGTAGATCACGTGATCAGTATGTCGCTGTCAGTCACTGTAGCGCGCGCTGCAGTGAACTAGCCAGTTCGGCGATAGCGGACTCGAGGCTGACGCGGCGCTCGAGGCTTTCTAGGCTTCCTGACCCAGCGCGGATGGGAACCCTCACCCCGGCGGCTGAACCGTTGGGGGTGTAATGTGGGAGGCGCGCCAAGGTGAGCGGCCCCGCATTTTCCAGACAGCTGTTTAGTGAACTATTTCATGATGCGTGTTGGGTTCCAGAAGTCGGTGTACATCGCAACGTGCGGTGATGGTGTTCGTCGGCGCTGGTGCATGATCGTGGGCCGTGTTGTTGCGCCTGCTGCATCTGGTCTTCGTCCGACTGTCGGCCTGGTTGGTGTTGCTTGGCCGGTCGTCGGCGTCCAAGGATGCGGAACTCCTTATCCTGCGCCACGAAGTTGCTGTGCTGCGCCGAGCCAACCCCAAACTCCCTCGACTTGGCCGGTCGGGCAGTACTGGCTGCGTTGTTCGGCTACTGCCCAAGGCACTGCGTGGGCATCGGCTAGTTACCCCGAGCACGATCATGCGGTGGCATCGCCGCTTGGTGAGCAAGAAATGGACCTACCCCCGGTCACACTCAAGCGGATTGGGGATTAGCGATCAATCACTGTCATGAACACATCTGAACGTCACGCCGCGTCGCTCACCTTCTTGGGCTGCGATGGCCGCCAGAGGGGTGCCGCGGGCAGATCCGTCGTCGGGTCCCCACGCTGCCAGGTACGCGTGGAATAGCAGGGGCAGAATCGAAACGACTCGGTGCGGCACGCACAGGGACGATTGCGCTGCTCCGCAGAGGTGGTCTCAAACTCTCTCGTCGGTGATCCACTCATCGCCGGCCTCCGTCCGTGCGAGGCCTCGTCGCCTGGATAGATGGTGGGTTGATGGTGACCGTGCACCGTTTCGGGTCCGTGACAGCCAGCTCACCAACGTGTTGCCGAAAGGATCGACGAGGTTCGGTCAGCCGCCGAAGGGGCCGCTCTCGGGCAGGCGGAGATCGGGCTTGTCCACTTCCTCGATATTGATGTCCTTGAAGGTAAGCACTCGGACATTCTTGACGAATCGAGCTGGCCGGTACATGTCCCACACCCAGGCATCGGACATCCGTACCTCGAAGTAGACCTCTCCCTCGGCGTTACGGGCCTGCACATCCACCACGTTGGCCAGGTAGAAGCGCCGCTCGGTCTCCACCACATAGGCGAACTGACCGACGACGTCGCGGTACTCCTTGTAGAGCGACAGCTCCATCTCGGTCTCGTACTTCTCGAGATCCTCGGTGCTCATCGGTGGCCCATCGGTTGCTGCGTCGGTCGCTTCATCGGGTGCCGGCTCCTCCTGCTCGTGCCGCTGACATGGTCAGCGATCCCCCATTCTGACCCACCGCCGGTTCCACTAACGGGCACGGCCTCGGCTGTGCACTTCCCCGCGCTGGAGCGCACAGACCGTGCGCACGTGCCGCCAGCACGACGTTGACGTAGCTGAACCGGTGCTCGGCACAGGGACCATGCGCCAGCAGGGACGCGTTGTGCTCCGGCGTGCAGTAGCCCTTGTGCTCGCTGAAGCCGTACCACGGCATCCGTGCGTGCAGCTCACGCATGATCCGGTCGCGGGTCACCTTGGCCAGCACCGAGGCTGCCGACACGCACGCCGCGGCCCGGTCCCCGCCGATCACCGCCAGGTTCGGGGCGGTCAGGCCGGGCACCCGGAACCCGTCGGTGAGGACGTAACCGGGATGCACGGCAAGACCGGCGACAGCGCGCCGCATGCCCTCCAGGTTGGCCACGTGCACGCCCAACTCGTCGACCTCATCGGGTGGGATCACCACGACGCTGCGGGACAGCGCCCTGGTGACGATCACATCGTGGTAATGCTCCCGGCGCGCGGCGGACAGCAGCTTGGAGTCAGTGAGCCCAGCCAGCGCCGCCGCATCGGCAGGCCGCAGCACGCATGCCGCCACCACCAACGGACCTGCGCACGCCCCCCGACCGGCCTCGTCCACTCCAGCGACCGGGCCCAGGCCCTTGCGGTGCAGCACAGCCTGCAGGGTCCACGTGCCGCCGTCCCTGCGCACCACGGCTCTGGGCGGTCGGGGCAGAGGGTGGCTGCTGTCACACGTCATGGCCGGCACTCCCGTCAGCCCCGCCTGCGGGCGACCACCCGCTCCCGCAGGGACCGGCCGGCTCGCAACACCGGCCAGCTCAAGATGAGACCAGCGCCCAGCGGCAGGTTGACCGGCCAGAACTCCATCGACGACGAGCGGGGACCTGGCGCACCGAGCGCCTTGACGGGTTGCGGATCAGGATCGGAGATGCCCTGCCACCGCCCCAGCGGGAGCACGATCAAGCGAGCCTTACCGATGATGTTGCTCACCGGCACGGTACCCGTGCGCTGGTCCGCGACGTGCCGTCGCGAGTCCGCGCTGTTGTTCCGGTTGTCCCCCATCATCCACAAGTTACCCATCGGCACCGTGACCGGGCCGAACTCCTCCTGGGGCTGCTGGCCAGCGAAAACCGCGTAGGGCTCGGTCAGCGAGGCTCCGTTGACCACGACGCGGCTCTGCGGATCACAACACTGCACGGTCTGCCCACCCACCGCGATCACCCGCTTGACGAAGTCCCGCTCATCCGGTGGGGCCAGGCCTATCACCGAGCCGACTTGCTGGAGCCCACGGATGAGCACGTTGGCCGATCGCTGGCTGATGAACTCACTACCCCATGAGTCGGTGCCGCGGAACACCACCACGTCACCAGGCCTGGGATCGCCGAACCGGTAGCTCAGCTTGTCCACCAGCACCCGATCGTTGGTGCAGCCCGGGCAGCCGTGCAGGGTCGGTTCCATGGACGCCGAGGGGATCACATACACCCGGGCCAGGAACGTCTGGATCAGGAAGGTGAGCACCAGCGCGGTGAGTATCAGGATCGGCAGCTCACGCCAGAAGGAGCCCTTCTTGCGCCTCGACAAGCGATGCCGGTGCACGCCGCGACCGCGGGAAACACTGGGATCGTCGCCGCGAGCGGGTTCCGTCGAGCGAGCCAGGTGCGCCACGTCCTCAGGCTATCGACAGGCGGCCAGTACCGGGGGATCAGGAAGCGGACGGCGTCTCACGCTTCTCCTTGATCTTCGCAGCCTTACCCCGGAGATCACGAAGGTAGTACAGCTTGGCACGCCGGACATCACCGCGAGTGACCACCTCGATCTTGGCGATGTTCGGGGTGTGCACCGGAAAGGTTCGTTCTACGCCCACACCGAAGGACACCTTGCGCACGGTGAAGGTCTCCCGCACTCCGGCCCCCTGACGCCGGATGACCGCACCTTGGAAGATCTGGACCCGCTGGCGGGAACCTTCGATGACGCGGACGTGCACCTTGAGCGTGTCACCGGGGCGGAAGTCGGGGATGTCGGTCCGCAGCGACTTCGCGTCCAGGGCGTCCAGGGTGTTCATCGGGAGTCCATCCTCGTCTTCGGGTGCAATGCACGGTCTGGAGCGTCCTGGAGAGGACGCGAACAGCGGCTGGCGCGACGGCAAGGACGTCCGCCCTGGGGGCAGTCCCCACGTTGCTCCGCTGTGGTAACCGGTTCAGTGTGCCAGACGCGGCGGTCCGCGATGAAACTGGGCGGTTTCCTACGGGGGCGGGGTGGCGAGCCCCTCGAGCAGGGCGCGGTCGGCACTGTCCAGCGCGTCCGAGGGCAGTGCCGCCAACAGATCCGGACGCCGGGTCGCGGTGCGTTCCACCGCACGGTCCCGGCGCCAGCGGGCGATCGCCGCGTGGTTACCCGAACGCAGTACAGCGGGAACCTCCCGGCCACGCCAGCACTCCGGACGGGTGTAGCAGGGCCCCTCCAGCAGCCCGTCGGAGAACGAGTCCTGCGTCGCCGATGCGGGGTTGCCCAGCACCCCCGGCAGCAGCCGGGCGATGGCCTCGACCATCACCAGCACCGCAGCCTCACCCCCGACGAGCACGTAGTCGCCGATCGAGATCTCATCGACGGCCACCCGCTCGGCGGCCTCGTCGAGCACCCGCTGATCGATGCCCTCGTAGCGACCGCAGGCGAAGACAAGGCGGGGTTGGGTTGCCAGCTCGGCGGCAAGGTGCTGGGTGAAGGGCCGTCCTGCAGGGCTGGGCACCACCAACCGTGGCGGCGGCTCGCCGGCGAGCACCTCGTCCAGCGCCTCGCCCCATACGTCGGGCCGCATCACCATGCCTGGTCCCCCACCATAGGGCGCGTCGTCCACCGACCGATGCCCGTCATGGGCCCAATCCCGCAGGTCATGCACCCTGAAGCCGATCAGATTCCGCTCGATGGCACGGCCGAGCAGAGCCTCCCGGGCCGGAGCCAGGTACTCGGGAAAGATCGTCACTATCTGAATCAGCACCGTGGGAGAGCCTTCAGTCGATCAGCCCGGCAGGTGGGTCGAGCCGCACCCGGCCCGCGAGCAGGTCCACCTCGGGCACGATGGCGCGGACGAAGGGCACCAGCACCTCGCCGCGGTCGGTGTCGAGTACCAGCAGGTCGCTGGCCGGAGCGTGCAGCACCTCGCGCACCGTGCCCAGCGTCGCACCGTCGGGACCCACCGCGGCCAGGCCCTCGAGCTGGTGGTCGTAGAACTCGTCAGGGTCATCCAGATCGGGCAACTCAGCGGCATCGACGTGCAGGATGCACCCGCACAGCTCGATCGCCGCGTCGCGGTCGGCTATCCCGACGAATCGCACCAGGAGGGCCCCCTTGTGCGGGCGGGCGGCCTCCACCGTGAGCGTGCGGCCGGTATTCCCTTGCAGCTGCGCACCGGCCGCGAAGCGCTGTTCCGGGAAATCAGTGCGCACCTGCACCGTGACCTCGCCACGCAGGCCGTGTGGTCGGCCGATCCTGCCGACCATCAACCGGGTGTCCGGGCCTGCGGTGTCCCGCCCCGGATTGTCGCTACTCGGCTGCACGGTCGGCGCCTCAGCCCGCACACTCAGCGATCGGTGTCGACGACGTCGACGCGAACCCCACGCCCGCCGATACCGCCCATCACCGTGCGCAACGCCGTGGCTGTCCGCCCACCACGGCCGATCACTTTGCCGAGATCATCGGGGTGGACGTGCACCTCGAGGGTGCGGCCCCGTCGGGTGGTCAACAGCTGGACGCGCACATCGTCGGGATTATCGACGATCCCCCGGACGAGATGCTCGAGCGCGTCCGCCAGCATGCTCACACCTGGCCGTCCGCGACCGTCGCAGTGTCCTCCCGGTCATCAGCTGCAGATGAGGCTTCAGCCGGGTCCGGTTCTGGGGCTTTCTCGACGTTCTTGTCCGGGGCAACACCAGTGCCGGTGTCGATCTGGCGGGAGGCCTTGCGCCGGGGTGTGGTGGCCTCGGTGGTGGGTACCTCGCCTGCCAGCGCCAGCGCCCGGTTGAACAGCTCAGCCTTGTCCGGCTTCGGCTCGGCACGCTGCAACGTGCCCTCTGCCCCCGGGAGGCCCTTGAAGCGCTGCCAGTCCCCGGTGACCTCGAGAAGATGTTGAACCGGATCGGTGGGTTGAGCCCCGACGCCGAGCCAGTACTGCACCCGTTCCGAGTCGACCTCGATGAGGCTGGGTTGCTCCTTGGGGTGGTACTTGCCGATCGTCTCGATCGCCCTACCGTTGCGGCGGGTGCGGGCGTCGGCGACGACGATCCGGTAGTACGGCTGGCGAATCCGGCCGAGCCGCATGAGCTTGATCTTGACAGCCACGGGTCGAGCTACTCCTGTCGACGCACAAATGTTCACGGTGAGCGCGCACGGCCCACGGTGGGGACACGGACCGACGGTGCTCGCGAGGTCAGTGGTCACGGCGTGCTGAGAGGACCCACCGCGACAACAGCGACCTATTGTGCCAGACCACCCCGACTGCCCGTAGCACCCGTCCACGATCTGCAAGGTGCACCGAGCAGAAGAGCCCGACACAACGAGCACAGGAGCGCGACACGCCGAGCAGAAGAGCGCGACACGCGGGGATTAGGGGGGTGGGGTGCCTAGCGTGAGGAAGAGGAGGCCGAGCGCGGGCAGGAGATTGTTCGTCTGGTGGGCGACGATGCTGGCCAGCAGGTTCCCGGTGAGCAATCGCGCGAGCGCGAGCGGCACCGAGATCACCACCAGTAGCGGAGTGCGCAACAGCTCGCTGTAGGACAGCGAGAACAGTGGGTGGGCCAGCGAGAACAGCAGGGTGGTCAGCCCGAAGATCACCCAGCGGTTCCACCGCCAGCACTCCATCGCGCGCCACAGCACGCCCCGGTAGAGCAGCTCCTCGCACAACGGCGCGATCAGCCACACCGCGAAGAACAGCGTGAGCGCCAACCCGAGGGACAGCCGCTGGTCGCCGAACACCTCCCCTACCGCCGATTTCGCCTGGCTCTCGCCGACCCAGCGTGCCCACAACATCGAGGCGGGCAGGGTGACGATCAGGCTGAGAACGCCCAACGCCAGCCCGATACCCAGGTCGGCGGGCCGCCAACGCAGCGGCAGCTGATCGCGCAGCCGTTCTGGCAGCGTCCCCCGGCCGATCAGCACGGTCCCGATGAGCACGACCAGACCGGACGCCACCGCCGGCACCACGAGCGCGAGGACCAGCGCCGCGCCGGGCAATCCCATACCGGGCGCCCGCTGCGCCGGCAGGAAGGGGAGCACGGCCAGCACGGACGCCACCACGAAGGTCAGCTCCGCGACCACGAAACAGGTGAGCAGCCGCCGACCATGGCGGGTATCCGGCAGGACGGCGCTCACCGCGCCCGACCCCGCAACAGCAGCAACGCGGGATTGCGCAGGGTGTCCGGGTCGAGCCGCGGGTCGGCGCGGGTGACCAGCAGGTCCGCGGGCGCACCGGGCACTAGGCCCGCGACACCGAGCCAGTCGCGGGCCGCCCAGCTCGCCGCCGCCAGTGCCTGCGCACCGGTGAGGCCAGCGGTGCGCAACGCGACGATCTCATCTACCAGGCGACCGTGCTGAATCCCGCCACCAGCGTCGCTGCCTGCGTAGATCGGGACTCCCGCCTCGATGGCGGCACCGATGGTGTCCCGGACCCCGGCGTGCAGCGCACGCATGTACGTGGCGTAGCGCGGGAATCTGGCGGCGCGCTCAGCGATCACCGGGAACATCTCGATGTTGATCAGTGTGGGAACCAGAGCGGTGCCGCGCACGGCCATCGCGGTGATGGTGTCGGCGGACAGGCCGGTGCCGTGCTCGATGCAGTCGATCCCGGCGGCGATCAGGGCGGGTAGGGCGTCGGCGCCGAAGACGTGCGCAGTGACCCTGGCGCCGGCATGGTGTGCGGCGGCGACCGCTTCGAGGAGCACGTCATCAGGCCACAGCGGAGCGAGATCGCCCGTGGAGCGATCGATCCAGTCACCGACCAGCTTGACCCAGCCGTCCCCGGCGGCGGCCTGCTCCAGCACCGCTTGCGGCAGCAGCCCGGGCTCGTCCAACTCCACACCGATGGTCGGGATGTAGCGCTTGGGGCGGGCCAGGTGGCGGCCGGCCCGGATGATGCGCGGCAGGTCATCGCGGGCCTGCAACGGGCGGGTGTCGATCGGGGATCCGCAGTCCCGGACGAGAAGCGTCCCGGCGTCCCGGTTGATGGCGGCCTGCTCGGCCGCCTCGGCCAGGCTCGTCGCCCCCTGAGCGCCGATACCGACGTGGCAGTGCGCGTCGACCAGGCCGGGCAGGATGTAACCGCCGTCGCAGGCAGTGACCGCCCCGGGCACCGGGTCGGCGCAGATCACCCCGTCAGCCACCCACAGCTCGCCCGGTTCCCCGGCGGGCAGTAGCACTCCCCGTAGGTGCATCGCCTGCGCCGGCAAAGACTCCGTGATTTCTCGCGGAACCGTGTGGGTGTGCTCACCAGCGCTGGTAGCTGTACCGGGTGTCGTGCTGACGCGCGGAAACCGTTGTCGTTGACGATCGCCCGTTGTCATCGTTGGTCAGTGTATTCGACACCAGAGCGGGACCATCGGAGATCAACCCATCCGACGATCTTGTTGCTGAACCGCTCGCGTACCCTCCTTCGCGGCTAGACGTCTCATAGGGAGCGATGATGGCAATCAAGGACACCGACCCGGCGATCTTCGAGCAGCCGGACATGCGACGCGCTCTGGCGGAGCGTGACATCACCAAGGTGTACAAGATCCTCATCGACAACGGCGTAACACAGGCGCACATCGCGTCGCTGGTAGGACAGCAGGCGTCCGAGGTATCCGAGATCATCTCCGGACGCCAAGTACAGGGCTACGACGTACTCGTAAGGGTTGCGGAGGGCTTCGGCGTGTCGCGGGGAGCGATGGGTCTTGCCTACGCTGGCGACGGCGAGGGGGACGATTCGCCGATTGTTGACGAGGTGACCGAGGAGATGAGACGCCGAGGGTTGCTCGCGGCCGGGGCGATCGCGCTGTTCAACCGCCCGATCCTGGGCGAGATCTTAGAGGTACCTGAACGTCCACCGGCTCCAACCCCGCTGCCAGCACAACTAGGTGAGGCCGATGTCGCGGCGATAGTGGAGATGACGGCCCGCCTCGATGCACAGGCCCAGTACTACGGTGGCTGCGCCGACATTCTCACGCCAGTCGCCCAGCGCGCCGAGCGACTGCTAGAGGTCCCAGCGGCTGACATGACCAAGCTGGGGATGATGAAGGCCGTGGCCGGGCTGCACAACGTGGCTGGCTGGGCGGCGTATGACTCCAAGGATCAAGACCGAGCCCGATACCACTTTGCTCGTGCGATGAGTCTCGGCAACCACGGCGATGGATATGAGTTCTCCCGTGCCGCCTACCTCGCTGGGGTCTCAGTGGCGGAGCAAGGTGCCCTTACCGATGGTCTCAAGTTCTTGCAGCTCGGCGAGATGCGACTGAACGATGCCGAACCAAGCGAGCGTACCGAAGCGCTGAAGGCATGGATCGGTGCCGACTCGGCCTGCATCCTGGCTGAAATGGGTCACCGGGACAAGTGCCGGGTGTCGCTGGCACGGGCACTCGAGGGCTGGCGTCCGCCGGATGCGGACGACGCGGCCGAGATGGACTGGCTCAACGGACTCATCCAGATGCAGCTTGGCAATGATGACTCGGCCGAGCGGTTCGTGGCCACGTCGCTGCGGCACTGGCAGGGTTCACAAGATCGCAGATCTACTGTCCTGGGCGAGATCACCATGGCGACACTGCATGTGCGTTCCGGGGACTCGACTGGAACTCTGCGGGCCTACCAAGCGATCACGCAGGTGCGAGAGATGCACACGAAACGAGCACGGGAGCGCCTGAAACCGTTGATCATGGCGTTGGATGAGCGTCCTGGCGAGGAGCCTCAGAAGCTGGTGCTGCTAGCCCGCCGGGTCGCTGTCGCTAGCGATCCGATCTGAGTGAGACCGACTATGGGATCCGCTGGAGAACCTGGACTCGTCCCCATTGCACGATCGTCACCGCAAGATGAACAACGGCCTGTGCCTGTTCGAGGGTGATTACCGCGGGGGTGCCGCCTCCGTGACGGTCAGGGTTCGGCCAGATCAACTCCAGCATCAGCACGAGCCGGTTAGCGCTGAAGTCACTGTTCGTACCGGGGAGCACGAGCTTCCAGCGCTGGGGCTGCGAGCGCAGATCGCCGATGACATTGCTCAGGGTCGCCTTCGCGTTGCTCGGGCAGACAACTGGCTTGAGAATATGCTCCACAGCCTTGATCGAGTGGTCCCAGGCGTCAGAGGGATCAGGCTCACGGCCGTAGGCCTTCCTCCATGCCTCCACCAGCTCATCGCTCGCAGCGTCGTGCGGTAGCGAGGCGGTGTCGTATGCCTCTTGCGCGACTGGATCGACGCGTCGCCACAGTCCTGTCTTGGTGGCTGTCCAGGCAGAGCCGCCGTAGAGGAGCATCTGCTCAAGTCTGTCTGTGGAACAGGTCTCCTGAGCCAGCTGGATCGTGGCGTGGACGACGTCCAGAAACTGATCCGGGTCCGAGTTACAAAAATTGATGATCTCGCTCCAGAGCCAAGAATCCGATGCCAAAGCGTCGAGCGGGATTCGGCAGGTAACTGCGACAGCCTGCATCGTCGCGGTTCGGGCAGTTTCCGAGATGAAGACTCCGGATGGGCAACCAAAGGTGTCGTTTAACCATCGGCGGACCGGCCGGTGCAGGTGCCGGGGCACACCCTCGTGCGGGCCGTCCGGTTTCGGCCGTCCTTCCCGCCTCGTGGGCGTTTGCCACACCACAGACCAATCTCTCCTGCAAAGTCGATCAATCACGGACCAGCGCGAACGGTTCTAACGTTTGTCGTTACCTGTCAGCAAACATCATTTCTTGCGGAACAGTTTCGTCGGGTCGAAGCCGGGGGGCAGCTGGTCCATCCCGGGCAATTTAGATAGATCCGGCAGTTCGGGCATGTTGCCGGGCAGCGTCGGCATGCCGCCGGGCAGCGCTCTGGGCGTCCTCGGCGGTGTCGGGCCCCGTCCCTTGCCCTTCTTGGCCTTGCGTCCCTTGCGGGCCCGGCGTCCGGGGCCGGTCCCGGGGAAACCGAACCGGCCGGCCATCTGCTGCATCATCTTGCGAGCCTCGAAGAACCGCTCGACGAGCTGGTTGACCTCGCTGACTGCCACTCCGGACCCGCGGGCGATGCGCTGCCGCCGGGAGGCGTTGATGATCTTCGGGTCGGCCCGCTCCGCGGGCGTCATCCCGCGGATGATGGCCTGCAACCGGTCCAGTTGCTTGTCGTCGACCTGGGCGAGCTGCTCTTTCATGCCGGCCGCACCGGGGAGCATCCCGAGCAGGTTGGCTATCGGCCCCATCTTGCGGATGGCCTGCATCTGCTCGAGGAAGTCCTCCAGGGTCAGCTCACCACTGCCGATCTTGGCGGCGGTCTGCTCGGCCTGCTCGGCGTCGAAGGCCTGCTCAGCCTGCTCGATCAGGGTGAGCAGATCCCCCATGCCCAGGATCCGGCTGGCCATCCGGTCCGGGTGGAAGACGTCGAAGTCCTCCAGCTTCTCCCCGTTGGAGGCGAACAGGATCGGCACGCCGGTGACCTGCCGCACTGACAGCGCCGCACCACCCCGGGCGTCGCCATCCAGCTTGGTGAGCACGACGCCAGTGAAGCCGACCCCGTCGCGGAACGCCTCGGAGGTGGATACCGCGTCCTGTCCGATCATGGCGTCGATGACGAACAGGGTCTCGTTGGGCTGCACCGCGTCCCGGATGTCGGCGGCCTGCTGCATCATCTCGGCGTCGATACCCAGCCGCCCGGCGGTGTCCACCACGACGATGTCGTGCTGGCGGGCCCGGGCCTCGGCGACCCCGCGCCGCGAGACGTCGACCGGGTCACCGACACCATCGCCGGACTGTGCCGTCGTCTCACCGGTCGCTGACACGCCCGGATGGGGAGCGAACACCTGCACCCCCGCCTGCTCACCCACGATCTGCAGCTGGGTGACCGCGTTGGGTCGTTGCAGGTCCGCAGCGACGAGCAACGGGGTGTGCCCCTGGCTACGCAGCCAACGGGCGAGCTTGCCGGCCAGCGTGGTCTTCCCGGAACCCTGCAGACCCGCCAACATGATCACGGTTGGGGGCGTCTTCGCCAGTTCCAGACGCCGGGTCTCGCCGCCCAGAATGCCGATGAGCTCCTCATGGACGATCTTGATGACCTGCTGGGCGGGATTCAGCGCGGCCGAGACCTCAGCGCCCTTGGCACGCTCCTTGACCTGCGCGATGAACTGGCGGACCACCGGCAACGCGACGTCGGCTTCGAGCAGTGCGATGCGGATCTCGCGGGCAGCGGCGTCGATGTCGGCGTCGGAGAGCCTGCCCTTGCCGCGCAGACTGGTCAACGCTGCGGTGAGCCGGTCGGAGAGGGTGTCGAACACGCCGGTCGCACTCCCTTGGAGATCCGGTGGGGTGATGGACCCCGGTGACGTGACCCTGAGATGACCCCGGAGTCTGGCTACCTGTTCGCCAGCGTAGCCGCGCCGACCGCGGCACGGACGCCTGGATCGCCGGCATCCCAGGCCCCACCCCGGGCTGCCGGCGATCCGGCCAGGACTCCTGGAGGCGAGAGCGGTACACCCGCTGCCCGATTTCTCCGGCCCGGGCAGCGGCCCCGTGTCCGCCCGACCACCGCCGAGCCACCCGATCAGCGTGCCGCTGCCTGGGCACTACCGGCAGCGCGAATACCCGCGATTGGCCTAGGTAGGACTACTCGACCTGCGTTGTGCCCTGTGCCTAGGGATGCAGTCCGTACCGGGCGGTGGATTGATCCACCCGCTGGGGACGACCCACCGGGCCGGGCCGCGACACCTGCCGGATCGCACCGGAGCGGCCGGCGCTGCCCGCTGGCTCCGGCGGTGGTTGCGGCGCTGGTTCCGGTGGAGGTTGCGCACTCAGCAGCTCGGCGTGCTCATCCTGCTCGGCGACGGTGGGCTGATCCGCGACGCCGAGCGCCTCGGCCAGCAGCCGTTGTACCGCGCTGAGCTGATCGGTGACCTCGGAACGCAGTACTCTGGCGGCGTTGACCTGCCGTTTGACCTTGGTCACCCGGTTGTTCAGCCGTTCGCCGGCGATCTGGAGGAGCAGATACAGCGCGGCGATGCTGCGGGCTTGATAATCGCTGACCCAGGTTTCCAGCTCGGCTTGGCGGCTGGCGATGTCCTGTTCGGAACGCTGCTCGGCCTGCTGGCGCCGGTGGGCGGACTCGGCATCCGCGGTCTCCCGCCGGCTGGTGGACTCCGCCTCCAAGCGCTCGCACAGCTGCCTGGTCTCGGCCAGCAGCTGATCAGCCTGGGCGTGGGCGCTCTCCCGCAGCGAGACGGTCTCGTGCTCGGCTGAGGTCGCCAGCTCGGCCGCCTCGTCCTCGGCCATCTGCAGCATGCGCTGGATTCGCGCGGTCGCGCCGGTCAGCGGGGAGCGTTGCAACCGATCGACCTCGGAGGCCGCTTCCTTGGCCTCCCGGCGGAGGAGATCAACCTGCCTGGTCGCCTCAGCCATCTCTCGACGCAGCTGTTCAAGGTAGTCGTTGAGGTCGCCGGCCCGCCGCAGCGCAGCATCACGCTCGGCTCCGATGGTGGCAACGCGAGACTTGAGCGCGCTGACGTAGTCGATGACCTGCTGGCGGTCGAACCCGCGCAACACGATCTCGAACGGCGGAGGTGAGGGAACGACCTCGTCCCGAGTTCGGTGCATGCGGCCGGATGGTAGTCCGCGCTCAGCGGGCCGCGCTGAGCACCGCACGCTCGACCCGATCGCGTACCTCAGGCGGCAGCACGGCATGACCGTCGGGGATGTCCTGAGCAGGGGAGATACCGTCAGCGCCGAAGGCTGTCAGGCAGAACGAGTCCACCACCGAGTTGCCCAACGTCGCGATCCGTGCCCAGCGGACGACGACCGCGTTGCCCTCCAACGCCATGGCGACTCGATGCAGCAACCCGATCCGGTCGGTGGTACGCAGCTCGAGGACCACCGCTCCGGTGGCCTCGTCGTCGAACCACAACACCTTGGTCTCGGCCTCGGGCGATCCCGTGGCGGGCGCTGACGTCTCGCCGTAGTCGCGCTCCTTGCCGGCCAACGCCTCCGCCAACGACAGTGACCCATCCAGTGCGCGCGCCAGGTCCTGGCGGAGCAACGCGACGTCAGGAAAGCGACCGAAACGCGGTGAGACGGTGAAGCTCTCCACCGCCGCGGAGCCTTCGGGGAGTTCCACGATCTGCAGGTCCGCGGAGTGGACCTGCAGGGAATGCAGCGCGAGCACCCCGGCGGCCAGCGCGAGCACTCCCGGCCGGCCAGGGGTCACGATCATCACGATGGTGGTCTCCCGTCGCCCGGCGACGGGGTCCGCCGCGACGTGCAGCGAGCCGTTCTCGATGCAGCGCTGCGCCAGCGCATGGTGTTTCTCGGTGAGCGGTGCCGGTGTCGGCGGGGGCCGCCCGGACAGCACCGCGCGGCAGCGGTCGGCGAGATCGGAGATCAGCGCGGCACGCCATTCGGTCCAGACGCCGGGGCCGGTGGCGAGACTGTCGGCCTCGGCCAAGGCGACCAGCAGCTCCAGCAGGACGGGATCCTCGCCGAGGGTGGCGACCACCCGTCTCGCGGTGCTGGGGTCCTGGAGATCTCGGCGTGTCGCGGTGTGGGGTAGCAGCAGGTGGTGGCGCACCATTGCGCGCAGCGTCTCGGCGTCGGAAGACCCCAGACCGAGCCGGTGCCCGATCTGCTCCGCGAGTGCGGCGCCGACCACGGAATGGTCGCCGCCGCGGCCTTTGCCCAGGTCGTGCAGCAGCGCGCCGAGCAGCAACAGATCTGGACGAGCCACCCTCGTAGTCAGCCGGGCCGCCTGGGCCGCTGCCTCCACCAGATGCCGGTCCACGGTCCACACGTGGATACGGTCCCGCGGGGGGAGATCACGGACCGCACCCCATTCCGGGAACAGCCGCCCCCACAGCCCGGCACGGTCCATGGCCTCGATCACATCCACCGCCGGCGGTCCCGCGCCCAGCAGCGACAGCAGCTCCTCCAGGGCCGGCCGCGGCCATGGCCGGCGCAGTTCAGGAGCGGTGTCGGCGAGGGTGGTGAGGGTGCCGGTGGCGACCGGTAATCCGGTTCGCGCCGCCGTCGCCGCGACCCGTAACGCCAGTGCCGGATCGCGTGCCGGGTTGGCGTCACGCGCCAGCGCCACCTGCCCGCCGTGCTCGACCACGCCCTCATCCAGCGGACGACGCTGCGGCGCCCGCCTGAAGCCGCGCAGCCGCGCCCGTCCCCGGGGTGGCAGTGCGGCGCGCGCGGTGCGCAACCCCACATCCACCGCGTAGACCACCGTCCGCGCCGCCCCGGACAGGCTCCTGGCCAGATCGAACCGGTCTCCGAGCGCCAACACCGCGGCCACCTCGTCGGCATCCTGCGCGCGGAGCACATCGGATCCCCGGCCGGCGAGCCGGTGCAGCTCGGTGCGCACGTCCAACAGCAGCTCGCGGGCGTGGCATACCTCCGCTGTAGCGCTGTCCGCGAGCTGGCCCGCGGACAGCGCGTCGAGCAACTGGATGTCCCGCAACCCCCCATGGCCGTTCTTGAGGTCCGGTTCCACCCGGTGCGCGATGTCGCCACTGCGCGACCAGCGCTGCTGGGCCGACTCGGCGAGCTCCTCCAGTCTGGTGCGGATGCCGCTGCGCCAGGCCCGCCGCACGGCGGTGTCCATCGCGGTGAACAGCGCCTCGTCCCCGGCGATCAGCCGAGCCTCCAGCAGCCCCAACGCGGCGCGCAGGTCGGTGGCCGCCACCTGCACCGCCTGCCCGACGGTGCGCACGCTGTGATCCAACTCGATGCGGGCGTCCCACAGCGGGTACCACAACGAGTCCGCGAGCTCAGCCACCTCGCGCTTGCCGTCGTGCAACAGCACCAGGTCCAGGTCGGAATACGGCACCACCTCGCGACGGCCCAGGGCACCGACGGCGACCAGCGCGGTGCCGTTACCGACGCCCACCGCGGCGCAGCGAGAGGTCAGCCACAGCTCGTAGAGGTCCGCCAACGCTGATCGCAGCGCCGGCGCGCTCAGCTGGCGCTGCCGGGAGTTCCCGCCGAGCAGCGCGGCCCGAGCCCTGACCAGGTCATCCGCCGAGGCGGCCGAGCTCCCGTCCCGGGGCGGGGCACCAGAGCACGCCATGGCTGCCCCTTCCATCCGGTCATCGGCCCCACCACCGCCGGCGGGAGATGCTCGGCGAGTGTGGCGTGCTGGCCGCTCAGAGCGCGTCGAGACCGCGCTCCCCGGTCCGCACCCGGACCACGGTGTCCACTGAGGTGACCCAGATCTTCCCGTCCCCGATCTTCCCGGTCCGGGCCGCCTCGACCAGCGCGTCGATGGTCTTGTCCACCTGCGCTTCGTCCACCACGACCTCGACCCGGATCTTCGGCACGAAATCCACCGAGTACTCGGCTCCACGGTAGATCTCGGTGTGGCCCTTCTGCCGGCCGAAACCCTGTACCTCACTGACCGTCATCCCGAGCACCCCGATGCGCTCCAGCGCGCCCTTGACATCCTCCAGCGTGAACGGCTTAACGATCGCGGTCACCAGCTTCATCGCCACTCACCCTTCCTGACCGGCCGAGATCTTACCCGTGGGCTGCGTCTGACCCGCCTTGCTGTTCGATGATCCGCTCCCGGTGAAGATCGAGCCGAGCTCGTAACCGGCCTCCGCGTGCTCGATCTCGTCGATACCGGTCTGCTCGGCCTCACGATCCGCCCGCAGCCCGAGGGTGTATTTCAGCACCAGCGCGATGACCAGCGCCACGACGAACGAGTAGATCATCACGGCGAACGCGGCCACGGCCTGACGCCACAGTTGGTCGGTGCCGCCACCGTAGAACAGGCCGTCCACCCCGGCGGGCGCCGCCGCCGTGGCGAGGAAACCGACCAGCAGCGTCCCGGTCAGGCCGCCGACGAGGTGCACCCCGACCACGTCGAGCGAGTCGTCGAAGCCGAACCGGAACTTGATGCTGACCGCGAGCGCGCACAGCGCGCCGGCAATCGCGCCGACCGCGATCGCGCCCAACGGCGAGACCGAGGAGCACGACGGGGTGATGGCGACCAGGCCGGCTACCACGCCGGAGGCACCACCGAGGCTGGTGGGCCTGCCGTCCCGGATCCGCTCGACCAGCAACCAGGCCAGCATGGCCGTACAGGTCGCCACCACGGTGTTGATGAAGGTGATGCCCGCGACGCCGTTGGCGGCGACGGCTGATCCGGCGTTGAATCCGAACCACCCGAACCACAGCAGGCCGGCACCGATCATCACCATCGGCAGGTTGTGCGGGCGCATCGCTTCACGGGGCCAGCCGCGACGCCTGCCGAGCACCAGGCACAGGGCCAGCGCCGCGGCACCCGCATTGATGTGCACCGCCGTCCCGCCGGCGAAGTCGATCGCTTTGAGGTCGTTGGCGATCCAGCCACCGATCTCGGCAGTGACACCGTCGAAGGCGAACACCCAGTGTGCGACGGGGAAATACACCAGCGTCGCCCACAGCGCGGCGAACGCCAGCCATGGCCCGAAGCGCAACCGATCGGCTGCGGCACCCGACACCAGAGCCACCGTGATGATCGCGAACATCAGTTGGAACGCGACGAACACGGTCGCCGGGATGGTTCCTACCAGCGGGACATCGGCCTGGGTGGTTCCCACGGTGGTGTAGGGCCCGTGGAACAGGCCGTGCAACCCCCAGTGCTCTCCCGGATTGCCGAGCAGGCCGGACCCGATGTCGTTGCCGAACGCCATCGAGTAGCCATACAGCACCCAGAGCACGCCCACGACTCCCATCGCGGACATGCTCATCATCATCATGTTGAGGACGCCCTTCGAGCGGACCATGCCGCCGTAGAAGAGCGCCAGGCCCGGAGTCATCAGCAGCACCAGGGCCGAGCTGGCGAGCATCCAGGCAGTGTCACCAGTGTCTAGCACGGGTTCACTCCTCTGTGTCGAGCTCCGCGCCACGATCGGGTGGCACGTGTGAAAAGAGTGAGTAGCAGGTGTTTCGACCGGAGACACAGAGTGTTTCAGCCACGTTAACTGTGGTGGCTGCCCTGCTACTTCCGGGTTACAAATCTGGTCGGTCCAACGAAGTCAATCCAACGAAGTCAATCCAGCAGTGCGTCCACGAAAGCAGCGGGCTCGAAGGGTGCAAGATCGTCGACACCTTCACCGAGCCCGACCAGCTTGACCGGCACGCCGAGCTCGCGCTGCACGTGGAAGACGATACCGCCCTTGGCCGTGCCGTCCAGTTTGGTCAGCACGATCCCGGTGACGTCGACAACCTCGCGGAACACCCTGGCCTGCATCATCCCGTTCTGGCCGGTGGTGGCGTCGAGCACCAACAGCACCTCGTCCACCTCGGTCTGCTTGGAGACCACCCGTTTGACCTTGCCGAGTTCGTCCATCAGGCCCGTCTTGGTGTGCAGCCGGCCAGCGGTGTCGATCAATACCGTGTCCACCCCGTCGGCGCTGCCCCGTTTGACCGCCTCGAAGGCCACACTCGCCGGGTCGGCGCCCTCGGCACCGCGCACGACCTCCGCGCCGGCACGCTCACCCCAGGTGGCCAGCTGGTCGACGGCCGCGGCCCGGAAGGTGTCAGCCGCACCGAGCAGCACCCGCCGGCCGCTTGCCACCAGCACCCGGGCCAGCTTGCCGGTCGTGGTCGTCTTGCCGGTGCCGTTCACCCCGGCTATCAGCACCACACCGGGGACGCTCACGCCGTCGGCGCCCTCGTGCGGCAACGCGCGCACCGCACGGTCCAGCTCCGGGCGCAACGCCTCGATCAGCACGTCACGCAGCGCCGCACGGGCCTGCTCGGTGGTCCGCACACCGCGCTGGGCGAGCTCGGTGCGCAACGCCTCCACGATCTCCGTTGTGGTGGCCGCGCCCAGATCGGCCAGCAGCAGGGTGTCCTCCACGTCGGTCCACGAGTCCTCGTCCAGATCACCCGCTCCCAGTAGGCCCAGCAGGCTCTGCCCGAAGGCCGAGCGGGACCGCGCCAACCGGCCGCGCAGCCGGACCAACCGACCCTCAGGCGCGTCGATCGGCTCGAGTAGAACGGCTGGCTGTTCTGCGAGCTCAGGTTCCGCCGGAGCGGGCTCAGGTTCCGCGAGCACCGGCTCAGCGAGAGGCGGTGCTGAGGGTGGCGGCTCCGCAGCTAGCGGTTCCGCGGGAGCCGGTTCCGCACGATCTGGTTCCGGCGGCGCAGGAGCTGACGTGGGCGGCAGCGCCTCGACGGGTTGAGCGGGGGCTGGAGTCGCAGGCTCGGCACTCGGGGGCGGAGCCAGATCAGCAGGCGGCGCTGACGGCTTCGGTCTCGATCTCGGCTGCGGCCTCGGTTTGGGAGGTGGCGCCTGAACGGGGGCCTTCGGCGGAGCCGAGGTCTGTGGCCGGGTCGGAGCAGGCCGCGTTTGCGCCGGCGGCTTCGGTGACGCGGGTGGAGCCGGCGGCTTCGGCGGGGCCGGCGCGGACGCCTGGGGCGGGGCCGGGGTCTGGGGCGCCTCCGGAGGCCCACCTCCACCGGAGGAGAAACTGATCGAGCCGCCGGCTTGATAACGGCGCGGCGCCGGGGGCGCCTCGACCTGCTGGTCGGGCTTCTCAACAATGCTGATCCGCCGACGGCGAGCCAGTAACAGGCCCACAGCCAGCGCAACCAGCAACACCACCGCGGCAGCGATGGAGATCCAGATCACGGTCGACACCCGTCCATCCTGGCATCCAGCCCCGTTGACGAGCAGCGCTGGTCAGCAAGCCCCAGCGCAAACCGACCGGCGGTTACGTATGGGATGTTTCGCCAGAGACGTCAGGACCATCCACCATCGCGTGATCGTCCGCGAGGCGGAGGCAGGTCTGCACCTTAGGCGCGAGCGCCGGTGTTTTCGGTTTGTTGGCCTTCTGGGGTGATGGTGATGCGCCAGGTGTGCGCGGGGGGGTTCCCGGCGGCTTTCCAGCTACGGTAGGCGGCGCTGACCTCGTCGAAGAGTCGCCGGGGTCCGTATTGGCGTATCCGGTAGGGTCCGGGCTGGTCGGGCTGGTGGTGTATCGCTGCCCAGGAGTGTGACCACTGGTCCAGTAGCCACAGGATCCCGTCGGGGTCCTGGTCGTCGGGTGGGGTGTAGCGGGGGATGCAGCGGGGGACTTGGACTCCGATCGCGGTCCTGGCGTCATAGCTGGTGACGTAGTGGCGGGGATGGCGTTTGCTGAATTTTTCCTCGGCGTGCGTTTCGCTGTGATCGGTGACGATCCCGGAGATCGGGGTCCAGGGGATGCGCTGGTCGCGCAGGGTCATGAACGCGGTCTTGCCGATGATCCTGCCGGTGGCAGTGCCGTCACCGGCCACTCTCAGCGCGAGGAGGTGCCCGTTGTGGTACTCGGTGGCCCACGGGGTGAGGATCAGTCCGCCAGGGCGGGTTTGGGTGATCCAGGGGTAGGGCACCTGGTAGACGCAAGCGGTGGAGAGCACCCGGTCATAGGGTGCCCGCTGGGGGTGGCCGAGGGCGCCGTCGCCGGTGAGCACGGTGAGCGCGCCGTACCCGGCATCGGCGAGTGCTCTCTGGGCGTGTGCGCTGATGCGTGGGTCGATCTCGACCGAGGTGATGTGCTCGCTGCCGAGCCGATGGGCCAGCAGCGCGGTGTTCCACCCGGTTCCGGTGCCGATCTCCAACACGCTCATCCCGGGTTCGGCCCGCAGCCCGGTGAGCATCTCCGCGACGACGCTGGGCATGCTCGCTGAGCTGGTGTACACGGCCTGAGGTGGTGGTGTCGAGGCCGGTGACACAGCCGGGAAGGGGGGCGCTCCGTCGTTGATCTGGGTAATGACCGGCTCATCCCGATACACCATCTCTAGCCACGACTGCGGCTGCTCGGCCCGCCGCAGCGGGTAGTGCCCGGAGCCATCCTCGCCCTCACACCACACCAGATCAGGAACGAAAAGATGGCGGGGCACAGCAAGAAACGCCGCACGCCACTCAGGGGCCAATGCTCCACTGCTCGACAGATCCTCGACCAGCTCCGCCAGCAGCATCAAGAACCCAGCCGCGGTGAGCGGCGGCGCCGCTGCCGCGGTGTCGGTCACTCCTCGGCCTCGTCCGGGTCGTCCTCATCCTCAGCCACCGAGTGCCGGCCGCCCTTGGGCTCTTGCGCCAGCTGGGCCAGACCCGCGACATCAAGATCCACCTTACCGTCCTTCTCGGAGCCCCGTGGCGGCGTCTCATGTTTCGCCATGACCTATCCCCTCATCGTGGTGACCCTGAAAGCCTCTCGCGCGTTGGCGAGCCAGCACAACAGTCCCTCCCTGCGGCGCGTCAAGGGTGTGTCAATGTCTGAGGTCCCCGTGTCTGAGATCACCTGCACGGCCGGCCTGGGGTTATGGGTTCTTGTGTTGCGCGAGCTCTGCCCCGCCGAGGTCGACGAGGACGCTCTGTTCGCGATGGTGGAGCGGATGCGCGAGATCACTGGCACCGCCAAGACCTCCCTGCACCGCTACCTCGTACCGTTGACGACCGAAGGGTGACACCTCGACCGACGACATCACGATCTCCGATCACGATGGCTTCATGTCCGCCCTCATTGCCTCGCGGGTGGTTTCCAAAGCAACCTTCACTCGGTCCGTGTAGTGTTCGCGTTCAGGATCCTCACGTCGCAAACCGCCACGAACCGCGTCTCGAAGGCCGCGTACGGTTCGGAAATAGGCCAGTGCGGGATCCACCACTTCGGGTGGAGCGAACAATTCGAGTTGGTGACGCACCTCGTAGCAGCGTGCGAACACCCGCCATGCAGTCTGGGAGCGTTCGGCCTCGGACAGTCCTGTGTTCGCGGCCAGGTCCAGCAGCTCAGCGCGCGCCTGTGCCAGCGAGGTGAGGAACGCCGCATACAGTTCGCGCCGGGTTCTCCTCCACTCAGCTGCCACGTCGTGGCGGTGTTTGCGCATCTCCACCATGAGCGACGTGCCCATAGCGATAGCCGCGCCGAGAAGCGCGCCGAGAAGGGTCGTCCACTCCACCGCCGTACGTTAGTCCGTGCTCGTCCGCGAAGCCGTCACTGGCCTGCTGCGCCAGGCCGGACAAGACGCGGGCGGCCGGGAGCTACGCTACTCCCGCTGCGGGTACGGCACCGGCCACCGCTGCGTGCTGCGGCTCGACGAGCAGGCCACGACCGCGCTCTACCACCTCTTCGGGCAATGGCTGGGATATGAGCCAGTCGACAACTGACCGCGGGCGAAACACGCCACCCACCCGCGCGGCTATTCGTGGTACTCACGGCTGACGCGTCAGGCGGCTCCGGCGGAACCAGCGGCGCCGCGGAGCCGCTGCGAGATCACCGTGGTGATGCCGTCGCCGCGCATGGCCACCCCGTACAGCGCATCGGCAACCTCCATCGTCGCCTTCTGATGGGTGATCACGATCAGCTGGGAGCGGTCCCGCAGCAGCTCGAACAGCGCGATCAGGCGGTTCAGGTTGGTCTCGTCCAGCGCCGCCTCGACCTCGTCGAGCACGTAGAACGGTGAGGGCCGGGCCCGGAAGATGGCCACCAGCATGGCCACCGCGGTGAGCGATTTCTCCCCGCCGGAGAGCAGGGAGAGGCGTTTGACCTTCTTGCCGGGCGGGCGGGCCTCGACCTCGATGCCGGTGGTGAGCATGTCGTCGGGCTCGGTGAGCAGCAAGCGCCCCTCCCCGCCGGGGAACAGCGTGGAAAAGACGATCTCGAACTCGCGCGCTACGTCGTTGAAGGCCTCGGTGAAGACTTCGAGGATCTTCTCGTCGACCTCGGCGATCACGGTGAGCAGGTCGCGCCGGGTGGACTTGAGATCCTCCAGCTGGGTGGACAGGAACTTGTAGCGTTCCTCCAGCGCGGCGAACTCCTCCAACGCCAGCGGGTTGACCTTGCCGAGCAGGGTCAGGTCGCGCTCGGCTCGCTGGGCGCGGCGGGTCTGCACCGCCCGGTCGTAAGGCGCCGGCTGCGGGGCACTGACCAGCTCGCCGCGCTGCGCCGCCAGTTCGTATTCGGCCACCTCGGCCGCGGGTAGCGGCACCATCACGCTAGGCCCGTACTCGGCGATGAGGTCATCCAGGCCGATGCCGAAATCCTCGGAGATCTTGGTTTCGAGCTGCTCGATTCGCAGCCGCTGCTGGGCGCGCAGCAGCTCGTCGCGATGCACCGTGTCGGTGAGCTTGTCCAGCTCGCCGGCGAGCTCGCGAACCAGGGCCCGAACCTGGGTGAGGTCCTGCTCGTGCTGTCCGCGCTCCAGCACCACCGCGTCCCGCTCGGACGCGGCGCGCTGCAGCGACAACCCGATGCGGTCCAACGCAAGCTCACCGGCCCGCGCGACCTCTTCCGCCACCGCGGCGCCCCGCTGCCGGGCCACCGCCGCGGCCGCCGCCCGCTGGCGGGCCACCCGCTCGGCCTGGGCGCTGCGACGCAGGCTCTCCGCGCGCCCAGCCACGGCCTGGGCCCGCTCCTCGGCGGTGCGCAGCGCGAGCCGGGCCTCGACCTCCTCGTGGCGCGCTGTGTCCAGCGCCGCCACGGCCTCGTCACGTTCGGAGGTATCCAGCTCGGAGTCCGCAGGCTCGTCCTGGGCCAGCCGCAACCGCTCCTCCAGCCCGGCCAGGCTGGTCAACGCGCTGGCGCGGCGCTGCTCCATCTCGTCGCGCTGGCGGCGCAGCCGCTCGGCCTCCCCAGTCGCCGAACGGGCCGCTTGACCGAGCCGGGCGAGCTGCTCAGCTACCGCCGCCAGTTGCGCGTCCGACTCGTGCAGCGCGGCCAGGGTGTTGTCGCGCTGCTCGGCGCGGTCGGCTTCCTCGGCGCCGGCTCCATCGAGCTCGGCGGCCAGCCCTTCGATGCGCATCTCCGATTCCGCCAGCCGGGCCCGCCCGTCGTCGACGGCGGCTTGCACCTCGATGACGCTCTGGCTGCGGCCTGATCCGCCGTGCGCCCAGTCACCGCTGAGCACGTCGCCATCCACGGTCACCATGCGCGCGGTGGGCAGCGCGGTCACCAGAGCCCGGGCAGCCCTCAGGTCGGCGACAACCGCGACGCGCTCCAGCAACCGGTGCACCGCGGGACGCAGCGGCTCCGGCACCCGCACCAGATCCACCGCCCACCGCGCACCGGCGGGCAGTTCAGGCCAGGTTGACCGGTCCACCGTGGCCGGTGCGCCGCCGACGAGCAGGCCGGCGCGGCCCGCGTCCTGCTCCCGTAACAAACACAGTGCCGCCGCGGCTACGTCCACATCCGAGACGGCCAGCGCGTCCGCCGCGGCACCCAGGGCGGCTGCCACCGCGGCCTCAGCACCCTGATCCACGGCGAGCTGCGCGGCAAGCAACCCCATCACACCGGGAATCTCGGCGGCCAGCAGCACCTGCGTGCCATCCTTACGGGCCAGCCCGAGCGAGAGCGCTTCCACCCTGGCTCGCCAGGAGGCCCGCTGCTGCTCGGCCTCCCGATGCGCCGCGGTGAGCTCAGAACTGCGCGCCGCGGCGGTGGCGTGCGCGCTCAGCGCCGCCTCGTGACGCTCGTTGAGGCCGACCTCGCCGGTATGGAGGGCCTCGAGCTGATGTTGCAGCTCGTCGAACTCGCGCTGCGCGAGCTCCGCGCGCTCCCATGCCTCGGCCAGCGCGCTGGACAACCGCTCGATCTCCTCCGCGGTGGCACCGGAGGAGGACCGCAGCGCCTCGACCTGCCCGGTGAGCCGGGCCAGCCCCTCCCGCCGGTCGGCGACAGCGCGGACCGCGGCCAAGTGGGCCCGCTCGGCGTCGGCGAGCGCCTGCTCCAGCTCAGCCCGCCGGTCCACGGCGGTGGCCAGCACCGCCCTGGCCTCCTCCGCCACCGCATGCAGCTCGGCTTCGTTGGCCTGCGCGGCGGCGGCCTCGCGCTCCAGCTCGTCGGGATCCCGGCCTGGTCGGTGCGCCTCGGTGGGGGCGCAGAGGTGGCGGGCTCGCTGGGCGGCCAGCTGCACCGTGCCCCGCAGCCGCTCAGCCAGCGCGGAGAGCTGGTACCAGGTGTCCTGGGTCGCTGTTAAGCGTGGCGCCGAGGCGGCAAGCTGTTGCTCCAGCCCGGCCTGCTCGGCACGGGCCCCCTCCAGCGCGGTGTCCACCTCATTCCGGCGGGCTCTGGCGGCGGCCTCGTCGGCCTGGTCCTTGGCCACCGTTGCCCGCAAGGTCACCAGGTCATCGGCGTGCAGCCGCAGCCGAGCGTCCCGCAGGTCAGCCTGCACCGCCTGCGCCCGCCGGGCGATCTCGGCCTGCTTACCCAGCGGCTTGAGCTGGCGGCGCAGCTCGGCGGTGAGGTCAGCCAGCCGGGTCAGGTTGGCCTGCATCGCGTCCAGCTTGCGCAGGGCCTTCTCCTTGCGCTTACGGTGCTTGAGGACGCCGGCGGCCTCCTCGATGAACGCACGGCGCTCCTCGGGTTTGGACTGCAGGATCGAGTCGAGCTTGCCCTGCCCGACGATGACGTGCATCTCGCGCCCGATGCCGGAGTCGGACAGCAGCTCCTGGACATCCAGCAGCCGGCAGCTGGTGCCGTTGATCTCGTACTCGCTAGCCCCGTCCCGGAACATCCGCCGGGTGACCGACACCTCGGTGTAGTCGATGGGCAGCGCACCGTCGGTGTTGTCGATGGTCAAGGTGACCTCGGCGCGGCCCAGCGGGGGGCGGCCCGCTGTCCCGGCGAAGATGACGTCCTCCATCTTGCCGCCGCGCAACGCCTTGGCGCCCTGCTCCCCCATCACCCAGGACAGCGCGTCCACCACGTTGGACTTGCCCGACCCGTTGGGACCCACGACGCACGTGATGCCCGGTTCGAAGCGCAGCGTGGTAGCCGAGGCGAAGGACTTGAAGCCCTTCAGCGTCAGGCTTTTCAAGTGCACGGTGTGCCCGACCCTCCTCGTCCCTCTGCTCTGCCTGCTATCAGCGCAGGGTACCCATGCCGTCCCCGCCAGCAGGCCGAGCGGGCTTGTCGCCCATCCCAGACGCAACGCCGGTGGCACGTGATGGGGAGGTCATGCAGTGGAGTCACGATGCGCGATCAGATGTGATCCGGCGCCGCATCGACCCGAGGCTGGCGACGACGGCTGCGCCTACGACGACGTGCATCATCGCCAGCGCGAGACGAGTCGCGCCGTCGGTGTCGGACATCATCTGTCCCGCCACCGTGAGCAGCGCGAACGCGCCACCGATGACCTGCGCCAACCGTAGGAATCCCGGCCACCACCGAGCCAGCAACGCTGCCAGGCCGGTGCCCAGAACCAGCGGGAGGACGCTCGTGGAGACCACGCTCCAGGCGGTGACTTCGTGCGGGTTTCCCGCGTTCAGGAGCACAAACGAAGCGCCGGCAGCCCAGCCGATGAGCAGGATCGCCAGGTTGGCGACCGCGGCCGTCACGGCGCCGGCGGCGATGGCCTGCCACCAGTTCAGTCCCGCTCGCCCGGCTTTCATGATGGGGATGCGGTCATCAGAGCGGGCGTCAGCAGATCCGGTCTGGCTCATCGCAGTGCGGTCAGTGGTGGACATCGGGGCACCTCCGGGACTGTGGATTCCGCGAGACAGCGGCCTGCGATCAGGCTCCAACCTCAACAATAGTTGATGTCAAGGACAGGTGCCCGGTGTGTCGAACTCGGGAGGCTCAGAGCGAACCCGACTCCCTCAGCCACTCACCACTCGACGAAGCCGGCGACACCGCGAGCGTCACCAAACTGCTCAATGACCCGCTTCACCTGCCCGGGCGTGGACCCGGAGCGCAACGCGGCGAGCAGCTTCTCGCAGGCAGCCCGCGGCCCTTCGGCGACCACCTCGACCCGCCCATCAGCCAGATTGGCCGCATGACCGGTCAGCCCCAGCTCGAGCGCCCGGCAACGGGTCCACCATCGAAACCCCACGCCCTGCACCCGACCCTGCACCCAGGCCGTCATCCGCACCTGCGTCATCCCCATCCCCTCGCGCCACCCACACCGCAATCTGGATACAGACCGCGGTAATCAGGGACCGCATTTGGGCAGTATGCATCCAGACTGCTTCGTCGACGTGTTCCTGCCGATCGCCGCCGCGCGGCGGCCGCGGGACCAGTTGACCACGCATCTGGACGCCGCGGACAGCTGCCCTTACCACGCCGTCCCCAGCTTTCGTGGTCAACCTCATGCTATAGCGAACGCTATAGTGGATGCCATGGCAACGACGACCATGCAGCTCGAGACCGAACTCCGCGACCAGCTCGCCCACATCGCCCAACGAGACTTCGATGGCGCCACCCTCGGCGAAGCACTCCAACGTCTCGTCACCGAGCACCGTATCAACCGGATCATGCACCAGTACGAACAACTGCGGGCTGACCCGGCCGAATGGGCCAGCTACCGGGCCGAGACCCAGCTGACCGACAACGCCGCTGGCGACGGCCTGCCCTCGGCTAGCGACGAGTACCCCGAGCACAATAGGTGAGCCCGTACACACAGCTCGCGCCGTGGCAGGTGTGGTGGGTCGACTTCGGCTCCCCGATCGGACACGAGCAAGGTGGCATCCGTCCCGCCATCGTTGTCGGTTCCACCACCCACTGCCGCTTTCCCACCGACATGGTCCTCATGGTTCCGCTCACTACCCGCGACAGGCAGCTCGACCATCACGTCCGCATCGCCTCACCCGAGTCCGGGCTGTCCCGCCCCAGCTGGGCACGCACCGAAGACATCACCGTCGTGTCCACCCGGCGCCTCACCCAGGCGGCGCCCCTGGGCAGTGCGTCAGCCGAGGAGGCGAAGGAACTGTCCTTCTGGCTACGCGCCATGGTCGCGTTCTCATGCCAGGGCACGATGAAGACCGCCTCCAGTGGTTGAGGCCCGTCACAGCAGCCCGGCCAGGCGGTAGAGCACCAGCGAACCAGCCACCTCCACGTTGAGGCTCAGACCGGTACCTGTGATTCATGAATCTTGTGGTGGTGTGGCGAAATACTGGGTGAGCATCTCGGTTGACCATGCGGCTTGCCGCACGGTGCCACGGGGGCCGAACTCGCGGAACCAGGGTTTGATGTCCAGGACGGGGGTGCCGTCGAGGGCGTCGAGTTCCTCAACATGCAAGTCGAGGACATCAATTGTGACCAGACGGCAGCGCGAGACACCCAGCCAGTTCACCCGGCGCATGTTGCGATGACCGAAGATGCCGACTTCGGGCCAGTCCGGATCGTCCCGTGCTCGGCGTGCGCCGAGGTTGAGGTCGGTCGGGTCGGTGAGGTGGAAGCGGTAGACGATCTCCAAGTGGGAGAAGGCATCCAGTCCTTTGGTGGCGTCGGTGTTGAATCGGTTGCTGTCGATGCGGATGATGGAGCGGGTGGCGCCCCAGTAGTCATCGGTCGGTTCGATGCGCCCACCGATTACGTGCGCGATGGGCTCGACCGCAAAAGACGGGCCTACCATGACTCTCCCCCTTTTTCCCAGGGTTGTGGCGGGTGTCTAGTGTCAGGGTGAGCCGGTGTTGAGGTAAGCGCAGGCGCGTGCGTCGAGTTCGACGGTCGCCGGGACACCGCGACGGCCGAAGGCCGACAGCGCGGCGCGCATGTCAACTACGGTCTGGCGGGCGCGTGCGGAGTGAATGCCGTCCATGGCGTCCAGCGCGGTGGACCAGGTCGAGCATGCCTGGTCGATCTCACCTCGGCGCGCGTGCACGGCGCCGAGGTGTCCGAGGGTCAGGGCATGGGTGCGGGTGAACGTCGCTGCCTTGCGGGTGCGCGCGCTGCGGCGGAACTCTTCAAGTGCGCCGGAGAGGTCTCCGGTGTGGCGCAGTGTGAGGGCAGTCTGGTGAGCAAGGCTTGCCTCGCCGAAGAAGAACACCCGCGAGGGCTCATCATCGCCGGTGGTCGCTGAGGTCAAGTCGTCTTCCGCGCTGATCAGCGCCTCGGCGGCGGCCTTCTTGTGTCCTGCCGCCCCGAGTGCCCGAGCGTGGACGACGCCGAACAGTGCGCGTTCCCGCGAGCTGGCCATCTGGTACCGCTTGCCCTCCATCGACGCGGTGGCCAGCTCCAACCCCTGCCGGAACTGACCTAAGTCCACAGCCTGATGGGCCATCGCCCGAAGGACATGACCCGCCATGGGTGGGTCATCGGCCTCCGCGGCGAGCTTGACCGCTATCGAGAAGTAGCGCTGGGCGATGGAGTGCTCCGCGTTATCGAAGGCCATCCAACCCGAAAGATAGGCGAGCTCGCTGGCCACGGAGAACATATCCTTGCGCACCCCCTCATCGAGATAGCTTCCCCGCAGGTAAGTCACGACATCCGAGGTCAGGTACTGGACGAGCGCCGTGCGGGCGTGCCCGCCTCCGCGCCGCTGATCGACCCGCGAGAAGATCGACGTCATCTCGCGAACAGCCTCAAGATCACCACGGCCGACCCCCCGGGCGCGGGCGGTACCGCGCGCCGCCATCTGCCTCCACCATGGTTTGTCAGGCACCGCGAGCGCCGCCACGCAGTACGTAGCGGCGGCAAGAACAAGCCTGCGTTCCATGTCAACGTCGACTTTCCCGGCCCGGAAGCGCTAGCGGATCACCGGGGAGCGCGGCCGGAACGTGTGGCTCGTAGGGTGGCTGAGAACACGGTGACAAGTTGATGATGCCGAAAAGGAGCTTCCGTGTCGGCGCAGACTGCCATCACGACCTTTCCTAGCCCCGACGGTCTGCATCTGGTGGGCGCTCTCGTCCTCCCAGATGGTGCTGGTCGAGCGGCTGTCCTGGTGCATGGCGGGGGTGTGACACGGGAGGAGGGTGGCTTCTTTGCGCGGCTGGCGACGGGGTTGGCCGGCGCCGACATCGCATCGCTGCGTTTTGATTTGCGCGGTCACGGGGACAGCGAAGGGCGTCAGGAGGATCTCACGATCGCCGGTATCCTCGCCGATATCCGCGCAGCCATCGGCCTCATCCGGTCCCAGGTCGGTGTCGACCGTGTTGCCTTGCTCGGCACCAGCTTTAGCGGCGGCATCTGCGGCTACTACGCCACCCGGCATCGGGCTGAGCTGGCCAGCCTGGTCATGCTCAACCCGTTACTCGACTACAAAAAGCGCTTTATCGACGACAAACCCTACTGGAACAACGGGCACATCAGTAAGGAGGCCGGGCTCGAACTGCTGAAACACGGTTACCTCGCTCATTCGCCGACTTTTAGGCTCGGCCGGTCACTGCTGAATGAGGTCTTCTACCTCCAGCCACACACCGTGCTCCGGGATATTCACGCTCCGACACTCATCGTGCACGGTACTAAGGACACGTTCATCCCGGTGGAGTCATCCCGCCGGGCGCTTCAGCAGCTGACGGCCGAGCACAGGCTTATTGAGGTCGCGGGCGCTCAACATGGCTTCGCTGTACACGATGATCCGGGCTACGTCAATCCGCAGACTCAGCAGTGGCAAGCCGAGGTTATTGGTGTCGTGGTGGACTGGATCAGTTGCCACTGAGCGACAACACGGCCTCACGCAGCTCGTACACCGCCGGTTGCGAGGACCACGGCGCGAGAAGCATGCAGACGCGTTTGAGTTCGTGAACCGTGCGCAAAGAACATGTTTCAACAGCGACCGCTAGGGCCTCGCGTCCCACCGCAGCGGCATTGTCTGGCTCAGCGGCGTGTGCCAAAGCGCCCGCCATCAGCGAGAGGAAGTAGCCCCGGTCACGGCGAGAGATCCGCTCATCGTCCAAGTGCTCACGGTACAACTGGGCCGCTTGTCCTGGCCGCCCCGCTTCGCAGTAACAGATAGCGGTCTGCATCGTCAGCAGAGCACGGTCGTAATGACAGCCGAACGTGCTCATGCTCGCTTCAGCAGCAGTGAAGTTTTCCCAAGCTTCGTTGAGTTTAGCGTCAACAGCCGCAGCGGATTCACCAGTCATCGCCAGACCACGGGCCTCTTGTTGAGCCACCTCAGCCAGCACCGGCGACGGTAACTGCCACGGACCGTCATGGGCTGCCTGCGCAAGAGTCAACATGCGCAGGCCATCGCGCTCGTCCCAGGCTGCCTGACTCTTCTTGAGCAGAATATATCCTTGCATGGGCCGGTCACAGGCCTCCTGAGCCCACTCCATGGCACGGTCCCGCCAGTGGCCCGCCAGACGTGGCTGACGGGCGTCGCGGTAAAGCCAGCCAACAAATTCAGCGGCTTGGGCACCGACAGTTAACAGCTCACGCCGAACATCCGCCTTTACCTCTCGAGCACAAAGCTCAATAGCGGCGACAATACCGAGCCCAATCGGAAGCGCTTGCACTGGCCCATGCGCCCCATCGTTCGCAGCGCAGCTGTCCATCTGCTTTTTAAAGTAACCCACAACCTCGATATCGAAATAGTGCCGAGCGTCGTCAAAGGCCGCTCTGAGGTGCCGCAGCTCGTCGAATCCGAGTGCTGGAAAGACGACACTGTGCTGGGGGAAGTCCTGGGTATGCAGCGGTGCCGTCTCCCCGGTGATCGGTCCAGACGCTGAGGCCGCACCCTCCGGTTCGGCGGGTTCATCCAGCAGTTCGGCCAGTTCCTGATCCGAGATACCCAGGGCACGCGCGAGTTTCGGCCGGACCCAGGGTTGCGGACACCGCTCGCCGCGTTCCCAGCGCTGGACCGTGGAGCGCTCCACCCCCACCACTTCGGCCAGCCGTTCCTGACTGAAACCAGCCGCCCTTGCGCATGCGGACCAGCCACTGCCGCTTGCCTGCTATGCCGCCACCCCCTCACAGGGCATATCAGATAGTACTCGCTGCCCGCCGAGAGACATTGATGACAACTAGAATTCGCGTTTATCTTCGAGGAATTCGACCAGGATTCCACTCGGGTCTTTGATGAAGAAATAAGTCACACCGGTCCTTCCATGCCGTATTTCGATGTTCTTCGAGATGCCACGATTCTCGATGAAATTCTTAGCTTCATGGACCGAGTCTACCCTGAGGGCAAAGTGTTTGACGCCGATCCGGGAAAGATCTGTCATCAGTGATGATGCGGTCTCGGGCGCAGGTATCTGATCCCGATACCAGAAGATTTCGAGGTAGTTCTCGCCTAGCTTGAGATGTGCGATCTCCAGCTCCCCATCTGGGGATTTCCAGTGCAACACGACCCTGAACCCGAACTGTTCGTAGAACACTAGGGACTCTGCCATGTCGATCGCGCTGATGGCGGTGTGATGAATCGTGAAATTCACTGGCAACTCCTCCGTATCCCGGCCGGTGCGGGCACTACTACGCCGCTAGAACCCCCCGTAGCCGTTCCAGGAAGTCGCCTACTGCTGGGACCGACGCGTGCGGCTGCATCTGCTTGTAGAGATCACGGATGCACTCGAGACCGCGGGTCGAGGCCAGTCTTTCCGCCAGGTGTAGCGCTGCCAGCCCTCGGTCCACGGCGGCGTCGAAGTCACGCTGTTTACCGGGCCGAGTGAGCGCATCAGCGAGGTGAGTCAGGTAAATCTGCCGATCCCGCGCGAAAGAGTCGTCGAATATAGCGATCCCCTCGTCGAGTAGTGCTGTGGCCCGCGCAGGCTGACCCAGTTGCAGTAGGCAGTCGCCCGCACCGGCCGTGATCTCCGCTGGAGTCACCCAGTACAACCAGCTTGGATCGTTATCCGGCCCAAAATGCTCGACTTGGGTGTGCGCCTTCCCGACAGCGGCCATGCAAGCCGCTCCGTCTCGCAGGGTGGCCAGCGCGTAGGCATTCCGAATGTGCAATTCGGCCAGCAGCCGCGGTGTCTCCCAGCCCCGGATTCCGGCTAGGGCAGTCTCAATGAGCGTGACAGCTTCGGCTGGCCGACCGTGCCGGGCAGCCTGATCCGCCATGCACCCGAGGATGTGGGCACCGAGCGGCCGGTCGTTGGCGCTGTGTGCCGCGCGTAAGCCAGCGACGTGGTAGCGCTGCCCCAGTTCAGGTTGGCCCGCATCGTGAGCGGCCCAGCCACTCAGTTGGCCAAGCTCGGCCAATGCGATGTGCAGCCTTCGGCCGGTGTGTTCACCGTAGGACGCCTGATCGAGCAGTTCCGCAACCCAACTGAAAACTAGCTGCGCCAGCGAGAGCACAGTGCCACCACCCGCCGCGTCATCCATCGCCCGCAACGTAGCGATCATGGCTGGTAGCTGATCAGTCAGCGCCGCTGATACCCGGCCGCCCGAAAGCCCGGCCATCAGTGGCTCCGGATCACGGACCAGCCACTGATGCGCGGGAGCCGTCAGGGCCGTACCGATCAGGAGCGTGAATCCTCGACGGTTCACTGGGCTACAACCTTTGAGCGCGACCGACGCCGTGACCGTGCCCTGCTGATTCCAGGATGCAGAAAGCACCGGGTCAAAGCCAGCTTCGTCGACCGACTCTTCCGGCATGCTCGATCCAGCACACGGTTCGGTATGGAAGCCAGTGGATTCCCCCAGCAGTTCGGCCAGTTCTTGATCCGAGATACCCAGGGCACGCGCGAGTTTCGGCCGGGCCCAGGGTTGCGGACACCTTTCGCCGCGTTCCCAGCGCTGGACCGTGGAGCGCTCCACCCCCACCACTTCGGCCAACCGTTCCTGACTGAAACCAGCCGCCTTGCGCATGCTGACCAGCCACTGTCGCTTGCCTGCCATGCCGCCACCCCCTCACAGGATGTATCGGACAGTACCCACTGGGCACAGAAGCCGGTTCTGCTGTTCTGCCTCAGCACTGCCGCTGATCGGAGCTGTTCTGGACGATCTTCCTCGGGTTGGCTTTCGCTAGATCCCGGGGCCGGGACGCAACGCTGACACTGCTGCGTGTCTCCGACAGACCTCGCCCCGAGTCGAAGGAGAACCAGGCCAGTCGGAGGTAGGACCCATGGAAGGACGGCACCAGCAAATGAATTGGGGCTCGCCCCCGGTGGAGCCCACGCGCACGCCATCGGCATCACCGCTGATCACCGGCTGTATGGCCGTGGGGACCGCTCAGTGAGCGTGCGAGCGCAAAGGGCCTATGACCGCTGGCGCGACGCGAACGGGACCCACGTTCCCCTAGGCGCCCAGGTAAAACAGACCGAGGTCGATGCCCGCAAGGGGGCACTGCGCTCGCGGCTGCACGTCTGTGGTCAGGTGATCGGTCGGGGCACTACCCGCCTCGTCGTACTCTTCGAGGGCGAGGACCACACGGTCAGCATCCGGCCGCACCTAGTCCGGGTGATCCCGGGATGATCACTGTTGCCGAGGGACCCGAGCTGCGAGCCGCGAAACGGTTGCTCGACCTCGCCAAGAACCAGGGCTTCGCCTTCCAGCGAGTCGCGCCTGGCCCGGATGGGCCGCTGTTCGCCCGGCGGGACACACTCGAACATCGCGACGAAATCTACCTCGGCGGGTTCAGCGACTCCTGCCACGCCACCCGAGCCCGCCGCTCCTCCCTCATCGTGCCCGGCGGACTGCCGATCACCGCCCGCGTGACCGGCGACGCACTCACCGTCCTACACACAGTGCTCAGTGACTGGGATACCTAACCCCGACACAGATGACGACCACAACGACGAGACGGGAGCGATCGTCCGCGTGGACGAACCCACCCGCTGTCTCCCCGTACCCGGAACAAGAGGCACGCTGGGTATCCCGTCAAGGCCCGTGGAAAAGCGGCTGTTTCCGGCGTGGTGAGTGCTGGTCTGCCTCATCAGGCTTGTCTGCCTTCTCGCAGCTCAGGGGCAGGGAGAACACGCTCGAATGCCGCCTGCAGCTCCAGTGACATTTACTCCGCGTGCGCGGCCGAGCGAGCACAGTAGGACGAGCCCCTTCCCGTGCTCAGCCGTGCCTGGGAATGAAACGAGGTGACACAGGGAGGTGGCGGCGAGCAGGATCTGGCGTGAACGACGGCTGATCTGGGGGGCTGCTCATGGTGCTGCGACGGCGTCGGCTGCTCGTACTGTTAAGTCTCACCTTGGCGCTCCTTTTGGCCGCCTGCACCACCTCAGGACCGAGTCAGGTGACCGGGGATGCCGCCGCTGCAGGCTTCGACGGCAGCGGCCGGATCGTGATCCGGAACGCCTCGCTGGTGCTCACCATGGATCCGAAACTCGGCGAGGGACCGATCGGGCGACTCGAGGACGCGGATGTGCTGATCGACCGGGACCGGATCGCCGCGGTCGGCAAGAACCTGCCGACCGGCGACGCACAAGTGCTTGACGGGCACGGCAAGATCGTCCTGCCAGGGTTCGTGGATGTGCACAACCATCTGTGGCAGGCACTGATCCGGGGTTGTGCGACAGACAAGGACCTCCAAGGCTGGCTCAGTGGCTGCGTGCTGCCGCTGTATGGGCCGTCGATCTCCGGCACGGACGCCTACGCGGGTGCGCGGCTGGCCACTCTGGGAGTGATCTCCAGTGGGGTCACCACGGTCACCGACTGGTCGCATGCGTTCAATACGGATTTCGCCCGCGGCAATCTCCGCGCGCTGGAGGACTCCCGGTTACGGTTCGTGTTCGCCTATGCGGCCAACCGGCAGCCCGAGACGCTGGCCGAAATCCGCCGGGTCAAGCGGGAGTCGATCGACCCGAATCCGCTGGCGCACCTGCAGGTAGCCGTGCATCCGACGACCGCGAACTACGAGAACACGGTGGCCGCGCAACGCTTGGCCGAAGAGCTCGGCGTCGCGCTCAACGTCCACCTGCACGAGTCGCCGGCCGATCCGGCAACCGGACAGCTGGACACCCTGCGCCGGGCAGGGGCCCTGCGACCTGGCCTGCTGACGAATCATGCGGTCCAGATGACCGACGCCGAGCTGGCCGAGCTGGCCGCGCAGGACGTCCGGGTCGCGCACAACCCGCTGTCGAACATGCGGTTGGCGTCCGGGATCGCGCGGGTACCGGATATGCGGGCGCGCAACATCAAGGTCGGGCTCGGTCTGGACGGCGGGACCAACGACAGCAGCGACATGTTCGCCGACATGAAGGCCGCGGTCGGCCTGCAGCGCGCGCTGTCACACGATCCTGCGCGCTTCCCGACCCCGCCGGACGCGCTGCGAATGGCCACCTTGGGCGGCGCGGAAGTGCTCGGTCTCGACAGCGAGGTCGGCTCCCTCACCCCGGGCAAGAAAGCCGACCTATTGCTGATCAACCCGGCCGCGGTCGATTTCGCGCCAGAGCTCGATTGGATCAGCCAGCTGGTCTTCAACGCCCAGCCCGCCAATGTCGAATGGGTCTTCGTCGCCGGCCGCGCCCTCAAACGCGATGGCCGCATCGTCGGCGACCAGATCCAGGTGATCGCTGACGCGCAGGTGGCTTCGGACAGGGTCCAGAAACTTCTGGAGCGAGGGTAGATAGGGCCAGGGCGTAGCGACCGTGCCGGCTTCCCGTACCGGCTGCGGGTGGGATGTTGGGGCCGATGCGGATCCACCGTGGTCGGCGATCCAGGAGGTCAGCGAGACGACAAGGCCAGCGCGCGCTTTGTTGGTCGGGATGGTGTCAACGACACGCCACGCTCCACGGGGAGCCAACTCGATCACGGAAAGTGGACCAAATCCAGTTTTCGGCTGCCATTGATAGAGCATGCGCAGCTGTTGGTAGGCACGTCGAGACGAGGTAGAGCCGATCTCTTCGAGGGCGTGGCGCCCGCACTGACGGCAGCGTCGAAGACCGGCCTTAACGTAGGAACCAGCGGAGGCATCGCTATTTGCGGTTCACGAAGCTTCCGAGTGCGTCGAGGTACTGCCGAGGTGATGGCGTTGCATACACCACTGGGTCTTGCCGGTAGACCGGGGCCGATAAGGGACACGTTTCGCGTGCCTCGATCTTGGTCTGGCCGACCTTGGCGCTGGTGCGCGCCTCATAAACCGTGACGGTGTAGTCCGCAGCCCGCAGCGTCGCCGACTTTCCGAAGGGATACTGGCACACCAGGCCCAAGTTAATGCCAGCGCCGTCACTCTCGGTGCACGCCACCAGTTGGACGGCTGCCGGGTCCTGAGGGTTCCAGGCCGGGCCGAGTTCGCTCAATCTCGGATTCTCCAACATATCGTCGACCGCACCCTGTGGACGAACGATGAGAATCGGGTGCGGGGGCGCGCCGGCGTACGGAGCCGCGGTGGTGGAGTGGCGGCCGCCGCACAGGGCAACCAGGTCGGAGACCTTGGTGACCGACCCATCGATCGGCTTGCTGCCGCAGCCAGCCAGCCCGGCGAACAGCAGCGCTGCGAACCCCACGTGAGTGACAGACCGAACCTGCATTGCTGACCTCATCGCTGCGCCGGATCGCGGACCAACCCGGTGGGAGGATCCGGGATCTCGCCGTGGAACGTCACGTCGTAGATTCGGGCCAACCGCCCGTGGCGATCACCCCAGCGGCCTAGATCGCCAGGGTTGCACCCGATAGGTCATATAGTCAACAAAGCGGCATCACCGCGCGGCCGGCCGTAGGTTGGCCGCGCGGTGCCGACCTCGTAGGCGGACAGCGCGGAAGGTGCGACAGCGCCGGAAATGCGCTCACGGGTGGGGATGGCGGGGGCGGGGTTGGCAGCGGGGGCAGCTGTAGGAGGAGCGGTTCATGAACGACTCGCGGCAGATCGGGGTGCCGCACCGGGGGCAGGGCCGGCCGGCTTGGCCGTAGGCGGCCAGCGAGCGGTCGAAGTAGCCGGAGGCGCCGTTGATGTTGACGTAGAGCGCGTCGAATGAGGTGCCACCAGCGGCGAGTGCCTCGGTCATCACCTCGGTGATCGCGGCCAGCACGGTGCGTCCCTGCCCGCGGGTCAGCGTCGCGGTGGGCCGCGCGCCGTGCAGCTGAGCCCGCCACAGCGCCTCATCGGCATAGATATTGCCGATCCCGGAGACCAGGGTCTGGTCCAGCAACGCGCGCTTGAGGCCGGTGCGCCGCGCCCGGATACCGGCGAGCGCCCCCTCGAGATCGAACGACGGATCCAGTGGGTCGCGGGCGATGTGCGCCACCGGGACGGGCAGATCGTCCACCACGTCCTCCACCGAGAGCCCGCCGAACGTGCGCTGGTCGACGAAGCGCAACTCAGACCCATCGTCAGCGAACCGGAACCGGACCCGCAGATGCTTCTCGTCGGCGGCACCGGGAGCCTGGACACGCATCTGCCCGCTCATTCCCAGATGGGCCAGCAACGCTTCCGCATCACCGAGATCGAGCCAGAGATACTTGCCGCGGCGTCGGGCGGCCCGGATCTGCCGGCCACAGAGCCTGGCGGCGAAATCCAGCTCACCGGCGAGGTGGCGGCGTACGGAGCGGGGGTGGCGCACCTCGACGGCGACCACCGTGCGTCCGGTGACGTGCTCGGCGAGACCGAGCCGGACGACCTCGACCTCGGGCAGCTCCGGCACTGGTTGCTACCCCGGCGGCGGGGCGCTCCCGCTGGTCAGCTCGGACAGCGAGCGCCACGCGGTCTCGGCGGCCCGCTGCTCGGCCTCTTTCTTGGTCCGGCCCTGCCCGGTTCCCCGCTCCACCCCGGCTATCACGGCGGTCGCGGTGAACTCCTTGAGGTGATCGGGCCCGTCCTCGGTGATCCGGTACTCCGGTACCCCCAGCTCACGGCTGGCGGTGAGTTCCTGCAGACTGGTCTTCCAATCCAGGCCCGCGCCCAGCAGCGGCGCCACCACCAGCAGCGGGTCGAACAGCCGGTGCACCATCCGCCGGGCGGCGTCGATCCCGTGCTGTAAGTACACCGCACCGATCAGCGCCTCGGTGGTGTCGGCCAGGATGCTGGACTTGTGCCGGCCCCCGGTGAGCTCCTCGCCCCGGCCCAGCAGCAGGTACTGGCCCAGACCACCCTCGCTGAGCCCACGAGCCACCCCGGCCAGCGCATGCATGTTCACCACGCTCGCGCGCAGCTTGGCCAGCTGCCCCTCGGGCAGATCGGGGTGGGTGCGGAACAGGTGATCGGTGACGACCACACCGAGCACGGCGTCGCCGAGGAACTCCAGACGCTCGTTCGGCTCGATGCCACCACTCTCGTAGGCATAAGAGCGGTGGGTGAGGGCAAGCGTCAGCAACTCCGCGTCAAGATCAACGCCGAGTGCGGTCAGCAGCGGAGTCAGATCGGCCGGGTGACCCCGCGAGGCTCGATTAGCCAAAGGTCCGTCGCGTCGCGGATCAGGCCGGCCGGCTGATCTGACGGCCGTCGTATCGCCCGCAGTACGGACACAGGACGTGCGGTGGCTTCGGCCGTCGGCAGGCTCGGTTCGAGCACTCCGCCAGAGCGGGGGCAGTGGCCTTCCACTGGGCCCGCCGCGAGCGGGTATTGGACCGAGACATCCTGCGCTTCGGGACGGCCACGTTACTCGTTCTCCTCTTCGCTTCCGCGCAACCGCTGCCTCAGTGCGGCCCAGCGCTGATCTATCCTCTCATGCCGGTGGTCCGTACCGAGGGCCGCCCGCTTACCACCGCATTCCGGGCACAGGCCCGGACAGTCCTCGCTGCACAGCGGCGCCAGCGGCAACGCCAGCAGGACAGCGTCGCGGACCACCGGCTCGAGGTCGACCAGGCCGTCGACGACCCGGCTGACCTCGTCGGGATCGGTGGTGCCGTCGGTGGCCGTGTCCGGGTAGGCGAACAGTTCGATCAGCGCTGCCTCAAGCCGGTCGTTCAGTGCCTCCAGGCACCGGGAGCACTGCCCGGTGAGCGTCGCCGATGCCGTACCCGAGACCAGTACGCCTTCGACCACCGACTCCAGTCGCACATCCACGGCCACCTGGTCGCCCGGGGGAATCCCGATCACCTCGATCCCCAGGCCAGCCGGCAGCACGACGTCCCGGTGGTAGCGGCGCATCGAGCCGGGACGCCGACCCAGCTCCCGAGTATCGATCACCCAGGGGGCGGTCGGGTCAGGTCGGGTAGAAGCGGTACGGCGCGGCATCACGATGCAGGATAGGCCCTGGGCCAGCACACCGTGGGCACCGATGGCTCAGCCGCGGTAGCCACTGGCTCCAGCGGCTACCGACCCGCTGTGCGGCGAGCGGCCACGCCCGATGGCCCGCAAGGTGGTCTTGAGCAGATCCTCGAACTCCGCGAGAGTGCTCTCGACGTAGCTGTCGCATTCCGAGCGCAGCCGGTGGGCCTCGGCGCTCGCCTCATCGTGGATCCGGATGGCCTCCATGCGGGCCGCCTGCACCACCTGAGTCTGCTCGATCAGCCGGGCCTGCTCGGCACGACCATCGGCGACGGCACGCTCGTAAGAGGTCCGGCCGGCCGCGGTCATCCGTTCAGCCTCGGCCTCGGCGCGCCCGGTGAGCTCCTGGTATTCCCGGCGTCCGGTGGCGCCGAGGCGCTCCACCTCGGCTTGCGCATCGCCGACCATCGACTCGGCCCGGGACCGGGCCTCGGCGACCAGACGGTCCGCCTCGTCGCGGGCCTCGGTCAAGGTCCGGTTCGCTTCGGTGCTGGCCTGCTCGCGTTGCGCCTGCGCCTCCTGCTGCGCGGTATCGACCAGTTCGTCCCGATGGTCCAGGACGTCCTGGGCGTCGTCGAGTTCGGCGGGAATCGCGTCGCGGATGTCGTCGAGCAGCTCGAGCACATCGCCGCGGGGGACCACACAACTGGAGGTCATCGGTAACCCGCGGGCCTCCTCGAGGGTGGTCACGAGCTCATCGAGCGCCTCGAAGACCCGATACACCTGCCCGTGCGGCCGCGCGCTGTCCATGACCCACATTTTGACCGGTGAGCCGGCCCGGATGCGGGAGCGCGTGTCTGATCGGCGTGTCCTCGCCAAGGAGCCTGGGAAATCATCGCGATCAGGGTCAGCGCTGCTCCCCGGCGAGCCGGTTGATCAGGCGCTGGTGCACCGTGACGGGCAGCAGGTGACCGACGTCTCCCCCGTAGGTCACCACCTCCTTGACCACCGAGCTGGACAGGAAGCTGTAGTTCGGTTTGCTCGGCAGGAACATCGTGTCCACGCCGGAGAGCTGATAGTTCAGTTGAGCCATCTGCAACTCGTAGTCGAAATCGCTGACCGCGCGCAGGCCTTTCACGATCGTCGCGATGCCGTTGGCAGTGCAATAGTCCACCAGCAGCCCGTGCCAGGAATCGACCCTGACCCCCGGCAGATGCTCGGTGATCTCCTTCAACATCGCTATGCGGTCGGACACCTCGAACAGGCAGCTCTTGGTCTTGTTGATCAGGACGGCGACCACGACCTCGTCGAATTGCCTGGCGGCCCGCTCGATGATGTCGAGATGTCCATTGGTAGCGGGATCGTAGGAGCCGGGACATACCGCGCGCCTCATGGCGCGAAACCCCTCATGGCGCGAAACCGTAGTGCACCGCGGTGTCGCCATACCGCCGATTTGTGAGCGCCGACACGCCCCGCGGCCAGGGTGGCGCGAGTGCCCGGGCGGCGCGCTCCACCACGATCAGCGCTCCCGCTGCCAGCCAGCCCCCGCGGGCTAGAGCGCTCAGCACACCGCCCAGCTCAGCGTCAGCAAGCGCATAGGGCGGGTCGGCGAGCACCACGTCGTAGGGATCGCCGGGGTCGCCGCGTAACACCACAGGCACATCGGCGTTCGTCACCTGCGCCCCGGGCAGCCCGAGCGCCTCGACGTTGCGGCGCAGCACAGCGGCCGCTCGCCGGTCGAGTTCCACGAACCGGACGTGCGCCGCCCCTCGCGAGAGCGCCTCCAACCCCAGCGCACCGGACCCGGCGTAAAGGTCGAGAACCCGGGCCTCCTCGAGGTCCCGGCGGGCCTGCACCGTGCTGAACACCGCCTCGCGGACCCGGTCCGAGGTCGGTCGAGTGCCGTGCGGCGGCACCGCAAGCCGCCGCCCCCCCGCCACACCGGCCACGATCCGCACCATGACGCCCATGATGCGCCGACGGGAAAACGCGCCGAACGCGGGTACGCGACTGAAAAATTCCCCCGGATGCCGGATGCCGGATGCCGGATGCCGGATGCCGGACGAGGTATCAGCGGTGGGTGCTCGCTGCTCTGTGTCTACGGCACCGGATCCCACGGTGCATAGTCGAGAGGAAGAAAATCAGTGGATTCCATCCTGTACTGGAATGAAGTCGCCATCGAGGCGGACCGCACCACTCACACCACAGGTGCACCGAGCGAGGCGGGATCCCGCGGCCCGGTGGGCAGTTCCCGGGCGCTCGCCATCGTGCACCTGGCCATGCACGACGCGTACTTCGGTATCAACACCGGATATGAGCCCTACCTGGGCAAAAAGCTGCCGAAGCCACCGCCCGACGCCGACACCGACGCGGCGATCGCCGCCGCCGCGCACGCCACCTTGAGCGCACTGTACCCCACTCAAAAGGCATTCTTCGACGCTCGGCACGCCGCGGCCGGGTTGGTCGCCGGCAAGCCCGACGTCGACGGTCACACCTTCGGGCGGAAGGTCGCGGCAGCGATCTTGGCGCTGCGCAAGAACGATCCAGGTCTGGGCGACGACGGCTACTCGTCCTCGGCCGCTCCTGGTCACCACCGGCAGGATCCGGACAACTCGGGCCAGAGCTTCTATGCTCCGTTCTACGGTGCCGCGGCTCGCAATTTCGCCGTGACCATCCGCCACCATCTCGACGACCCGCCGCGGCCTCCGAGTAAAGAGTATGACGACGCGGTCCGGCAGGTGCGCAGCAAGGGGATCCGCCCGGACCTCACCGCGACGCTGCCTGACGATCTGTTTGTCAACCGCCGCACCCCCGCGGAGACCTCCATCGGAATCTTCTGGGGCTACGACGGGGCCAAGGGCCTGGGTACGCCACCGCGACTGTACAACCAGATCATCCGCCAGATCGCCGACGCGCAGGGCAATGACGTCGCCAAGAATGCGCGGTTGTTCGCACTGGCCAATACCGCGATGGGTGATGCGGGAGTCCTGGCGTGGAGCGACAAGTACTTCTACGACGTGTGGCGCCCGGTGCTGGGAATCCGGGAGCACGACTCCTCCTCGGGCCCGACCGGAGTGGGCGATGACGTCCTGGATTCAGGCGCCGACCCGCAATGGCTGCCACTCGGTGCACAGGCCACGAACACCTTCGACCCGGCCAAAATCACCAAGAACTTCACTCCGAACTTCCCGGCCTACCCCTCGGGTCACGCGACGTTCGGGGCGGCGGCCTTCCAGACCGTGCGACAATTCTACAAGAAGGGCAAGTACGGCCCGGATGACCTTGCAGCCAGCCTGGAGTTCGTCTCCGACGAGCTCAACGGGATCAACGCCGACAACACCGGAACCGTTCGGCAGCGTCGGGTCCGCAGCTTCCCGCGAGGGCTGTGGCAGATGATCGAGGAGAACGGCCTCAGCCGGCCTTTCCTCGGTGTGCACTGGCTGTTCGACGCCTTCGCCGTCAACGACAGCGGCGAGATAGACCTCTCACAGAACATCGGCGGAGTGAGGCTCGGCCTCGACATCGCCAACGACATCGCCAAGAACGGGCTGAAGGCGGACGCCGCCGCCTGTCCTGATTCCGACTGAGCCACCCGATCCGCGCTGCCGACCGGAGTGAACTCCTCACTGCCGGCCGGCAGCGGATCGATGTCTCCTTGGTGGTCCAGGGCATCGAGGGGGTGTCCTGGGCCACCAACTCACTCGACGTCAGGAATCTCATTGGTCCAGGATGCGGTACTCGTTGGAGAGTCGGTCCAAGACTTGGCGGGCATCAGCGCCATACACCGCGAGTGCTTCATAGGTCGCAAAGCAGGTCTCGTAATCGGCGATGTCACGGGAGTCGGTGATGATGGCAGTGGCCGTCTCGGTGCCGACGATCGCCGCCCGCCGGTCGTAAAGGTGAAAGCCGTGCAGAGCACCGGCCCGCACTGGTCTGGTCCACGGAATGACGCCCAGCCGGACATTGCGACGTCTGGTGATCTCGGTCAGGTGCTGTAGCTGCGCGATCATCAGGGTAGGCGAGCCGACATGCCAACGCAGCGCACCCTCGGTCATGATCAGCACGAACTCCCGGTCGGTGTCCAAGAGGCGCTGCCGCTCACCTCGGACCAACACAATCCGTTCGATCTCGTCGTCAGGCAGGCTTTCGCCGAGCATGGCGCGGATGTAGCCGGGGGTTTGCAAGAGCCCGATCACCAGAGCCGGGTGGAACGTACGAACCATCGCGGAAGCCGCTTCAATGCGGCCGATGCGTTCCTGCATCCGGTAGGCACCGCGCTGCAACATGACTCGCGCTGAGACCTGTTCATGCCGCAAGTCTTGGGCGACGGTGAGCAACTGTAGCCGGATGCGGTCCGGGGCGGCATAGACTTGGCACAGAACCTCCACCTCCCTGGTGGTAGGGATCTGCTTGCCGGTTTCCAAGCGGCTGATCTTGGGCTGGGACAGGCCCGTGGCACGCGCCGCGTCGATCCCCGACAGTTGGGCGTCCCGCCGGAGGCGGCGCAACGTGGCGGACAACTCCTCAGGACGGACGGTGCTGCTCAACCGGCTCCTCTCGGACTCACCCCACCGATCCGGCGCAACGATGGTACTGCGGCCGCGCCGCCCACCACAGCTCGAATGGCGTGGCGGCTACCCAAGCAGCGTCGCGGGCCGCCACATAGCGTGGCGTCTCAATCGGGGGTAGCGCCTCGCCACCGAGGAATTGTCCGGCGTCGTCGTAGTGCATCAACACGACCAGATCCCCATCGACCAGCCAGAAGTCGTGATCGACCAGGCCGGGAGGCTCGGGGGTTTCGGCCAGGTCGAGGATCCGGATGTCCTCGCCCACTTGCACGTTGTACGCGTAACCCCATTCGCATTCGTAGCGCAGATAAGGGCCCAGCGGAGTGCGCAACACGTGCACTCGATGCCGGTAGTAACCGGAGTCACGCTCGGCACGCAGTTCATCCATCCACGGCTGCTTGCGCTGCCACTCCGGTTCCGGCTCCCCGTCGAGATAGCGTCGGTAGTCCGAGCCATCGGAGGCCACCTCATAGACGTCGAGGGTCTCCAACCGGAATAACGTACGGCGACGAGCGTCCAGCAGCGCGCCCAGTTCCTCAAGATCGGTAATCATGTGGAGATAATCCCTACTGATAGCTCGGGTAGCAGGACCGCGGCCTCGGCGGCCGGAATTCGCACGACGGTCTCGCCAAGCGGCAGGTTCAGCTCAGCAAGCAGGACGGGGTCAGTCACCACGTAGCCCCGCACGAGAAGATCCCGTTGGGGCCGATCTGACTGATCACACAGTCGATCTCTTCCGTCCGCTGCATCAGTTCGGGGAGCAGGACAGTGGCTGCAGCAGCGGGTATGCATACCGCGGTCACGGCCGGCGCCGGGTTCATGCCTGCTAATAGAGCCGGGTCGCTCACACCGTAACCCTGCACGAACAGGTCTCCAGCCGGTCCGAGACGGAGAGTAGGACAGTTGATCTTGTCTGGACACGCCTCGCGCAGTGCGCGGAACAAGGACATGGCAGCCGTCCCCTTCTCGTTGAGCAGTGCGTGTCCCCCAGTGTCCAGGCGGTAGCCACGTGAGTCAACTCTAGACAAACTTTTTCTTGTAATATTTACAGCCATAATGAATAATTGGCCAAAAGAGTCGATCTGAGCTACCGAGGAGCGCGCGATGCCTGGTCCTGTGATCGACGACACGGTCCTGGTGTGGCTGGAGCGAATCCTCACCGCGCGTGCACTGCGGTGCAGGTCCGGACAGGCGAGCATGAGCCGTCGCGAGAGATCCGCCAGATCGGTGAGCGTAGCGAGGCCGGCGCCGCAACCTGCAGGGCGCATGACACCAACCACTGTCCAGCAGCAGACGAGAAAGGATTGAGACCGATGGCGACAGCATTCAATGATCCGTTAGCTCCAACTGGTGAACAGTTCCCGCTGGGACGGCCGGATACCGCGCCGCCGTGCTGGGATGAGCCGTCGTCGTCCGGCGTGCGCACCTGGGGCTACGATGGATGGGACCGGTTATGACGCCGTCCGGGCAGTGGCTGTCGTGCTGCCCGGACGGCGTGGAACACGGCATCCGTGCCGTCATGCGCGAGCTTGGCCTGGTCTATGGAGCGTTCGACTTCATGATCATCCCGGACGCGGAATGGATCTTCCTTGAGGTGAATCCCGGCGGCCAGTTCGGGTTCCTTGAAGACGGCACCGCCGAACCGCTCACCGCGACCCTGGCCGATCTGCTCACCCAGAAGGCGCCGTGAACGACTGGGCGGGCCGGGCGGCGCGCGGCTGGCCGACGAATTGGTTGCCGCGGGCAAGCTGCACTCGCCGGAGTGGATCGCCGCGGTCCGGGCGGTTCCTCGACACGAGCTCGTCCCCGTTGTGTACGAGCAGGAACCCGGCACGGGCACCTGGCTCACCCGGGATGCAACCGACCCTGCCTGGCGCGACAGCCAACCGGGGCCTGTTCACCGAGATCGGCGAAGCCACGGGCTCGTGGTAGGGCAGTCGTCGGTCTGTCCTCCACCAGCACCCCGGGGCTGATGACCCGCATGCTGGAGACCCTGGACATCCACGACGGCTCGGAACGAGGCCAAGCCAGCGTAACTCAGCATTGATGTATGCGCATTGATGTATGCGCATTGATGTATGCATAGATCGAGCTGAGATTATGAGTCAGATGTACGAGATACCAAGGAGGTCATGATGGGTAAACGGGAAGACAAAACCGACCAGGACCGGCAGGATCCGCCGCACAAGCCCCAAGGCACCCGCACGCAGCCGCCCGACCCGGACAAGCCGGATGCTCAACACCGCAAACCGGATAAGAAGGACGATGAGTGAGCCCGGAGGATCTCATCGCAACCCTGTCCGCCGCAGGCACGCTGCCGGACAGCTGGGCGCCGATCGTTGCTGACGTGGATCGTGCGGGGTTCGTCCCAGCCCGGATCTGGTTCGACGACGAGCACGGTCGTCCTCAACCGTTGGACCGGGTGGATGAACCTGATCGCTGGCAATCGGCGGTCTATTCCGACGAGCCGATCGTCACACAGCTCGATGACGGTGCCACGGTCTGGCCCGCTACCAGCAACGCGGCGACAAGCTCAGCGTCCCAACCCAGCGTGGTGTTGTCGATGTTGGACGCATTGGACGTTCAGCACGGACAGAAGATCTTGGAGATCGGCACCGGTACGGGCTATAACGCCGCGCTGCTGACACACCGTTTGGGCGAACATCTGGTGACCAGCGTCGAAGTCGATCAGCTTCTCGCCGAGCAAGCCCGCGCGAACCTCAAATCGGCCGGCTATGCACCGACCGTGGTGTGCGCTGATGGCGTTGCCGGGTGGCCCGCCAGCGCACCGTATGACCGGATCGTGTGCACCGCAGCGGTCGTTTCCGGTCGTCTCCCGTATGCGTGGGTCGCGCAAACCCGGCCAGGCGGACTGATCCTCACGCCATGGGGAACGACTTACCACAACGGTGCCCTCCTCCGTCTTTGCGCACACACCGATGGCACCGCGACCGGGAGATTTATCGGGAACGCCGCGTTCATGCGATTGCGCGAGCAACGACCACCGTTCGGCCACGCGGCTCGGCTCGGCGAGTTAGTGGATACCTCCACCACCGCGGTCGAGTCAGCGACTCCCGTCCCACCCAGCGAGGTCGCGATGGGCGAGGGCGCGTTCAGCGTCGGCCTGCACCTGCCCGACGTGCAATGCGGGGTCTTTCCCGACGGTGATGGTCAGTACGAAGTGCTGCTTTACCACGTAGCCACTGAGTCGGTGGCCAGCGTCCAGGTCACCCCGAGTACCACCGCCGACGGGCGTCATCCCGTCCGCCAGCACGGACCCCGCACGCTCTGGAACGAAGCGGAGAAGGCCCACCGCTGGTGGATCGAACATGACACACCTACCCGCACCCGATACGGCCTGACCATCACTCCAAGCGCGCAATATCCATGGCTCGACGAGCCGTCCAACACGATCAAAGTCCATCCGTGAACACGCCGGAACGGTCGTGATCGGCTTTCAACTGCGCCGCGGGGCAGGCTGCACTCGCCGGAGCGGACCGTTTCGGTCTCACCGTCACCACCGAACGGCAATGAGTCTGGCTCGATTCCCCCGACGGTGACCGCACCTGGCCGCTCGCAGTGAGCGCCGAAGGTGTCGTCAGGTGAGCGGCGGAAGCCGTGCAGCACGACGACAAACGAGTTCAGCACCGTCGTGCGTGCTTCCCGCCCTCACCGTCTTGTTCTCGTGGTGGTGGGTCAGGCGGCGCGGGTGGCGCGGAGTTGGTCGTGCAGGGACCGGAGGGCGGCCGGGCGGTGGCTGGGGGGCAGCGCGGCGAGGTCGGTTTCCAGCCGGCGCAGTACCAGCGCGCAGCCACGGGAGCGGACGGTCGGGAGCCAACGTAACGCAGTAAGCCCAGCGGGGACCGCCCGCTCCAGGTCACCAGCCGCGACATGCGCCCGGGCCAGCCACGCGGCGTGGTACACGGCACTGCGCGGGGTGGTGGCATCGGTGGTCGTGCGATCGAGAATCACCTCCGCGCTATCGATCAGGCTGCGGCTGTCCCGGGAAGTGGCCCCGGCCAGGGTGAGCGCACCTTGGGCGAGCTCACCCTCCAAGACACCCGCCCCGAACCAGCTCAGGTAGGGCGGGAGGCCCTCCAGCACGCCCCGGGTGTCAGACAAGGCGCGGGCCTCGTCGGCGGCGGCGTGGAAACCGCGAGTATTCCCAGCCGCCGCCTGAGCCAGCGCGAACCGGGTCGCGGCCAGCGCGCGCACCGCGGCGGGAGTGGAACGGGCTGCCTCGCACGCGGCGTTGGCCAGCTCCACCGCATCCCGAGCGGCCCGACCCAGATCGATGCCATCAGCCAACCGACCCCGGTGCACCGCTGTTCCGCTCATGCTGCCCAGCAGGTAGACGCCCACCGAGCGGTCACCCGCAGTGTGCGCGGCGTGCAACCCGCTGGTGAAATACCGCTGGGACAAGCCGTACTCACCCGCGTCATGGGCGAGCCAGCCAGCCACCTGGGACAGCTGAGCCCACTCGGCGAGCAACCGGTCAGCGACCGCCGCGCTGG
>JBOHFF010000135.1:0-76673 GCA_050699515.1 Pseudonocardiaceae bacterium
GCTCACACGCTCGAATCCGGATCACTTCCAGCGTGGCGTGATCGAGCTTTCGGCCATCATTGTCTCGCATAGGAGAATTAAACCACAAGCAGATCCTCAAGTCCACCTACTTTTGATCTCCTTAGTACGCCGATGTCGAACTACCATTCGAGTGCTCGGGACGAGAAGCCCACGATGTCGAAGATTCCCTACGATCGAAAATTGGCATCGCTTTTGCACCCGGGGAAAGCAAACGATTTCTTCGCACATGGCCCAATCCCGTCCGAAGCTGCACTGTGTGCCGAGATGTCGCGGCTCGCGTATGTGACCGACAAGGCGCGACTCAAAACCTATCTAAATTGCGCCAATTACAAAAACGCAAGCTTCACGCTAGTGGAGACGATCGGCTATGATCGACGAGGAATGCAGGCTTTCGTTGCGAAGTCTAACGATACCGATCAGCCAACCGCAGTCGTCGCGTTTCGTGGGACAGAGGGGAACGATCTCAAGGACCTGATCGCCGACTTGCGGCTCAGAAAGGTGGATCTCAAGGACCACGGGAGAGTGGACAAAGGATTTATTGATGCGCTCGCGGATGACGTGAAAGAACTCGTCAGTCTCATTCCTGCAGGCGCGCGCAGTCTCTTTACCGGGCACAGCCTCGGCGGCGCGCTCGCCACGCTCGCCGCAGCGCTGCACAGTCCTGACTACCTGTATACGTACGGGTCACCCCGGGTAGGTGACCATGCGTTTGCGACCAGCATAGACGTCGTGAAACACGAGCGCTACGTCGACTGCTGCGACTGGGTTACCATGGTACCTTCGGCTTTTATGAAATACGAACATGCTGGTGGCCTGCACTACATCAATCGACGCGGAATAGTCATGACTTCGTTGTCGAACGAAGAGATCAAAGAGGATCGACATAAGGCGACCAAGGAATATTTGTCCACTTGCAGGCCGCATTGGAATACGGTCTGGCTGCGCGGATTGGCGGACCATGCTCCTATCAACTACGTCTCCGCGGTGATGGGCTTGAGGCACTGAGCGGTCCCCAATTGTGTGCGCCACACCCACCTAGCTGGCTAGGTCCGGCAAAGTCGGTAAAATCGAGTCAAGTTTGGGTGCTCGTGGGTCAGATCTGACGGGCGTAACGTGGATGGCGCTCGCACCACTGCGCAACGACAGCGCACCTGACCTGCACACGCACTTCGTGTCATGGTCAACACATCTAGGCGTAGCGAGTGGCGGCGGTCGGTCACTCTGACCGCGAGTCCCTGCGTGAGCCTGGTCTGAAAGCGGAAGCCGACCACGGCATGGCTCGTCGAGCTGGGGTGTAACCCCGTTAGGCGCTATGGTGTTGGTAATACCGGTCGTGCGTACGCTGGATGCGCACCGATCACCCGGGCCCCCTTTCTTCGTCGCTGAGATGGACGGGTGTTGATCGACGCAGGCGCAGCGGTGTCGCCTGTGCCGGTTCCGCCGAGCGTACGACAGACGATCAACGAGCGGCTCCCGTCGAAGTCCGTGCGGTTAATCCATGCGGCGTCGATCATCGGCCGGGGAGTTCTCCGTCGAGGTGCTCGCCCAGATGATCGGCGAGCCCGTGCTCGGCTGCCTGGGCCAGCTCGACGAGGCGGCGGCCGCAGGCCTGATCGAGCCCACTGTGACGCCCAGCGAACACCGATTCGTGCACGTCCTGCTTCGGGACACGATCGAGGCCGGCCTGGGCAGCGCCGAGCGGGCCCAGCTGCACCGGTCGGCGGTCGAGGGGGTGAAGGAGCGCTACGCCGGCCGTCTCTAGCTGCATCTGGCGGATCTCGCCCGGCACTGGGCCTCGGCGGCCGTGCTCGGCGACCGGGGCCGCGCTACCCGTTGGATCCGACGAGCAGCGGACGAGGCGGTGCGCCGGCTCGCCTACGAGGAAGGCGTCCGGCTCTACCGGCTCGTGCTCGACATCGGCGGCGGTGAGCTCGACGATCTCGGCCGCTGCCAGTTGCTGCTGGCGCTCGGCGCCGCGCAGAGTCTGTCTGGGGATCACCCTGGCCGGCTGCACACCTGCCGGGATGCGGCCGATCTCGCGCGCGATGGCGCGGCCCGACCTCATCGCCGAGGCAGCGCTGATCTTGGACGGTGGTGATCGCGCCGAGGCCGACCGGCTGGTCAGGCGGCTGTGCGAGGAGGCCTTGCGGTGGCTGGGTCCGCAGTCCTGCGCGCTGCGTGCCAGGGTGGCGGCCCGCCTGTCCGGCGTGTGCATGTACCTCGGTGACGCCGATGCCGCCGCGCGTAGCCTGCGAGCAGGCGCTGGCCTTGGCGAACCAGTGCGGCGATCCGGACGGGACGGAGGAACGATCCGACCTGGCCGCGCGGATGCTGGAGATCGGTCGAGAAGCCGCGGACGCCGACGAGGCCATCCGCCTGGCCAACGAGCGCTACACCGAGCTGCTCCCGTACGCGGCGTTCGTCCGGAACGGCCTGTTGGGCATGACGGGTCACCACATCGGTCCCGCCGCGAGCGGCTCGATGACGGCCTGCGGCCTCGACGGGCCAGCCCGTGCCCGAGAGTTCCCGGTCTTCGGTGCCATCTACTCGCTTTTTCCGGCCGTTGCGCTGATCTCAGCCGGGCGGCGCGCCGAGGCGGCCGGGCTCTACCGGGCGCTGGGCCCAGTTGCCGAGTGGCAGCCGATCTCGCACGCGGTAACCCCCGTTTACGCGCTCGGCATCGTGGTCGAAGCGGCGATGGATGCCGCCGACGAATCTCGCGGCGCTCGGCGGGCTGCTAGGCGATTACCGCGGCGACCATGTCGCGAGCGGGGCAGGCGCCGTGGCTTACGGCGGGCCGGTCGAGCTCTATCTCGGCATCGCGGCCCGGCACCTGGGGCTGCTCGATGACGCCGTCGTCGACCTCGACCAGGCCCGGCAGGCGTGCGCGGCGAACGGGCGGCGGATGGGCTAGCCGTCCGCCGCCCTGCCTGGCGGGTCGACTGCCATATCTTTGCTGATCCCGCAGCGTTCTTCATGGTGTTCTGGAACCGCCAGAGCCAGTGGAACACGATCGCCAAGGGGTCAGCTCGTGGCCTGGGGCCGCAAGCCCTGGCTGGGGTTGAAATTCAGGTCCCTGATACGCAACCCCTGAGGCGATCTCGGATAGGAGTTCGCCCAGCCCTCGTGTCGGGGCCGACTCGCCCGGGGGTGCGTCGGGTGTGGCGAGTCTGATTAAGTTAGGCTAACCTTCATTGACGGGGACACGCGGGCTCTGAGGAGGTGTACCGTGGGTGACGGAGGGTGGACGCAAGCCCGGTCGAACGGTCGCCACGCGACCGGTGGTCAGCTCACGGACCCGGTCATGGCGCAGGACATCGACTGGCTCATGACCCACCTGCGCGACGTCGTCGCGGCCAGCCCCCCTGCCGTGTGGGCGGGCCGCGGGATGACCCTGCCGCAGCTCACCACGATGCACCTGATCAGCGCGTTGGAACCGGTCAGCCTGGCCGATCTGGCTCGGGCTCTGGGTACCAGACCACCGGCCACCTCGGCGATGGTCGATCGGCTGGCCCACGCCGGGATGGTGTGCCGCACGCAGGACCCGGCCAACCGCCGCCGGATCCAGCTGACCCTCACCGACGCTGCCAAACAGATCATCGGGGACACCGGCCCTGACACCGCCAGACGGCTGCACGCGGTGCTCGCCGGCATGAGCGCGCAGGCCCGCAGCCACCTGATCGACGTACTCAGGGACTCCGTCCAGCGCTCCGCCGTGTAGCCCTGCCACGCCGCCGGGACAGCCCGTCTAAGCTCGCTCTCAGGCGGGGGGTCCACACTGGTCGCATGCGCATTCTCGTGGTCGATGACGACCGGGCGGTTCGGGAGTCGCTGCGCCGGTCGCTGCAATTCAACGGCTACACCGTTCAGCTCGCCGGGGATGGCCAGCAGGCCATGGAAGTGCTGGCCATGCAGCGGCCGGATGCGATGGTGCTCGACGTGATGATGCCCAGGGTGGACGGCCTGGAGGTGTGCCGGCGGCTGCGCGGTACCGGCGACGACCTGCCGATCCTGGTGCTCACCGCAAGGGATGCGGTCTCCGACCGGGTCGCCGGGCTGGACGCCGGCGCGGATGACTACCTGCCCAAGCCCTTCGCGTTGGAGGAGCTGCTCGCCCGGTTGCGCGCGCTGTTGCGGCGTTCGCCACCTGAGGGCGCCGGGATCGCCGGGTCGGGAGGAGCCCGTCTCGACTTCGCCGACCTCGTGCTCGACGAGGGCACCCGCGAGGTCACCCGTGGTGAGCGCCGGATCAGCCTGACCCGCACCGAGTTCAGCCTGCTGGAGCTGTTCATGCGCCATCCCCGGCAGGTGCTCACCCGCGGTCGAATCCTGGAAGACGTCTGGGGCTACGACTTCCCCACCTCCGGCAACGCTCTGGAGGTCTATGTCGGATACCTGCGGCGCAAGACCGAGGCGGGCGCCGAGCCGAGATTGATCCACACGGTGCGCGGGGTGGGCTACGCGTTGCGGGAGACGCCTCCGTGACCCAGCCGTTCGATCCGAGCTTCGGAAATCGGCGGATGTCGTTGCGCACCAGGGTCACCGCGTTCACCGCCGTGTGCGTGGGAAGCACCGTCGCCCTGGTGTCGCTGGCCGGCTTCTTCACGGTCCGCACCAGCCTTTACGACCAGCTTGACACGACGTTGCTGCAGCGCGCCGACTCGCTGCGCAGCGCGCTGGCCAACGCCGAGCAGCTCGGTGGCATACCGGAGAGCTTCTTCAGCGCCGCCGACATCCGGGTCGGTCTGCTCGATGGGCGCACCGGCCGCAGCTTCGTCGGTGGCGACCTGGAGATGAGCACCGAAGAGCTCGCCGTGGCGCAGGGTCGGCAGATCCATTCCCTGCGCACCGACCAGGCCCGTGACCTGCGCGTCGCCGCGGTACCGGCGGGACCGGGAGCCGCGCTGGTGGTAGCCCAGGGGCTCGACGCCACCCGAACCACGCTGTCCCGGCTCAGTGTGGTGTTCACACTGGTCGGGGGAGCCGGTGTGCTGCTGGCCGCGGCGGCGGGCACCGCGGTCGCGCAAGGGGGGCTGCGCCCGGTGCAACGGCTGACCGAGGCGACCGAGCGGGTCGCGCGCACCGGCAACCTGCAACCCATCGCCATCTCCGGCGACGACGAGCTCGCCCGGCTCACCACGAGCTTCAACAGCATGCTCGTCGCGCTGGCCGAGTCGCAGGACCGCCAGCGCCGGCTGGTCGCCGACGCGGGCCACGAGCTACGGACCCCGTTGACCTCCTTGCGCACCAATCTGGAGCTGCTGGCCGCCTCCGATCGGCCGGACGCGCCCTCGTTGTCCGAACAGGACCGCAAGGAGATCTCCGATGACGTGCGGGCCCAGGTGGAGGAGCTCTCCGCGCTGGTCGGGGACATCGTCGAGCTGGCCCGCGAGGACGCCCCGCAGGTGGTGCACGAACCGGTTGAGCTGACCGAGGTGGTGGAGCGGGCGCTGGCCAGAGCGGGCCGGCGCGCGCCGAGCGTCCATTTCGAGGTCGACCTCGAGCCGTGGAGCCTGCTCGGCGACGCCAACGCCTTGGAGCGAGCCGTGCTCAACCTGCTCGACAACGCCGTCAAATGGAGTCCCCCGGCGGCGACGGTCCATGTCCGGCTGGCGCCGACCGGCCGGGCCACGGCCGCGGTGGACGTGACCGACGCCGGGCCGGGGATCGCCGAGGTTGACCTGCCCTACATCTTCGAGCGGTTCTATCGTTCGTCAGCGGCGCGTACCCTGCCCGGGTCCGGGTTGGGCCTGGCTATCGTGGCTCAGGTGGCGACCCGCCATGGAGGTAGCGTGCGGGCCGGCCGACGTCCAGAAGGTGGGACGCTGATGACCCTTGAGCTGCCCGGCCGACCATCCACAGACCCCGTCTAGGTACTTCACATGCACATCTCAGGAATCCAGGACACCCTAGAGACATGACCGATGACACGCCGCGACCGCAGCAACCTGGCGACTCGCCGTACAGCAGCGCTGCGCCCGGCGCCTGGTCCGCACCCGCTGCGGGAGCATCGCCGCCCACCGCGCCGATCGGCCTGCCGCCCGCCGGAGTACCCACCCCGCGCCCCGGTCGACCGCTCCTCGGCGCTGTGGTGCTCTCGCTGATCGTGGGTCTGGTCGCCGGCAGTGTCGGCGGTGCCGTCGGCTACCAGCTGGCCGACAATGGAAGCGGGGTGATCAGCGCGCTGGACCTGCCCGTGCCCGGGGCCTTGCCGGTCGCGAACCTGCCGAACAGCTCGGTGGAACAGGTGGCGCAGCGGGTGACGCCCAGCGTGGTGCAGCTCCGGGTGCAAGGCGCCCGGGTGGCCGGTGAAGGCAGCGGGATCGTGCTCAGCGCCGACGGACTGATCCTCACCAACAACCATGTGGTGGAGCCGGCCGCGAGAGGTGGCGAGCTGTCCGCCGTGTTGCAGGACGGTCGCTCGGTGCCGGTCCAGATCGTCGGCAGGGCGCCCTCATTCGACCTCGCGGTGGTGCGGGCCCAGGGCGTCAACGATCTGACCCCGGCCCAGCTGGGCAGCTCCGCCAATGCCCGGGTCGGGCAGGAGGTGGTGGCGATCGGCTCGCCGCTGGGTCTGTCCGGCACCGTGACCAGCGGCATCATCAGCGCGCTCAACCGCCCGGTGCGGGCCGGCGGCGAGGGTAGCGGTCAGGACACTGTGCTGGACGCGCTCCAGACCGATGCCGCGATCAACCCCGGTAACTCCGGTGGCCCGCTGACCGACATGCAGGGCCGGGTGATCGGCATCAACACTGCGATCGCCTCGCTCGGTCTCGGTAACGGGCAGGCGGGCTCGATCGGGCTGGGTTTCGCGATTCCCATCGACCAGGCCAGGCGGATCGGCAACGAGCTCGTCCGAAACGGTAAGGCCACCCAGGCCATCCTCGGGGTGATCGTGCCCGCCGCGCGGCCGAACGACACCGCCGCGGCGGTCAAGGAGGTCACCCCTGGTGGGGCCGCCGCAGCCGCTGGAATCCAGTCCGGTGAGATGATCACTAAGGTGGGGGATCGGGTGATCGACAGCGGGGACGCGCTGATTGCGGCCATCCGTTCGCAGCCGCCGGGTTCCCAGATCCCGATCACCGTCAAGAACTCGGCCGGGGCCACCCGGCAGGTTCAGGTCACGCTCGGCAGCCAGGAGGTCGGGACCCCCTGAACCTCTCGTCACAGGGCACCCGGATGCAGAGATCGAGACCTGCTTCTCGGCCCGGATCCGGTCCGGCTACGGTGCTCGCCATGGAACACAGCGTGCGCAACCTGGGCCGGGCTCTCGTTGTGATCGTCGACGACCGGGTGGTGCACGGGGAGCACGAGGACTCGACTGGTCCGCTGGTCACCGAGCTCCTGGAAGAGGCCGGTTTCGTGGTCGACGGCTCGGTCGTGGTGGCCGGCGAGTCGGTGGACATCCGCAATGCCCTGAACACGGCGGTGATCGGCGGTGTGGACCTGGTCGTCACCGTCGGCGGTACTGGGGTGTCACCCAGAGATGTCACCCCAGATGCCACGGCAGGGGTGCTGGATCGCCCGATACCGGGGATCGCGGAGGCCATCCGCGCCTCGGGCCTGGCCGCGGGTGCGGTAGACGCGGGTCTGTCCCGCGGGCTGGCCGGAGTGTCGGGCAGCACCCTGGTCGTGAACCTGGCGCGATCGCGGGCCGCGGTCCGTGACGGGATGGCCACCCTCACCCCGCTGGTCGGACGAGTGATCGACGAGCTGTCCTGGCCGGATCAGGACTGAGCGGCCCCGCGCCACCCACCACGCCGGGCCCGAACGGTGTACCGTCACGGGCCCGCGGGGTGTCCTGTTCAGGCGCTTTCCTTGCCGTTTCGGGTCAGCACATGCCCGACCAGTTGGCTCACGTTCGCACACTGGTCGTGGTAACGCCCGCCGGTGGCCTGGTCCACCGCGAAGGTCGCTGCCTCGACACAACTGATGGCCATGCCGCTGGCCTTCTCGACAAGTGGGCCGGCCTTTTCCAATGCCTGATCAACGATTGGGCCGGCCGTGACCGCTACTCTCTCGGCGTATGGGCCGGCCTTATTGATCGCTTGCTCGACGAGCGGGGCGGATATCTCCCTGGCCACCTCAATGTAGGGAGTGGCCGCCTCCTTGGCTTGCTCGATGTAGGGGCCGGCCTTCTCCAGGGCCATGTCCACGAGAGGGGTGGCCTTGTCGATGGCCTGCGTTACGACGGGCACGGCCATGTCGAAGACCGGTCCGGCCGCGTCCTTGATTTTGTCCACTAAGTTCATGGTGGGAGCCCTTCCGCTCGCGAGACCGAGGAAACCCTATCCTGGCACTGGGATCTACTACCGGGAAGTGATCTGTGCTGGCAGATCCGTGCGATCACGCGGTCGGGGGGATGTCGTTATGGCGCTGAGCGAGGCCGACCGCCGGAGGCGGCGCGAGCGGGTGTTCGGAGACGTGTTGCCTGCGGACACCGCAGACGATCGTGCAGACCCGGAGGAGGCCGATCCTGACGAGCGCGACCGATGGCTTCGGGACAACCGACCCCCGCACCACGACACCGCGATCTGACGGCACCGCGCTCTCCCGACACCGCCTGGTGATCTGTTCTCAGTGGACGGTGACGGTCAGGCTCTGAGACAGCGAGGTTGCCGCAACCCGGGTCGCCGCAACGGGATCGAGAGCGACCAGCACCAGCTTCCCGTCGTGCTCCCCGGTGCGGGTGCCGGCCTCCAGCACCGCGAGCACCCGGGCGTCACGGGCCAGCACCACCGGCTCGTTGTGCCGTTGCCCGATGGTCACCACGTCGACGGCGGCGCCAGGATGTAGCAACGCGGCGACCCCTGGATCCGCCAGCCGCAGCGGCACGCTCACCGCCTCGGGATTCCGCGACACCGCTCGGGTGAGATCGGAACCGGTCAGCCGGACATCGGTCAGCGGCTCACCGCGCCGGACCGGCGCGCCCAGCGTCCGGCCCACCACTGCGGCCGCGGATCGGGCCGCGCCGTCGGGTATCGCCTGCGCGGGCAGTCCGAGCAAGGTCACCTGGTCCGCCTCGACGACGGTGCCTGGAGCCAAGTCCCGGGCGGCGACCACCACCACGGTGTCGGCGGAGGATCCCCGGCTCAGCGCCAGCATCGCGGCCAGCCCGACGAGTACCACCGCCGCGACCCGGCGCAGTGCCACGGCCCGGCCGAATCCCGATCCCAGCCCGATCGCCGCCCACCGCTCCCGCAACAGCGGCGCCAAGGTGTCTCGACCACGGTGTTGGTGCCATCGCCCCATCCTGACCTCCCGATCGTCCTCGTCAGCAGTCGCGACATTAGGCACGATCGGGCCGCAGTGGTGTTTCCACCGCCGCAGCCTGTGGACAACCAGGTCTGGTGTGGATAACTCCCGGATGTGGCTCAGGAGGAGGCGGCGCCAGAGGTCGTCGAGGTGGAGACGGGCTTGGACTCGGAGGTGGATCCGGACTCGGATGGCTTGGAGCTGGGCTTGTCCTTGCCAGCGGGCTCGGAGTTGCCGTTGGAGCTGGGTTTGTCCGAGTTGGTGGAGCGACTGTCGGTGCGGTAGAAACCACTGCCCTTGAACACGATGCCGACCGAGGAGAACAGCTTGCGCAGCGGACCGGAGCACTCGGGGCAGTCGGTCAACGACGAGTCGGTGAATGTCTGCACGGTGTCGAAGTGGTGCTCGCACGCGGTGCACGCGTAGGAGTAGGTCGGCACGTCTCGCCCTCCACGTCACTAGCACTCTGCACACGAGAGTGCCAACCCGATGATAGCAAGGCCGGCCGCCGCTCAGCGGGGCAGCGGGAACAGGCCTCTCCCCGGGGTCAGGGCCGCCGTGACCGGGACATCGTGCGGTTGCACCGGCACCGAGGCCAGCACCTCCTCGTCGCGCACGACAGCGATCAGCGGGGTATCAGGAGTGGCCAGTGGCAGCGTGCGGTCGTAGTGCCCGCCACCGCGGCCCAGCCGGACCCCGCGCCAGTCGACGGCCAGCGCCGGCACCAGCACCAGGACCGCGGTGGCAATCACCGCGGTGCCCAGCCGCGGGCCGGTCGGCTCGAGTAGCCCCAGCGGTCCGGCGCGCAGCGAGGCCGCGCCGGTGTACTCGGCCCAGTCCAGCGGGCCCAGCCGGTTGACCAGGGGCAGCAGTACCCGGCAGCCGCGGCGTACGAGAGACTCGAGGAGTTCCGCAGAGCCGGGCTCGCCGCCCACCGGCCAGTAGGCACAGACCGTGCCGGGCCGCTCGAGGGGTAACGATGCCGTGGCCAGCGCGGCCGCTTCGGCCTTCCGCACCGCCGCCGGCACCGCCCGCCGCGCCGCCACGACCCGGGCCCGCAACTCCCACTTCGCGTTCTCGTCCACCCACCCCGCCCGACATGGAGACATATCGGGCCACCGGACGCCCCGATAACCCCTGATAAGTCTCCATGTCGGGCGGGAACGGGGGGGCTATAGGGTCGGGCGTTATGGGTGTCTCGCGGGGTGGGCTGGGATTCCGGACGGCGGTGGTGCCGGCTGCCGGGCTGGGTACCCGATTCCTGCCGACCACCAAGGCCGTGCCCAAGGAACTGCTGCCGGTACTCGACACCCCGGGTATCGAGTACGTCGCGGTCGAGGCCGCGCAGGCCGGGGCGCAGCGGCTGGTGCTCGTCGTCGCACCGGGCAAGGAGTCGGTGGCGGCGTACTTCGGCCCCGACCCGGACCTGGAGGCCGAGCTGCGTGGCCGGGGTAGGGACGCGCTGCTGGCCAAGGTGCGCCGGGCACCTGAACTGATCCGCGCTGAGGTCGCGGTGCAGGACAAGCCGCTGGGACTGGGACATGCGGTGGGTTGCGCAGAGCCACTGCTGGACGAGGCCGAGGACGCGGTGGCCGTGCTGCTGCCCGACGACCTGGTGCTGCCCACCGGGGTGCTGATCACGATGGCCGACATCCGCCGGCGATGGGGCGGCAGCGTGCTGTGCGCCTTCGACGTTCCGCGCGAGCAGGTCGGCGCCTACGGGGTGTTCGATGTCCAGGACACCGACGATCCGGACGTCAGGCGAGTGCTCGGGATGGTGGAGAAGCCCGCGCCCGAGGCTGCACCGTCCACGTTGGTGGCCGCCGGCCGCTACCTGCTGGACCGCGCGGTGTTCGACGCGCTGCGCCGGATCGCCCCCGGTGCAGGTGGTGAGCTACAGCTCACCGACGCGATCGCGCTGCTGATCTCCGACGGCCACCCGGTGCATATCGTGGTGCACCGCGGCGACCGCCATGATCTGGGCAACCCGGGTGGATTGCTGCGGGCGTCGGTGGACTTCGCACTCGCGGATCCCGATCTCGGTCCTGAGCTACGCCGCTGGCTGCGCGACCGGCTGGACCAGGAGAGCCAGTGAGGTCGCTGGAAGAGCAGCTCGGGCGGGTGCTGGACGCTGCGGTGCGTCCCGCGCCGGTGCGGGTGGCGATCTCCGAGGCGCAGGGCATGCTCTGCGCGGAGGAGGTCGTGGCGCAACGCTCGCTGCCCGGTTTCGATCAGGCCGCGGTCGACGGGTACGCGGTGCGCAGTGTGGACGTCACGGAGGTGCCGGTCACGTTGCCGGTGGTGGGGGAGATCGTCGCGGGCTCGCTGCAGCCGCTGCGGCTGCAACCCGGTCAGGCGGTCCGGGTGGCCACCGGATCGGCGCTGCCCGCGCTGGCCGATGCGGTGGTTCCGCTGGCCCATACCGAGGACGGGGTGGCGCACGCGGCCCGGGTCACCGTGTGCCGAGCGGTCCCCTCGAAGGCCTACGTCCGCCGCGTGGGGGAGGACGTGCAGACCGGGGATGTCGCGGTACGCCCCGGCGCGGTGATCGGCGCGGCGCAGGTGGGGCTGCTCGCCGCGATGGGGCGGGCCAAGGTTCGAGTGCACCCGAGGCCCAGGTTGTCGGTTCTGTCGGTCGGTGCGGAGCTGGTCGACGTCGACCGCACACCCGGCGGCGGGCAGGTCTACGACATCAACTCCTACGCGCTGGCCGCGGCCGGCCGTGACGCGGGTGCTGAGGTGCACCGGGTCGGCATCGTCCCCAGCGATCCGTCTCGGCTGCGCGAGGCGGTGGAGGGCAGGCTGCTGGTCTCGGAGATCGTGGTGGTGACCGGCGCGGTAGGCGGGGCGATGGGGGAGGGGTTGTGCCGCGCGCTGGCTGAGCTGGGGTCGCTGGATGTGGAGCGGGTGGCGATGCACCCCGGGTCAGCGCAGGGGTTCGGCCGGCTGGGCCCGGAATCGGTGCCCACCTTCCTGTTGCCGAGCAATCCGATCAGCGCGTTAGTGATCTTCGAGGTGCTGGTGCGGCCGTTGATCCGGATCGCGCTGGGCAAGCGCAATCCCTATCGCCGCACCATCACCGCACGCTTGCTTTCTCCGGTGACGTCCACCGCGGGCCGTCGCGGGTTCCTGCGTGGCCAGCTGCTGCGTGATCCGGACACCGCCGAGTACCTGGTGCAACCTCTGGGTACCTCCGGTGCGCACCTGTTGGCGTCGTTGGCGGAGGCGAACTGCCTGATCCTCATGGATGCGGACACCACGGAGGTGCCGGTCGGTGAGCAAGTGGCCGTGAGCTTCCTCGCCCAGCGCGGATGAGCTGCCGTGTTCGGGTCTGGGCCGGATAGCCGTCACCCCGGCTGGCCGGCGCGGCTGGGTCCGGTGCGGGTCACTGCGGGTGAGGTCGTGCTGCGTCCGGTGCGGTTGCGTGACGGCGCGGCGTGGAGCCGGCTGCGGTTACGTGACGAGGACTACCTGCGGGTCTGGGAGCCGGAGGCGGAAGGCACCTGGGCGGAGCGCTTCACCACGATGGCCTGGCCGGTGATGTGCAGCGGGCTGCGTGCCACAGCCCGGCGGGGACAGGCCCTGCCGTTCTCCGTCATCCTGGACGGGCAGTTCGTCGGCCAGCTCACGCTGGGCAATGTGGTGCGGGGATCGCTGCTCTCGGCCTGGGTGGGCTACTGGGTGGAGGCCCGCGCGGCTGGTGGTGGGGTCGGGACCGGGGCCGTCGCGCTGGCGGTGGACCACGCGTTCGGTCCGGTTGGGCTGCACCGGGTGGAAGCCACGGTGCGGCCGGAGAACGCGGCCAGCCTGCGGGTGCTGGCCAAGCTCGGATTCCGCGACGAGGGCCTGCTGCGACGCTATCTCGAAGTGGACGGTGCCTGGCGGGACCACCGCCTGCTCGCCCTCACCCGAGACGAGATCGGCACCGGCCTGGTACCCCGCCTGATCCGCGCAGGCCACGCCCACCACCCCTAACCCCACGTGTCGTGCGGTGGTGCCCCGCGTGTCGTGCGGTGGTGCCCGCGATCATCGCGGCGCGCCTCCGGCACTCCGATGGTTGTCATGGTTACCGTGACTCGGAGCTAGAACAAGGCGGCTCGGGATCGCGGACGGGGTGGGGGGCGAGGAGTGCCCAGCTCGCTGATCTTCGCGGCGTTGGCCGGGGCATGGCTCGTGGTCCTCGTTCCCATGGTCGCGAAGCGACGGCAGGAAGTGGTCCGTACCGCTGACTCCGCGCTTGCTGCTCGGGTACTGCGCCGGCCCGATCCTTCTCGTGCGGCGCCCCAGCGCGGTAGGGAGGTACCCATGATCGGCGGACAGGCCGCGCAGCACGAGCCCCCGTTGGACGAGCGTCGGTACAGAACGGGTCGCGGTGGTTACGACCCGGAGGTGGCCGCCCAGTTGGCCCGCGCGAAGTACGTATTTCGGCAGCGTCTGGTGCTCGGTCTGGCGCTCGGCGCGCTCGCGAGCGTCGTACTCGCCTATGCCGTGTCCAGCCTTCTGTGGTGGGTACACGTTGTACTGGACGTAGCGATCGCCGGTTATCTGGGCTACCTTCGTCGGCAGGTGCGGATCGAGGAGGAGGTCCGGCAGCGTCGGGCTGCCCGGTTCGTCGGACCTCGCACCAGACCCTCCGGTGTCAGCCCGCTTGACGACGTTCCCGCCGACTCAGCCCACGAGTCGACGGAACGGGTACCGGACCCCCCCGCGCGGCCTGCTCCGGAGTCCGTGGCGGAGCATCCCACCGCGGTCGCGTTGGACTTCGACGACGAAGACCCGATCTTCGACGAGCTGCGGCCTGCCTTCGAGCCGCCCTACCGTCGGGCGGCTGGCGAGTAGCCGGGTGCCGACTGCTAAACTTCGCGCGTACCTCGGGGGCTGTAGCGCAGTTGGTAGCGCGTCTCGTTCGCATCGAGAAGGTCAGGGGTTCGATTCCCCTCAGCTCCACCATGGCTGCCTTACTCGCACTCTGGCCCGCAAGGGCGCAGGCGAGGAGGCCGCCGAGATGCTGTGTAGCGACTTAGCCGACATGCCAGCCGATCAAGTTCCACCGCCATAGGAACCACGCTAATGCCGCCATACCCGCAAGCAGGGCGACCTGGTGCACGCGAGCGATTACTCCGGCTCCCGAGTCTTGCCACCCTGTGATGGTGCACGCGGTCGCGGCGGCGGTGGCCATGAGTACGACGACCGGTACGCCGAGCAGCAGTTGGAAGCTCAGCGGTACACCGAAGAGAAACTCGCTGATGTCACCGCGCAGCGTCGTGATCAGCGATATCAGAAACGCTAGGCCCAGGACAGCGGCGCTGGCAGCCAACCAACGCGCCGCTTGCCAGGTGAGGGATGTGGCGAGTGGCCGGTGGACGATCCGCCGCCACAGCCCAGCCAGAAGTACCGCCGACGCGCTCAGGGCGAGAAGTGCGAACACGGCGAGGACCACCCGGTTGAACGTTGGGGTCTCGGTGGGGGTCATCAGCTGATAGGAGCTGCGGTCAGTGGCCAGGTAGCGCCGTCCGTCGGTACCGGTGCGGAATGTCAGGCGATCGGTGCCATCGACCTGGCGGTACAGACTGTTTCTTGTGGCGTCCAGTTTTTGTCGTCGAAGTGCACGGTGCTGTCGCCGCCCACCGTCAGCGGTATCGGGTCGAGCAGCGTGAGCAGTTTCTCAATGGTTGATTCGTTGTGTCGCGCCGGTTCATAAAAGCCGGCTTGCGCAGTGGCCGCCGTCGTCCGGGTGGCTGCGCTGGCGGTGCCGGGTATCGCCGCGGCCGGCGCAAACCGATCGAAGAACGTGTCCTCGAGCTCGGGGAGGGTGTTGAGGCCACCGGTGCCGTTGGTCGACACGAACAGCCCGAAGTCGCATCCCGGGACGAGCATCAAGGCACTTTGGAACCCCTCCCAGCTGCCATCGTGCATCAGGATCCGGTGGCCGTTGATGGTGCGCTCTTTGAAACCGTGGGCGTAGCCGTCGAGGCGCGGATCGGCGGTGAAGGACCGTTCGTGCATTTCTGCGACGCTCGCGGGGGCAAGGATGCTGGCGTTGCCGAAGCGACCCTCGTGGAGGTGGGCGATCATGAAATGGGTCATGTCGGCAGCCGTGGTGCTGATCGCACCGTCCGGTGTCATGGGGTCGAACCAGAAGAGGACCGACTGTAGGGGACTGGTGTCGGAGTCATAGCTGTGGGCGAGATCGGAGGCGAGGGTGCCAGGCACCGGTTCGGTGGCGGTGCTGCGCGTCATGCCGAGTGGGTCGAACAGATGGCGCTGCACATAGTGGTCATAGGGCGCGCCGCTGACCTGGGTGACGATGTAGCCGGCCAATGCGGCGCCGTAGTTAGAGTAGGCGGAGATCTCGCCTGGCGGCCGGATTCGGGCCGGGATGTGGGCGGCCAGATAGTCGCCCAGTGCTGGCACGTCGGCGGCGGTAGGAGCGCCGGTACCGATGAACCGGTCCTCGAAACCGGCGGTGTGATCCATCAAGGTCTGCAGGGTCACCGGCTCGGGGTAGGTGGACGGAATCTGGAATGCCTTCAGGTACCGGTTGACGTCGGCGTTCAGGTCGAGCCGACCCGCTTCGACCTGCTGCATCACCGCTGTCGCGGTAAACAGCTTGGTGATCGATGCGATCCGCACCAGTGAGCGTGAGGCATCGAAGGCCACGCCGCGTTGCACATCGGCCTGGCCGTGGCCCTTGGCGAACACCGTGTTGCCGCCGGACACCACCGAGACCACCGCACCGGGCACACGATCACGCGCCAACCAGCGCGGTAGGGCATCGTCAAAGAACCCGGCCAACACCGCTGGCGCCGGATTGGCGCAGCCGCGCGGCGCCCACTCCGCCTTCGCCACCGGATTGACCACCAGCACAGCCACGCAACCAGCGAACAGACCAAGGAACACCCGGCTGATCAGGCGGATCAACCACGTGGGCATGGACAACTCCGCACTAAGGGGTAAGTGGCCCATCCGGTGGAAAGCCAAGCCAGGAACGTCCGCGCTGGTACAGTAAGAGCGTAGCCGTGTCCGCCGTGGCGGGGTCAGAAGCGCCGCGGCTGGCGGTGCCTTCCTAACCCGTTGAATGGGTGAGGTCCGGCGGATACCAGCGCGATGTGCAGCAGGCGTTGATTCTCAAGACTCATGCCGTAGTCAGCGGCAGGAAGACGGCGACGGCACCTTCCCGGTAGGCTCCGCATGAGCAGACGACGTCCGACCGTGTCGATGACCGCGCGGGGCACGTATGCTCATGCCGATGAGCGTGCGTTCGCAGCCTGCATGAGATTGCGGGTACCGATAGCACGGTGTCCTTACCGCTCAGCTGGCCAGCTCTCTTAGCGGTCCGGCCAGTCGGTTAGCCAGGTCAGCATCGACCCATTCGATCTCGACGAGCAGTGCTTGGCTGGTCACGCTGAAAGCGCGTCTGAGCTCAGCGATGTCGAGCGAGCAGACCAGCGTCTCGGCGAGCGCCGTGGTGATCTTCGGTGGGAGGCTGTCCATGCCCCGGCCCTGAACAGCAGGCACACCGTGACGCAGGCACATCAGAGCGAGAACATGGTCCCGGACACTGCTGATCATGTACTCCGCCTGCCACACTCGACTCCGGGCAATGCTTGACCGAGCATGCAGCGCGTAGAGCCAGCCCAGACCGATCAGTTCAGCGGCGGCGGGCCCTGGTGGCATTGGTCGTTCGTTGGCCGTTCCGAACAGGAGCCGGAAGGTAGGAGCAATGGCACCGAACTCCGCCGCCGACCAGAAGGCAAGATCGACCTGCAAGGTGCTCGCGAGCAGGAAGACCCGATACAGTGTGACACCCCGGATTACATCCACGTGATGCACGGCACCGTGTTCCCGGTACATGCGGTCGGTCCAGTCGGCCAGCACCTGCTCACGGTCAGCGTCTGCGGCGAGGCACCAAGCGAGATCAATGTCCGACCACCGATCTTCACGACCGACCGCCGCCGACCCGGTGACCGCGGCACCGGTGATGCGGGGATCGACGTAGGCCGCTGACACCAGACTCTCGCGCAGTCGCCCTCGCTCCTCTGGCGTGAACACAGCACGAGAGACTACGGACCCTGCCCAGCACAGTGGGGAAGCGTTCCAGCCATATTCCGCCGCTGTCACGTTCGTCCGGTTCATGAGCGGTCCTCACTGGCACCGGCACCAGGGAACGCGACGTGGGCGGTGATCTCTGCCTGAGATGAGGTTCGCGACCGGCTCATACTCCATGCCATGACGGCGAGTGAGAGTGCGGTGATCGTCCCCGTGCCGGAGGCGGAACCGGCAGTCGAGTCCTTCCGGGCGGAGCTGGACCGCGCGGCCGCGTGGGGCATACCCGCGCACGTGACCGTCCTTTACCCCTTCCTGCCTCCCGACCTGATCGGACCGCAGGAGTTGCGCAGACTAAGCGAAGTGGTCCGCACGGTGCAACGCTTCGACGTCGCCTTCCCGCACGTTGAGTGGTTTGGTGGTGACGTGGTATGGCTGGCACCAGAACCCGGCGATGGATTCAAGGCCCTGACTGCCGCAGTGTCCTCGGCGTTTCCGGACTGCCCGCCCTATAGCGGCGCGTTCGCCGAGGTAATTCCCCATTTGACTGTCGCCGCGCGCGCCGACCCGAACCGAATGCGCGCAGCGGCTCGTGCGGTGACTGCACGGTTACCGATCAACGCTCACGTGCAGAGGGTCCACCTCTATCAGGGCTCGGCCGCGCCTGGCGCCTGGCATAGGAGCCGTAATGGAACAACATACCCACTGAAGTTGACATCGTCGCAGGTCCGGGGCTCCCAAAAATGTCTAACCGGATAAGTTATTTCATTACAATGACATAGTGTCGCAGAACTGCCTCTCGGCTAGGGACATGAACTGGCGCCGACAGGCCGCTCGGGTGCGCTACACGCCTGCTGACCGGGTGTGGTTGGCCGCCTTGTCCGGTTGGTGCCACGTCGCCGCTGGGCCGGACGTCCACCCACCGCAGCAGTCAGGGCCGGCTGCCCGAACTCACCGTCTCGTTGTTGCCAGCCACTTGCGTCATTCACTCGATCGTGTCTATCGTGCTCCAACTGGGGTTCGGCTCGATCAGACGGTGGTGTGCTTTGCCCGAGCTCCACGAAGAGCTGATTACCTCTATGACCCGGACCGCCTCTCACGCCAATAGGCGGGGCGTCATGGGGCTGAGCAGCCGGTTGCTCGCTCGGGTGGTCGGAGAAGGTTCGCCGATGCGACGGCGAGTGCGGCTGGCGGCGTTGGCGCTGTGCGTGAGTGTGGTGGTGGCCTGCTCGTCCGGTGCGGGGGACAGCGGATCGATCAGGGTGGCCGACGTCGAGCTGAAGGTCGCGATCCCGGCGGACACCACGAGCGTCGAGGGTGACCGCGCGAACGTCGGAGTGGGCTCGCCGAACGCCGGCATCTACGAGACGCTGCTGCGGATGGACAACCAGCTCCAGGTCCGTCCCGGGCTGGCCGAGAGCTACGAGTTCATCGCACCCAACACCTGGCGGTTCAAGCTCCGCCAGGGCGTGATGTTCCACGACGGTAGCGAGCTGAGCGCGCAGGACGTGGTGTTCACTTTCGACCGATACGGCCGGATCGGCGGCCAGTACATCAAGGCTCAGGTCGGTGGCACGGTCGCGGTCGACAAGTACACGGTCGACTTCACCTCGTCAGTGCCCAACCTCAAGGTGCCGCTGCAGATGGTGCACCCCATCTTCGGGATCAAGAAGGCCGGCAGCGACCCGGCGCGCAAGCCGGTCGGCACCGGATCGTTCAAGTTCGTTTCCTACCAACCCAAGGAGAGCCTCGCCGTCGAGCGCTTCGACGGCTACTGGGACCAGCCGAACAAGGCCAAGCCGAAGAGCATCACGTTCCGCTACATCCCGGACGCGAACGCCCGGCTGCTGGCCCTGCAGGCGGGTGATGTCGACATCATCCAGGATGCTCCGCTCGAGCAGCTCGAGGCGATCAGGGCGGACAACCGGATCAAGATCGTGTCCTCACCGGTGGGCGCTTACGAGGCGTTGAGCGTGAACATCGGCGGTGAGAACGGCACCGGGGTCACCCAGTCGCTCGCCGTGCGCCAGGCCATCGCCAAGGGCATCGACCGGGCGCAGATCGTCGAGACGATCTACGGCGGGCTGGCCGAGACGGGCCGGAGCATGGTCCCCCTCGCGGTTCTCGGCCCGGCCGCAAGCCAGGTCTCGGGCGGGCCGAGCTACGACCCGGACGGCGCGAAGCGGCTCCTTGAGTCCGACGGCTGGGTGCTCGACGCCGCGGGCATCTACCAGAAGGATGGCCAGCCGCTCACGCTCACCCTGGTCAGTGGTTTCCCGTCACCCGACGTGCACCGGCCGCTGCCCGAGGCGCTGCAGCAGCAGCTGCGCAAGATCGGTGCGGACGTGACGATCGTGGAGGCGTCCGACTACGACGACGCGCTGGCGAAGACCGCCGGCCATCTCTACCTGGAGAAGGGCAATCAGAACGACGCGGACCCGGCCTTCCTGCCGCGGCTGTTCGCCAGCACCGCGCTGGAGCCGGATTCGGACTACGGCCGGTTGTTCGGTCCGGGCGCCGCGGCAGACCAGCTCATCGTGGCGGCCCGCGAGACGCGCGAGCTGGACCAGCTCCGCGACTTGTCGGCTAAGACGCTGCGGGAGTTGCACGACGTGAGCGTGACGATCATCCCGATCGCCGGGCTGACCAACGTGTGGGCAGTGCGGCAGCCGGTGGAGGGCTTCGCGCCGCACTCGGCGTTCGTGCACACCAGCTATGCCAGCGTCACCAAGTCCTGAGCTGGCGCAGATCGAGGTCGGCCTGCACGGCGAAGTGCTACTGGCCGCGACCCTGTGTTCACCGTCGGGGGGCCTGCCGCCGGGCCGGGTGGCCGCGCCGGGGATGGTTCTGATCGGGGGCACCGGCGGTGACACCAGGGATGGCGATCCCGACCCGGCGGTGGCGATCCCGCCGGCCGGTGGGGGCGACGGCGCCGAGCCGGGGCGCTCAGGCCTGCTGCGGGCGATCGCGCACCGGCTGGCGGCGCACGGCGTCGCCTCACTGCGCTACGACAAGCGCGGCTGCGGGCGCAGCGGCGGACGGGCTGACGAGGCCAGCTACGACACCGACCTGGCTGACGCGCTGACCGCCGTCGACTGGCTGCTCGGCCGGCCGGAGTGCGGCGGCGTGGTCGGCGTGATCGGGCACAGCGCCGGCGCGATGATCGCCGGCCGGGTCAACCGGGAACGCCCGCAGCTGGCCGCGGTCGGGCTGCTCGCCGCGCTGTACGGCCCGGCCGATGCCATGATCGAGCGCAACTGGGGCCGAGTGGCCAGGTACTGGTCGGAGTTCGGGCCGCGGCGCCAGGCATGGCTGATCGAGCACCGGCCGGCCGACGTAGTCCGGGGGTTCGGCGTCGAGGAGTTCCTGGCGGCGGTGCGGCAGGGCGCGCCCACCGTCCGGCTGGCCGCTCACGGCCACACGCTGATCCTGCGGACCGGGCGGGCTCGCCACGACATGCTGCACCGGCAACCGGCCGAGGAGCCCCGCGCGGTCCGGGCACCCGCGCTGGTGTTGCACGGCACGGCGGATCTCAACGTGCGGGTGGCCGACGCCTGGGACACCGTCCGGGCGCTGCGGGCCACCGGGAACGCCGCGGTCGAGCCGGCCGTGCTGCCCGGGCTGGACCACACCTTCCGCGCGGTGTCACCGGACTGGGTGACCAGGGCGTGGGAGCGAGTGTCCGGGGCGAGCCTGCACCACCCGGTCGATGTCTGCCCTCTGGACCTGATCGGCCGCTGGGCGGCGCGGGTGCTCGGGGAGGCGCCAGGGGTAGGGGAGGCGCGGCCGTGCTCGCCCTGATCGCCCGGCGGTTGCTGGCGGCCGCGCTGGCCTTGGTGGGAATCAGCGTGATCACCTGGAACCTGATGTCGCTCGCACCGGGCGACGCGGCGCAGATCTACGCCCGGCAGTTCGCGGTCAGCGGGTTTCCCACCGCGGATGAGGTGGCCGCCGCACGGGCACACCTCGGGTTGGACGGCGGGGTGCTGTCCCAGTACGGGCGCTGGGCCGCCACCGCCGCCACCGGTGACCTGGGCCGGTCCTTCCAGTCCGGCGAGCAGGTGGTCGCTGAGCTGGCCCGGCGGCTGCCCGCCACCCTGGAGCTCACCCTGGCCGCGATGGCGATGATCGTGGTACTCGGGATCTCCGCCGGCACCCTCGCCGCGCTGCGCCCCAACCGCCGCGCCGACCTGGCAGCCCGCCTCACCACGCTGGTCGTCGGCTCGGTGCCGTCGTTCTGGCTCTCGCTCGTGCTGATCTGGATCTTCGCGGCCAACCTCGGCTGGCTGCCGAGCACCGGCCGTGACGGGGCTGCGTCGCTGGTCTTGCCGGCGCTGGCGCTCGGCGTGCCCGGCAGCGCGGTAGTGATCCGGCTGGTACGCGCGGCGGTGATCGACGCGCTGGCCGAGGACTACGTCATAGCCGCGCGTGCCCGGGGGGTGCCGGAGCGCTCGGTGGTGATCCGGCACGCGCTGCGCAACGCGCTGGTGCCGGTCAGCACCCAGCTGGGGCTCGTGTTCGGCGCGCTGCTGTCCGGCGCGGCGATCGTGGAGACGATCTTCGCCTGGCCCGGCGTGGGCAAGCTCGCGGTAGACGCGATCGCCAGCCAGGATTACCCGGTGCTGCAGGGCTTCGTGCTGTTCAGCGCGCTGATCTACCTGGGGGTGAACCTCGCCGTCGACCTGCTCTACCGGGTCCTCGACCCGCGGGTGACCAGGGAGACCGCGCGGGTGAACCAGCGCGCTCGCGGGCTGGCGACATGAGCTCGGCGGAACTCGCCCCGTTCCTCGCCGATGCCGGGCTGGCCGGCGTCTGGCGCCGGTTCCTCCGCAACCCGGCGGCCGTGGCCGGTGGCGTGATCGTCGTGCTGGTCGTCGCGCTGGCGCTGTTCGGGCCGCTGCTGGCGCCGGGTAGCCCGATCGACGGCGAGCTGGGCGACCGGCTGGCCGGCCCCAGCGGGGCGCACCTGCTGGGCACCGACGCGCTGGGCCGCGACCAGCTCTCCCGGCTGCTGCACGGCGGTCGGACCACGGTACTGCTCGCCGCCGGGATGATGGCGGTGACCGCGCTGATCGCCGTGTTGGTCGGACTGGTTGCGGGGTTCCTCGGTGGTGTGGTCGACGCGGTCCTGATGCGGCTGTCCGACATCGTGCTGGCCTTTCCCAGCCTGGTGCTGGCGCTAGCGATCGCCGGGTTCCTCGGTCCGGGCCTGACCAACATGGCGCTGGCCCTGGTCGCGGTCTGGTGGGCGAGCCTCGCCCGGGTGGTGCGGGGCCAGGTGGTCGCGCTGCGCGGTCGGGGCTTCATGGACGCCGCCGTGATCTCCGGCGGCCGACCGACCGGCATCGTGGCCCGGCATGTGCTGCGCCACGTGCTCGGTGTGGTCACCGTGCTGGCCACGCACGACGTCGCCGTGCTGGTGCTGGCCATCGCCGGCCTGTCCTTCCTCGGGCTGGGCGCCTCGCCACCCAGCCCGGAGTGGGGCCGGATGCTCTTCGACGCCAAGCCGTACCTGGCCACCCAGCCGCTGGTGGCGCTCGTCCCGGGGATCGCGATCACGCTGACCGCGGTGGGCTTCACGCTGGCCGGCGACGGCCTGCGGGACGCGCTGGACCCGACCGGCCGCAGCTGATGAGCCTGCTTCAGGTGACCGACCTGACGGTCACCTTCCCCACCCAGAACGGGCCGGTACGGGCCTGCGACGGGGTGAGCCTCGACATCGACGCCGGCGAGGTGGTCGGCCTGGTCGGGGAGAGCGGCAGCGGGAAGTCGGTCGCCGCCCTCGCTGTGCTCGGTCTCCTCCCGCCCCTGGGCGTGGTCGAGGCAGGCAGCGTCCGCTTCGACGGGGTGGAGCTGCTCGGGGCGCCGCGCTCGGTGCTGCGGGCGGTGCGCGGCCGGCAGATCGGCCTGGTGTTCCAGGACGCGGCCCGAGCGCTGGATCCCGTGCACCGGGTTGGGTTCCACCTGGCGGAAGCAGCCGGTGGGGCAGCGGACGGGGCCGCGTTGCTGGACCGGGTTGGACTGCCCGCCGAGCTGCTGCGGCGCTACCCCCACCAGCTCTCCGGCGGCCAGCAGCAGCGGGTGATGATCGCGTGCGCGATCGCCGGCCGGCCGCGGCTGCTGATCGCCGACGAGCCGACCAGCTCGCTGGACTCGGTAACCCAGGTCCTCGTGCTGCGGGAGTTGATGCGGATCCGGGCACAGGAGGGCTGCGCGCTGCTGCTGATCTCGCACCAGCTGGGGCTGGTCAGCCGGGTCGCGGACCGGGTGACCGTGATGTACCTGGGGCGGGTCATGGAGCAGACCACCGTCGCCGGGTTCACCTCCGAAGCGGCCCACCCTTACACCGTCGCGCTCGTCGCGGCTACCCCCGGGTACCGCGGCGCGTTGCGCGGTCGGGTGATCCCCGGGCGGCCCGGGCTGCTGACCGACGTGCCGCCCGGCTGCCCTTTCCACCCCCGGTGCGGGCTCGCCGAGCCGCGCTGCCGTACCGAGTGGCCAGCGCTGCGCCGCGCTCCTGGGGGTGGCAGCGCAATGGCGTGCCACCTGCGCGAACCGCAGGGGGTGCCGCGATAACCCTGCAGTTCACCGGCGTCACGAAGATCTTCGGTGCGGGACGGGCGTGGTCGGCCCGGCCGGTCACCGCGGTGCGCGAGGTCGACCTCGACGTGCGGGTGGGGCAGACGCTCGGCGTGCTGGGAGAAAGCGGCAGCGGCAAGACCACGTTGTTGCGGCTAGCGGCGTTCATGCTGCGCCCGAGCGCCGGGCGGGTGCTGCTCGGCGACGTCGACCCGTGGTCGTTGCGGCCGCAGCGGCGCCGCCAGCTGCGGCGCCGGGTCCAGCTCGTGCTTCAGGCCAGCTCCGACCCGCTCGACCCGTTGCAGCGCGCCATCGACGCGGTCGCCGAGCCGCTGGCGAACTTCGGCGTCGCTGCCGCAGACCGGCGCGAGCGGGCAGCTGGAGCGCTGCTGCGGGTCGGGCTCACTGCCGACCTGGCTGGACGCTACCCTAGCCAGCTCTCCGGCGGCCAGCGCCAGCGGGTCAACCTGGCGCGGGCGATGGTGCTCGAGCCGGAGATCGTGCTGCTCGACGAGCCGGTGAGCGCTCTGGACCCGAGCTCGGCAGCCCAGGTGCTCGAGCTTCTCGCCGCTGCACCTGGCCCGCGGCATCCCGGCTACGTGCTGGTGAGCCACGAGGCGGAGGTCATCCGCGCGCTCGCCGACCGGGTGGCGGTGCTCTACGCCGGCCGGGTCGTCGAGCAGGGCACCGCATCCGACGTCCTGGACAGTCCCGCACATCCGTACACCCGGAGCCTTCGCGCCGCGCAACTGAGCCTGAATCCGGGCGGCGGGCTGCCCCAGGTTGCGCCGTTCGCACCACCGGCGTCGACCGGTTGCCCCTTCGCCACCCGCTGCTCTGAGGTCACTCCCCGCTGCCGCACCGCAGACCCACCACCTACCCAGCTCCCCGACCGTCAGGTCCGCTGCTTCCTGTACCCCTGAGCGCCCCGACCGAGCTGGCTCCCCAGCGAACCCGATCACCATCTTCTGACATGGTGGAGGGGTTGCCCGTCCCACCACGTTCAGGCCACCCCCCCGGTGGCGGTGCCGGAGTCATGAAGGCCGAGGCGGAGATGCTCGCTGTGATAGACCGCCTCGTCAAGCAGCATCGCGAGGTGGTTGTCGTGAAGCTGGTAGACGATGCGCTGACCGGCGCGGATGGTGAGGTCATCGACGGGTCCAGCAACGTTGATCAGGCCACCATCACCGGCGAAATCGGGAAGCGCAAATCGTTCCGTCACGTCTGAGGTCTCGTCCGGACAGCATTCGGACGGCTACCGACTTGTGGGCAGCGCACAACAGGCGACCCAGCGGGCCTGGCCGCGTCCGGTCGGTCCAGCGAGCGGGTGACGAGGTAGAGGCACTTGAGTGCAGCTTGTTCGGTCGGGAAGTGTCCTCTGGCTCGCACGGCGCGTCGGTAGTGGGCGTTGAGTGACTCGATCGCGTTGCTCGAACAGATGATCTTGTGAGATCTCGACGTCGTAGTCGAGGAATCCCATAAATTTTCACTGTCTTATACTCAATGCTGTGTATGGGTGGTAGATCGCTGGAAGGGGTTTCTGTGCGGGTCGCAAGGCGAGTTCTGCTGTGTGTCGCGGTGTTGTGCTGGTGTTGGTTTCTCCGGGATTGGATCCTGCTTACAGTCCGGCAGTGGTGGCGCAGGAAGCACTGAGTACGAGGTGTTCTCAAGCGTTTCCGCCGTTCCCTCTCATCCGGTGTGTACACACCGGATGAGAGGGAACGGCGGATGTCACCTACGACACGATTGAGCCTGTCCCCGTAGCACGGACACCCGACCTGAGGTGGCTACGGCCACCATCTTCCGACGCCGCCCCGCCAGCGGTGACGGTGACACCATCATGCACTCCGACCACGGCACACACGACACATCATGGGCACGATCGGCGATTGCCACGACAACTCCATGATGGAGTCGTTCAGGGCAACCCTGCAACTCGAAGTCCTCGACTCCCGAATCTGGGAAACACGCACCGAACTTGCCAACGCCATCTTCGAATGGATAGAATGCTGGTACAATACCGAACGTCGACACTCCAGCATCGGAATGCTCCGACCGGTCGAGTACGAAACCCGCTACCACCATCTGCACGGCGGTGAACGCTTCCGCGGCGCGGATCGGGTTGTGGCTGGGTCGTTGGGTGCCCAGCAGGCGCGGGTTGGCGGAGAGGCCGATCTCCCGCAGCGCGGGCAGATTGGTCAGCCGTTCCCGATCCCGAAGTCGCGGGTGTCGTTGATCGTGTTCTCGGTCCGTAACGTGCGTCCCTCCTTGTGGTACTGCGTGATCGCGGTGTGCTTGTAGTCGATGTGCAGGTTCGGGGGTGACCCCCTCGGCGATCATCCGGGTCCGGAACCGGCCCGGAGTGTGGCTCGGCCCGGTGCGCATCAGTCTGCGGTCGATGATGAGGCTGACCTGGTCGGGGCGGCTGGCGTCGAGGTTGTCGCGGCGCCTGCTCGATTGCCTGCCGATTGAGGTGAAGGCGATCATGCATGGTTCGCCAGCTAGCCGGGGCGCCTTATCGACGGTGTCGGGACCACACCGGTCGACGCGACGGCGTGGCCGGCGCCGCGACCGTCGGCGCGAGCGACGATCCGGCCTGTTTCGATGCGGACGGCTGCTTCGGTGCCGTCGCTGATGGCGGGTGTGCCGGTTGCCGCCGCGAGCGCGCCGGTGTTGTCGCACACCACTTGCAGGCGTGGCCAGGCCGGCCGTGGGAAAGCCTGGCGCACGCAGCCGCAGAGGTCGGCGAGGGTCAGCCGCGCCAGCGGCGCGAGCTCGTCGGGGTCGCTGGTGACCAGGACGGCGGTGACCTCGGCCCCGGGTGGCGCGGCCCGGACCGCTTCCTCGGCGGCGGCAAGCCGGTGCAGTCCCAGGATGGTCACCACGCCGTCGCCGGTGAGGCGCGCGGGCTCGCCGGTCACTGCGTCGATCATGGGTGGTGGTGACCAGGTTTCGTTGGTCGGCTGGGTCTGTGGGGTGATGTGTGGGGGCGGCCACCAGTCGTTGAGCGCGAGCCCGGCGAGTTGCTCGCAGGCACTGACGACGTCGAAAGGTTCGACGAAGCCAGGCGCGGCGGCAGTCATTTGGCTGGCGCCGCGCTGCATCGTGAGCACGATCTCCGCCATGCGCCCGAGCCGGGCGGGCGGTGCACCGGGCGGCGCCTCGGGCGGGCGCAGATGCTCGAGTGCCAGGCTGAGCAGGAGCGCATTCAACTTCATCAGCTGCGTGAACGGCCGCCGGATCCGTTCGTCGGCGAGGATCTCGGGGATGAGGTCCGCGCCGAGCCGGGCCGAGCCTTCCTGCCCGTCGGTGTCGGCGAGCGGAAGCCTGGTGACCCAGGCGCGGGCGAGTGCGCCGAGCGCCTCGCGCGCGGTACGGCCCGGTTCCGCGTGCGGCGGCTTCGGCGCACGCTCGGCGTCCTCGGCCAGGACCGTGAAGTAGAGCGCTCGCTTGCCCGGGAAGTTGGAGTAGACCGCGCCCCGGGTTAGTTCGGCGCGCTCGGCGATGGCGTCGATCTTGGCATCGCGAAAGCCACGCTCGGCGAACTCGTCGCGCGCGGCGGCCAGCACTTTGATGCGGTTGCGCTCCTGCATCTGCACTCTGCTGAGCCGGGTCATCGTCCTCCTCGCCGCTGCACCGCAGGCCGTCTCCGTTTCAAGATACCGAGACCATGTATATGATGAGAACATCTGATGTGAACATCCGAAATCTGGAGTGCACGTGGCCGCCGCAAGTCAGGACATGAGCGACGTTCCCGAGATCGACCTGACCGCCCCCGAGGTCATCCGCGATCCCTTCGCCGCATACGGGTCCGCCCGGGACCGCTCGCCGCTGGCGCGGCTGCTGATTCCCGGCATGGACCCGATGTGGGCGCTGGTGCGGTATGAGGGTGCCAGGGCGATGCTGGGCGACCCGCGGTTCGAGCTCAACGCCGGCAGCTTCGCCTTCCGACCTGACGTACCTGAGGACTGCTTGGCGTACCTGCGGACCATGCAGGAAATGGACGGGTCGGAGCACGCCCGACTGCGCAGGCTCGTGTCACCCGCGTTCACCGCACGCCGCGCCAACGAGTTCCGGCCACGGATCGAGCCGATCGTCGAAGACCTGCTCGGGCGCCTGCACACCCACGCCGACGGCACTGTGGATCTGCTACGTCACTTCGCACGACCGCTGCCGATCGAGGTGATCTGCGAACTGGTCGGCATCCCCGAGCCTGACCGCCCCAAATGGCGGGAGTACGGCGCCGCCGTCGCGGCCGGCTTCGGCCAAGCGTTCGCTGATGCGATACCCGGCATTATGGCCGGTGCCAAAGCCGCGGTCGCCGCCCGAAGGGCCGAGCCCGGTGACGACCTGATCTCGGACCTCATCCGTGCCCAGGCCGACGATGGCGGCCGGCTGGACGACACCGAGATGGTCACCTTGATCTGGAACATCGTCCTGGCCGGCCAAACGCCGACGAACCTCATCGCCAATGGCGTGGATGTCCTGCTCTCCCATCCCGATCAGCTCGCCGCGCTCCGCGTTGACACCAGCCTCATGCCCCGCGCTGTCGACGAGCTGATGCGTTGGTGCGGGCCGCAACTGCTGAGCATTCCCCGCCAGGCACGGGAGGACGTCGAGATCGGTGGCGTCCTGATCGGCAAGGGCGAGCGTGTCACCGCCGCGATCGTGTCCGCAAACCGCGACCCCCGCGTATTCACCGACCCCAACCGCCTCGACATCAGCCGGGCAGCTGGATCGTCGGGGCACCTCGGATTCGCCCACGGACCGCACTTCTGTCTCGGCGCCGGGCTGGCCCGCGTACAGACCGAGGTCGCGCTCACGGCACTGCTGCGCCGCTTCCCCAACCTCGCGCTCGCAGTCGCCACTGAGGATGTCCAGCGTGTCCCCGACCCGGGCTGCTGGCGTCACTGCCGGTGACCCTCTGACACCAGGACGGCCTGCGCCCTGCTGCGGCTCGCGTGGCGGCACCCCCGATCCTGCTCACCTGAATTGCTGTGGATGGAGCGCGGCGAGCATGCTGGATCAACGGGATTGTCACGTTGAGTAGTTAAGCTGTCACCCCTTGACTACACTGGAGAGGCGATCTAGGCTGACCACCGGTCGGGGACCGAGCCCATCGAGGGGGTCGTCTCGTGCCAAATCCGCACACCTGAGGAATGTATTTTGCCTGAGGTTCTGGCCTGCTTGTAGCAGTGGGTCACGGTTTTCATGCGATCATTCTCGTATGGATTCGCCCTTGTGCCTTGGAGCTTCGGGCTGACGTCGTGTCCATGCTTACCCATTTCTGGTCCGGCTCTTTGGGGCGCCGTGTCTACCAGGAGAGTCGCACAATGAACATTCGCTGGTTGCACTCGCACCGGACCCTGATGTCCTTGTTCGTGGCCGCTGCGGTAGCAGTGGCGTTGATGACCATCCTGGTGATCCGCCAGCAGCAGGGCCAGGCGAACAGTCAGGTCTTTCTCGAAGCGGGTGGCAGCGTCGGCTTGCATCCGTTTGTTCCACTAATATCTTTACCCGCAACTGCGGGTAAAGTCCCTGTAGGCGGCGGCACGCCGTTTCCCGCGAATGCCACGGCGGACAACCGTCCGGCATGCGATGTGGAGAAGCTCATCTCCTACCTCACCGGCGATCCGCAAGCCGGCGCGGCTTGGATGAAAGCGCTTAACTCCGACCGCACTCTCAGCTGGAGTGGTGGCAGTCGAATCGAGGCCGAACAGATCCCGGTCTATATTCGCGAGCTACGACCAAGTATCCTCGCCGCGGACGTCAGGGTCACTAATCATCAGTTCACCGGCGGTGCAGCCCTCCCCGTTCAATCGGTTCTCGAGAAGGGCACTGTAATCCTTGTGGACGCCAAGAGTGTCCCCCGGGTTCGATGTGCCAGCGGAAATCCGCTGACCCCTATGGCCCTCCTCAAGGCACCGCCAGTTTACCGGGGCACGCCATGGCCCGGTTTCCAGTCCCAACGGGTTATTGCCGCCCAAAATGCTCCGCAGTGTGGCCGCGATGAATATCTCGATGGTAACCACTGCCGGCGCGTTGCGGTGTGTCCGGGCAGTGCGCAAGGCAGCGATGACGGTCGGTGTGATGGTCCGAGCCAGCCGGCGCCATCGGAGAATGTGCCATCGGAAAATGTTGGGCGCTCCGATGGACAACAGTGGGGGGACGGGCCAGGACGGACCGCCGAGTCGCCATCACCGGGCAATCCTGGATCCCCCGCTGAGCCGCCGCACTCCGACAGGCCAGTACGCTCCGATGACCGGCCGTCGCCGGGCAGCTCTGAGCGTTCTGGTGAGCCGCCTCACTCTGACAGGCCGGCTCACCGTGGCGAGCCGGCGCACACAGGCAGTCCTGGGCGGCCTGGGGAGCCGGCGCACACAGATAGGCCCGCGCGCCCCGATGAGCGGCCCTCCCCGGGCATTCCTGGGCGCTCTGGTGAGCCGCCGCATTCCGCCAGGCCGGCTTACCCTGGCGAGCCGGCGCACACAGGCAGCCCTGGACGCCCCAGTGAGCCGCCGCGCTCAGATGGGCCGGTGCGCCCCGATGAGCGGCCTTATCCGGGCAGTCCTGGGCGCTCTGGTGAGCCGCCGCAGGCAGACAAGCCGGTGCGCCCGGCGAAACCGGAAAAGCCGAAGCACCCAGAAAAGGCTGGTCAACCTGATGGCCAGCGGCACGTGGGCAAGCCGACGCAACCGGACAACGATGAACGTCCGGACAAGGATGAACGTCCGGACAAGTCGAAGCGCGCCGAGAAATCAGATAACGCTGGGAAGTCTGACAAGGCCGGGAAGCGTGAGCAGCCCGAGAAAGACGAGACTGCTCAATCTGAGGAGGATACTGAGTAAGAAGTTCGGAGCCCGTCGGAGTTCATCTCCTCTTCAGCCAGGCGCAGAGGGCGGCGACGATCGACCAGAGAGTCTAAGATCGGGTGCGTGGTTGCTCCGGTCGGGCACCGGGTGGCCGGCGTGGTGCTGGTGGGTGGTCATTCTTCGCGAATGGGTACCGCGAAGGCCGCGCTGGAGTGGCACGGTTCCACCCTGCTCCGCCGAACTCTCGGCATACTCGGCCGCTCGTTCGGTGGGCCGCTGCTGGTGGTCTGTGCGCCAGACCAGCGATTACCTGAGATTCCACCGCAGGTGGAGGTAGTGGAGGATGCGGAGAAGGGGCTGGGGCCGCTGCAGGGCATCGCTGCCGGCTTGGCCGCGCTGGCCGGCCGGACGGATGCCGCGTTCGTCTGCTCCACCGACCTGCCGTTTCTGCATCCCGTGTTCGTCCGCCGGGTGCTTACCGCGCTCACCGACGACCTCGACGTCGTGCTCCCGGTCGCGCGCGGCTACCCGCAGCCGCTCGCCGCCGCGTACCGGATCACGCTTGCGCCGCTGGCCGCTGAACTGGTCACGGCCGGCGATCGGCAGCTGATGTCGCTGTTCCGCCGGTGCGCCACCGTGCGCCTCGACGACGCCGCGTTGCTCGCGGATCCGGCGCTGGCCACGGCGGATCCTGCACTGGACTCGGTGGTCAACGTCAACTCCCCGGATGACTACCACGCCGCCCGGCGTAGTCCCGCTCCGCGGGTCATCGTGCAGTGCTGCGGCGCGAGCGGTGGATCGCAGATCGTTCATGCCGCCACGCTGTCCGGTGCGGCCGCTGCCGTGGGGCTGGCCCTGGATAGCCACGTCACCGCCCGGCTCAATGGTGACCAGATCTACCGAGACGGTGACCTTCCGCTGGTCGGCGGAGACACCGTTGCTTTCACCCGTGCAGACGCGGGCGGGTGAGCTCGACGACCGGAACGGTGATCGTCATCGATCGGTCTTGACACTGATGGGTCGGGGTCTGACACCTCTCACCAGCGGTTCTCACTAAACGTGGTCCTTCATCACCGGAAGTTGCCGTTGCAATCGCCACCCGGATGGCTTACTTTCGAGATTGCTTGACCACGGGGAGTAAGGGGGAGTCAGAGTCAATCTGACGGATGGGGCATCGGTGGCCCGCACAGGTGGGCGCACAACCTGCGGGTTGGTTCGGATGTTTTTGCCTGCATGGCTCCTCCCTCGGCGAGAAAGGAGCGATATGAGGGTCTCGGGAATTTTCACAATGGGTGGCGACCGGGGGCGCGGAGATAACTATGAGCGCTACCTCGGCTATGGTGGCGTTGACAAGCCCGGCGGGTACTACCCGGACACCGGCCGCTGGGCCTACGTTGCCCCCAACAACTACAGGTGGCAGGGGGACGGCTCCGGGTATGGCTTCTCCCGCAGCCATGGTCTCGACGGTCTCGTAGGGTAGCGGCGAGAGCTGTCCGCGCGGACAGCTCTGAGGCATCTGTTGGCGGGGGCATCTGTTGGCGGGCGTATCTGGCCCGCCAACAGACGAATGTGGTCTGGAGCAGCGGCGATCACTCACCGTCACTGTTGGTTCACGGAAAGTTGTTGTTGCAATCGTCACACAGATCGCTTAGTTTGTGTTTGCTTGACCACGGGGAGTAAGGGGGGCCAGCTCGGATCACCTAGGGGGGATGCTGCTGAGTGCGGCGGGTTTGTCAAGCTGCCGGTGTGGTATTGGGGAGAGTTTGCTACGACGTTGAACTGCGTCAGTGCCTGGGGCGGCATTGGCTCGCGAGACGGTCCCGGCGCAGTACCTCACCATCAGACGGCAATCCGGCACTCTCACCCGGCGGCATGTCATTTCCCCACGTCGGTCTGGGTCTTTTTCCTTGCATGGCTCCGTCATCGAGCGGAAAAAAGGAGCGATATGAGGATCTCACAAGTCTTCGCAATGGGCGGCGGCGGGGGCCGTCCCAGTGTCCCAGGGTACGACTGCCACCGTGACGACTGCAGCTACGGGTTCTACCCCACCTTCAACGGCTACGACTACAGCAGGGACTACGGCCGCTACCCCTACTACTACAACGGCTACAACTACGGCGGCTACACATACGATGGCTACTTCCGAACCCTGGGACTGCTCGGATAATTAGGACAGGTCATCGGCGGTGGCCCTGAACTCCCTGCGGGGACGAGGGCCACCGCCCTCGCTGTGTTCAGCGATCACATGCGGTCTCAGTGCTGCAGGCCAGCGTAGAGTCATGGACCGGACCGAGGGAGGGCCAGCTGTGTGGGAGATGCTGCGGTCGTTGATGCGCCCGGCGTCGTCTGAGGGCGGTTTGGTGGAGGCGGCGCCAGCGGCGAGTCTGCGGGAGGTCTTCCGGCGGTTCTGGCCTGATGCCCGGCCGTTCAAGCGCTGGTTGTGGCTCAGCCTGGTATTGATCATCGTGTCGCCGTTGGTGGACACCGCCGCGATCCTGCTGTTCAAGGTGCTGGTCGACAAGGTACTGACCCCGCGGGATTTCTCGGCGTTCCCGCCGGTAGCCGCGGCGTTCATCGGCATCACGCTGCTGGTCGGAGCGCTGGGTTTTTTCGGAGCGTATCTGGGCGCGTGGATCGGGGAGAATTTCCTGCACCGCATGCGCACCCGGGTGTTCGCGCATCTGCACACCCTGTCGGTCAGCTTCTTCGACCGCCGGCGCCTGGGCGACATCCTGTCGAGGCTGACCGGCGACGTGGGTGCGATCGAGGCCGTGGTGCTGTCCGGGGTCATCGGGCTCATCGCCAACGTCGTGAAGATCCTGGTTTTCGCCACGGTGCTGTTCTTCCTGGACTGGCGCCTGGCGTTGGCGTCGATGATCGCGGTACCGGTGTTCTGGGCGGCCGCCCGGGTGTTCGCCCGCCGCATCAAGATCGCCTCAAGGGAGGTCCGTCGGCGCGCCGGGTCGATCAGCGTGGTCGCCGAGGAGAGTCTGGGTAATGCCACCCTGATCCAGGCCTATGGTCGCGAGGGCGTGGAGGTGGACCGCTTCGCTGCGCAGAGCATCGGTAGCGTGAATGCCGAGCTGGCTGCCACCCGGCTGGGTGCGATGTTCTCCCCGCTGGTGGATCTGGTCCACGTGCTCGGTGTGCTGACCATCCTCGGGGTGGGCATCTGGGAGCTGACCGCCGGGCACATCACGCTGGGTGGGCTGCTGGCGTTCCTGGTGTTCCTGTCCCAGCTCTATGCGCCCGTGCAGGGTCTGGGCGCGCTGTCCACCTCGCTGTTCGCCGCGGCCGCGGCCGCCGAGCGGATCATCGAGTTACTCGACGAGCAACCCAGCGTGACCGCGCCGGAGCATCCCATCCCGTTGGGCAGGTCCAAGGGGCAACTCCGCCTGGACCACGTCGACTTCACCTATCCGAACTCCGAGGTCGACGTTCTCAAGAAAGTCGGCTTTACCGCGCTACCTGGCCAGACCACCGCCATTGTCGGTGCCAGTGGCGCGGGCAAGACCACCCTGCTCAAACTCCTGTTGCGGTTCTATGACCCCACCAGCGGCCGGATCACCCTCGACGGCCATGATCTGCGCGAGCTGGACCCCGAGGATCTGCGGGCCAACATCGCCATCGTGCTCCAGGAGACCCTGCTGCTGGATGGCACCATCGCGGACAACATCCTCGCCGGCCGTCCCGACGCCACCGAGGACCAGCTCATCGCCGCGGCCAAGGCAGCCGACGCGCACGAGTTCATCACCGCCCTGCCCGAGGGTTATCAGACCCGGGTGGGACAACGTGGCCGGCTGCTCTCCGGCGGGCAGCGCCAACGCATCGCCATCGCCCGCGCCATGATCCGCAACGCCCCCATCCTGCTGCTGGATGAGCCCACCACCAGCTTGGACGCCGACGCCACCCAGCGCATCCTCACCCCGCTACGCCGGCTCATGACCGGGCGTACCACGATCATCATCTCCCACAACCTGCTCACCGTCACCGACGCCGACCAGATCATCTACCTCGAGCACGGCCGTGTCACCGAGACCGGCACCCACGACCAGTTGCTCACCAACAACGACCAGTACGCCCACCTCTACCATCTCCACCACCCGACTGGGGCGCCGCACGGGCCCGGCCAGAACTCCCGCTTCGCCGGTACCGGAGCGCAGTCCTGACCTGCTGAGCCCGGGTAGCGTGCCAGCTGTGCCGCCGACCCCGTTTGTCCGTAACGTCCCGGCCGCTCGGGCGCTGGAGGTATGGCGGGCAGCCTGCGCCGCTGCGGGGTGCCCGGACCGGGTGGGTACAGAACGGCTGGGGCTCGCCGCGGCGATCGGCCGGGTGACGGCCGAGCCGGTGTGGGCGCGGCGGTCCTCGCCCGCCTTCGACTCCGCCGCGATGGACGGCATCGCGGTGCGCGCCGCGGACACTGTGGGCGCCGACGCGGCCGCTCCGCTCACGCTCACCGACTTCGACGTCATCGATACCGGCGACGCACTCCCAGAGGGCCGGGATGCGGTGGTCATGCGCGAGCACGTCCGCCTGGTCGGCCCGGGCGCTGAGCTGGTCGCGGCCGTGCCGGCCTACCAGCACGTCCGCTCCATCGGCGAGGACGTCGCGGCCGGGGAGTTGCTGTTGCCGCCAGGACATCGGCTGCGCGCGGTCGATGTGGCGTCAGCCGCGGCGGCGGGTATCACCGAGATCCTGGTGCACCGCCGCCCCGTCGTCGCGGTACTGCCTACCGGCGATGAGATCCGGCCGCTGGGCTCCGATCCCGGGATCGGCGAGATCCTCGACACCAATTCGCTGATGCTGGCGGGCCAGGCCGCCGAACACGGCTGCGAGGTGCTCTCGCTGCCCATCGAGCCCGATGATCCTGAGCGCATCGGCGCCGCGGTGCGCGCCGCCGCGGTGCGCGCCGACCTGGTGGTGATCATCGCCGGGTCGAGCGCCGGGCGCAGTGACCACACTCCGGCGGTGGTGGCCCGGCTGGGCACGCTGGCCGTGCACGGCGTCGCGGTACGCCCCGGACATCCCGTGGTGCTCGGAACCGTGGGCAGCACGCCCGTGCTCGGCGCCCCTGGGTATCCGGTCTCGGCGGCGCTGACCTTCGAGATCTTCGCCGCGCCGTTGTTGGCTGCTCTTCAAGGCACCACAACCGGGACCCGCCCGACGGCCCAGGCCAGGCTGGCGCGCGCACTGGCTTCCCCGCCGGGCAAGGACGACTGGGTGCGGGTCCGGCTGGCCCGAGTCGGCGCCCGGGTGGTGGCCACGCCGATGCCCCGCGGAGCCGGCGCACTGAGCTCGCTGGTGCGCGCCGACGGGCTGCTGGTCTGCCCCGCCGGGCAGGATGGCCACCATGCCGGCGCCGACGTCGAGGTGCACCTGCTGCGGGGGCTGGCGGAGATCGACCGCACCATCGTGGCCATCGGCTCGCACGACCTGGCGCTCGAGCTGGCCGCGTCCGCGCTGCCCGGAATCGAGCCGGGCGTGACGCTCACGGCGTCCAGCGTCGGCTCGCTGGCCGGGCTGGCGGCCTTGCGTGACGGTCTGTGCCACCTCGCCGGCTCGCATCTGCTCGACCCGCAGACCGGTGAGTACACCCTCCCGTACCTGCCGGAGGTGCTCGGTCATGCGGAGCTCATCGTGGTCCGGCTGGTGCACCGGGAGCAGGGCCTGATCGTGTCCGCGGGCAACCCGCTGGAGATCACCGGCATCGCAGACCTGCACCGCGCCGGGCTGCGTTACGTCAACCGCCAGTGCGGGGCCGGCACGCGGGTGCTGCTCGACCACGAACTACGCCGCCGAAATATCGAGCCTGGCGAGATCGCCGGTTACCAACGCGAGGAGCGCACCCATCTCGGCGTGGCGGCTGCGGTGGCGGCGGGCCGGGCGGATGCCGGGCTGGGCATTCTCGCCGCCGCACGGCAGCACGGCTTGGACTTCGTGCCCGTGGCGCGGGAGCCCTACGACCTGGTGCTCACCCGGGAGGTTCATGACTCGGCGTTACTCGCCCCGCTATGGACCCTCCTTGCCGACCCGACCTTCCACACCGCGGTCGAAGCCCTGGGCGGCTACTCCTGCACCGAAACCGGCCGCCATCTGCTTTGACCACGCCCCGCCCCCCGCGTTCTGGATGCAGACTGCGCCCTTCCGTGGTCAGAAAACCGCCTTCTGCATCCAGAACGCGGGGTGCGGGGTGGGGTGTGGTGGGATTGGGGTATGGGGACCTCGGTGCAGAACGTGACGTTTCGGTCGAACGGGGCTACTGCGCACGGGTATCTGGCGCTGCCTACGGGGGGGAGCGGGCCGGGGGTCGTGGTGATCCAGGAGTGGTGGGGGTTGACCAGCCACATCGCCGATGTCGCGAACCGGTTGGCCGCGGAGGGCTTCGTCGCGCTGGCTCCGGACCTGTTCGGTGGCACCACCACGCATGACGCCGACGAGGCGGGCAGGCTCATGCAGGATCTCCCGGTGGATCAGGCTGCCCGCGACCTGGGCGGCGCGGTGGACTATCTGCTGGGTCACGACGCCGTCACCAGCTCGACGATCGGCGCGGTCGGGTTCTGCATGGGTGGTGGCTTCGTGCTGGTGCTCGCTGCCCAGTTGGGCGACAAGATCGCGGCTGCGGTTCCGTTCTACGGGGTCCTCGGCGAGGCGTACCCGAGCTTCGAGAACCTCTCCGCGCCGGTGCTGGGGCACTTCGGCGAGCAGGACACGTTCCAGAGCACCGAGACCGTGCGCGAGCTCGCGGCGACCATCGAGCGGCAGAGCGGACACGCACCCGATTTCCGCTTCTACCCGGCCGGGCACGCCTTCTTCAACGACGAGAATCTCATCGGCACCTACGATCCCGAGCAGGCCGCGAAGGCCTGGGACGCCACGATAGGTTTCCTGCGCGCGCACCTGGAGGTAGTCCGCGCGCAGTGAGCAGGAGCCGGCGAAGGGGCTGGTCAGATGTCCATGCTGAGGTCTTCTCGGATCCGGCGGGCGAGCGACTCGTCCATCAGGAGCCGGGCGACCAGTGCGCGGATGACGTCCTGGCCGGTGACGCGGGCGGTGCCGATGATGTCCGCGGTCTCGGCGCACCACTGGGTCAGCTTGGCGTGATACGTGGGGGACAGGTCGACGCTGCGCCGCACGGGCTTGGTCCGACCGGAGTCTGCCCAGTGGAGGTGCTGGGGCGCGAGATCGCCGGACCGGTCCTGCGACTGGGCTCCGTTGTCTCGGGCGGAGTTGTCTCGGGTGGAGTTGTCCCGGGCGGAGGCGTGGTCGGCTCGGTTAATCATCAGTCCCTCCCTATGTGCGACGTTCGTCTCCGGGTGGGCAGCGGTTCGGGCTCGATGCAGCGACACGCCGCTCCGCCACGCCGATCGTGAATCAGTAGTCGTTAAATCACTCTGAGTGATTTTCGAACGAGTTAATCTCGTCGAAGATCGTCACGAAGGGTGATACTATTTGGCCGTTTGGGCAGCATTGTGATCGTCCGGGGGTAACGCATCAGCGCTTCGTGGTGGGCGGTGACCCGATCCGCGACCAGCGGCTCGGTAGCGCGGGGAGCCGCGTGCGCCGCCCAGGAGCGAACATGAGCAACCGCGGTCCGATCATCACGCTGCTGGCGGTCGTCGGGTTCGCAGCCGTGCTGCTCGTCCTGAACATGACGATACAGAGCCAGACCGCGGGCCAGGCCCCTGCAACCCTGCCACAGGCCCCGTCCGTGACCACAGCGCCCGAGCCGCCATCGGCCCCAGAACAGGCCACTTACGCGGGCCGTACCAGCGGCAACGAGGCGACCATCGCGATCGCGGTGCGCGGCGGCGATGCGGCCGCCTACGTATGCGACGGTCGCCGGGTGGAGGCCTGGCTGGAGGGCACCATCACCGATGGACAGCTGAGCCTCCAGGGCGCCCGCGGAGCCGGCGCAACCGGCACGCTCGGGGGTGACGCGGTATTCGGGACGGTGTCGGTGGGCGGTAAGCAGTGGCCGTACTCCGCCCGGCTGGCAAGCCCGCCTGCGGGCCTCTATCAAGGCAGCGGGCCGGTGAACGGTGCGCCCAACCGGATCGGCTGGATCGTGCTACCCGACGGCAGCCAAGTGGGCGTCTGGAACAACAACGGAGTCCGGGCACCGGCTCCGGTGCTGGACCCGAGGGCGCTGCGCGCGGTCATTGTCGAGGGTGCCCGGATCGAGCCTCGACCGGTCACCGGTGACACCCAGGTTGTCGGCATCGCCGGCGGACCACCGGCCTGAGCAGGAGGGATGAGGCGATGGCGGGGACCGATAACCAGCCCACCGCAGCCACCCGCCTACCGCCCGATGCCATGACGGCCACCGTGGTGCTGATCGTCGTTGTGGGCGCGGTGGTGGCGATCGCGCTCGGGGTGTACGGGCGGCTGCACGAACCGAGCGGGTTCGCGCTCAGCGTCGCCGGTTTCTCCGGACCGCAGGCGGTGAAGGCGTGGCTGGCCACGGGAGCGTTCCTGTTCGGGCTGGTTCAGCTGGCCTCCGCCGTGGTGATGATGGGCAAGCTGCGCGGTGTGATCGCCCCGCCCTGGATAGGGCCGCTGCACCGCTGGTCGGGACGCATCGCCGTGCTGCTCACCGTGCCCGTCGTGGTGCACTGCCTGTACGCGCTCGGCTTTCAATCCGCCACGCCGCGCGTCCTGATGCACTCGTTACTCGGCTGTTTCTTCTACGGTGCGTTCACGACGAAGATGCTCCTGCTCACCCGTCGCGGGCTGGCCGGCTGGGCCATCTCGCTGATCGGAGGTCTGGTTTTCACCGCCCTGCTCGGCCTCTGGCTGACCTCATCGTTATGGTTTTTCGCGACTGTCGGGGTAACCCTGTGACCCTGACCCGGCAAGGAGTGATGATGCCCCACGAACCCCGTCCCGCATCCGAGCTGACCCGCCGTGCTGTGGTGGCCGGCTCCGGGATGCTGGCTGTGTCCGCCACGGTCGCCGCGTGCAGCAGTTATGGCGACCAGGGCGCGGCGCCGCAAGACCCCGCAGGACCGGCCGCTCCTGATGAACCGTCGCCGGGCGGATCCGCGGCTCCGGGCGGCGAACGGCTGGCGGCCACCAGCGCCATCCCGGTCGGCGGCGGCATGGTGTTCGCCGACCAGGAGATCGTGGTGACCCAGCCGACCAAGGGGACGTTCAAAGCGTTCTCCGCCACCTGCACCCACCAGGGCTGCACGGTGAGCAAGGTCGCGGGTGGCACGATCAACTGTCCTTGCCACGGCAGCAAGTTCGCCATCGCCGACGGCTCCGTCGTGCAAGGCCCCGCTAAGAAGCCGCTCGAGGCGCGTCAGGTCAGCGCCTCGGGTGGCGATCTGACGCTGGAGAGCTGAGGCACCGCTCAGCGCCAGGAGGGCAGCCACAGTTCGGCGTTCCAGTGCTCCGGGGTGATCGAGGCACCGGTGAGGATCGGCCAGAGCCAGATGAAGTTGGCCACCACCAGCCCGACGTAGAGGGAGACCACCAGCAGCCCGGTGCCGCGCCGCTCAGCGCCCTCGGCGCTGCGGCCGAGAACCTGGCCCAGCACCAACGTCATGGCGATGACCAGAAACGGCGCCGCCGGGGTCATGTAGAAGAAGTACATCTGGCGATCGACGTTGCCGAACCACGGCAGCCAGCCTGCGGCGTAGCCGGTCAACACCGCCGCGTAGCGCCAGTCCGGCCCGCTGAGGGCCTGCCACAGGGCCCACGCCAGCACGGGCAGCGCCAGCCACCACAGCGCTGGTGTGCCGATGAGCATTACGGTCGCCACGCAGTCCTGCCGCCCGCAGCCCGGCGCGCCCGCCCCGGAGGAGTAGTAGTAGAGCATCGGCCGCAGCCCCATCGGCCAGCTCCACGGCTTGGACTCCCACGGGTGCGGGACGGTCGGGGTGAGCAGGCTGCCGTGGAAGTGCAGCACGGCGGCGCTGTAGTACCACAGCGCCCGCAGCGCGCCGGGCACGAGGGCGAACAGGCCGTCGGTGCCGATCTGGTTGCCCACGACGTGCCGGTCGATGCCGGTCTCGCTACCCAACCAGGCCCACCACGTCGCCAGGTACGCCCCGACGGGTACCACCGCCAACGCCCACGACGCCGGGCCGAGATCTCGCACCAGCATCCCGGCCCACGGCCGGTGCACCCCCGCGGCGCGCCGGGCACGGGCGTCCCACACCACGCTCATCACGGCGAAGGCGAACAGGTAGAACACCCCGGACCACTTCGTGCCGCAGGACAACCCGAGCGCCACCCCGGCCCCCAGGCGCCACCAGCGCACCCCGAGCCGCGGGCCGAGCCCGGTGTCACCGATGCGCCCTTCCCGGACCACCACGGCCAGCCGCTCGTGCACCTGCTCCCGGTCGATGATCAGGCAGCCGAACGCCGCGAGGACGAACATCGCGAGGAACACGTCGAGCATCCCGATGCGGGACTGCACGTGGCTCACGCCATCGGCGATGAGCAGCACCCCGGCGATCCCACCCAGCAGGGTCGATCTGGTCATCCGCCGCACGATCCGCACGATGAGCAGCACGCAGACCGTGCCGGCCAGCGCGGCGCAGACCCGCCATCCCCAGCCGTTGTAGCCCAGCACCGCCTCACCCAGCGCGATCAGCTGCTTGCCCAGCGGTGGGTGCACCACCAGCTCGTAACCCGGGTTGTCCTCCACCCCACCGTTGCGCAGCATCTGCCAGGCCTGGGGCGCGTAGTGCTTCTCGTCGAACATCGGAGTACCGCGGTCGGTGGGCCGGCCCAGCTGCCACAGCCGCACCACGCCGGCGATCAGGGTCAGGCTCAGCGTCACCGCCCAGCTGCGCCCGCGATCGGTCAGCGGCCTGGGTACCAGCCGCTGCAGCGCCGCGGCCGGTCTGGTCGACGTGGCAGGGACCCGCTCGACGTCGACCGCCCGCGTGGCGGCACTCGCCTCCCGGACCACCGTCACGGGCCCGATCGTAGGCTCGGCGTCGTGGCCGGCATGACAGACTCCGTTAATCCAGGTTCCGGCGCCGCCGTAGGCCCTGGTCCGGCAGCAGGTTCTGGACTGCTGGTGCTGGCGGCCACGCCGCTGGGCGACTCGCGGGATGCCTCGCCCCGGTTGGTCGCGGCGCTGGGCAGCGCGGACGTGGTGGCGGCCGAGGACACCCGCCGGCTACGGGCGCTCGCCGCGGCGTTGGGGGTGACTGTGCGCGGCCGGATCGTCTCGCACTACGACGCGGTGGAGGCGGCCCGCATGCCGGCCTTGTTGGCGGCGATCCGCGGCGGGGCGATGGTGTTGGTGGTGACCGATGCCGGGATGCCTGCGGTGTCCGACCCCGGCTTCCGGCTGGTGTCGGCCTGCGCGGCGCACGGGCTGCGGGTGAGCTGCCTGCCCGGACCCAGCGCGGTGACCACCGCGCTGGCCGTCTCCGGGCTGCCCAGCGATCGCTTCTGCTTCGAGGGGTTCCCGCCGCGCCGGTCGGGCCCGCGCCGGCGTTGGCTGGCCGCCCTCGCCACCGAAGGGCGCACCTGCGTGTTCTTCGAGTCGCCGCACCGGCTGGCCGCGACCCTGGCCGAGGCCGCGGAGCTCCTCGGGGCGCAGCGCTGCGCGGCGGTGTGCCGGGAGCTCACCAAGCCCTACGAGGAGATTCGCCGAGGTGGCCTGGGGACCCTCGCCGAATGGGCCGCCGGCGGGGTGCGCGGCGAGATCACCGTGGTCGTGGCGGGCGCACCGGACGCCGATCCGCCGGATGTCGCCGAGCTGGTGGACGAGGTGACCGAGCGGGTGGCGGCGGGGGAGCGACTCAAGGAAGCAGTGGCCGCCGTGGCCACCGAGCACGGGGTTTCCAAACGTGACCTGTACCAGGCGTCGATAGATCGCTGATCGGGGTATCCCGCCGGGCTGACGCCGCTGACGTCAAGCTCACCACCCGGCGGTGGACTGATCCCAGACCGAATATGTCAGCTGTGCTAGGTGATGACGTCCTGGTGGCGCTGGTCGGGTCGTGATAGGCCATCGGTACGCAGCGGATCACCGCCTGCGCCCGATGAGAGAGGGGGATGTGCGAGTGGGGACCAGTGAGCCGAGCTGTTGCGTCCGGTGTGCAGCGGTGCTACGCCGCCAGAGTGGATCACGAGGGCGGGCATGGTGCGACCCGTGCCGCCGAGCCGGACTGGACCCCCGCCGGGACCTGCCCGCCGGGTTCTACTCCCAGAACGTGATCGCCGCGGCGCTGGCCGACTACGACTGGGGCACGGTGTTCCGCCGGGTGCGGATGGCCACGCAGTGGTCCCAGCAGAGCCTGGGTGAGCTCGTCGGGCTCGACCAGCCCCGGATCTCGCTGATCGAGCGCGGAATACGCCGGCTGCGCGATGTGGCCCTGGTCGCTCAGGTCGCTACCGCGTTGTGCATCCCTGCCAGCCTGCTGGGTTTCGGGACTACGGTGAGCACTGCGGGGGGTGATGAGCAGAAGTTGGTGAGATGGGTGGACCGCAGAGACTTCGTGCAACAGGTCGCGACCCTCGCCCTGGGTGCGGCCGGGATCGCCGCCCTGGACATCGACCGCCTCACCGCACTGCTACCCCACGCCGACCCCACCGGCACCCGTCACGTCGGGGCTTCTGACGTAGCCGTGATCGAGCAGGCCACCACGGCATTCATGAGCCAGGACTTCGCCACCGGAGCGGGGCCGATCCGCGACCTCGCGGTCGCACAACTACGCGCGGTACTACCCCTGCTCGACGCTGAGTCCACTCCCGAGGTGAAGTCTCGGCTGCTGGTGGCCACCACGGAACTGGCGACCATGGCAGGTTGGATGAGTTTCGAGGTCAACGAGCACGAGGCCGCCCGGCGACTGTGGATGATCGGCCTGAATATCGCCCGCAGCACCGACCACCCCAGGAGCAACGACCTCACCGCCTTCCTACTCGATGACATGGCGCAGCAGGCCCTGCATCTGAATCGCCCTGACGAGGCGCTACGCCTGATCTATCTCGGTCCTGTCACCGCGACCGGATCGCATCCCGTTTCCGCGGCCACGAACTGCCTCCTGGCAACAACCGAGGCCCGGACCCACGCCGCTAAGCAAGACACTGCGGGTTGTGATCGCGCACTGGGCCAGGTTAGCGGGCACTTCAGCGACATCGACCCGGTGACCACCCCACCATTGGCTGCCTTCATCGGAGAGGCTGCTATCTCCCGTCTTCAGGGTGCCGCCCGCTACACACTGGCCCTGGCCAACCACGACTCGCGCGCTGCTGGGCAGGCCGCCTCACTGCTGCGCACCGCTGTGGATCACCTCGGCGCCGACTACGGCCGGCTTCGGGCGACCGCGCTCACGGATCTGGCCGGGGCGCACGCGATCGCCGGGGACGCCGACACCGCCGTCGCCCTCGGTCACCAGGCCATCGACGCCGTCACTGCACTGCACTCGCTGCGTGCCTACGACCGGCTGCGTGTGCTCAACACCGCACTGCAATCCCTGCACACCAGCACCGGCGTCGCCGAACTTCGCGAGCGCCTGAGCACCACCACCGACGCACCCAGCGCGGCGGAAACAGCGTGAGAACACATCGTGTTTTGTCAGCTAGACCCGGCCTGATGTCTGGTCCCACCGATCACGATGACGCTGTGCCTGGTGCCGCGCCGCTGTCCTTGCCGCCCGGGACACGGTGTCTGACCCCCATCCCTCCAGGACGTCCAGGATTCCGGTGACGAACTGAGTGCCGATCGGTGTCAGCAGGCCGCTCTCCAGCAGGACCAGTGCCGCTTCGCGAGTCCCCGTTCGCCACCGCACGAATTCCGTGTCTCCAAAAGGGGTTTCACTGGCGTCGTGCTCGACATGCCGTTGAGTGCGCCAGAAAGCGGTGACCGCGAGGTGTGCGTAGATGCCGTGGAGCAGTGCTAACGGGGGGCGTGGATCCCGGCGCCAAGGAGCGTAGAACGTTTGCCCGACTGTATTGTGCACCAGCGGAAACAATTCGGCGAGCACTGAGAGTTTGGCGTGCTGGACCTCGTGCGCCAGGACAAGTGCGGTCGTCCGTGGATCGGTCGGCGCTGACATGGCGACACATCCGAACGCGTCACTCGGCGTCGAGCTGGCTCGGTTGGTGGCCGATGTCGCCAGTGGCACAAGCATGCGGTGAATCGCCGCCACTTCGTCGGCAACGGCGCGATGGTATGACACGAGTAGTCGCCAACCTGTAGACAGCGCTGCCCGCCAGCGAGCGATTTCTCTCCGGTCCAGTTCGTGCCGCCCGACGACCACTGTGCCCCCCATCCGGCCCGGCTCCCACCCGTCGACCAGAAGATCTAGCCGAAGCCCTTCGTGTTCTGCGGAGAGTCTGCGCAGCACAGACCATCCAGGTCCGTCCTGAGGGGAGACACGCGGCACCTCGATGTGCTTGTCCCCAGCGGAGAGGATCACGACCTCCGGCGAGGTACTGAGGCGGACTGCACCGGGGGGAAGCCGTACGGTGCCGAGTGAGGGCAACCGGACGATCCCGTCCACTCTGGACTGCGCGGGGATGTCGACCGTCTCGGTGACGGCGGCCCGCACGGCTGCGGAGGCGGCCACCGTGGCAAGTCGTGCCGGCTGTGCGGCCGAGATCCTTCCTTGATGCACATGCGTTGCTGTGCGCAGCAACCATGCGCTGACGGCTGGGTAGTTCACCACGAAGTCCACGGCCTGGGGGGAGCGCTGCTCCAGCGCGCCAAGCGTTCGATACGCCTCCCGCACGATCGCCGCCGTCGTCGGGTCACTGGCGTCCGCGGTGTCAGCGAGCATATGAAGAAGCAACCGGTTACGGCTGTTCCAGGCAGATGCGAGCCAGCGCACCCCCTCCGGTCCGCCTGCTCCCCTGGCGAGTGCCGTGAAGATCCGCGACGGTAGCCGATGCATCGGTGTCTGGCTGGTCACGGTCGCAGGTTCCGTAGGGTGGCCACGTCACGCTCGAGCCGGCTCCGGATGTGGGAGATCAGCCGGTACAGATCCGGGCAGTAGACGGACGCGTTGACGAATCCGCGCTCCGGGCTGAACCGGTGCGGGTAGAGCCCACCACCACAGGTCCGGTAGAGATCGCAGTCCAGGCACGCCTGCGCCGGCGGATGAGAGCCGCACAGAGCGAAGGCCGCGTCGAAGGAATCCTCGGCGACGTGCAGGCCGATGCTCCCAGCGCCCTCGTAGGCTGTGGTGAGTGTGCTGGATCGCTCGATGGCGCCGTCGGTCTCCACCACGATCGCCGCGGGCCGGTTCACGCCGACACCCTCGACGCGGGATCGCCCGCCCAGCGCCACATGAATGATCTCGTCGAACATCCGCACGCTGGTCTCCTGCGGCGTCGCGCCGTACCACCGATCGAACACCGCGATGAGCCATTCCGCGTACGGTGTCGCGGGGGAACCGGGGTCGCGCATCGGCGGCGGTCGCAGCCAGTTCCCCTGCGGGAGCAGGAAATCGACCGCTGGTGGCTGGAACTCCAGCAGACTCTCGTAGGTCGTCACCGGATCGTTGCGTAGGTCGATTGTGCAGAGCAGACCGCTGAACAATGACCGGTGACGCCCGGAGGAGAGCTCACGCAGCGCCCGGACGACGTCGGCGTGGCTACCCTGGCCATTCCGCCGTCGGCGGTGCCGATCGTGCGCTGCTTGGTCACCGTCGAGGCTGACACCCACCCGAATGCCGAGCTGGTGAAATAGCCGGTGATAGTCGGCGTCGAGCAGCATTCCATTGGTCTGCAAGCCGACACTCACCTCCGCCGTCTCACCGACCGCGGCGCGGATCTTCGTCACACAGTGTTCGATACGGGCCGGGCCTGCCAGCAGTGGCTCGCCACCGTGCAACACCACGCCGACCGAACTCAGGCCGTGTGCCCGGACATGCTCTCCGATTCGATGCGCGGTTGCCTCCACCACGTCACGGGCCATCACGACAGGACGCGCCCGCCAGCGTTGATCCACTTTCGTGTAGACATAGCAGTAGTCACAGGCTAGATCACATCTGCTGTGAATCTTGAGAACGAACTGCCGGAAAGCGGATCCCGGGAGTGAATCCGCCTCCACTGATCGACGATTCGGTGCCGGCCTGATCATACCGTTTCCGCCCTCCCGGACCGCCGACGGCAATCACGCCTTCCACGGTAACGGACGCGTGGTCCGGTGCGGGTTGTCCGCCTGCGGGATACACCGGATGGCGGTAGACCGCTTGACATCGCGGATCTCCGCTCACGAGCTGTACGGGAGGCATGTCTACGGCTAGCATCGTTAAGCTCCCACTACCGACTGCGGGACAACCCGCAGAAATAAGACTTACCGCGTATATGGATGGAGGTCGCTCCCGGCGTGAGTACCGAGTCCGGATTCGAGTCCGACCGGGTGGACCTGACGGGCATCAGTCTGGAGAGAATCGCCCTGCTGCCCGATTCTGTGCTGGCTGCGTCGCTGCGCCGGATCCTGACGGACGACAGCGATCCCACCGAGCAGTACGCCGGCTTTCAAGAGTATATCTGAGGCGATTACGTAAGTAGCACGGTGAGTTGATCCCAGCTTGCGCTGCCCTTGACCGAGTGTGTTGGGTGGCCGCGGCCCGCCCAGCAGCGGGTTCTGCTTCGGGCCTGCGCCGGAACGCTGCGGGCGAATCGAAGAGAAGATCATCTTTGGTGTCGGTGTTCCACCGTGCTGCCTGCCGGAATTGGGGTCTGTCGGTGGCGGTCGCGACGGCTACCATTCGAGGTATGGCTGGCGACAATGACCGGTGACGTGTGCGGTAGCGTGGGACGTTGTCCAGTCGTCGCCTTCACGTCACCGGGAGGCACCGGCCGGACGGCGGCCCTGGTGAACACCGCCTGCGTGCTGGCCGCCGCGGGCAAGCGGTTGTTGATCTTCGATCGGGGGGCGGAGGCTCCACGGGTGCACGACTACCTGTGGCAGTTCCAGGCTGATCTGGTCCCGCCCGGTCACCTGCTCGACGATGACCTGGTGATGACGTTGTTCGGCCCCGTGACGGGTCGGGACGGCCTGACCGCTCGCCAGTATCAGCTGCCGATGGACTCCGGCGACATCGACGTCATCGCCTTCGGGGGGAGCTCGCCGCAGCCCTACCTCGGCGATGGTCAGGATGCCGCGCTCCGTAACCGGGTCTGTGCGGTCGGGTACGACTATGTGTTGATCGACGTTGCGGCGAGCGCGACGCCGGTGATGACCAAGCGGCTGGCTTACCTGTGCGATGCGTTGGTGGTGTGCTTCCACGCCCAGTCGAGTGATGTCTTGAAGGCAGCGGCTCTCGCGGGTGCGATCGCCGAGCTGACGCCGTTCCGGCTGAAGATCCTCGCCACCACCTTGCAGTTCGACGACCAGGATCCGGGTCCAGCCGGCCGGACGAGGGATCGGATCCGGACCGCCTTCGCCGGTGTGAATACCTCCACCGTGTCCACGAGTGTCATCGAGATTCCCTACCGGCCGGTCGGCGTGGTGTTCGACCAGGCCGTCGAGGTGCTCTACGACGAGCCGTACGCGCCGGTGCCGCTCGCCTACGCCCGGATCGCCCAGACGATCACCGCGGGCGAGGTCGACCGGATGCACCTCGTCCCACATCGCGCACGCGACAGCTACCGGTACTCGCTGGGGGTCGGCTCGCTCAGCGCGCAGCCGCACATCTTCCTCGCCTACGCGGCGGAAGATCGGCTGTGGGCGGATTGGATGCAGAGCCTCCTTCAATCGGGTGGGGCCGAAGTCGCCCGCCTGCCTGCGGATGACTCGTGGCTGGAGGGCCCGGTCCGGCCTGCGGTGCTGGTGGTGGGAAGCCCACGACTGGCACGTTCGCCGACCGGTCGTCGCGCGATTGAGCTGATCGAGCGGCTGGCAGGCGCACCCGAGCTGGCCGATCGGCTCGACCTGCTCGTCGTGCAGTTACCCGATTGCGCGGTCGGCGCGCCGTTGGATGAGTTGCCCCGGATCAGTCTCGTAGACTGCGACGAGACACGGGCCCGGCGGAGACTGTTGCGGCATTTCGTGCTGTTCGACCGGTTGGAGACCCAGGCGCGCGAGTATCCGGTGTACTTCCCCGGCTCGGTCGCGACGCCGCATTCCAGATCGAACCTGCCGCCGCGAAACGGGCAGTTCGTCGGGCGCAGCGCCGTATTGGAGGATCTGCGGGATCGCTTCCTCGGCCAACGGGAACTGGTCGTCTGCCCGCTCACCGGGCCGCCTGGAACGGGCAAGAGCCAGATCGCTCTCGAGTACGCGCATCGCTTCACCGCGGACTACGACCTCCAGTGGTGGATCTCGGCTCAGGATGAGCAGTCCGTTCGGGCCAGCCTCACCGCGCTGGCCGACGAGCTGAGACTGCCCTCCACCCCAGATCGACCGCAGGCCGCCCTGGAGGCGCTGCAGGCACACCCGCGATACCGGCGTTGGCTGCTGGTCTATGACAACGTCTCGAACCCCGACACGCTGGCTGAGCTGTTGCCACTAGGCGTCGGCGGGCACGTCATCCTGACCATCCGCGAGCGGTCTCCGGATGGCACAGCCATCGGGGCCCTGGACACGGAGGGCAGTGTCGAGCTGCTCACCAACCTCGTGCCCGACTTGGTCGCCCATGACGCGGAGCCGGTTGCGGACCACATGGACCAGCTGCCACTGGCCTTGCGGCTCGCCGCCGCGTGGATGTCCGAGAGTGCCACGGTCATGCGCCGATCGGTGGACACCAGAGAGTCGGCGGCCCAATGGGCCGCCACCGAGTTCCAGGCCAGGGCGACACGGTTCCTGGACCGCCAGGAGGTCAGGTCACCGCAGGCCGCGGCGCTCGCGGTCATCTTGGAGACGTTAGCCGAGAGCGATCTCGGTCGGGTGGCCACCCGACTCGCCCAGATGTGCGCATGGTTGTCCCCCGATGCGGTGGCGCTGCGCTTGCTGCGCTCCCTGCCCATGGTGCGTGCGCTGGCCGCCGCGGCCGACGATCCGGAGGTGCTCGTCCTCGATCCACTGGAACTGGACCGAGTGCTGCACTGTGGCCAGCGCCACGGGCTGTTCGAGATGAACTGGGAGCGCCCGGCCAAGCTGACCATGCACCGGGTCGTGCAGGAACTTTTGATCGAGACGATGGTGCCGGACGACGACGATGAGTGCCGGAGTGAAGTGCTGGACGTGCTCGCTGCCTTCGCCCCGACAGATCGTGAACCAGAGGTCTCCCAGGACATCGCGGACTTCAACGAGTTGCAGCGGCACATCGAGAGCTCCGGAGCGGTCGGCAGCCAGGACGTCGGTGTCCGTCGTTGGCTGGTGGACCAGGTCAACTATTTGATGCGTACGCCGAGTCCGGCGACGTGGGACTACGCGATCGACCTTGGTGACCGGGTGCTGGCGCAATGGCATCCCACGTCGCTGGCCGAGTCGTCACTGCGGATGCGGCTGGAGTTCCAGCTCGTAGCTCTGCATCGGAAGCGAAACGATGACGTGGCAGGCCTGCTGGAGAGGGTGGACAACCTGCTGGAGCGCCAGCAGCGGCTGCTCGGCCCTACCCACCCGCGCACCTTGAGAACCTGGCGAGGCAATGGGGCGAACCTCAGGGGACGCGGCCTGTTCGCCGAGGCGTGCGCGGCCGAGCAGCGGACTTTGCACGGTTCCCGTGAGTGGCTCGGCGACCGTCATCCAGACACCCGGCGGGCGGCGACCAACCTGGCGTGGTCATATTTCCTGGCGGGAGACGTCTCGTCGGCGCTGACGATCGAGCGGGAGAATCACGGAATCCGGCTGGCCCTGGTTGGCCCCGATCATCTCGATGTCTGCTGGTCAGCTTGCAATCTCGGTATCTACCAGCGGGAGCTTGGCTACTACCCGGAGGCCATCAAGATCTTCAACGAGGCGATCGCAAGGGTCCGCGCGCTGCGGCCGGATGGCGGTCACCCGGACGAGTGGCGGCTCAGATGGCACCGCGCAATCGCGTACCGCAGTGCGGGAAGTCCGAGCAAGGCATTGGAGGAGAACGTCGAGAATCTTCGGCGGTTCCAGGAGCTTTTCGGCCCCGACGACGGGCACACCGTTCGATGCAAGCTCAGTTTGGCGATCGACTACCACTGCACCGGCGATTCGACCGCCGCCGTGTCCTTCGCCGAGGAGAGCAGGGCCAGCTCCGGCCATCCGCACGCATCACTGCATCTGCTCAACCTGGCGGTGTTCCGGCGCGGCCTCGGCGAGACAGCCCAGGCTGTCGCGAGCAGCGCCCAAGCCGTGGATGAGCTGGTCAGCTGGCTGGGCGCTGACCATCCGTGGACGCTTGCCGCGACGATCAACCACGCGCACGCGATCGCGCTCAGTGGTGACCCCGACCGAGGGCGGGAGCACTTGCGCTCGACACACGCGGACTGCCTAGACTTCCTTCCCGCAGCCCATCCCTACACGCGCCGGGCTGCAGCCAACCTGACGAGTGGCATCGCTGACTGGGGGGTTCTGTATGTCGACCTGCCTTAGCGGGCCCAGCCGGAAGGAGTTCCGGTGACCTCCGGGCCTGATGAGGCCGTACGTGAGCCGGCACCGGTCGCACGGCACGCCTCGCACGTGGACGCCAGGTTCGCTGCGTCACGTGAGACGTGCCGTCAGGCAGTGATCCAGGTACCCGAGTTGCATTATCTCGGGCACTACACCGAGGGGGCCTACGACTTCTCCTACGACCGGCTTGACGGTATCTCCGGGCAGCCAGACCGGACGGATCACGAACGGATGGGTGTTCAGATCACCAATGCCGTCCGCGGCCTCGATCGCATGCTGCAGGAGGTGCGGACTGGTGCCCTCATCCGCGTCGTGGTGCACGGACAGCAGGGTTTGGTCGTCTGTAACTCGGCGCAGCCGAACGAACATGCGGTCGGCTTCAGCCGTGCCCCCTCCGTGCTTCCGGTCGAGGGGATCGTGCTGCCCCGACTGTCCGGCGCCGAAAGGGTGGACGAGATCCTGAGCCGTTTGGTCACTGAGCTGCGCGAGCAGGTCAGTCTCGGCTCGCAGAACCCCGGCTCCTGGATCTCGGCGAAACCAGGTGATGTCGTGTTGCCGCCGGTGGGCACACCGTCAGTCTCGAAGCGGTGCATCGAGGGGACTGCTGATGAACGAGTCAGCCGGCTCTTTCTGGACCGGGTGGACCCTGTGGACCTGCAGTTTGTGGCGTACTGTCGCAGCGGTCAGGCGGAGTTCTCCGTCGACGAGTTCGACGATCCCCAGCTCGGCTCGTATTTCCAGGAAATCTCGGTGACCGAACGGCGCCTGTTCTATCGGAATGTGTGCCGCCAGTTCCCGATGATAGTTCGAAAATTCGGCCGGATCTCGGTCGCCGCCACCGGCGGCAAGATAGAGAGACTGGTACTCGATGTCGAGCAGGGCGCGCTCTGTTATTACCGAATACGTCCGGGGGAGTACCTGGTTGGAATCACTATAGATCAGAGACGGGTCGCCTCGACGGACGACAAAATCGGTGAGATAGCACTCCGCTGCCGCGGTAATCTTGGGCGCGATGACCTTGTCCCGCCGAGTGGTGGTTGAGCGCAGCCATGATGATGAGGGATGGCAGGGGACCTGCTGCCGCGCCGGCCTGGCGGTTGGTGCTCCTCCTCGCCATGATCGGGATTGGCTGGGGCCTCTCCCATGCCCTCGATCCCTCCGGAACCCTTAGCGACGGGATCGCGGGGACCGCAGCGTATCTCTACGGCGCGACGGCTCTGCTGGCGATCGGTCTGTATAGCAGCACGACCCAGATCTCCGGTCTCGCGCTCCGCCGTCTGGCTGACTCCGTTCGCCGTGCCATCGTTTTTCGTCCTGTTTTCTCCCTTCGTCCCATTGTCCTGCGTCCCATTGTTCTGCGTCCTGAGGACCGGGTCAGTGTCCGTATTGTCTTCTTGGCTGTGACAGTGGGGGTGGTTGTCAAGGCTGCGCTGATCACTGCGGTGATGTACGTGGCCTTTCGTGAACCACTGTACCCACTATACCTGGTGCTCGGGGTCGCGATGGCGCAGATCGATCCATTGTCCGTAGTCGCGCTGCGAGGCAAATCGGAGCTCTCCGAGCGGGCCAAGGCCATTCTGCACGCGTGGTCGTCCTTCGACGACCCGGTGACGATGCTGCTGACCATCTACCTGGCTGCGCTCGCGCTGAGCGGGAATCTCGGGTTGGTCGGTGCCGATCTCATGTCGTTCTCCTGGAATCTGCTGGCGAACCTAGGTTTTGCAGCGGCTGCGGCAATCATCTGGTGGGTGCTCTCCAGAATCGCAGGAATGCCCAAGCTGTCTGATTCTGACAGCGACGAACAGGTTGATTCCGACGACGGCAAGAAGACCGGGTTGCCGCCGGGGCTGAACCTGGTGGCTGTTGTCGTTCTTGCCACATTGGTGATCGTCGCGGTCTGGCAATTCCTGATCCTGGGCCTCGCTATTGCGGGTCTGTACTTCCGTCCGAGGCTTGGTCCGTGGTTGAACCGCGCGACCCAGGTAGCGCTGCTGTTGGCGTCTCTCATGCTCGGAGTGCTGTTGTTGGGCCACGTGGCGTGGTGGCACGGTCTGTGGCTCGGTGTGGCCGCCTTCGCCGCGCAGGTTGTGGTTGCGCTGACGCTGACCAGGAAGCTGTCTTTCCCGGACCGTGGCTTTCTCGCGCTGAGCCAGCAGAGCGGTATCACGGCGATTATTCTCGCGCTGTTGTTGGAGCGCAGTTTTGCGGGTACCGTCGCCGTGGTCGCCCCCGCGATCATCGTCATCAACATACTGCACGTGTGCAGCACGGCCGTATTCTCCAAGATAATTCAGGCTCCAATAATCTGGATCCTAGCGCCTCAGCCCGCGGCAGCCATAATTCAGCCCCCGGTGGTCGAGGCAGCGGAAAGCTCCGAAATTAATGCGGACTCCACGCGGTCGCCAAAGTCGTTGAACGCCTCGTACGTGTCGGCTAGCCTAGTGGACCCCAATGTCTGGCGAAATCCCCCTTCGTCGCTGCCCATCGACACTTCGAACTCGTCTAATTCGGTCAGTCGGAACAGTGGTAGAACGTCGTAGAGTGCGTCATATGACCTGCACAAAGCACTGAGTTCCTCTTTGTCGACGTCCCGGGCTCCGCTCGCGTGCAGGCGGTACCAGTCTGTCACCGCGTTTCGGAAAGCGTCCAGTAGCGTGCGCAGCAGGCTGACCACGCCCACCGCTTCGAACAGCTTGGCTGCGCCCAATCTCGTCCGGATGAGCATCCGTGCCTCGACCGCATCGGGTAAACTCCTCCCGGCGCCGGTGAGGGCTTTTTGGAACAGCTCATGGACCTGGCTCAGCGCGGACAATGCGGACGACGTGTCTTCGAACAACGCGCTGACGCTCTGTGGAAGGCCCAGCGGTGCGGTTCCTCGATCGGTCATCCCCGCCACGCTGGTCGGCTGGAGGGCTTGCGTGATCCCATCCAAATCGCGCCGAATAGCACCGAACTCGTGGTTCGTCGATGCTTGCATGGTGTCGACGTACGCCGCGAGTTTCTCGATCAAACGCTGCGTGTTGGTCTGCTGGCGGTTCATGCGCTCGATCTTGTTTCGGACCACGGTCAACGGGTCCTCGGTCGATGCCTCCTCGACCAGTCTTGCTCGTGTGCTGAGAATCGCGGCGAGGTTCTCGTTGAACGTCCAGCGGTCGTAGACCAGCGGCTCGATCCCGAAGACCTCGGTCAGCTCCTGGGACAGCGCGGCAGGCAGGTACCCGACCACGATCAGCACGGTCTCCGCGTCGGTGACCGCGTTCTTGATCAGAATCGCGGTTTCGTTGAGGAGTTGGACATCATGCGGTCCGAACACGGATTCGTGGATCAGCACGGCGCAGCCGGAGTCCCGGTCGCCGAGCGGGATCCAGTAGTCGGCTCGCGTCCTGGCATCCGGCCCGATGGAGTAGTCGCGGAAGTAGCGCAAGCCTTGCGCGTCGAGCGTGCGCCGCACATCTCGGCGCACGCTGTCGATGCTGACGAAGAAGCCGACCTGGGCGCGTGCTACTTCGCGCACCATCGCCTCGGTGACCTGGGCCTCGGGCCCCTCGCCTACCGCCTTCCGGTACAGGTGATGACACAGCCGGACGACCCTGCGCGCGACACCGTCGGTGATGTCCACCAGGTACCTCACCGAGTCGTGAGTGAACGGGGCGAGCGTCGTGTTGCCGCTCGCCTCCTGCTGGCGGCGCCGGATGTACTCCTCGACATGGGCGGGGGTGAGCGCGGAGACTCGAATGATCCGGCCGATCCGCTCCACCACGGTCTTACCGACCGCGTCGATGTAGTCCGGCAGCCCCACCAGGATCAGCAACGCGTTCGCTGCGGCGAAGACCTCCAGCATTCTCTTGAAGCCCATCGTCGCGGTGGCGGCGTCCGGCGAGGTCGTCAGCAGTTTGTCCAGCTCATCGACGACGAGCACGAATCGGTGACCGCGGTGACCGTAGAGCAACGCGAACACACCCATGGCCTCCAGTGCGTCCGTATCGCTGCTGATCGGATCCCTGATGTCCCGATCGATGAGGATCTGATCGGGAACACCTCCCCTGAACCACTCCCAGACCGCACGGTCGAAACCCGTACGCAGCAGCAGGGTCAGCGCGGTACTGAACTCCTCCTTGCTGGTCACGTCCGCCAGCGTGTGCCGGACCCGTTGCAGCAGGTCGCTGTCCATGAGCTCTAGTTGGTCCACCACCTGGACCGGGTCGAGCTCGCCGCTGCGCAGTCTAGGTACGAGGCCAGCGGTGAGCTCCGAGAGACCCAGGTCGTCGGCGACGATGTCGGCGTAGTACTCACGGACCCGACGCGTCACGTCTGCCTGGTCGAGTTGAGTGACGAACGCGTGGTAGAGGCGGCCGACAGTGCCTGTTGACGCCTCGAGGCTGATGGTATGAGTGGTGCCACCAGCGGTACGGTCGATGTGCCGCAGCAGCTCGGCCGCCAGGTGAGTCTTGCCGGTGCCGTAGTCACCGACTATCGCGATGACGTTTCCTGAGCCGGCCTCCGCCGGCGCGGCCAGGTACCCGTCCAGTAGGTGCCGCGCCTCGTGTATGGCGGGAGTGCTCACGGTGACCGTCTCGGCTCCGCTGGCCACCGCGGTCGCCGGAAACGGATTGACCACCTCGAGCGACGCCAGTGCGGACGGATCACCAGTCATGACATGTTCCCCGATGACTCGCCGAACTTCAACCGGAAAAAGTGCTGTGCGATGTGATCAAAGCTCACCTCGCGGAGTGATGGCGAATCTCTCGATGTGTTTTTGGAAGCGAGGTCATCATACACCCTGTAGAGTAGATCGTGTAACCTTCTGATGGACACCACATTTCCTTCTGTGACGCGCTGCATCGTCTCCTCGCTCACCGGGGGAAAGCCCAGGTCAAAGGAGCTCATCTCCTGTCGGGCCTGTGCATAGGTCCAGCCGTCTCCGGTCTTCAAGGGTCCCACTTTCAGCAGGATCGGCGTCCTGCGGTCGTTCGTGGGAATCTGTGACCACATTCGTTGTACGTTATCGACGTAGTCGGTCTCGGCGAAGAACACGATCCTGGGATACCTGGCGAAGTCCGAATAGTGGGTGATCTCGCTGACCAGGTCGGAGGACGGCGGCAGCAGGACGATGGCGACCCGATTGTCCGGCAGTGCGTCCTGCATGATGTATTTGTACACCCGATCCACCTTGGCGATGTGTTCCTCGTGGCGTTCCTTCTGATCGAGGCCGCTCCTGACTCTCGTGGCTTCCTGGATCCTGAGGTTGAGCAGGTCGATGTCCTCGGTCGTGACCCCATGCTTCTCGTCAGCGAGATGGTCGATGACATCTGTGATGATTTGCTCTATCCGGAGTGTGATGGACTCGTGGGGCTTGGCCGACCGGGTCAAGGGGAAGATCACGGCCGTCGACCCTAACTTGGCGAGCTCGTCGTGCAGCCACGCGGCGCAGCGGTTGATCAGCGATGTCTTGCCGCAGCCCGGCTTGCCGGTCACGACGACCAGGCGGCCTTCCTCGGTGAGCCGTTCCACCGGGTTCATGGTGTCCTGGAAGCGGCGGAACTCCGTCTCCGTGTCATCGACCGCCACATAGAACCTGTGGTGACTCTCGTGGGTGTGCGGGGACAGCGGCGCGGTCGGGGTGTCCTCGAGACCTGGGGTGAAATAGGGGTTCATCGGGCGCTCGTCACTCCCGTTCCAGCGGGCTGCTTGCCGCGCATCTCGCCGTGCCACCGCCACGGTCGTTCGAGTGCGCTGACGACGTCCTTGATCGAGTCTTGCAGCGTGGTCAGGGTCTCTTTCAACGCCTGGTCGCGCTGCGGCCGCGACTCCTTCGGCTTGAGGTCGTTCATCCCCTCTCCCAGCCGTGGATCGGACAGTCGCGCATACAGCTGCGGAGGCACCGTCCAGCCAGCGCGCAGCACAGTGATCTTCCGTAGTTGCGCAGCCACCTCGTTCTGGCCATCGAGCACGTCCTGGTCGACTGAAAGCTTGCCTTGCCTGCCTTCCAGCAGTCTCCGGCGCTGGGCGTGTGCTGCGCTGAGGTACCTGTTCGCCGCGTTGTCCAACTCGCCGGCGAGCAGCCGGCTCTGGGTTCGCTCGTCGCGCCAGAACCCAGCCACCCAAGTCAGCGCGGCTCCCAACATGATCTGCCACAGCGTGTCAGACGTAAAAATGCCGAAGGCGGCTGGGGTGCTCGGAGTCTGTTGCGGAATCCGAGCGGCGCCGGTCAAGGCGGCGCATACCCGGTCGAAGTCAGGGTCCTGGTCACTGCGTGGCCCGTCGGGCGAGATGGTCACCTTGAGGTCGGCCGCAGCATCGGTCAGCTTCGCCCGCTGCTCGTTGGACAGGCAGAACACGTGGTCCGCGTCTCGCGTTGCCTGGTCGTCTGCCGCGAAGTACAGGCTCGCGGACACGACTCCGGCCAGGACGAACAAGGTCGCCCTGCCAGCCATTCCCCGTTTGGACCCCATGCCGGATTTTCGCCCGCAACCGCTGCGAAGTAACGGGTCTCTGCTGCACAGTGACTGTTTATCAGGTTATGGGTGTTTTTCTCACCCAGTCGTGTTTCTGGTCACGGTGGCCACGGCGCACCTGTCCAGCCCGCCGGAGGTGGCCTGCAGCAGACTGTCGGTATGAGCGTGGAGGACCCTTACCAGTGGCTGGAGGATGTGGCCGGCGAGCAGGCGCTGTCCTGGGTGCGGGAGCGTAACGCCGAGGCCGTCGCGGAGCTGACCGGCCAAGGGCGGTTCGAGGCGTTGCGCACCGAGATCCGTGAGGTACTCGACTCCACCGACCGGATCCCCTATATCAGCCGGCGCGGCGAGTACCGGTACAACTTCTGGCGGGACCGCGAGCAGCCCCGCGGTCTGTGGCGGCGCACCACGCTGGCCGAGTACCGCAAGGAGCAGCCGGACTGGGAGGTCCTCCTCGACGTCGACGCGCTGGGCCGCGCCGAGGACGAGAACTGGGTCTTTCACGGCGCGCAGTGCCTGCGGCCGGACTACCGGCTGGCGCTGGTCACGCTCTCGAGAGGCGGCGCGGACGCGGCGGTGGTCCGGGAGTTCGACCTCGAGCGCCGCGAGTTCGTCACTGGCGGCTTCGAGCTGCCCGAGGCGAAGTCCAGCGTCGGCTGGATCGATGCCGACCACCTCTACGTCGCCACCGACTTCGGTCCCGGGACGCTCACCACCAGCGGGTACCCGCGCACCGTGCGGTGCTGGCGGCGCGGTGAGCCGCTGGCCGAGGCCGAGCTGGTGTACGAGGGCAAGCCCGAGGACATCAGCGTCTACGCCTACCACGACGACACCGAGGGTTTCGAGCGCGACTTCGTCGGGCGGATACCCGAGTTCTACCGCTCCGAGCTGTACTTGCGCTGCGGGCAGCAGCTGCGCCGCGTCGAGGTGCCCGACGATGCGATGGCCGGCGTGTACCGGCAGTGGCTGCTGATCGAGCTGCGCAGCGAGTGGGCTCCTCGGCAGACCTACCCGGCGGGGTGCCTGCTGGTGGCCGACTTCGAGGAGTTCATGGCCCGGGGTGCCGAGGGTGCGGGGTTGCGGGTGCTGTTCACCCCCGACGAGCGGACCTCCCTGTGCAGCTACAGCTGGACCCGCCACCACCTGATCCTCGACGTGATGCACGACGTGGTCAGCCATCTCTCGGTGCTGACCCCGGCACAGGACTGGAGCGCCACGCCGCTGACCGGCACGCCGCCGCTGTCCAGCGTGAGCGCCTCGGGCACCGATCCGGACCTCGACGACGAGTACCTGCTCAACGTCAATGGGTTCCTGACCCCCTCCACCTTGGCGATCGGCACCCTCGCGATCGACACCATGGGCGCCGGTCCGGTGGAGGTGCTCAAGCAGGCACCGTCCTTCTTCGACGCCGACGGCTTGGCCGTGCACCAGCACTTCGCGGTCTCCGACGACGGCACCCGGATCCCGTATTTCGTGGTGGCGCCCGACTCGCCGGTGCCACCCGGCGGGTGGCCGACGCTGCTGTACGGGTACGGCGGCTTCGAGATATCCCTGCAGCCCGGTTACCACGGTGCCCTCGGCCGGGCCTGGCTGGCCCGGGGCGGCTGCTTCGTCAGCGCCAACATCCGCGGCGGCGCGGAGTACGGGCCGCGCTGGCATTCCGCCACGCTCAAGCACAACCGGCATCTGGTCTACGAGGACTTCGCCGCGGTGGCCCGGGATCTGGTCACCCGCGGCCTGACCACGCATGCTCGTCTCGGTGCCGAGGGCGGCAGCAACGGGGGGCTGCTCGTGGGCGTGATGCTCACCCACTACCCGGAGCTGTTCGGCGCCATCGTCGCCGCGGTTCCGCTACTGGACATGCTGCGTTACCACACGCTGCTGGCCGGCGCCTCCTGGATGGCCGAGTACGGCGACCCCGACGACCCGGCCGACCGCGAGCACCTGCTGCGCTTCTCGCCCTACCACCAGCTGCGCGCCGACGGCCGCTACCCACCGACCCTGCTCACCACCTCCACCCGCGACGACCGGGTGCACCCCGGTCATGCCCGCAAGCTGGTGGCCCGGATGCGCGAGTACGGCCTGCCGGTCACCTACTACGAGAACATCGAAGGCGGCCACGGCGGCGCGGCGGATAACGAGCAGGCTGCTTTCATGTCCGCCCTGTCCTACGAGTTCCTCTGGCGCCACCTCTCCGGCGGACCGGGTCAGGGGTGATCGCGGAAGGCGGTGGTGAGCAGGCCCGGTAGCTCGGAGGCCGGCACGGGCGTGCTGAAGTAGGCGCCTCGGGCGCTGTCTGCCGCGGCGCTGTGCCACCATTGCGCCTGCTCGGGGGTATCGACACCGGGAATGATCACAGTCGCCCCAGTGCTGTGTACCAGCGGGATGGCCTGACGGAGGGCTTGGGCGACCACCGAGTGGTCCCCGGGCCGGGCCGCGACCCGGGCGACGATGTCCGGGGAGAGCTCGACGGCGCTGAGCGGGAAGTCCTCGAGGTAGGCCATGTACCCGAGACCGGCCGCGGCGCCGACCAGCACGATCTCGGCGCCGAGCTGGGTCAGCACATCCACGTTGTCCACGATGTCGCCGCGGCGGCGTATCAGGGCCAGCAGCGGCACCCGATCCGGAGTTGCCCAGCCGGCACTCCGGAGGCGGACAGCGCGTCGCAGACCACCGCGATGAGATCGGGATCCTGGCTCAGGTGCGTGGTGAGGTCGACTCGCAGCAGCGGTGCTCCGCAGGCAGGGTCGCGCAACACCTCGCTGTACAGGCGGCAGGACTCCTGGACCATCCAGCGCCCCAGCGGACCGAGCAGCCCGTTCTGCGCTGCCAGCGTGAGACACGTCGAGTGGTCCGAGACGGTGTTGAGTACCCCAGCGCCATCGGTTCGGTTCCAGTGCAGTAAGGCCTGGATCGCGACGATCCGTCCGCTGTCCAGCCGGTATACCGGCTGGTAGTGCAGCGTGATCTCGCCGTTCTCGAAGGCGCCGGGCATCTCGGCCGCCAGCCGGTAGTTCGCCCGCTCGTGGGCCTCGGCATGGGGATCGTAGAGACTCCACTGCCCGGCGCCGGTGCGCTCGGCCCGCTGCAGGGTGATGTTCGCCGAGCTGATCAGCTCGTCCGGAGACAGCCCGCGAGCAAGTCGACGAACGATGCCGACGCTGGCCGAGACCGCAAGACCATGCTTGTCGAGATAGAGGGGCTCGCTGAGTGCCTCGCTGATGCTCAGAGCGAGCACGCCGGATTCAGGATTGTTCGGGCCATCCTCGATCAGGATCGCGAAATCCACACTACTGATCCGCGCCACCATCGCCGGCTGCCCGTGAACCAACTCGCCCAACCGGTGGGCGATCGAGCACACGAGCGCGTCGCCGGCGGCCCGGCCGATCCCCTCGTTGATCACCGAGAGGTGGTCCAGCCGCAACCGGCACAGCGTGACCTGGGTCGAGGGCCCGGCACCCTCGAGCACCTCCTGGAGACGGGAGATCAAGTAGGGCTCGTTGGGTAACCCGGTGAGGACATCGTGCAGCGCCTGCCTGGACAACTCCTGCTGCAGCAGGTGCAGTTCAGTGATGTTCTCCACGACGGTGAGGCAGTGGGTCGGCACCCCATCGGCGTCGTGCAGCAGCGAACCGCCCAGGTGAGTCCAGGCGAGCTCGCCAGTGGCGGCGGTGAGCGGGCGCCGGTGCCGGAAGCGAGCCAGCTTCCCTTCGGTGAGCTTGCGGTACGCCTTCGCCAGCGCCGCGTCGTCCTCGGCTTGCAACAGTTTCGGCAACGACGCACCGATGAGATCCGCCGGGGGCAGGTCGAGGATCTCGGAGAGCGCCTGGTTGGCGCTGACCACGATGCTGTCGAAGGTGCTGATTGCGATCCCGACTGTTGAGGCCAGGAAGACCTCCCGAAATCGGGCCTCGGCCTCCAGCTTGGCCTGCGACAGTGCTTTCGCGACCTGCTCCTGCTCGTCGAGAGTGCGTTGCCGCAGGGCCTCGGCGTACCCATCGGACAACGCCGCGAGTACTCGCAGGACGGCGGCGTCCCGCTGGTCGATGTCCCGTAGTTCAGGAAGTCGCCGTAGGCCGTGGGCCAGCGCCTCGATGCTGCGTCCGATGCTGCGCGACCCGGTGAGGTCGTGCGCGACCAGCTCAGCGGCCACCGCCATGACGGCCTGCTCATCGACAGGTGTTGCAGCCGTCGCGGTGACCAGCCGGATGATCAACCGAGCCAGCAGCTGTTCGATCTCTGCTGCGGACATCGCCAGGTAGGTGGTCTGGCTCACCGCCGCAGCCCACTGCGTAGCCAGTTCGGTGGTGGTCAGATCAGACGCGGGAGGGGGAACGGCACTCACGATCTCGGCAGCCTGATCCAACCGGGGATGCGGTGCGCGGCTCTGCTGGGAGGGTCGTCCACACCATGAACGCAGCGCCCGATCCGGCTCGTCTGCTGGTGCACTGCGGACCTTTCCTGATCTCACGGGGGTCGCTCAGGATACTGAGTGCAGCATCAGTGTGACTAGGTCGGTGACCGTTTATGGCCGACACCTCCGTAGGAGATCGAGTTGATCTCGGCGTCGTCGGAGATGTCGCCCGGTCCCGAGGGCCGCCAGAGCGCGCTGCCCACTAGTCCCGGTGCGACCATTTCGAATCCGTCGAAAAAGCGCAGCACCTTTGTGTGGGAGCGGAAGTACACCGATTCCGGGATGCTCCGGTATACCCGAAGTACCTGGTCCAGCCAAGGGGGGTTGCTGTCGGCCGTGAGATGGGAGATGGCCAGGTAGCTGCCGGGCGCGAGCCATTCCCGGTAGCGAGCCAGAATGCCCACCGGATCCCAGGAATCGGGGATGAAGTACAGCACCGACACCATCAGGAGGCCGATCGGCTGGTCGAAATCCAACAGGCGCTTGATTTCCGGATGACCGAGAATGTCGTCGATGTCGCGCAGATTCACCTGGATCGCCGCGGCCCGATCGTTACCCGCCAGCAGCATTTTACTGTGTGCGACTGCGATTGGTTCCTTGTCGACGTAGACGATCCGGCATTCAGGATCGGCTTGCTGGGCGATCTCGTGCACATTGCCGACGGTCGGGATACCGGAGCCGAGGTCCAGGAACTGGCGGATTCCGGAACTGACCATGAAACGAACGACCCTGCGCAGGAAGGCCCGGTTGACCCGAGCGGCGTCCCGGCCCGCTGGCACGAGCTGTTGGAGCTTTTCCGCCATCTCCCGATCGGCCGCGAAGTTATGGGATCCATCCAGGAAATAGTCGTACACCCGAGCCGGATTGGGCACGCTCGAATCGATGCTGCCCGGCACCCAGTCGGAGTTTCCGGCTATTGACTTCTCATCAGCGTCAGTTGGCACAGGGGCAGCTTAAGTGATCGCGAGGAATGATCACCAGCTTGCGTTCAGTGGCCGTCGGGTCGCGTTTCCGCGCCCAGGATGCCGGGGATGGTGCGTGGCACATCACCGACGTATCGCTGGATACCGTCGTTGGCCTCGTCCTCGCAACCGAGCGGGTTACAACCCTCCGGAGCCCCTGGACCGACCGAGAGGTAGGTGCCGGCGGGTGCGTCCAGGGGGTACAGGAAGTGGGTGGCGTCGGCTCCCGCCTCCTGACCACGGTCATACGGCCCGGCGTTGGCGATGGTGGCGCGCACATTCTCGGGCATGTCGGTCACGGCAGCCATTAACAGGCGGAAGAACTCGTGAATGCCCGCCGACGCAATACGACCCGGGACAATGCCCTCGACGTCGGCGCGCGGCACGGAGGGTATCGCGTCCGGTTCCTGCGCCTCGGCGGCACGGGTGACCACCAAATCCAGGCTCGGGATCACGAAGGTGCGGGTTCCGAGCCCGGCGGTGAAGACCATTTCCGCTGGTGCGCTGGCTACCCAGGGCACGCCGCCGAATTCACGGCGGATCGGAACGGACACGTTCACCTGGGTCTCGCCGGGTTTGCAGCTGTTGAGGTAGGTGAGGAACCCGTAGCCGCAGTTGGTCTTCGCCCCCGTCCGTAGTTGGTGCATGTATCTCTCGGAGATGACACGCTTACCGGCGTAGACGCCGTCGGTGCGGATCAGCTCCCCCAGCCGGCCGCTTTCCCGCGGTCGCAGATACAACTGCGAATAGGCGGTGGTGGTGCCCGCTCGGTCCCGTTGCCAGAAGTAGGCGCTTCTCGGGATGCCAAGCTGGTCGAATAGCTCACGCTGGGCGTAGTCCTGGAAATCCAGTCCCGGCTCGCGGTGCCAGATCGCGTGCTGTACCACATATATGATTATCGAGGTGGCGGTCTGGTCGTACTCGAAGTACGTCCCGGGTTTGTGCACCATGGGCATCCTGAAGAACTCCCGGGCCCGGGATTGATCGGCGTAGAAGTTCAACCCGCGTACCTGGTTGACCTCGACACCGGTGGATGCCTGTAGCAGGTTGCGAAGCGTCACCGCCCGGTGTGCCGCGTCCCCGAGCTCAGCGGCCAGATAGGTACCGATCGGCGCGTCGATGTCGACCAGACCCTGATCCTGAGCCATCCCGGTGATCAACGCGGTGATCGTCTTCGTCTGCCCCTGATTGTTCGTCGGTACCCGGTCGAACAGCGGGTCGCGCAGGCCCTCACCGACCAGGCAGCCGCGCCGGAAAACCTTGATGGACGACGGGTTTCCCGTGAGGTTCGCGTAGTTCATCGCCGCGCGGAGCTTCGCCGGATCGAGACCGACAGCGGCGGGCTCGGCCTTCCGGTACTCCCCGGTGCGGGTCATCGCACAGGATGCCCCCGCCTCCCGCGACGAGTCCGCGGGAGGCGTCTGCGCGCGCACCGACTGCGCAACCCCGACGGACGCGCCGGTCAACATGATCAGAACCAGGCCGATCTCGGCGAACCGAGCGCCGAGCGCTCCCAGCCGTGACAACTCAGAACCTCCTGCGCCATCGACCCCCGTTCGTCCCCGGACGGGTAACGACGCGACAGATGGTTGATGACGCCGCGCCATCCCGATCACTCAGTCGCAGTACCGAGATCGTAGCCAACACGGGCAGTAGTCGGCTATAGTGGCTGGCAGTTCTGATGCATGCCGCCAGCGGGATTCCAGTCGCTCTCCAGTGGGCAAGATTATCCTGGCGGGACTCTATGCTGAATTCGATGGAAGCTGGGCGCATGTCGTTATTCCTCTCAGTTCCATCTTCGGGGCATCGCGACTATTTGCAGTCGGAGAAAGGGTAGACGGCTCCTGATGGTCAGCAATCGTGGAACGATGCGCGATGGTCGGTGCGCGTCGCGGTGCCTCGGTGCGGTATCAGGCTTCTTGCTCAAGTTGATCCGGGAATCAACAGGGCTTACTCAGGTTCAATTGGCCGAGCAGCTCAGTGTTGATGTGGCTAGCGTGCAGGGTTGGGAGAGCGGTCGCCGACCGCTGGCGGCCCTGCGCGCCGCGGATCTGGTCCGGCTGCGAGTCCGGTTGCTCCGGCGCGGTGCGCAGCCCACCCTGCTCGCAACGCTGGAAGACGCTATCCATGCGGATCTGATTATCGCGGAGACAGTGCAGGGGAGCGGCCGGCTGGGCAACATGGACGGGCACCCTCTGGGTGCGACTGTTCATCAGTGCACCGTGAGCAATCTGATTACCTGGCCGTTTACCGGGATAGTGCCCACGGCGGTGCGGGATCTCATGACGGTGCGCGTGCGTCGTGGACCCGTCCCGGACCGGCCTGCGCTCGCTGCGGGTGAACAGGAGAGCTTCTTCGATCACCTTCTCGTGACCGCGGACGCGACCCCTCGTGACGACACCGCGCTGGCGCGTCGCCAATCCATCTACATGCTCGGCTTCGATACGCGGGCGAGCACTGCCGAATGGCTGCGCGTCGAGCATTCTCGCGCTATGCGGGATGCCGGGCGCACCGATCAGGTTCCGTCCTGGGTGGTTGTCCGGTCCTCTGCTGTCGCGCTGGCCCACGGTGGCGATCGTGATCCGTTGCGGGCCTTCCTGCGGCATGCGCTGGCCACCAACCGGCTGGAACAGGCGAACCTCAATTACTGGGCCTACTGGGTGGGTGAGATCGACGGCATCCAGGTCGATGATGAGTTCATGGGCCGTGTCGATCCACAAGCCTGGAATGGAGGTCGCCTGCTGGCGCACCTCCTGGAGATTCTGCGTCCTGGTTCGGGGAATGTCGAACTCGACCTGCACACGGTGTGGGCACTGCTGCTCGCCCATCCCGCCCTGCTCAGCGGCTATCCCCGCTTGCGGGCAGCCACCGCCGGCATGCTCGAGGAGCTTTCCGTGGATCCGGATCTCAGCGTGCAGGCGCGACGTGAGTTGTCGGACATCGCCTACGCGGTCCGCCTCGCCCAGTGATAGATAGGCTTATCTTACCCGTATCGAGACAACGCGGCGAACCCTGACTGGCGCGCAACGTTCCCCGGTTACCGACCAGGGGGTGTCCACATCCGCCTTTTTCCCGGCTACGAATACTCGTACTGGCGGCCAGTTCACTTTTGGGCGTTTTCTGGCGTATCATTCTGATACTGCTGACAACAAAGAGATTACGTTCGGTGATCTTGCTCCGGATGGGATCGCGGGCGATGGAGCGGACGGAGGGTCGGCGTGTGCTCGAGTTTCCGTGTGCCAGTTCGATGATCTGCTTGCTCTCCCCGCCCCTGGGGAATCTCCATGAATTCGTGCGGATCGGAGGTGTCGGTATTGAGAGAGATGACTGTCCTGGTTGGAGATCCGGTGGCATCTGCGGAGGCTGACAGTCCAGATCTGGTGATCGCAAAGCTGCTGCTCGACCATGCCAAGCTCTGTGGATTCGAGTTCCAGCGGACTGCGCCAGGCGAGGACGGTCCTCTGGTGGGACACCGAGTGAGCAACAGTTGGGTGGACCTCATCCACATCGAAGGATTCAATCGCGACTGCTTCGCCTTGCGAAAGCGGAGGTCGCGACTGATCATTCAGGGTGATGGGCTGGTGGAACGTCGAGTCGATGGTCGTGCGATCGACGTGCTCAACGAGGTATTGACCTGGGAAATGGGGTCATGACCTGACGGTCTCCCCGTGATCTCGTGAGTGCGTAGTCACGTCGTATCCGTGCTACCGGATTCTCGTGAGGATCGGCGATGGTGCACGGATACGACGTTGCGCAGCGCACGCTCCCGGAGTCGGGCGCTCCGGGGTGGTTCGAGCCGAACAGTTTGCGGTAGAGCTCGACAGCGCTGTTCCGGTTACGCCATCGGTTGTACTCTAATTCGTCTTTTGTCAAGGTAGAGGGATGTCGAAGCAGGTGGAGCTACCGGCGTCGTGTTGCTCGCCGATGACCCACGCACCACTGGCGATCGATGACGCCGAGCGGCTCGCACGGATTTTCAAAGCGCTTGGAGACCCGATCAGGCTACGACTGCTCAGTGTGATCACCAGTCATGAGGGCGGCGAGGCTTGCGTGTGCGAGCTGACCGGTGCTGGGTTCGCGGTGACCGGTCCCACGATCAGTCACCACCTCAAGGTGCTTCGCGAGGCCGGGCTGATCGAGGGTGAACGTCGCGGCACGTGGGTCTACTACCGGGCGCGACCGGCTGCGCTGAGCGCGCTGGCCGCGGTGCTGCACACCGAGCGACCCGGCCGGGTGATCGTGTGAGCCGACGCTCGGATGGCGGAGGGAATTACCTGGTGCGGGGAGAGCGGTCGCGCTGTACTGGCGGGCGTGGCGGCTACCGTCGGCATGCGGGCGATGGTTGGTCGGGACGCCGAGCTGGCGACGGCCCGGCGGGTCCTGGCCGCGTCGCGGGCGGGCGATGGCGGTGTGCTGCTGGTCACCGGTGAGGCGGGGATCGGCAAGTCGCGGCTGCTGGCGGAGCTCGCCGCGCTAGCTGATGCGAACGGATACGCGGTGTTGAGCGGTCGGGCGGTCCCTGGCGGCGGCACCTACCGCGCCGTCTCCGAGGCGGTGGCAGGCGCTCTGCGGGAGACCCGGCTGGAGGACTCCGCCGAGCTGCGGCCCTTCCGGGTGGCCCTGGGCCGGATCGCGCCCGGTTGGGCCGGCGACTCCAGGTCCAGCGAAACGGGTGCGGACAGCGGACCGGACCCGGTGGTCGTGCTGGGTGAGGGCCTGCTGCGGCTCCTGGTCGCCGTGGGTGGATCCGCCGGGTGCCTGGTGCTGCTGGAAGACCTGCACTGGGCCGACGCGGACACCGTCGCCCTCGTCGAGTACCTGGCCAGGGCCGCGCGATCGTCGCCGGTGCTGATCGCCGTGTCCGCTCGCGACGACCAGCCGGCCGCGCCGGTCGCCGACGACCTCGCCGGGCGGCCCGGGGTGACGAGGCTGCGGCTGAACCGGCTGGACGACGCCGCGGTCGCTGTCCTCGCAGCTGGATACGCAGGCGGCGATCCAGTGCCCGCGGAGGTCCTGGCGATCCTGCTCGCCAAGGCTGACGGCCTGCCGGTGCTCGTCGAGGAACTGCTCACCGGGCTGCTCGACGCCGGCCGCGGTTGCGGCGACGTGCCGCTGCCGCCGACTCTGGCAGGGCTGGTCGCCCGGCGAGTCGAAAGCCTGGACGAGCCCGCCCGGCTGGTCATCCAGACGGCCGCGATCCTCGGCGCTGAGCCGGACTGCACCTTGATCGCCGCGGTGACCGGCCAGGACGAGGCAGTGGTGTTGCGAGCGCTGCGCGCTGCCGCTGGAGCCGGGTTGCTCGCGCCCACCCGCGCCCGACTGCGGTGGTGGCACGCGCTGACCTGTGACGCCGTTCTGGCCACCCTGCTGCCGCCCGAGCAGGCTGCCCTCGCGCGGCGAGCCGCGGCACTGGTGAGCGCCCGGGGCGGCCCACACGACGATGCGCTAGCGACTGAGCTGCTGGCGCTGGCTGGTGACGCCGCCGGCGCCGCTGCTGTCCTGCTGCGGCTGGCCCAGCGTGACATGGCTCGCGGCGCGTTGCGCAGCGCGGCGGAGCTCATCGCCCGCGCGGCCGCCACCGGGGCCGTCCCGGCGCAGGTAGCGATCGACCGGGTCCATCTGCTCACCCTGCTCGGCAAGGGGTCCGAGGCGTTGGAGGTCGGCGCCACGGCGCTGCCCGAGGTGACCGGGGACGAGCACGCCGAGCTGTGCCTGCGGCTGGCCCGCGCGGCGGTGTCCTGCGACCGGTGGGAGCAGGCGCAGCGCTATGTCGAGCGGGCCGGTCGGCCGGCAGACCCCCGCTCGCCGGTGCTCGCCGCGGAGGCGGCCTACGGCGCGGGCGACCCGGACCGGGCGACTGTTCTCGCGCGGGCGGCAGCCGAGCTCGCCGAGCGGGCCGCGCGGCCGGAGGCACTGTGCGCCGCGCTGGTGATCGATGGCCGGTGCGCCTCGCGCCATGACCGGGAGCGCGCAGCTACGGTGTTGCGCCGCGCTGCCCAGTGCGCCGCCGAGCATGGCTTGGCGACCTGGCGGATCGAGGCGCTGTGCGCGCTGGGCATCCTGGAGCTGCTGGAGCGGGACCGCTTGGTGCTGCTGGGCGAGGCGCGCGAGCTGGCGCTGGACGCCGGGCTGTTGGGCCTGGCCTTGTCGATCGAGGTGATTCTCGGCGAATCCATGCTGACCGTCGAGGGACCCAGGGCCGCGGAACCGATGTCCCGGCGCACCGCTGCAGAGGCCGGCCGGCTGGGACTGTCCGGGCCGCAGGCGCTGGCCGAGGCCGGTGCCGCGGCGGGCCGGGCGGCCGCCGGTGACCACGACGGTATGAACGAATTGCTCGACGCCGCGGCCGCGCATACCCATGCCTCTATCGAGGTCAGCGCCGTCGCGGCCTTCGCGCGGGCGCTGCCGCACCTGCTGGCCCACGACCTACGCCAAGCAGACGCACTGCTGGACAGGGGCATGACGGTACTGCGCGGGCACGCCTCAGCCGCACCGCTGGCCTGCTGGGGGCTGTGGGCGTTGCTGCGCATGGTCGTGGGCCGTGACGGGCAGGCCGCGGAGTTCGTGCGCACCGCGCCGACCCGACCGCCGGCTGTCAACCGCGGCGCGCTGGCCTATTGCGACGCTGTCGCCGCCGGCCGCGCCGGGCAGGGCGACGTTGCCGCCGAGTTGCTCGCCACTGGCGACGAACTGTTGGCCGGCCGGCACTGGTGGCGCCGGTTGCTACGGCTGCTCGTACTGGAGTGTGCGGTGGCGGATGGCTGGGGTGACCCGGTGCCCGCGCTGCGTGCCGACCTCACCGCCTTCGAGCGTGACGGCGAGCACCTGCTCGCTCGCACCTGTCGCGACCTGCTGCGGCAGGCCGGCGCCCCGACGCGACGAGGTCGCGGCAACACCCCGGTCCCGCCCGCGCTGCGGGCTCTCGGGGTGACCAGCCGGGAGATGGACGTGCTCGAGCTGGTCACCGGCGGCCTGACGAACGCCGAGATCGGGCGCCGGTTGTTCGTCTCACCGCGCACCGTCGAGACCCACGTCGCCAACCTGCTGGCCAAGACGGGGGCGAGCGACCGCGCCGGGCTGCGCGCCGTCGCGCCGCGGACTCCGTAGCCGGCGGGCCGGCCAAACTCCGTAGCCGGCGGGCCGGCCAAACTCCGTAGCGCCGACGGATTTGCCGCCGACCCGTCACGCGGACGCTGGTGCCAAGCCCACCAGCGAAGGAGCTTCCCAATGCGATCCGATATCACCACCTGCGACGTCCTTGTCGTCGGTGCCGGGCCGGCAGGTCTGACCGCCGCCGGTGCCCTGGCCCGGCACGGCATCGACGTGCTGGTCGTCGAGCGGCACGAGGGCACCTCCCCGTTCCCCAAGGCCACCGGCGTGAGCACCCGGACGATGGAGCTGCTGCGCAGCTGGGGCCTGGAGCGGCGGGTCCGTGCGGGCGCCATGCGCGTGCGGCCGGCCGTGGCGGTGTCCGACACCCTGGTCGGCCCCTGGCGCAACGACGTGGAGTTCAGTTACCCGACCGACGAGGCCGCGCTGGCCGTCAGCCCCACCACGCCTTGCTTCTGCCCGCAGGATCACCTCGAGCCCATCCTGCTGGAGCATCTGCGCAGCCGTGGTGGCCGCGTCCGGTTCGGCACGGAGCTGATCGGCTGCACACCCGAGGGCTCCGGGGTGGACGCGGAGCTGCGCGAGCGCTCTTCAGGGCATTGCGAGCGAGTCCGGGCTCGGTACCTCATCGGTGCGGACGGTCCGCGCAGCGGCGTGCGCGAAGGACTGGGAATCGAGATCGACGACCTCGGCACGATCGGTGACCACGTGGCGGTGACCTTCCGAGCCGACCTCACCCGCCGGCTGCCGCACGTCCCGGCTGTGATCAACGCCGTCGAGGTTGCGGGTGCCGCCGGGCTGTTCGTGCCCACCAGCACCGATGACCGGTGGGTCTACGCTCGCGAGTGGCACCCCGACGCCGGCGAGTCGATCGCGGACTGGACGACCGCGCGGTGCACCGAACTGATCCGAACCGGCACCGGCCTGCCCGACCTGCGGCCCGAGATCCTCGCGGTGATGCCGTTCGTCATGGGCGGCCACGTCGCCACCGCGTTCCGCGCCGGACGAGCGTTCCTCGTCGGCGACGCCGCGCACCGGACCACACCGGTTGGCGGTATCGGCATGAACACCGCGATCCACGGCGCGCACAACCTGGGCTGGAAGCTCGCCTGGGTACTCCGCGGCTGGGCCGGCGAGGCGCTGCTGGACAGCTACCAGGCCGAGCGCCGCCCGATCGGCACCGAGAACGTACTGCGCTCGCTTCGCCAGGCCCCTGAGGCCCCGGGCGAGGGCCTGGCCTGGGACATCGGCGTGCACTACACCTCCGCGGTGGTGGAGGCCGGGCCCGGCACGGGGCAGCGCGCGCCGCATGCGTGGGTACGACGCGGCGGGTCCCGGGTCTCGACGCTGGACCTGTTCGACGGCCGTCTGACGGTGCTCACCGGCCCGCGAGGCGGACCATGGCGCCGCGCCGTGGCCGAGCTCGCCGGCGGACTGCCGATCGTGGCGCTGTCCGTGGGTCGCGACCTGCACGACGAGGACGGTGCACGCACCGGTGGCAGCCTCGGTGATGCGGGCGCGGTGCTCGTCCGCCCCGATGGATACCTCGCCTGGCGGCATCCCGGACTGGTCGGCGACGCGCGTTCGGCATTGCGTTCGGCAGTCGGGCTCGCCCTGGGCCGTCCCGACCTGGCGCCGATCGCTCTGCGCCGAGCCGGCTAGCTCGGGGCGCTAACACCGTACCATGTACGATGAAGGTTCGACCGTGCCGTCAGCTAAGGGGTATCTGTGAAGATCACATCGTCCGCTGTGTCGTTGAACGTCGATGACGTTCCAGCAGCCAGCGCTTTCCTGGTCGAGCACTTCGGGTTCCACGAGGACATGGCAGCCGACGGATTCGCGTCACTGAGCCGGCCGGACGCCGGGATGAACGTGGTGTTCCTCCGCTGTGGACTGCCGACCCTGCCCGCCGACCAGCGCGACGACCATGCCGGCGGCCTCATCCTCGCCTTCGTCGTCGACGATCTGGAAGGTGAACTGGCCCGGCTCCAGGACGAGGGTGTGCCCATCACCATGCCACTCACCACGGAGGAGTGGGGTGAGCGCGCCTTCCAGGTCCGCGACCCCAACGGCGTCATCGTCCAACTCCTCGACTGGAACGCAGCCTAGGACCCGCGTTCTGGATGCAGAACGCGGAAATCCCAGGCCCGATCACGACGTTCTGCATCCAGAACGCCGGGCGAGGTGAGGTAGTTCTCGAGGTCGAAGCGGCGGGTCAGGCGGTGTAGGCGGGCGGTGGACCAGGGCCAGACGGTGGTGTTGCGGCCGGCGTCGTCCAGGAACCAGCTGTGGCAGCCACCCCGCACCCACACCGTGCGCGCCATCCGGGCCTGGACCAGGCGCACGAAGGCGGCCTGCGCCTGCGGCCGCACCTCCACCGCCGACAGCTGATGGGCCTGCATCAGTCGTAGCGCCTCGAGTACGTACTGGGTCTGGCTCTCGATCCCGAGCAGCACCGAGTTGTGCGCCAACGCGCTGTTCGGCCCGGTGAGCAGGAACAGGTTGGGAAACCCGGCGACCGTGGTGCCCAGATAGGCCTGGGCGCCGGCCCGGCGCCACTCGTCGGTGAGCACCCGGCCGTCCCGGCCGCGGATGCGCCGCGCCATCAGCATCTCGGCGGCGCGGAACCCGGTGCCGAAGACGAGGGCGTCGACGTGGCGCTCGGTGCCATCGGCGGTGACCACCGAGCGTTCCCGCACCTCGTGGATGACCTCGGTAACCAGCTCGACGTGCTCGCGGCTCAGCGTCGGGTAGAAGGTGCTCGAGCGCAGCACCCGCTTGCATCCCATGGCGTATGCCGGCGTCAGCTTCGCGCGTAGAGCCGGCTGCGGCACCTGCCGCCGCAGGTGCCAGCGGGCGAGCAGCCCGACCGCCCGCATGATCTCGGGATGGGTGAAGCCGATCAGCGCGCACTCCCGTCCCCGATGCAGCCCGGCTCGCGTCGCACCCTGCAGCCAGGGGAATCTCCGCAGGACCCGGTGCTCGGCGGGGCCGCGCAACCGGTTGCGTATCGGCAGTACCCACGCCGCGGTGCGCTGGAAGATGTGCAAGGCGGCGACCCGATCGGCGATCGCCGGGATCAGCTGCACGGCAGAGGCGCCGGTGCCGATCACCGCGACCCTGGACCCGGCCAGCTCCAGCGAATGGTCCCAGCGGGAGGTGTGAAAGACCGCGCCGGTGAAGAGCTCCAGGCCGGGCAGGGCCGGTAGCGCGGGTTCGCTGAGCTGGCCGGTCGCTGACACCAGCACGCTCGCGGTCAAGGCGCCGCCGGAGGTCTCGATCGACCAGCGTGCCTGCCCGGCGTTCCAGTCGGCCGCCAGCACCTCGTGGCGCAGCCGCAGATGGTCGCGCAGCCGGAAGCGGTGCACGCAGTCGTGCAGGTACTGGTGGATCTCCTGCTGCGGGGAGAAGCTGCTGGTCCAGTCCGGGTTGGTAGCGAAGGAGAAGGAGTACAGCGTGGACGGGACGTCGCAGGTGCAGCCCGGGTAGGTGTTGTCCCGCCAGGTGCCACCGATGTCCTCGGCTCGTTCCAGCACCACGAAGTCCTCGATGCCGTGGCGTTTGAGCTGGATCGCCATGGCCAGCCCGGCGAACCCGGAGCCGATGATCGCCACCCGGGCGTGCGGCGGGTCATCCATCCGCGACGTCCTCACCTTCGGCTGATCGGCTGGCGACGTGCACCCGGGCACGTCTGTTCACGGTAGCTGCCAAGGCGTTGGTGCCGTGGACTAGACGGCGGTCGCGGGGAGATCTATGGCGGACCCACCGACGACACCACCGGTGAGGGAGGTGTGGCCCCCTGATCTCAGGGGGCCACACGTGCTCGGTATCCAGGGCCAACCGGATGTCCGGAGCACGTTCCAGGCTTGTCTGCTTTCAGTGTCCGAACAAGGTTCATCGTGTTCGGATCTGTTCGGATCTGTTCGTATCCGGACAGGATCAACGCCTCCGGACACCGTCTCGACTTATCTCCGCAGGCGAGGGCCCTAACCGGTTGCCGGGTGACTGCTGGGTGACGACGGAGCGAAGAGCGGCCTCGGCTGAGGTGATCACCGGGGGAGCGGGTTGGGCGGCGCCGTCGTGGCCCTGATCGACGACACCGTTCATGGTGTCCGCGGTGTGATACGTGACATCCGTCACAGCCGACCGGGTTGTCCGTGGGAAAAGCTCGGACGGTGTGCTCTGGCGGGGCACCGCCAGTTATGGGTGAATCCTTCTACCGGCGGCTGCTCTTGGCCGCCGTATCCAGGGCCATCCAGTTCGGAGGAAGATCACAATGTTTATCGCTCGTTGCTCAGGGGCACCCGTTTCCAGCGGGTCACGGAGTTGCCCGCTGTTGCCGATCTGCCGCGTGGTGATAGTGCTCGTCGTTCTCAGCTTCGCGGTAGTCCTCGCTGTGCGCGGTTACCCGCCAGAGGCGATCACCTATCCGTTGTTGGTGCTCGTGGCGGGCGCGGTCGCGGCTGCCGATCGGCTCGTCGGAGTCCGGCATGCCCGACTCATCTCGGGGCTGCCTACGCGATGAGTGACTGGACGGATCGTCTCGGGCCAATCCCGGATCATGATTCGCCAGCCGGCCGGCTCGCGCTAGCGCTGCGCGGGCTGGCCGGCCAGGTTGATGTCGAGAGCCTCCGCGCGTTCGCCAGGCTCGCCAGCTGCGGACCGACGACAATCTCCGACGCGCTCTCCGGCGACACGCGCAAGGTACCGACAGAGACAGTCATCGACGCGATCTGCAAGGTGTGCCCCGGGGACGAGTCGACGCGGGCCCGGCTGCATGACATGAGAACGAGGGTCGTCAGGGAAAGGCCACCCCCGACGACCGAACCGCCGCCCCCACCGCCGCCCCCGCCGCACCCGCCGCACCCGCCGCGACAGCGGATATGGCAAGCTGCCGCAGCCTTCGTCGTGATCGTCACGATCGTGATCGTGATCGTCGTCAGGACCATCAATGGCCTACGGGACGACGTGTGTGGCGGCCCTGGGGTGATGCGTACCGGGCCGTTCGACGAGTGCGTCGGGGTGACCGACGGGACGGCCAGCTTCGCCTCCGACCTCGGGCTGCAGAGTGTCCTGGGAAGGATCAAACAGGAGAACGACGCCGTGGTGGGCAGCGGGGCGCCGTTCGTGTCCATCGGCTATGTGGTCCCCCTGCCCCGTGACTCGAAGAGCGGACTGCTCGCAGGGCTGCGACACGAACTGGAGGGTGCCTACGTCGCCCAGTGGCGCGGCAACCACCGCGACGGGCTCGGCGACATCCCGCTGATCCGGCTACTGGTGGTCAACGTCGGTGACGGGGCCGGGCTACAGAGCGCGGTCATCCCCAGGGTGATTCGCCGTGCCAGCGACCCGGCCGAGCACCTGGTGGCTGTTGCCGGCCTGGGCAGGAGCGTGGAGGCTACCAAGCAGGCGATAAGCTCGCTGTCCGAGGCGGGCATCCCGATGATCGCCGCCGGGCTCACCGCCGACGATCTGAGCATCCGCCCCGGCCAGCCTGTTCGGGGACTGTTCCGGATCTCACCCACCAACAGCGCGGAGACCGCCGTCGCTGCCGGGGTGCTCAAGCCCGCGGCGACGCTCCTGGTGCAAGACGTCAACCGGGGCGATGCCTACACCAACTCGTTGGCCGAACAGTTCCGTACGGTGTTCACCACACCTCCGGCAGGCACACTGCTCGAGCCCGAGCGCTATGACTCCTCGCTGCCCGCTGTGGACAACACCTTCGTGCAGATGATGTACAGCATCTGCATCAAACAACCCGTAGCGATCTACTACGCCGGGCGGGGCGCGCATCTGTCAGGCTTCCTCGCGGCCCTCGCCGGCCGACCCTGCCCGAAACTGAAGATCGACCTGTTCACCGGCGACGACGCGGTAGACCTGACCGCTGAGCTGCGCCGGCAACTCGCCGCAGGCAACCAGGACGGGATCGCCGCCAACCTTCGCACGAACATCACCCTCCGCTACACCGGGTTGGCCCATCCCAGCACGTGGTCGGATCAGCAGCGGTTCCTGCCCGCCTCCACGAGGATCTTCCAACAGAACTGCGACACCTGCTTCACTAGGGCTTTCCCCGGGGAACAGCTCGATGACGGCGCCGCGATCGTCGGCTACGACGCCCTGCTGGTCGCGATCCGCGCGATACGCTCCGGGGTCAGCCAGCAGACCAATAGCCCTATGGATCCTGCCGCGCTCACCCCCGGGGCCATGCTTCAACAGCTGTTTCGGATCAACGTGGCTGCCCCCGTGAACGGTGCCAGCGGACCCATCGGCTTCGACGAACAAGGCAAACCCACCGCCAAACCGATCCCGATCCTGCAACTCAACCCCGACGGCGCCGTGACTTTCATCCGGCTCGGGTAGGACGCCCCGGCTCCCGAGGCCAGATCCCCTCGCCGAAACGGCGTTGTGACTGCCCCATAGGCTGGGCGTCATGAATGTACCCGTGCTCACCGCGGTGGCCTGGCCGTATGCCAACGGGCCACGGCACATCGGCCACGTCTCCGGTTTCGGTGTCCCGTCGGACATCTTCGCGCGCTACCAGCGGATGGCCGGCAACCGGGTGCTCATGATCTCGGG
>JBOHFF010000136.1:0-92665 GCA_050699515.1 Pseudonocardiaceae bacterium
GCGCCTTGACCGCGACCGACTTGAAGATGCCGCGGATCTTGTTGACGACCAGGGTGGCCAGCGCCTCGCCCTCGACGTCCTCAGAGATGATCACCAGCGGCTTGCTGGACTGCATGACCTTCTCCAGAATCGGGAGCAGGTCCTTGACCGCCGAGACCTTCGTCGCGGCCAGCAGGATGTAGGGATCGTCGAGGACGGTCTCCATCCGCTCCGGGTCGGTGACGAAGTAGGGCGAGATGTAGCCCTTGTCGAAGCGCATGCCCTCGGTGAGCTCGAGCTCGAGGCCGAAGGTCTGGCTCTCCTCGACGGTGATGACACCTTCCTTGCCGACCTTGTCCATCGCCTCGGCGATGAGCTCGCCGATCGACGGGTCGGCAGCGGAGATCCCGGCGGTAGCCGCGATCTGCTCCTTCGTCTCGACCTCTTTGGCCGAGTTCAGCAGCTGGGCGCAGACGGCCTCGACGGCCTTCTCGATGCCCCGCTTGAGTGCCATCGGGTTGGCCCCGGCAGCGACGTTGCGCAGACCCTCGCGAACCAGGGCCTGGGCCAGCACGGTGGCGGTGGTGGTGCCGTCACCTGCGACGTCATCGGTCTTCTTGGCGACTTCCTTGACGAGCTCAGCCCCGATCTTCTCCCACGGGTCCTCGAGCTCGATCTCTTTGGCGATGCTCACACCATCGTTGGTGATGGTGGGGGCACCCCACTTCTTCTCCAGCACGACGTTGCGGCCCTTGGGGCCGAGCGTCACCCTGACGGCGTCGGCGAGCTGGTTCATCCCGCGCTCAAGACCGCGACGGGCTTCCTCGTCGAACGCGATCATTTTGGCCATTGCGGTGTGGTCCTCCGGTCATGGGCGCCGCGGCGTATCCGCGGCAAGGACACAGTGCTCGGCCAGGCTCGGTGCCCGCGACGGACGTCCGGCGGATCGCCAGACTCACCGTCCCGACCTCATTGTGTGTAGCTCGGGTTACTGCACTGGCACTCGAAGGGGTCGAGTGCCAACACTGTGTTTAGCACTCGACCCCCTCGAGTGCAAGCCAGCGCGCCCGCCGGCCGCAGCTCGATGTGGTGTCTACGACTGCGCCCGCACGCAGGCGTGCAGGGCCCCGGTGAGGGTGTGATGCAGGTCGAAGGCTGCTTTCAGCGAGACGGCGAGCAGCTCGACGATGGCCGTTGAACCCGGGTCGACGACGACTGCCAGGTGACCGCCATGGCCGGTTCGGTGCCAATGTCGGGCGACGAGCAGGGTGTACAAGCCCTCGGAATCCATCGACGTCACGGCGGACAAATCGATCACGAGGTGGGCATTGCCATCCCCCCGCGCCTGAGCGAGGGCGTCACTGAGGATGGGGGCCAGGTCCACGTCGATGGTGCCGGTCACCGTGCACACGGTGGTATTGGACTGAGGTTGGGTGAGAGCCGCGGTGAGCGGCGGCCACCCAGGTAATGGTCGTGTCTCACAAGCACATCGTTCGTTGCCCACAGTCATCCCCCCCGGGAAGCGAATGGTAAGGAGAGCCTACACATTCACGAATCCCGGGTTTATCGCACCCCTGCCAATGATGAAATGAGGATGCGAATGCAAAGACATGCGAAAACACGGGCACAAAGACCGATGCACGTGCACCTGCACACTGGCGCGGGGCCTCCATCACGACGCAGTGCAATCAGTGACGCAGTGCAATCAGTGCCGCTAGACGCCGGCGATGACCATAGGCAGATCGAACTCACCAGCGGCGATGCCCAGACGGAAAGCAGTCCATTCCTGCTCGTCGAACACGAGCTCGGTGCCGGTGGAGACTTCCCGGACGGTCCAGGAACCCGGCCCGGCGAGCACGGCGACGGCACCGTTGGTGTCGGTCAAGGCGCCGGAACCGACCTCATCGAGCCACCGCGACCACTGCGTGGCCGTGAAGCCGATCACCGGACTGTCGACGATCTTGCTATGTCTGACATCCATGCCATCGCTGGTGGGCCTGACCTCGACGCACCCATTCTGAAAACCTGAGTACGTCGACTTCCGCCAACCGCCGTCGCTGTGTGCAGTGGACATGGTCTCCTCCGGATTCGACTCAGCGCGGTCGAGGCGAGCACTCGCCTCGACCGTGTCGGCGAGTGACAGCGCGGCCTCACACAGGCCCGTGACGATGCAAGTGTACCTCGTTACCTGATCTTGATCCTGGACGTGGCTCAGCCACCCGGGCTCCCATCACCGGTGGTCGCTCCCGCCCTGAAGACAGGACCCTGACCTCAGCTGGGCTGGCCGGGCGGGACCAGGCAGGATGCCAGGGGTGACCACCACGCAGAAACCCCGATCCGTCGAGGAGCACACCCGGGTGGTGGCCGCCCTGCTGAGCACCACTCCGGTGATCCGGTTACCCCTGGTGGACTGCGCCGGCCTCGCGCTGGCGGAGCCGATCACCGCGGCGGTGGCGTTGCCGCCGTTCGACAACTCCGGGATGGACGGTTACGCGGTGCGCTCAGTGGACATCGCGGCGGCCAGCGCCGATGAGCCGATGAGCCTGCCGGTCACCGAGGACATCCCGGCAGGCCGCACCGACTCGCCGTCGCTGCAACCGGGCACCGCGCACCGGATCATGACGGGAGCGCCGATCCCACCCGGGGCGGACGCGGTGGTGCCGGTGGAGCTCACCGATAGCGGGCGCCACCAGGTGCGGATCTACGCTCCCCGCGCACCCGGCGACAGCGTGCGGCCCGCCGGCGGCGACGTGACGGCGGGTGAGCAGGTGCTGCCGGCGGGCACGGTGCTGGGGCCGGCGCAGCTGGGCGTGGCGGCCGCGGTCGGCTACGCCGAGCTGCCGGTGCATCGCCCGGTCCGGGTGCTGGTGCTGTCCACCGGTTCCGAGCTGGTCGTACCCGGCACCCCGCTGCTGCACGGGCAGATCTATGAATCGAACGGCACGATGCTCGCCGCCGCGGTGCGGGAAGCCGGCGGCCAGGCGGAACTGATGCACTTCGTGCCCGACGACGTGGCCGCGCTGGAGGCCGCGCTGGCCCCGCGGCTGGCGGGGATCGACCTGCTGGTGACCTCCGGCGGGGTGAGCGCGGGGGCCTACGAAGTGGTCAAGATCGCCATGACCGGCCAGGGCGTGGATTTCGGCAAGGTGGCCATGCAACCCGGCGGCCCGCAAGGCGCCGGCCGTTACCGGGGTGTTGCGGTGGCGACGCTACCCGGCAATCCGGTGAGCGCCTCGGTGTCCTTCGAGATGTTCGTCCGTCCCGCGCTGCGGGCCGCCATGGGCCTGCCTACCCAGCGGCCCCGGGCGCGGGCGCAGCTGACCGAGGCTCTGGAGTCACCAGGAGACAAGCGGCAGTTCCGGCGCGGGACGTTCGATCCCGCCGAGGACACCGTCGCCCCGGTCGGTGGCCCCGGCTCGCACTTGCTCGGCTCCCTCGCCCGAGCGAACTGCCTGATCGACATCCCCGAGACCACCACGGCGCTCGAAGCCGGCGAGCAGGTCGTGATCTGGCTCACCGGTGGCGCCTGAGGTGCCTTGAGGCCTCTGATGTGCCGATCACCCGCTCCCGTCAGCCGCGGGGTGGGTGTGAGAAATTCACGACAATCGGGCAAACCTTGTGATCGCGGGTAACGCCCAGCACACTGAGGGTGAGAAAAGGCTTGGCGAGCTGCCGCAAACCCAGGACGGCGTGGGGTTCCTGCGTCGTCGGGGGACGCAGGAGCCCGCTGGGAGGTGACCGTTCGGGAAGCTGGGGAGCAGACGAACGGTTGGCAGGCACCGGGGATCCCCTCGGGGGACGGCGGGTCCCCGGTGCCGTTCCCCATATGTCGGGTCACGCGGGCGTACGGTGACGGAACATGGCGCCTCCCCGGTTTCCCGCGACCCGGTTTCCTGCGACACTGCTTCCCGCGACCCTGCGCCACCTGGTAGACCTCGCTCGGGAGACTCTGCCCCCGATGCACTCCGCGGGTCGACCGTTCGTGATCGCCGGAGCGGCCACCACGCTGCTACTGGGCCGGCTCTCCCCGGCCGCCGGCACGCTAGGCGCCGTCGCGACCGCCTGTTGCGCCGCGTTCTTCCGCGAACCGCACCGCGTGCCCCCAACCGACCCTGAACTGGCGGTGGCCCCGGCCGACGGCACCGTGAGCAGGGTGACCTTCGCCCCGACCCCCGCCGAGCTGGGACTCGACAGCCGGCCACGCCTGCGGATCAGCGTGTTCCTGTCGGTGTTCGATGTGCACGTGCAGCGCATCCCCGCCGACGGCGAGGTCCGCCGCGTCACCTACCGGCCCGGCCGGTTCCTCAGCGCCGACCTGGACAAAGCAAGCGAGGACAACGAACGAGCCTGCATGCTGCTGCGTTCCGCGAGCGGGCACGACCTCGTCGTGGTCCAGATCGCCGGGCTGGTGGCCCGCCGGATCGTCTGCTCGGCACGCGCCGGCGACCGGGTGCAGGCCGGCGCCACCTACGGCCTGATCCGCTTCGGGTCCCGGGTGGACCTCTACCTCCCGCCGGGCAGCTCGGTACTCGTCCATCCCGGTCAGCACACGGTAGGCGGGGAGACCCCGCTGGCCCGACTCACCACGATCACGGAGAGCTAAGTCGTGCCCAACGCCGGCGCCGGAATCCGGCTGCTGCCCAACGCGATCACCGTGCTGGCCCTGTGCTCGGGGCTCTCCGCGCTGAAGTTCGCCTTGGACGGCAACTTCACCGGCGCGCTCGGTGCGATCGGGCTGGCTGCACTGCTCGACGCGCTGGATGGCCGGCTGGCTCGGCTGCTCGATGCCACCTCGCGGATCGGCGCCGAGCTGGACTCGCTGGCCGACGCGGTGTCCTTCGGTGTCGCACCGCCGGTGGTGCTGTTCGTGTGGTCGCTGAACGACATCCGCGTCGGCTGGCCGGTGGCGCTGGTGTTCACGGTCTGCGTGGTGCTGCGGCTGGCCCGGTTCAACACGCTGCTGGACGACACCGAGGCCTTGCCCTTCGCCAAGGAGTTCTTCGTCGGCATCCCCTCGCCGGCCGGCGCGCTGCTGACGTTGCTGCCGCTCACCGTGTTCCTGCAGCTGGGCGCGGGCTGGTGGAGCTCACCGCCGGCGGTGGCGGCCTGGACGATCGGGGTGGCACTGGCGATGGTGAGCCGGTTGCCCACCCTGTCGATGAAGACGGTACAGGTGGCGCCCCAGGCGGCGGCGCCACTGCTGGTGCTGATCGCCGGGCTGGCCGCAGCCGTGATCACCTTCCCGTTCGCCTCGCTGGCTGTCGCGATGTTGCTCTACCTCGTGCACGTGCCCTACGCGAGCTACCGCTACCGGTGGCTGGCCCGGCACCCCTCGGCGTGGGAGGCCCCGCCCCGCCAACGTCGGGTGATCCGCCGCACCGCGCGCAGCATGCGCCGCCTCGGCCTGCGCCCACCACTGCGCCGCCGGGTGGCCGGCGCCGCCGCCCGAGCCGGCGCCGTGGTGCGCCGCCGCCGGACCGGCGACACCAACGGCGAGGTCCCCCAGCAACGCCGCGCCCGCCGCATCGGCCTACGCCGCTACCCCTGATACCCCGCCTGTCGCGCTCTCCCGCCCGGTGTGTCGCGCTCCCTTGCCCGGTATGTCGCGCTTCCTACCGGGCGTGTCCAGGAGAGAAGCGCGCAACTACACCAGTCGGCTACACAGTGACAACAGAGGCGTCGACAGAGAGCTCGTCGAGCAGACGTCGCAGGTCCTGGGGATCGCTGGTCAGCACTCGATCGCCCGCCCGAGCCAGCGACGCGACATGTGCGTCGACGACGTCGCAGCTATCGGTGGCGCCGAGCAGCAGGCCCAGGCGTTTGCCGGTGTCCAGATCCAGCGGCGGCGCCGCCACACCAGCGAGAACCCGGGCCAACCGGGCCTGACGTGCACCGTGGCGCCATACCTGCGCCACGGCGGCAGGGCTGGTGCGAACCGCGATGCGCTCCTGATGCGCGATCCGCAGCAACGCACCCACCCGCCGGTCACGGCGGTCGATCGCCAGCAAGGCACCGGCATCGAGCACCAGGCTCACGCGGCGTGTCCCCGCGATCCGCGGGTGATGCCCAGAGTGGCGGCCGCGGCGTCGAGTTCCTCGTCACCGAAAGGCCCGTCCTCGGCTTCCCAATCGTCGAGGGCTGCGCCGAGCAGATCGTTGCGGAGCCGGTCGGCAGCAGCCTGCGCCAACCAACCCGAGACGCTCATTCCGGCCCGCTGCGCCGCGTCCCGCACGGCTGCGCCGAGATCGGGTTCCATCGTCACCGAAAAGCGATCCACCTGCATGCATACGATGTTATCGCACACTTCCGTATGCGAAGCTGCCCGCTGAGTGTAAGCGCCTCTGCGCAACAGCGGCCGGACGAGCGGGCCAGCTGACGCCCGGTTCCTGCGGTGGCGGGCCGATCCGGACCGTCGGATAGCCAGCGAAGCGGACTTGCTCGGTCGGATGGGGGCCTGGATCGGGTCGGTGGCGTTGGTCTTGCGCCGTATCCTGCCTCAGGCCCTGCCGTGGGTGACCTTCCTGCCGACCGAGGCCGTCGATGAGCTCATCGCGGAGTTGGTGGACACGTTGCGGGCAGCGGTGTCGATCGACAATCTGTGGCCGGTCTCGCAACTGCTGGTCAAGTGGCGGCACACGGCCGAGATCTACGCCGATCCCCTGCCCCACGTCGCAGCAACACGTGAGCTCGGCGATGACGGCGGTCCGGTGCCGCGCCCGGAAGCACCGGAGAGCATGGTGTGAGCCCCAAGCGGGGAGATCGGGCCGCGCCGCCACAATTCTGTCACATTTATCCAGTTGCGGTCGTCGGTGGCGGGCAAGCCGGTCTTTCCATGAGTTACCGGCTCACCGAGTGCGGTATCGATCACGTCGTATTGGAGCGCGACCGGATCGGGCAGGAATGGCGAGAACGGCGGTGGGACTCGTTCTGCCTGGTGACGCCGAATTGGCAATGCCAACTACCAGGATTTCCCTACACCGACCATGATCCGAACGGGTTCATGGTAAGAGATGAGATCGTCCGTTATATCGAGGACTTCGCGAGATCTTTCAGCCCCCCGGTCATCGAGGGTGTGGCGGCCACCCGGTTGCGCCGTGACCGAAAGGGCCGGTACCTGGTCGGTACCAGTCGCGGCGAGCTGATAGCCGAGGACCTGCATCTAGCCGGCCGTCAGGTGCATCTCGCGGTCGGCAGCGCACCCCGGGTGGCCCGGTGCTACCGCGGCCGCGACGTGGTGACCTGGTTGGACACGATGGGGTACTACCTGATAGCGAACCCACCGAACTGGACCTGGGCGACACCGGAATCACCTCGGTGATCTGGAGCACCGGGTTCGGCCGGGACGACCGGTGGATCGAGGTCCCGGTATTCGACGGCCGTGGTTACCCGACCCACGATCGGGGCGTCACCAGCAGCCCTGGTCTGTATTTCCTCGGGCTGCCCTGGCAACACACCTGGGGCTCGGGCCGACTGTCCGGGGTAGCGCAGGACGCCGCGTACCTGGCACAGCGCATCACCGCCGGCCCCGACCATCTCTACCGGTGGATCGCGGGCACCGCGACCAGCACCTACCCCCGGGACGACGACTGGGTCGCCCCCCGCACGGTGGCATGAGAACCATGCCCGGGATCTTCGACTTCAACGAGCTGGTGATCGAGGCGGCCCAGACCGATGACCGGTTATCGGCAGCGCTGTAGGTCTCACCCAAGCCCTCCGACGCCCACCGCACCGCAAAAGCGCTGGCGCTGGCCGGCGAGCCTGGGGTGCGGGCGTTGAAGATGAGCTTCCTGCTCAGCGGCCGGGTCACCGACCAGGCATGCAAGCCGCAGCTCGATGAGATCTTCGCGGTCGCCCGGCGGCGCGGTCTCGTGGTGCACGTGCACACCTCCCCTGGTGGGAGTTCGGACATCGACGAGATCAGCCGGCTGGTTGAGGCCTATGGCGAGCAGGTGGCGATCCACCTGGTGCACTTCGGCGGCGGAATCAGCGGTCACATCAAGTTAGCCGGCGGGCGGTTCTTCGACTGGATCGCGGCCGGCAAACGGGTCTACACCGATCTGTCCTGGTCGATCGGTTTCGCGCCCCGCTGGCTGGTGCGCGAGATCGAGCGTCGTGGAATGGGTCACGACCGGATCCTGTTCGCCAGTGACCAGCCGTGGGGGGATTTCGCCGGTGAGCTGGCGAAGCTGCGCGCCGCCACCGGCGACGGCGAGCTCGCCAGGCGCGTATTCCACGACACCTTCGAAGAACTGTACGGGTAAGTCCAACTGATGAGGAGGCGTCACATGGCCGAGACCTATTTCACGCTGGTGCACGGAATCGCGCACGAATCCTCGGTCAGCTTCGTGGCGATCCTGCAAGCCACCCGCGCGCAACGTAAGGGATTCGAATCGGCGATCTACTTCTACGGCCCCGGATCGCTGAACTGCCTGGCCACCCGCGGATTCCCTACCACGGGGAACTCGGCGTTCCCCGGCGAGCACAACATCAACGACTCGCTCAAGACGTTCATCAAAGAAGGCGGCAAGGTGTACTGCTGCCGCTTCGGGCTTTCCCTGCACGGCGCCCGCGAAGAGGACCTCCTCGAAGGCGTCATCCCGACCCATCCCCTGGACGTGCAAGACGCCCTGATCCACTACGCCCGCAAAGGCGCGATCATCAATTCCACCTACATGTTCTAGCGCCACGATCGGAGGCGGTGATGAGCGTCAGCACCGACAGGTTGGCTACCCGGGTCGACATCGCGCTGCAGGGGGTGCGAATGGATGCGCCGGTGCGGCGGCCGGACGGGGCGGGGCCCAGCGACGACGGGCACGTACTCGTCGACGGTGTCAACGCCGCGCTGCCCCGCAACCCGGACAGCCCCTACCGGCTGCGGGAGGGCCGGATCTTCCTAAGACGCCGGCTCAGCTGGCCGAGGTCGCGCAGGCAGCGGTCCGGCTGGACGGTGTCCGGCAGATGGTGATGACCACCGGCACCACGGCCGGCCCGGACCGGGGTGCCCGCTACCTGGCCCGCTGCGTCAGGGCGGTCCTCGACTCGGTGCCTGGATTGCCCATCCAGGTGCAGATCGAGCCGCCGCGTGACCTGGGTGCGCTGGCCGACCTGAAACAGGCAGGCGCGACCGCGATCGGGATCCACGTCGAATCGCTCGACGACGAGGTTCGCCGGCGGTGGATGCCCGGCAAGGGATCCGTGCCGATGGCCGAGTACGAGGCCGCCTGGGACGAGGCGGTGCGGGTTTTCGGGCACAACCGGGTGTCCACCTACCTGCTGGTAGGGCTCGGCGAGGATCCCGACGAGCTGGTCGACGGCGCGAGCCGGTTGATCGAGCGGGGGGTGTACCCGTTCGTGGTGCCGTTCCGGCCGATGGCCGGCACGTTGGCCCGCCGGGACGGCTTCGGCGCGCCGCCCGCCGAACTGGTCCGGGACATCACCGAACGGGTCGCGGCACGGCTCCAGCAGGCGGGCATGATCGGTGCCGACCAGCAGGCCGGCTGCGCGGCGTGCGGGGCCTGCGGGGCGCTGTCCGCGGCGGGGGCGTGAGACGTTGCACACCACCGTGGCATACCGCAGCAGCAACGGGCTGGGTGAGGCGCTGCTCGGCCAACCAGCCCACCGACCGGAGTTCCACATCGAGCCGGCCACCGACCGGGCGCCCTACTACCGGCTGCGAACCGAGGTGTTCGTGCACCAGCAGGGGCTGTTCACCGATCACGACCGCGACGAGCGGGACGAGGATCCGCGCACCCTGGTCCTGCTCGCGCGGGACGCCAAGGGCGCCGTGCTCGGTGGCATGCGGCTCGGCCCGGTCGACGCGGGGCCCGACGTGGGTTGGTGATTCGGCGGCCGGCTGGTGGTGGATCCGGGCTGCCCGCTGCGGGGCGTCGGCGCCGCCCTGGTCCAGGCGGCCTGCACGCACGCGGAGAGCGCCGGGGTGCTGCGCTTCGAGGCCACCGTGCAGGCCCGCAACGAGGTGTTCTTCAGCCGGCTCGGCTGGAATGCGATCCACCCGGTGACGGTGGCCGGCGCCCCGCACCTGCTGATGCGCTGGCCGATCGGCCGGATCGCCGCGCAGGTTCGCGCCACCAAAGCCGAGCTCGGCGCCTTGCTGTCCGCCTTCCAGCCCGGCGGGGCGGGTTACCTCGGCGACGACGGCGCACCGGTACCCGGTAGCGACCTGGTCGCCGCGTGCGACGCGATCCTGCCTTCGATGGTGGAACGGGACCCGGAGTGGGCCGGGTGGTGCTCGGTGCTGGTCAACGTCAACGACCTGGCGGCCATGGGCGCGACACCCGTCGGCCTGCTCGACGCCCTGGGCGCGCGGGACCGCTCGTTCGCCAGCCGGGTGCTGGCCGGGTTGCGCCGGGCCAGCCAGGCCTATGACGTTCCCGTTCTCGGTGGCCACACCCAACTCGGCGTGCCTGCCACGCTGTCGGTGACCGCGCTGGGCCGCGCACTGGATCCGATCCGGGGCGGTGGTGGGCGTCCGGGCCATCGGCTGCGGCTCAGTGTGGATACCGCGGGCGGGTGGCGACCCGGTTACGCCGCTCGCCAGTGGGACTCCACTTCGCATCGCCGCACTCCAGAGCTACGCGCGATGCTGGGCACGGTGGCCGCCGCCCGACCGGCCGCCGCCAAGGACGTCTCGATGGCGGGTTTGGCCGGCACCGCGGGCATGCTCGCGGAAGCCAGCGGCTGCGCCGCCGTGCTCGACGTCGCCGCCGTGCCCCGGCCGGCGACGGCCACCGTCGGCGACTGGTTCACCTGCTTCCCCGGCTTCGGGATGCTCACCGCCGACAAACCCGGCGCGGCGCCGGCGCCCTCTCCCGCGGTCACCGCGGAGTGTGGTGAGCTGGTGGCCGGCCGCGGAGTGGCGCTGCGCTGGCCGGACGGGGAGCTGACCGAGGTGATCACAGACGCGGTGACCGGGTTGGGAGCAGCATGAGTCCGCTGCGGATGGCCGCTGTGGCCGCGAGCTTCGACCGTGATCTGGAGGCCGATTTCGCGCTGATCGGGCAGCTCATCGACACCGCCAGGGCCGCAGGGGTACGCCTGCTGGCCCTGCCCGAGGCCGCGTTGGGCGGGTACCTGGTGGACCTCGACGGTGCGGCCGGAACACCCCCCGCGTTGAGTCCGGACGGGCCGGAGATCCGCCGGCTGGCTCAGCTGGCGGGCGACATGGTCGTCGCCGTGGGCTATTGCGAACAGGGCTGCGATCAGCTGTTCAACAGCGCGGTCTGCGTGAGCGGCGACGGGATGCTGGGTCAGCAGGTTCTGGGCCGGCACCGCAAGGTGCACCAGCCGCTGCGCGAGGACGCCAGCTACGGCGCGGGCGATCGCTTCGCCGCCTTCGACACCCCGGTGGGCCGGCTCGGCATGATGATCTGCTACGACAAGGCGTTTCCGGAATCGGCGCGGGCGCTGGCACTGGATGGAGCCGATGTCGTGCTGTGCCTGTCGGCGTGGCCGGCCAGCTGTACCGACCCCGCGCCGACGCTGGAACAGGACCGCTGGAAGCGCCGGTTCGACCTGTTCGACCGGGTGCGGGCGCTGGAGAACCAGATCGTCTGGCTCTCGGCCAACCAATCCGGGCAGTTCGGGTCGCTCCGGTTCGTCGCCAGTGCCAAGGTCGTCGACCCCGGCGGTGAGATCCTGGCCGACACCGGGGTGCGGCCCGGCCTGGCAATCGCCGAACTGGACGTGCAGCAAGCCCTCGAGCGCGCCCGCCACTCCATGGCCCATCTCCACGACCGCCGTCCCGACGCTTACACCGGCCCAACCCCTCCCGAACTCAACAGCAGAGCTTTTCGATCAAAAAGACGCCTTGTTAGAGGTACTCTTCGCTGCATGGTGACCTTGAGTGGTGTTGAGCAGGGTAAACGGGTCATGAGTGCCCGGGATTACTTGCGGGTGAGTCTGGATCGTTCTGGGCGGGCCCGGTCGTTGGAGGAGCAGCACGCTGATCATGTCCGGGTGGCTGGTGAGCAGGGCTGGACCTTGGGTGAGTGCTCGTATCGGGATGAGTCGGTCAGCGCGTCGCGGTATTCCAGCAAGGTGCGGGGTGGGTTCGATGCGCTGATCGCGGATCTGGAAGCCGACCGGTTCGGCGCGGGGGTGTTGATGATCTGGGAGAGCAGCCGGGGCAGCCGCCGGGTGGGTGAGTGGGTGCGGTTGCTGGAGTTGTGCGAGCAGCGCTCGGTGTGGATCTTCGTGACCACGCACGGCCGGTGCTATGACCCGGGTAATGGCCGGGACCGCCGCTCGCTACTCGAGGACGCGGTGGACAGTGAGTATGAGTCAGCGAAGATGTCCACCCGGGGTCGGCGGGCTGCGGCGGCGAATGCGGTGGCGGGTCGGCCGCACGGGCGGATCCCCTACGGGTACCGGCGGGTGTTTGATCCCCAGACCCGGGTGTTGCTCGCCCAGGAACCCGAACCGGGCGAAGCTGAGGTGGTGGCCGAGCTGTACCGGCGGTTGATCCAGGGGCACAGCCTCAAGGGGATCGCCCGGGATTTGGGGCAGCGGGGGATTCGGACTCGCTCGGGTGCGGTGTGGACCCCGCAGCACCTGCGCTCGCTGGCGATCAAGCCGGTCTATGCGGGTCTGCGCTCGCACAACCCCGGCGGGAGCGGCGCGGGTCGGCTGGTGGATCTGGATGGCTTGCTGGAGGGGCAGTGGCCGGGGTTGGTCAGCCGGGCCGAGTGGTTCGCGGTGCAGCGGCTGCTGCGGGCACCTGAGCGTAAGACCACCCGGCCCGGCCGGGCCAAACACCTGCTGTCGCACATCGGGCGCTGCGGGGTCTGTGAGGCAGTGCTCACCGTCGCCTACCGCGATAGCGGCGCTGACCCGCTGTATCTGTGCGGCAGCAAGGGTTGCGTGCGGATCAGCCAAGCCGCCCTGGATGCCTTGGCTGAGCAGGTCATGCTGGATTTCCTCGCGCGGCCCGATGTGATCGGCGAAATCCTCGCGGGCGAGAACGCCGACCAGGGTGAGCTGTCTGGGGTCCGGGACCAGCTCGCTGCCGTGCGGGCCCGGCATGAGCAACTCGCCGATGCGGTCGCGGCCGGGACGGTCAGCGTCGCGACCCTGGTCCGGGCTGAACCACCGCTGCTCGCTGAGATCACCACGCTGGAGACCCGCCAGCGTGGGCTGAGTACTCCCAGTGCGCTGCGCGGCCTGATCGAACCCGGGGCCGACGTCGCCGAGCGCTGGGCCACCACACCGATGAGCACCCGCCGTCAAGTCGCCCGCCTGCTGCTCACCCCCACGATGGTCGGCCAGCTACGCCTGAAACCCACCCCCCGGCGCGGCCGGATCCGCGTCCCGGCCATCGAGCGCATCCAATGGTGGCGCGGATAGAAACTGGTCCGTACTCTGGCGGTGAATGCTGACGGTGGTCGGCTGCACCCCGATGATTTCGCTCCATCCTTTCAATGGGAACCGGCCGGGCCGCCGGGAGCCTCTCGGGAGCGTTGCGGGGGGCCGCTCCCCCTCAACCGGCGGCCCGGCCGGGGTTTAGTGGTCTCGTACCGCGCTGCGGAGCTGCGCGTATCGGGCGTGCCCGGCGTCGGTGATCGTGACGTGTTGTCGGCCGGAGGGGATCGCGGGGTCGGCGAACGCTAGCGATCCGGTGTCGGTGAGTCGGAGTCGGCGGTCACGTGGCAGCCGCCAGCAGCGCCCGCGCGACCTCGATGGCTTCGGCCCGCGTGAGGATCGTCGCGGTGTTCATCGTGGCGTCCAATGTCACCACCACCCGGCGCTGGACGATGCCGTCCACCAGATCGGCCTCCTCCCACAAGATGATCGTGCGGCTACGGCCCTCGGGATCGTGACCGGTGAGGGCGAACCGGTGCGAACGCTCTGCGGTCATCGCCTACCCCGCTCCTCTCACCGGCGGATCGTCATTCGCCGCTGGGATTGGCTAGCGCTTGGATGGCCCGCCGTCGCTTCAGCAGCTCTGCCACGAAGACATCGTTGTCCGCGTTGCAACCCCGGTCCGCGTTGTCCAGGAACAGCTTGGCTAGCGCTTCCCCAGGCGTCAGAGGATGCGGCGCAGCGGGAGAGGTATCGACCATCTCCACGCTCCTTCCTATAGCTAAGAAGCGAGTGATTCGATTAGTGTTTTGAGGTTGGCGCTTATCTCGTCGAGTTGGCTGGGCAACTTGCTCATGGTGTTGAGCTGGGTCTGTATCTGGTGAATACGGTGGTCAATCGCGGCAAGTTTTCCCAGCACGTCGTGATCAGTATGGTGCACCTGCTCGCTAACGGAATCCGCGCTCATAGCCTGTTACCCCGACGCGCGGTCTGGGTTGGCCCGACGTGGGTGGCGGTTGTCCGGTACGTCGGTCGAGGGTGGTGGGCGAGACCGGCGGCGCTTGGGGTACGGCACCGCCGGTCTCGCCAGCTCGGGGTGGCCGTGCGCGGCTGGTGCGTCCGTTGCGCTGAGGCGATGCTCCGTGCCGGGTTGATCATGCCGACAAGACAACAGCAGTTCAGACCGTCACGGTAGGCGGATCGTAGTCAGTTCCGCGCTATTCCGGAATCGATTATTCGGCGGGCGACTCATCGCTGTTCAGGGCGGTCCAGGCGTCCGAGATGATCTCGTGAAGGCTCGACTTGTCGGGTCGCCAGCCCAGCTCGGAGTGGATGCGGGTGCTGTCGGCCAGCAGTGTCGCCGGTTCGTGCGCGGCGGCGGTGTGCCGTCGGGGGACGGGCCGTCCGGTCACTGTCTCGGCGGTGGTGATCACGTCGTGCACGGTGCTGGGGCAGCCGCTGCCGACGTTGTAGGCGCGCCAGGTGCCCGGCTCGCACGCGCGCAGGGCGAGGGCGAACGCGGTAGCCATGTCGGCCACGTGCACGAAGTCGCGGACTGCGGTGCCGTCGCCGTTGACGACCAGCTCGGGCGCGTGGCCCTGTTGGACGGCGAGGAGTTGGGGGATGAGCCGGGTCGTGTCGCGGTCGGGGTGTCCGGGCAGGGCTCCGGCCACGTTGAAGGCGCGCAAGCTGATCGCTCCGATTGCTCCGGTCGCGGCGAGGTCGGCGGCTGCGTGGTCGGCGGCGAGCTTGCTGGTGCCATAAGGGCTGCTCGGCGCCACGGTCGCTGTCTCGCTGATGGGTTGCCCGGCTTGCTCGCCGTACACCGTGCAAGTGGACGCGAGGACCAGCCGCCCGGCACGGGCGCCGGCGAGTTGGCCGAGGATGCTCAGGGTGCCGCCGAGGTTGGTGTGCCAGTAGCCGAGTGGATCGGTCCGCGACTGTCGTACCTTGGTCAGTCCGGCCAGGTGGCATACTCCGTCGGCCTCGACAACCGCCCCTAGCAGAGTGTCAGGTGCGCGCAGATCACCGTCGAGCCGCGCCACGCCCTCGGGCAGGGCGGACGCTTCAGAGCGGGTCAGGCCTGTCACCTGGTGCCCCTGCTCGACCAGCAGCGCGGCCACCGCGTAGCCGAGGAAACCGGCGGCCCCGGTGACCAGAACCCTCATCGGCCGAGTAGCTGATGCCGGTACCGCCACGCCAGCTCAATGCAGGCACGGGAGATCGGGGACAACGGTTCAGTACGCAGCCGCTCGCGGGCCGCCTCGGTGAACGGGATTCCCACGGTGGGACGGCCAGCCTCGGTGCTGACCGCAGCGCCTTCCTCATTCACGGCGACCATGCCGGAGAACAACGCATCGAACACGGGTGCCGCGATGACCGCGACCGTCAGCAGCTCTACCCACAGGGTGAGCGGTTCGAGCACCATGGCGCAGGCGAAGACACGGAAGTCACCGGCCTGGCGTGCTCGCTCGAAGGACGCGAATGGCTCGTCGGTGTCGTAGGCGATGGGGTCGGCACTGTTGCCATCGTGCTCACCGTTGCCGAGGAATTCCTCGGAGAACTCGCGCTGGATGTTACGCCAGAGGGAGAAGTCATTGGTTTGATGTGCCGGCGCGAGGGCCGCAGGCTGGAAGACACCCGCAGGCACCACATGGTACATGCCGCCAGCGGCGGCCACCGCGGTGGCGTCGCGGCGATGCAGGTACATCCGGTGACCCTCGATGGAGTCGTGCCGGATCGTCAATGTATTGATACTGGGCAGCATCGGCCGCGCGGACAAATCGAACGGGTCGAGGATACTCCGACGGAACGGCAGGTCCGCGAAACTCGGGCGCTTCCGGCCCACTGTGAGCCAGACTTGCGCGAACTCGTGGCCCAATGCTTCACCCACATCAAGTACGTCGAAATAGCTCGTGTAGTTGAACCCCAGCAGTCCCCGGGAACCCGCCCATTCCACGTCGAGCAGTCGATAGCTGACGCGATTATCGAGCAATCTGGGCCGGGCAAGGTCGCGGAGCGCGCGGGAGTAACGGTCATAACGCTCACCGCTGGCCATCAGGGGCCGCGCGCCTGACGATTGTGAAGCCTTACCGCCCAGCTGCGGTGTCGGCGCTTCGGCGCGCCACGCCAGCTCGATATCAGCCAGGTCGACAGGACCGTCCGGCACCCAGTTCCCCGAGGTGAGCACTGTCGTTCCGGGGATGCGCTGCTGCGCCGGATACAGCTCGGCGGCCAGATCACCCAGAACCGCGCGATGCGCGTTGAGCTGGCGGCGGATGTCCCGCCAGCGTTCCTGGCTGTCCCGGACCGGGCCCGGCCGGTCGCTGACGTGCGAGGCGAACGGGCGTGCGTCCGCCGAGTGGTCCGGCAGAACACCAAGCCGCTCCGGTGGGATGCCCAGCTTGCGCGCGATGTGACGCAGCTCCGTCACGTCCCGGAGGGCCTGGGTGCCTTTCTCCAGCTTGGACAGCCGCGACTGCGTGGTGTTCAGCTCGGCGGCGAGGTCCTGCTGGGTCAACCGCTCGCGCGTGCGGTACCAGCGGATGATCTGCCCCACGTCCGAACCATCCGGCGGTGCCGAGGCCGCGTGCGCCACCTGCAACCAGCCCATGAACCCTCCATCCGCAGTGTCCTCAGCCGTGCCCACCATGATCGTAGATGAGGTGCTGGCGGTCAGGTCGTCCGCCGCTGTCGCGGTCGCGGTCGGCTCCTCAGCGGCGTAAGCGGAAGCGTCGACCGGCGGGCTCGTGGGCTCCGGTGTGGCGCCCGTGTCGGCGGCATTGCTGGTGAACCGTGCTCGGGTCCCCTCTCCGGCGCGTTCCAAGGTGGTATCCAGCGCTTGCTGGATCTCGGTGCTGGGCACGCGGTCCGGCTTCTGATGCCACGTGGCGACCGTCCTGACTGCGGTGCCCAGATGCGCGGCAAACGCCTCATTGGTCATCCGTAGCGCAGCCTGCAGCGCACACGCGGTGCGACCTGTCCACAGCTGCACCGGCTCCATCAGAAACAGTCCCGAAAACCGCGAAGTGCACTACGGATGCACTGGAAGTGCACTAGTGATACATCGCCGGTGCATGGTTGGTACGGCGGATTCGCTATTGACTTGTCGGCATGAAGAACTGTCACCCGGAACACTCAGCCCCTCACTCTTTTTCGGTTCGAGTCAACGAGCCTGATCACCGCTTCGAGGTTGGCGTTCATCTCGTCGAGTCGGTCACTCAACTCATCAATGGCGCCGAGCTTTGCCGCGATCTGCGCAAGCCGATACTCAATCGCAGCCAGCCTCCCCGGAACATCGTCCTCAGAACGGCTCACCGGTTCGCCGACATCCGGGGCACGGTGACCCTTCAGTACCGCAACCAGGTGCTGCGGGTGCCACTCCAGCGCCATCGACAGCGCTTCCAACGTGCGGGCGCTGCGCCGACGCTGCGCGGAGTTGCGATAAAGCTCGCCGACCGTCGCCTTCGAGACCTGCGAGCGCTCAATCAGCTCACGCTGATTGCGGCCGAGTTCCGTCATGCGCTCACTGATCGCCTGCGCGACGGCCGCCCAGTCCTCCACCACGTATTCCTCCACGCTCCGCCTTGGCGCCAAAGAATAGCGCGGGCCCGCGCGGCTCCCCGGATGTCTCCGAGCAAGGGCATAACCATGCAGCCCCTAATGGATTAAATAATCCAGACAATTGTCATTAAATAATCCCGTCAATACCACGGGGTGTCCGGTCCGGCGGTCAAGTGCCTGCCAGCAGCCGCCGAACCGGGTCTCCCTGCCACCCAGCACGAGCGAACGAGGAGATCAACGATGCTACAGGTCCACACCTGCGTCAGTGTCCATTGCGAGCACTGCGGGGATGCTCTGGGCGGGCCCCTGTTCCAGGCGCACTACCGCACCGGCAAGGCCGCGCTGGACGCGGCTGCTACCGAGGGGTGGCGAGCTGACCCGGGTCGGGGGTTGCTGTGCTCGGCTTGCGTCCCGGTGCTGACCTGTGACGCCGAGGGTCACAACTTCAGCACGTGGCGCCATCCGCTGACCGTGAACGGGCGACCGGCGCTCAGTGAGTACCGGCACTGCTGGCGCTGCTGCCGGCACGAGTCCCGCCCGGCCACCCCGGGCAACCACGACGGGGGCGAACTCCGATGAGCTTCACGCAGGTCGACGTCGTGCTGGCCGTGCTCGCCGGTCTCGGGGTGATCGCCGCGTTCGGCAGCGGCGTCCGTAGCGCCTACCGGGTCTCCCGCCAAACCCAGCACGTCAGGCGGATGGGCGGCAACCTGCTCCGGGCCCTGGCCACCGCGGCCGTGATCGTCGGGATGCAATGGGCGGTGGTGTCGCTCACCACCGACCCACGCGCTTGGGGCGTCGCGCTGGGAACACCCGCGCTCTTCGCGGGCAGCGTGATCGCCCGGCTGTTCTCGGTCACCGAACTCCTCCACCACCCCACACAGAAGGGGACCCGGCGATGAATTCCCCGCAGGAAGCAGAGCAGGAGACCGCCCCCCGGCGCTCACCCGCCCCGGGCACTGGAGTCACCGACCGGGCGAGGGGGTCACGATCGGCGGTGCCTGAGGTGTCAGCGGCGCAGGTGGAGCGGGCACCGGAGGTACTGGAGGGAGAGCTGATCACCGAAGCCCAGTACGCCCAGCGCAAGGGCCCGCACCGGTTGCCGATCCTCGCGGTGGCGGTGGCGATCCGCGAGTCGGATCACCCGAAGAAGATCACTACGGTGGTGGTGTCGCACGTCGCGCGCTCTACGCGTGGGGCAGCCCGCGCGCTCTACGCGGTGGGTCACGGTCACGCCAGCTGGGTCCGCCGTGCCTTGGATGGGCTCACTTACGGCCCGGTGCGTGAGCAGGTCCGGCTGGCGCGGCTGGCGGGGGATCGGGAGGCGCTGGCCGAATGGACCGAGCGGCTCGTGACACTCAAGGACAGCCGAGCGCAGCGGCTCCGGGCACTACCGATCACGCTGGCCGCCGGGCTGCGCGCGCTGTTCACCATGGTGTGCGTGCTGGCCGGGCTGCTGGCCGTGATCGGGGGATGGCTGGCGTTCACCCCGGGCAGCATCGGCTGGTCCGGCTGGTGGGCACTGATCAAGCACATCCTGGACGGGACGCTCACCACGCTCACCGTGGTCGTGCACGCGCTGGTGTGGGCTGCGGTGCCCACGCTGCTGGCCGCGGCGTGGCGGGAGGGACGCCGAGCGGCGGCACCGCCCCGGTGGCTGTTCTCCCCGCAGGAGCGCGCCGAGCAGGACGCCGAGATCACCGCTGATGTGATCACCGCCGCGTTGCGGCACCTCAAGATCCCCACGTTGACCCGCTACCTTACCGGCGGGGGAGTGCTGGAATACGTCATCACTCCCCGGGAACAGGGTGGGGGGACCTACACCCAGGTCCGGCTACCGATGGGTGTCACCGCCGCCGAACTGCTCACCAGCGCCAAAGTGGAACTGCTGGCCGGCAACCTCGGGCGCCACCGGCACGAGGTGTGGCCCCAGCGGGAGAAAGACACCGACGCCCGGGTGCTGGATCTGTGGATCGCGGACAAGGGCACCATGGACAAAACCGCCCCACCCTGGCCCCTGCTCGCCGATGGTGAGCTCGACGTGTTCACCGACCGGCTGCCCTGGGGCGTGACCATGCGCGCCGAGCAGATCACCATCGGCATGCTGCAAAAACACTGGCTGCTCGGCGCCACCTCCAAGCAAGGCAAATCCACCGTGCTCCGGCTTCTCGCACTCGGATTGGCCCTGGACCCCACGGTGGAGCTGCACATCGCGGACCTCAAAGGCGACGGCGACTGGACCATGTTCACACCCCGCGCGGTCACCCTGATCGAGGGCAGCGCCGACGAACACGCCCAAGCCACCACGGAAATGCTCGAATGGGCCGTGGCCGAGGTCGCGCGCCGCTACGACGCCAAACGCGCCGCCGGGATCGTCGGGGCCATCCCCCGCGAGATCTCCCGCCGCAAGCGATCCGGGTTCCACCCGATCTACCTCATTGTTGACGAGTGCCAGGTGCTCTACGGCGCACCCCACCCCCTCGGCGGCACCAAGGATGACGCCCGCGCCTGGCGGGCCGCCAAGAAACTGCACGACCAGGCCCGCGCGGTCAACGTACACCTGCTCCAAGCCACCCAACGCCCCGACGACCGCACCCTGCCCGCCCGCGTCCGCGAAGGCGCGCACGTGCGGTGCGCGCTCAACGTGCCCAACCACGAAACCGCCAAAATGATCCTCGCCGACGCCGCCGACCGCGGCGCCCGCCCCCAAGACCTACGCCCCGGCGCCGACGCCGGAACCCTCGTCGCCACCGGCGAGGTCGAAGACATCCCCGGCGGGCAAGCGTTCGCGATCGTGCGCACCCACTACGTGCCCACCAAGGACGCCTACACCGTGATCGACCGCGCGATGACCATCCTCCACCGCACCGGCCGGACCATCCCCACCACCGAGCCCACCGAGCCCGAGCCAGCGCGGGACCTTCTCGCTGACGTCGCGGCCGTGCTGGACGGTCACGACAAGATGCGCTCCACCGACGTGCTCCACCAGCTGCGGGCACGCTGGGAACCCAGCTACGACGGCTTCTCGGCCCAGCAGTTCGCCACCGCACTCGAAGACCGTGGAGTCGTGGTCAGGAAACGCAGCCTCGAGGGACACCCCGGCCAGCGCGTCATCCTGGCCGCTGACCTCACTACCGCACTCCACACCAGAGCACCCGAATCAGGGCGATCCCCGACCGGTCCGAGCTGAGGCAGGGGGTGAGGCACTAACCCTCCCGCAGGGCACATGCCTCACCCCCACAACTGGTCTCTGCCCTACCTCTGAGCTGCGGCAAGGCAGACAACCCAGCGAGGCAGACCAGCACCCACCACCCCGGAAACAGCCCCCTTTCAGCGGCCCGGGTGGGCTACCCCCGCCTGCCTCGCGGTCGCTCTCGAACGCCAGCACCTCGCTAGCACCGGCGCCCCCAACCCCGTGCCCCGCCAGACCCCCCACTGCCCACACCACCCCAGCACCGCCACATCTGACCACACACAGTGACCAGAACGGGGCAGACCGTGACCACCCGCGACAACCACGCCGCCACCGTCGAACCACTCACACCACGCCCAGACACAGACCCCGAACAACAACTAGCCGACCACATCCGCCACATCGTCGACACCGCACCACGCCCCAACCCCGACCAACTAGCACGCCTCGCCGGCCTACTCCGCCCCACCACCACCAACCACAAACCAGACCCGGCCACCCCAGCCGAACACGACCACACCAACCCCAAAAAGGTACCTTCTAGCAAGGTGTCTTGAAGCACAGACAGCTCTGGTGTTGAGCTCGGGAGGTTGAGAGCACCACGACTCTGGTGAGTATGGTTGCTATTCGGGTTGGGGCGGTGGCGGCGAAGTTCGGGCGTGATCTCGACTTCGACCTGCAGCGCATCGTCACGCTGATCGAGCACGCCCGCCGGTCGGGGGTGTCGCTGCTGGTGCTCCCGGAGGCTGCCCTGGGCGGCTACCTCGGCGATCTGCGCAGGCCCGATCCTGCGGCGTTGCCACCTGCTTTGGAACTCGACGATCCGCATGTCCGCAAGGTCGCGGCGCTGGCAGCGGGCATGGTGGTGTGCTTCGGTTTCCGCGAGGCCGAGGGGGACCGGCGGTACAACACCGCGCTGTGCGTGCACGGCGACGGGGTGCTGGGCAGCCACCGCAAGGTGCACCAGCCCGCCGGGGAATCGATCGCGTATTCGGCGGGTGAGCGTTTCTGTGCCTTCGACACCCCGGTCGGGCGGATCGGCATGTTGATCGACTACGACAAGACCTTCCCGGAATCGGCCCGCACCCTCGCGCTGGACGGCGCTGAGGTGCTGGCCTGCCTGTCCGCCTGGCCGACCAGCCTCACCAACCGCGCGCCGCGGATGGCCCAGGACCGCCAAACCCGGCTGTTCGACCTTTACGATCAGGCCAGAGCGGCGGAGAACCGGGTCGTGCTGGTCTCGTCCAACCAGACCGGTGTACTGGGCGAGCTCCGTTTCCTCGGGCAGGCGAAGGTGGTCGGCCCCGGCGGGGAGATCCTGGCCCGCACCTGGGCCAAAGCCGGTATCGCGACGGCCGAGCTGGACGTGGCAGCCGAAATCGCCAAGGCTCGCCGGGTGCTGCGGCACCTCGACGAGCGCAAGCCCGGCGTCTACCGGATCGGCTGATGAGGATCGCGCTGCTCACCTACTCGACCAAACCGAGGGGCAGCGTGGTGCACACGCTCTGTCTGGCTGAGGCGCTCGCCGCGGTGGGCCAGCGGGTGACGGTCTGGACGCTGGGCCGCGGCGGGGATTGCACCTTCTTCCGGCCCATCGACCCCCGGGTAGCACTGCGGATCGTCCCATTTCCCAACGTCACGGGGGAAGAATTCGGCCACCGGGTGCTGCGCTCCATCCAGGTGCTGCGGGACGCCTTCGACCCGGCCGGCTACGACGTGGTGCACGCGCAGGACTGCATCAGCGCCAACGCCGCCGACCGATGCGTACGTACCGTGCATCACCTCGATCAGTTCAGCACGCCCGAGCTGGCCGCCTGCCATGAGCACGCCATCGTCAACCCGCATGCACATGTCTGTGTGTCCGCCGCGGTCGCCGGTGAGCTGCTCGACGGTTGGGGTATCACAGCGACGGTCATCCCCAACGGCGTGGACGCGGCCCGGTTCTCCCGGGCAGCCAGCCCGTCCGGAGCGGCCGCCCGGGGTGTGTGGCGCTCGCGCTTGGGTCGTTATGTGCTGACCGTCGGCGGGATCGAGCCCCGCAAGGGGTCCTTGAAGTTGCTCGAGGCCTACGCCCTGCTGCGGGAGGGGATGCCCGACGTGCGGCTGGTGATCGACGGCGGGGAGACCCTGTTCGACTATCGCGACTACCGGGCCAGCTGGGAGCAGCGGGCCGTCGCACTCGGGGTCGACCCGGTGGTGCTCGGGCCGGTGGACCACGACGATTTACCCGCACTGGTCGCGGCGGCGGGGGTGTTCGCGTTCCCGTCCACCAAGGAGGGCTTCGGGCTGGCCGCGATGGGAGGCCCTGGCCGCCGGCGTTCCGCTGGTCGTGACGAACCTGCCGGTATTCCGGGAGATCTTCACCGGAGCCGCCCGCTTCGCCAACGGGCCGGCAGCGTTTGCGGCGCAGCTGATAGCCGAGCTCACCGGACCAGACGCCGATGAGGTGACCCGTAGCGCCCGGGAAGCCGGGCGTGCGCTCGCCGCCCGCTACACCTGGTCAGCCGCGGCACGTCGCCACCTCACGTTCTACCGGAGCCTTGCCTGAGGTGTTCCCGGCAGCGAAGCTGTCGCAGTACTGTTGCTGCCCACGTGCCTGCGTAGGCATCCCGGGTAACCGAGCGGTTCCCAACCAGGTTACCCTCGGTCGGAATTCCGATGACAGCGATGTCCTGGTTCGACGAGCCACCTTCGTCAACCACAAACCGCATTTCTTCGGTTACGTCGATAGCCCCCGGTCGATACGCCGGCACATATTCGACCGCCGATCGGTTCTCAAACGCCCTGATCATCCCCCGCCTGCGCAGGTTCCGATAGAGAGGCGTTACATCACGAAGGATATCCACTCGCGGGTACCGGGCATCCACGAGGATCTCAGCTCGGGAAGCGGCTCCGGGGATCGACTCGCCGGAGATCGATTCACAGCGCAGCTCGAAACAACCGTTGAATTCATCGGTGCACACCCGAGGGTTTCGAGCGGCCGAGAAGTCGAGTATTCCCGCCCTCTGGAGCGCCAATAGTTTTTCAACACCGACGATCGGAGGCCCGAAGACCACACGTTTAAGCAGGGGGAAATACTGCTCCATCAATCGACGGTGAGACTCTGGCGTCAGGCCACCGAACCTGACGAACGGGCTCAGAGCTGACCGCACCTCGCGCCAGATTGAAATAGCAGCCTTGACGGCGGAACGGGACAGCCCCAAGCGGGCTCTGACGATCTCCTGCTCCATGTAGAGCTCGACGAAAGAATGGAACCCTGGCCCGCCCCCGACATGCCATCCCCCTACCGGGTCCACCACGGACCGGTAATCGAATCGCTCCTGGCCGGGGTGCGACCGCAGGAAGGAATGTATGACCCGCTCCATCGCCTCGGCGTCGCCGTCGCACGCTTCGAGCTCAGACCGCTCGGAGCCGTCGCCCATGGCGACGCGGTAGTACTCCAGTTCCATCTCGAGCTCGACGAGAGGCCACACATCTGCCTCCAGATCGATCTTCCCCTCCCGAGAGCGACGTCGGATGCCGGCCAGCCGGTGCGGAGTGACGAACGTCAACGGCCGTAAGGCACTCGAGAGGTCATGAGGCTTCGGCGTCATCGGCAAGCCGGTCCGGCTGAACGGGATGATTGCCTGCGGCTCGTGTCCACTTACCCGATAAGAAAGGCACCCATCCGGCGTTCGCTCGAAGACCCCTCCGCGTCCTTCTGTCAGGGCGAGGACCGCGTCGATGAAGGTCAGCCCGATACCCTTCATCGCCACTCGCGCACCGGCTGGAATTTCACTCAGGGTCGCCACCACCGGGTAGACGAACGGAATGAACGATGCTTGCCGGTGTTGAGTAGCGAAGCGCTGGTAGCCGCATTCCTCAGCCCCCGGCCGAACCTGAGAATGGCCGGTCGCCAGCAGGATCTTGTCCACTGGCATCTCATGGATCAGCCCAGTCGAGTCGACGTGACTCAGAGCGTAACCAGTGCCGTTCGAGACGATGTCGACTACCTCACCCACAAAACATGACACTTCCATCCCCGAGGGCAGGTGAGATATGATTCGCCGGAACCCGTGATGGAGATACCGCCCGACAACCGCTCTGGGCAGGTACTCATCACCTGTCAGCGGAGCCTGCGGTGCGAATTCTTCCTGATACCAAGAACTGAAATCGGGTCCCCTTCCGGCGGCCATGGGCGGATCGTCCACTCCCCAGAGGTCGATCTTGCCGGTTCCCGTGTTGAGCAGTATGTAGTCCGGCTGCTCAGGGTTATAGACGGGGGATGCGCCAAAATATCCGGATCTATTGAAAACGGCTACGCGGAGGCCCGCTTCCAAGGGGTGGGCGCAAAATTCGGCGACAAGTCTCTCCAGACTGTAGAGACCTTTGGGACCCAACCCGACGATGGCGACGGTAGGAGTGCTCGGCTCAAGACGCCCGCTCGCGGCAACCACTCGATCCGACCCTCCCTAACCGGCAGTCGTGTTGTATATCGCGTGTCCATTCACCGGTCGGGCTCAGCTGGGCTCGTGATTGCCGCCTCGACGCTGGCCCGCAAATCCGCGAACGACGTCTTCACCGGATCCAGCCGGAGCAGGCGGCCGAGCGTGATGCTCTTCTGCTCTCCTACCGCAGCGTTCAGCCGGCGTGTCGACAACACATAGAAATCCCACTGGTCCAGGTTGAGCGGGTCCACTGTAGCCTTATCCGAGTGCGCCAAAACACAGAACACGAACACATCGGACTGGCGCTTCCGCTCAGCGGCGAAGGTGTTCGTCTCCGCGAACCATCCTGTCTTGGGTTCGATATCGAATTTGATCGGCGATAGCCTCGTCTGCGACCAGGACTGCAGGGATGCTGAAGACTTCACCTCAACCCGCCAGCCCTGGAAGACAAGGTCAGCGGCGTCCCACTCGAGACGCACGCCACCGTCGACACATCCCAGCGCCAGGCCGACGATGTACTCGGCGAGAACACCGCGCATAACATTGCTCACCAGGTCCGAACAGGCCCACCGCCACAAACCGAGCAGGTTCGCGCCAACGTCCTGATCCAAGTGAGTGAATCGATCGTCGCCGGTCTTCGGTGTCACGGTCACTGCATCCAAGCTCGGCTGGGCCACGGGCGGGCGCTCCTCCTGATCCGATCTCATCATGCATCTCTGATGGGTGTTGGGCTCATCGTATTGATCGCGCGAGCCCCAGGTTCGCGGCGGTGTCCGACTATTTGCGGCTGAGGTGCCCGGATCCGGGGCGGGGCGAGCGGGCGAGCCGCACGGTCAAACATCACGGAACCGTCACACCGATGACTGCGGGGTTCCAGCCAGTATGGGTGGCGTGACCTTGACGAGTAAGGAACCGGTCGAGCGGTTGGCTATCAGCGGCCGGAAGGCGGTGCTGCACCGCGTGCTGGGTGCGTTGTTCATCACAATGGCGGTCAAACCAGGCTGTGTTCTACAACTACGCCGCCTCCATAGTCCTGGAACGCGTGCTCCTCGCAGCCCGCGATTGGCCAGGCGGACCCCGAGACGCAGTAGTGTTGTTCGGGCACGTCAAAACCAGTTCGGCAACTACGAGCCACACCACTTCCTCCTGGCAGTGCCTCAAATCCGCCAGGTACACGGTAAGGGGTGGGGATACGGCTTCAAGCTGCTCGGCAACGCCCAGACCCTTCGGGCGCTGCCGTGGTGGCCAAGCGCAGACATCCACTAGATGTGTTTTGGCCTCACAGGAGGCCCGGGGCCGCTGCATCCGGTTGATCCGAAGGGTCTGGCAGCAGACCAAGCGGTACTCCCCGCGAGCTCCAATGAGGCCCAAGATGGCCTAATTTTAAATATTGTCCACCCCCCTTCGGCCACCCCTAACCTGCCGCTACACCCGGGTGACGGCCACCTGCCGTGCCATCCGGGCAAGGTCTTGGTAATCGTTGCCACGTCGGGCGTCCAGTGCGTCGGCTAGCGGGAGGAGCCGTTTCCGAACGCGGTCGGAGCTGAGCTTGGTGGTTGCGGTGATGGCGTTGTGGGCTAGCTGCGGACCGCGTGGGTCCCCGGCTCGCACGTAAATGCTGGCGAGCAGGATGCGGGCGCTCGCGGCGGGACGGCGGTCCCTGTCCCCCCACGCCTGGACGGACAGGGCGGCGGACTGCTCAGCGCCATCGACCTGGCCTAGGCACAGGGAGATGTCCGCGTTGCGGTACTCGGCGTCGGCCTGACCGAAGGCATCGGGGGCGTGCCACTTGTCACGGGCCGCAGCGAGCTTGGATCTGGCCTCGTCTGGGCGGTCCATCCGAGCCAGCGCCCGAGCTTGCAGAGAGTCCAGGCAGGCGGTCATGGACGGAACACGGGGATCGTCACTGCTTGCCGCACGGTCCAGGGGCATGAACGCTATCTGACCGAGTTGGAACAGTTTCAGTGCGTCGTTGAACCGGCCCCGCTCCAGGGGAAGCATCCCGGCGTGGCGCAACGCGTGAGCTATCTGGTACTGGTCCCCGACCTGTCGGGCGATGTCCAGCGCCCGACAGTAGTAGTAGTCGGCCGCGTCGTCGTCCCCGGCGTCGAAGTAGCTCCATCCGGCCTCGGTGTGCAGCTCGGCCACAACGGACCCCAGCCGAGCCCGGATCATGTTCTCGCCGGGGACTGTCAGGAGTCGTTTCGACTGGACGGCGACCGCGCCGAGCAACTCCGCCTGTCCACCCCACGCACGAGCCAATGCCCGGAGCTGAACGAGCAGGTCGGTGACCGTTCCTACGTGAAGCATTTCCAGCCGGGATGGCAGTCGGCCAACCAGCCAGTTCGGTGTGGGTAGCTCCGGGACCTTGCCGAACAGGGGGGAGCCCCACAGCGCGACAGGCGCGGACAGGATCACGGCGCGGCGGCGCATCTCGTCATCATCCCCCTCCAGGGGGTCGGAGACCGTGACCTCCTCAGCGTAGGTGGGGTTGTCGCCGTACGAGATGCCCATGTACTCCCGGGGGATACCCAGTCCCTCGGCGATGCGTTCCAGCACGTCGTAGGACATGACTTGGCGGCCGTTGAGGATCTCCGAGACCTCGGACTGGGACTGCCCCGTCAGGGCGGCGATCTGACGCTGATTGATCCCCAAGTCCCGCAGCACCTGGTATACCGCGCTGATGTCACGGACGGCCAGGCCCTGCCGCATCTCCGGCCGCTCCCACACCAAAGGATCAACAGTCATTGAGGGAGAGTAACGCTGTTGAGCGCCGCCCATGCTGGTGTCACCACGCACTGAACGTCTTCGACTGGCCAAGATCGCCCATCTGGCTCAGGGGAGCGCTCAGCGCCTGATGCGGCGCGTTTCGCTTGCCGTTTCGCCGGACTCTCCTAGCACATCGAGGATCGGCGGGTAGACGCGACCGCTCGATCCGTCGATGCTGACGAACAGGCCGCGTTTGGTGGCCGGGCGGTCAAAAGAGAGCTGGCGCGTCATCTCCGGCACCTCCAAACGATGGATCCCGGAGTTCTTCCCATCTCCGTGGGCCTGCGAGGAAAAGGAAGAGCCGTGCCGTCACCAGCACGTCGTAGGTGGCCCGGTGCGGTTGCAGTAAGTCGTCCAAGCCGCTGGCGAGCTTGAACTCCTCGACCAGCGAACCGAGCCTGTAGCTCTGCCGTCCAGGTAGCAGCCGCCGGGCCAGTTTCAGGGTGTCGAACACCTCCGGGCATTCCCACTCGCTGAGCTTGCGCTGGAGCACGCCGACATCAATGTGGGCGTTGTGAGCGATCAGGGCCGAGGCGTCCAACGCCTTTAGCACCTCGGCCTCGACGGCGGCAAAGACCGGGGCATCCGCTACCTGCTCGTTGGTGATGCCGTGCACCTTGCGCGCGAAGTGCGTGATCGACTGATCGGGCCGTACCAACCAGCTCGACGGCTCACCGATGATGCCGCCGACGATCGGCACCGCGGCCAGCTCAACCAGGTCAGGCGGGAGCTGGCCGTTGCCCTCCACGTCAACCACGACGTAGCTCAAGCTCTTCCAGTCAGTCATGCGTGGTGTCCTTCCATCCGATGTCGGCGCGGCCGTGCCGGTGCGCGTGGTGCGGGTGGCGTACGTCGTGCACCTGGAAGCCGAGCGCGTGTTGCAGGAAATAGCGCGATTGCTCGGTCGCCAGGTCGGACACGATGGCCGCCCGTTCGTTGATGTGTACGACCTGGAGGTCGGCCGCATCGAGCAACACGCGGGCAACGTGGTGTATCTGCTCGGCAGTCGGTACGCGGTGCGCGTTGGCGCACAGTTCGAGCTGGCTTAAAGGGCAGATGTCACAGAGTTCCCGGATGCCGTAGTGGCCGTTGTAGTCCGGTAGACCGTGCGCATAGGAGACCGCGCAGGAGGTCTTGCGGAACAAGGCGGGCGCGTTCGAGAACACTTCGAGGACGCGGCGCTCCAACATCTCCGGCACGATCTTGCGGCGCGCAGTGTTGTCGTACGGCTCAGGGAGGCCGTTCGCCTTGTAGTACGCGGCAATCTGGTCGCGGTAGAACAGACCCGTGAAGACCGTCGCGTCAGCGTGCTTGCTCAGCTCGTGTGCGGCGACCAGGTGGGCATCAGTGTCGTTGAGACCGGGCACCAACGGACGCCAGTACAGGACGGTGTGGTACTTGCGGTACTTCGGCGCACTCATGAGCTTCAACGAGTCGGCAGCGACATGGGACGGGTACGGCTCAATGGCCTTGTTGTCGATGCCGGAGTAGGTAAACAAGGTTGCCGGGCAAGACCAGACCCCGCGTGGGCGAGAGCCCGGCCTCGGTCCCTGGGCGAATGGCATACATCGAGTCCGATGGGTGGATCTTCACGATCGGGTGGCGTTGTGTGGGCGTTGCTGCTGCGTACGGGCATTGCGTGATCTCAATATCGAGAGGGCTCAGGTTACGGAGATGACGTTGATTCCCCAATCGTTGATTCCCCAATCGCTGTCGATCTCGGGTGTGGTGGTGAGGACTGGTCGTCCGATCGGCCAGTCGACCGGTGGGTCGAACACCAGTTCCGCCAGCGGAAATCCGCTCATTCAGGCGCAGGCCGGTTCGATGTTGCGCCGGTCAGTGAGGAGGCTTGCCAGCCGGCCTCAAGTTCGGTCCAGAACGGCTCTCCAGCGGTCGCGTCGTCCTCACCGAGATCAGCCGGACAGGTGCTCGGGCAGGTAAGCGGTCGCTGCGGAGTGCCGGGTCACGAGCTCTTCGCAGGTCGCGCCTTGGGACCTCGCGCGTGAAACGATACACACACAAAAGGATCACAGATCGGCACGGCGCTAATCCCCAAGAAGATGAACAGGACAAGACCAGAATCCAAAGAAAGGATTGCGATTGGCCCCACAAGGGACATCGACCAGCCCGCGTTGCTCACCGGTGGACACCGGCCGATTCGATGTGACGGCAAGGGCACCACTTTCCACGGTGCCATATACGATGTGCCGGTCTCCCGCGAGCGGTCGCCGTTTACCGGGAGCATGCGCCGATTTCAGACCTGCATCCGCACCGGGTGTGTCTGTGAGAACAGCGGCACCACTAGACGATCGAAAGGCCACCTATGGGCGCGGCCAGACACGCAGCCGGGACCGGCCCGTCCAGCGCTGAGCTCGAGTGCGCTGACACGCTCGTGCGCACCCGAGGGCTGACCAAGCGCTACCGCGGCGGCATCGTCGCTGTGGACCAGGTGGACCTGACAGTGCGGCGAGGGGAGGTGTACGGCTTCCTGGGCCCCAACGGGGCAGGCAAGACCACCACGCTGCGGATACTGCTCGGGCTGATCCGCCCGACCGGGGGAACCGCGGCCGTGTTCGGCTACCCCCCGGGCGACCCGCGCGGGCTGGCCCGGATCGGCGCGATCGTGGAGACGCCCGCGTTCTACCCCTATCTGTCCGGGCGGGACAACCTGCGTGTGTTGGCCCGCTACTGCGAGGTGCCGGAGACGCAGGTGGACAACGCGCTGGAGACCATCGATCTCACCGCGCGCAGCCGCGACCGGTTCAAGACCTACTCGCTGGGCATGAAGCAGCGGCTCGGTGTCGCCGCCGCCTTACTCAAGGACCCTGAACTGCTCATCCTCGACGAACCGACCAACGGCCTGGATCCCGCCGGGATGGCGGACATGCGCGCGCTGATCCGCCGGCTGGGTAGCGGCCGGCGGAGCGTGCTGCTGTCGAGCCACCTGCTCGGCGAGGTGCAGCAGGTCTGCGACCGGTTGGGGGTGATCTCCCACGGCAGGCTGATCGCCGAGAGCACTGTGCAGGAACTGCGCGGTAGCGCATCGTTGCTGCTGGCCGCCCAGCCGCTGGACGAGGCCGCCCGCTTGGCAGCCGAGCTGCTGGGCCCGCACCGTGTGCAGCGCCATGACGGGCAGCTGCGCCTGGACGCCGGACCGGACGACGCCGCGCGGGTGAACCGGGCCCTGGTGCTGGCCGGCGTGCAGGTCAGCGGGCTGCATCCAGTGGAGCGAAGCCTCGAGGAGGTCTTCCTGACCATGACCAAGGACGCCCCGTGATAATCAACGTATTGCGCGCCGAACTGCACAAGCTTCGCAAACGTCCGGCAGCCTGGATCATCGTCTGCGTCTGGCTGGCGATGGTCCTCACCTTCGCCTACCTGATCCCCTACCTGATCTACCGCCGTGGCGGGCTGCCCGGACCGGACGGCGCCGGGAGCTCCGGGCAGCTGCTGGCCGGGGTGCTGCCGGCGAGCCTGGTCAGCAACACGCTCGAGGGCTACCCCCTGTTCGGCGGCGCGTTGATCCTGATCCTCGGTGCGCTGGCGACCGGCGGAGAGTACGGCTTCGGCACGCTGAAGACCCTGCTCACCCAGGGTCCCCGACGCATCGAGGTGCTCGGCGGCATGCTGGCTGCGCTGGCCGTGGTGGCGCTCGGGTGCACCGCGGCGAGTTTCGCGGTCAGCGCCGGCGCCAGCAGCCTCATCGCAGTGGTCGAGTCGGCTCCGGGGGCCTTCCCACCGGCTGCTGAGCTGGCTCGTGGGCTTGCTGCGGGCTGGTTGATCCTGGGCATGTGGGGGCTGCTCGGGGCGCTGGCCGGGATCGCCTTCCGGAGCACCGCGCTGGCCGTCGGGCTCAGCCTGGTGTGGGCGCTGGTGGTCGAGAACCTGATCCGGGGATTTGCCGCTCTGCTGAGCGTCTTCGACACCCTGCAGCGGGCGCTGCCTGGCGTCAACGCCGACTCCTTGGTGGCCGCGCTGCGGGCCACCGGCCCCACCGCCGGGGAGCAAGGGAGGCCTGGGGTGACGGCCGTGGTCAGCGGCACCCAGGCCGCCGTGGTCCTGGCCTGCTACGTCGCCGGCTTCGTGCTGGCCGCCGGCATACTGCTGACCCGCCGCGACGCGACGTGACCTGAGCCCAAGCTCCTTGGGCGTCACCACCGAACGGCGGTGAAATCGATGGGTTGGGGCTCGAGCGCAGCGACCCGCGTCGCCAGCGCCCGCAGCCGGTGCGTCATCTCCTCGGCGGACAGGTGCTTGCGGTCACCATGTCCCGGTAGCAGCCATTCGAATCGGAGGGAGTCGAGCACCCGGGCCAGGGACGCGGCCAGCTCCGTGATCGAGTACCAGGTGACGCTCTCGGCCACCTCGATGTCCCCGGTAGTGCGCGACCAGTAGAAACTGTCCCCGCTGAAGCAGTACAGCTCGTCAGCGACGTAGAGCACGCTGCCCTCGGTATGGCCAGGCAACGGATGCGCCACCACCCCGGCGGCCACCTCGACCGGCTCGGTGCCGCGCAGCACCCGGTCCGCATCCGGGGCCGCTGCGAGATCGCCCTCGTGAATCCACAGCCGCGCCCCGAAACGGTCGGCGTAGCCACGGCCATGCGCGGCGTGGTCGCGGTGGGTGAGCAGGACTTCGGTCACCGGGCCGAGCGCCTCATACCGCGATGCCAGCGGCTCGCTCCAACGCGGCGTGTCGATCATCAGGTTTCCGGCCGGGCGGCGCACCAGGTAGGAGTTGGCGCCCGCGGTGTGCGACGAGTTGTGCCCGCACAAGTAGACCTCGCCGTGCAGGCGCATCGGGAAGGGGTCACGCGCCGGCTCGAGCGACTGCGAGGTGTGCCGGATCGATCGGGTGTGGCAGGCATACGCGGCGGCGTGCAGCACGTCCACCTCCGCGTCATCACGGGGCTGGCGAAGAAAAGCCGAACGGCCCCCGATCTGGCCGATCAGGTCCGGAGCGATCTGACGCGCGACGTCACAATTCGTGCACCTCTCGTCGACGTACCAACCAGACACGTCCTCGGACATGGCAGGACTCCTTCACCTTGCGCGTGTCGTGGCCTCGTGCCCGTTGTGTCGCGCTCGTGGGCACGGTCCACCGTAGCCCGAAAGTGCGCGGGCTACGGCGCGAGGACGGGTAGGCCGACGGCAGCGGCTGCTTCGGCTTGCCGGTGGTCGTAGGTCACCATGAGCTCAGCGCTGACGCGCAGCGCGGCAGCGAGGTGCAGCGCGTCGAGGCTGCGGAGGTGACGGCCCGGGAGCAGTCCCGCCTCCCAGTAGAGGGAGCGGTCGATCTCGACCAGGTCGAAGCGTTCAAGCAGGGAGGTCACAGCGGTCTGGGCCAGCTCGACGCGGACCGCGAGGCGGCGCAGCTCGGTCTCCAGTAGCGCGCTGGAGAGCAGGGCATCGTCGGAGTCCAGGGCGTCGTCGAGCCGCGTCGCGAGCCGACTCGATGCGGGCTCGTCGACGAGTAGCTTCGCCGCTGCCGACGTCTCGATGTAGAGGATCAACGGTCCCCGCGCAGCTCGTCCAGCACGTTCTGGACCGGCTCCTGGATCCGGGTCCGCACCAATTCGGCGAAACCCCCACGAACCGAGGCTCGCCTGATCCGCAGTGACGCGCCAGCCGCCCGCGAGGGCGGCACGAGGACAGCGACGACCTCGCCGTTATTCGTGATGTGGACCGTCTCACCGCCCTGCACGTCACGCAGCACGGCACTGCTGTTGTTGCGCAGCTCCCGGTGCGGGATCGTCTTCGCCATCGCCAGATACCTCCGTAGCAAGCGTAGCACGCACTAGGCTCGGGCGTCGTGAGCGCACCTCAGATCACGCTGACAGCCAGGCTGAGCACCTCGGCGCTGGACGCGCGGCGGGGCGTGGTGCGGCTGCACCCGGAGGTGCTCGACGCGCTGGGCCTGCGGCAATGGGACGCGGTGCGGCTGACCGGCGCTCGATCCAGCGCCGCGCTGGCGGCAGCCGGGCAGACCACACCGGGCACCGCGCTGCTCGATGATCTGACGCTGTCCAACCTGGGGCTGACCGACGGGTCCGAGGTGGTGCTCGCGCCGGTGCAGGTGCCGGCCGCCCGCTCGATCACCGTCGCCGGATCAGCGCTGGTCAACCGGGCGGTGAGCCCGGAGACGCTGCGGCTCGCATTGGCCGGCAAGGTGCTGACCACCGGCGATGCGGTATCGCTGCTCCCGCAGGACGTGGCGCCGGGGTCGGATGCGACCGGAGTCCGGAGCCGGCTGGCCACCGCGATCGGGATGACCTGGACCACCGAGCTGCTCACCGTGACGGCCACCGAGCCCGCCGGACCGGTCGCGCCGCACCCCTCCACGGTGATCGGCTGGCGGGACGGTCAACGCACCGGCGAGCAGCCCGCGCCCTCACCGGCGCCCAGCAGCCCAGCTTCCCCGGAGACCACGCCCCCACCAGCGGCACTCGCGGTTGCCGACCTGGTGGGGGCCCGGGACGCCGCCCGGCGGCTGGCCGAGTGGCTCGAGCTCAGCTTTCACCGGCCCGAGCTGCTGCGCAGGCTCGGCACGAGCACCCGCCTCGGGGTAGCGGTACACGGTCCCGAGGGCGTGGGCAAGGCCACCATGGTGCGCGCAGTGGCCCGCGAGTCCGGGACCCCGGTTGTCGAGCTGGCCGCGCCGAGCGTGGCTGCGCTGCAGCCTGGCCCCGCCGCACAGCACGTGCACGACGCGGTGGAGAGGGCCCACGCGAAGGCGCCCAGCGTGCTGTTGATCACCGATATCGAGGCGCTGCTGCCGGCCACCGACCCGCCGCCGCTGGCCACCGTCGTCCTCGACACGCTGGCACCCGCGCTGGACCGGGTAGCGCTGGTGGTCACCACCGCGCACCCCGAGTCGCTGGACCCGCGGCTACGCGCCCCGGAGCTGGTCGACCGCGAGCTGTCGATCCCGCTGCCCGACGCCCGGACCCGCACCGAGCTGCTCCGGGTGCTGCTCAGCGCGGTGCCACTGGCCGGCGACGCCGACCTCGCCGCGCTGAGCGAGCGCACCCCCGGGTTCGTCGCCGCTGACCTGGTCGCATTGCGCCGCGAGGCAGCGGTGCGAGCTGCGCTGCGCCATTCGTCAGAGCCCGGGACCGACCTGACGATCACCCAGCAGGATCTGCTGGAGGCGCTGGACACCGTCCGCCCGATCTCGATGTCCACTTCAGGCACGATCACCACCGGTGGGCTGACCCTCGACGACGTCGGCGACATGATCGACATCAAGCAGGCGCTCACCGAGGCGGTGCTGTGGCCGCTGCGCTACCCCGATTCGTTCACCCGCCTGGGCGTCGAAGCGCCGCGCGGGGTGTTGCTCTACGGCCCACCCGGGTGCGGCAAGACCTTCCTGATCCGGGCCCTGGCCGGGTCCGGCGCGCTCAACGTGTTCTCCGTCAAGGGTGCCGAGCTACTGGACAAATGGGTCGGCGAGTCCGAGCGGGCGGTGCGCGAGCTGTTCCGGCGGGCCCGCGACGCCGCCCCTGCGCTGATCTTCCTCGACGAGGTCGACGCGCTGGCTCCGCGCCGGGGCGGATCCTCCGACACCGGCGTCGCCGACCGGGTGGTGGCCGCGCTGCTCACCGAGCTGGACGGGGTGGAGCCGATGCGCGAGGTGGTCGTGCTCGGCGCCACCAACCGCCCCGAGCTCATCGACCCGGCACTGCTGCGACCAGGCCGGCTGGAGCGGCTGGTGTACGTGCCCCCACCGGATGCGCCGGCTCGCGCGGCAATCCTGCGCACCGCGGCCCGCAACACCCCGCTGGCCACCGACGTCGATATCGACGCGCTGGCCGGCGAGGTGGAGGGCTACTCCGCCGCGGACTGCACGGCGCTGATCCGCGAGGCAGCTCTGACGGCCATGCGGGAGTCGCTGGAGGCCACCGAGGTGACCGCGGCACAGTTGGCCGCCGCCCGCCAGGCGGTCCGCCCGTCCCTGGACCCGGCCCAACTCGCGGAGCTGGCCGGCTACGCCGCCGCACGTGGCCTGGCACCTTCGTGAGCACCGGCTCACCCCGCCGCGGGACGCGGCCGGAGATCCCGGTTCTCAGCGGGCGTAATCGTTGGTGACGATCACGACGACACCGGGACCGGCGTCGGAGAGGCCGGGGAATCGGGGTTCGACACGCATCCCGAACGCGGCTGCGATCGCTTCGGCGTCGGCGCGCTGGTCGGTGCCCTCCTGGTAGTACACCGTGGTGGTCAAGATCGTGCCACGGGCATAGTTGCCGATCTCGACCACCGTCCAGCCGGCGGCACCGAGATCCCCCGCTGCTCGGGCAGCCAGGCCTCGGATCGTGCTGTTGTTGTAGACCCGCACCTCGCCGCGTCTGAGGGTGTCACCGCCGGGGCCGGTACCGCCGGCCGGCGCTACCTCACCGGCCTCCGGTGAGGTAGCCGGAGGCACTTCGGGCGCTTGGGGCACATCGGCGGGGCTCGAGGCCACCGGCGGGAAGGGAATGATCGAGGGGCGCGGGGAAGTGATCACGGGCGGCTGGCTCGGACCGGGGATGGCTGACTCGGTGGCCGTGGTCGGCTCCGTGCGGTTGACGGCCAGCACCAGTCCGATCACGGCAGCGACCGCGGCCAGCGTGAACAGCGCCAACGCGGTGGTGCGCAGCCGGCTGCCGGCTCCGGTTTTCCTCGGCGTGCTCATGACCTACTTCGAGTCGGCATCGAACCGGCGAGCGGCCCGCGCACGCTGGCGGCCGGACCGCAGCCGTCGCAGCCGCTTGACCAGCATCGGGTCCGCAGCCAGCGCATCCGGTCGATCGATCAGGTTGTTCAAGACCTGGTAGTAGCGGGTGGCGGACAGGCCGAACTGCTCGCGGATGGCCTGCTCCTTGGCCCCGGCGTAGCGCCACCACTGCCGCTCGAAGACCAACATCTCGCGCTCCCGGCAGCTCAGCCCCTCGGACTGGTCCTCGACCGGGTCCATCGCCACCGGGTCCATCGCCTCTGCGGCGTCCATCAGCCTCCTCGCCTGGCACGATCGGCGCACTGAAATCCTGCAGTTCGGTGAAATCACAGTCATGTGATTCTCGTCCGCATTGAACCATGCAGCCGCCCACGGGCAGCCACGACGCCCTCCCAGCACTCGTGGCGGCGCCGGCCACGATTACTGTTGGCCATCATGGCCGTGCATCCGATCCGCATCGTCGGCGACCCGGTGCTACACACTCCGACCAGGCTCGTCACCGAGTTCGGGGCCCAGCTGCACACCCTGGTCGAGGACATGTTCGCCACGATGGAGGCGGCGCAGGGCGTCGGGCTCGCCGCCAACCAGATCGGGGTGGATCTGCGCCTGTTCGTCTACGACTGCGCGGATGCTCACGACGTCAGGCACCGTGGCGTGGTGATCAACCCGGTGCTGGAGACCAGCGAGCGCCCCGAGACCATGCCCGACCCCGACGATGACTGGGAGGGCTGCCTGTCAGTGCCCGGTGAGTCCTTCCCCACCGGACGGGCCAGCTGGGCGAAGGTCACCGGTCTCGACACCGACAGGGCCCCGGTCACCGTCGAGGGCACCGGATTGCTGGCGCGATGCCTGCAGCACGAGACCGACCACCTTGATGGCACTCTCTATCTCAACCGGCTGATCGGCCGCTATGCCCGCGAGGCGAAGAAGATGCTCAGAGCGCAGGGCTGGGGCGTCCCCGGACTGGCCTGGGACCCCGCCGCCCACCCCCGGATGAGCGCACCTGACAACCCGCACCCAGACCCCCCGTCAGACGCTCGTGGTAGCCCCCGGTGAGTCGACAAGCAACTGGTGCGCCTCAGCAACGGCGCCCAGCTCTGCGATTCCCGAGCTCAACAGCAGAGCTGTTCCAGGCCGGTAAATCAGCACTGCCGTTGAGCTCGGGAAGCTGAGCGCACTGGTGGGGTCGGGACTGTCCGGAACAGGGAGCGTTCTGGCAACGTTGTTTAGAGCAGCAATGGTGTAATTCTTGTAGTCTTGAGGCGGTGGATGCGGTGGACTCCTATTCGCACACCGTCAGCTCGGTGGCGGCGGCGCTCACCCCGCATGTCGCCAGCCTGCGGATCGGGTCGGGCACGGGATCCGCCGTGATCTTCGCTGACGACGGGCTGCTGCTGACCAACGCGCACGTCGTGGGAGGCGCGCACGACGGCGTCGCGGCGTTCACCGACGGCACCGAGAGTCGCTTCGACGTGGTGGGTGCCGACCCGCTGTCCGACCTCGCGGTACTTCGGGCCCGCGGCGCGACGCCGGCCGCGGCCGTACTGGGCGACGCCGACGAGCTGGTCGTCGGGCAGCTGGTGGTCGCCGTAGGCAACCCGCTGGGCCTGGCCGGGTCGGTGACCGCCGGTGTGGTCAGCGGGCTGGGCCGGTCACTGCCGGTGCGCTCTGGCCGGGCCATGCGGGTGATCGAGGACGTGATCCAGACCGACGCCGCGCTCAACCCCGGCAACTCCGGGGGCGCGCTAGCCGACGCCAGCGCCACGGTGGTCGGGATCAACACCGCCGTCGCCGGTTTCGGGCTCGGTATGGCGGTACCGGTCAACGCGACCACCCGGCGGATCATCGGCGCGCTGCTGGCCGATGGCCGGGTGCGCCGGGGCTACCTGGGCCTGGTCGGCGTACCCACCCCGCTGCCCACCCCGGTCACGCAGCGGACCGGGCAGAAATCGGGACTACGCCTGGTGGAGGTCATTCCGAGCAGCCCCGCAGACCGGGCCGGGTTGCGTCCCGGAGACCTCGTGCTCAGCGCCGGACGCCGACCGGTGACCGACGCCCAAGGCATCCAGCGTCAGCTGTTCTCCGAGGCCATCGGGATCAGGCTGCCGATCACCGTGCTGCGCAACGGCGCCATGGTGGACGTCATCACCGTGCCTACCGAACTGGTCACGACCTGAGTGGTCGGCACGCCCGGTAGGGGTCAGTAACTGCTGCGCACCCTCGCTCTAGAACTTGTCGTTCCTGTCAGTCCCGTGCTCCCGGCGATGTGACCGGGGCCGTGGGCATCGCCTGAGGTCGGCATGGAGAGCCTGCGCGGCAGCGTAGGCGGTGACGTAACCGTCCCGGCAGTCCCGGAGCAGGCCGGCCGCGGTCGGAACTCCGTCCGATGGAGTGGCGTCCGCGCGAGCACGAGGCAATTGGGTGCGGTCGTAGTGGTACGCGCTGGCGCAGAGCAGGTCCGTGAGCGTCATGAGCGCAAGGGTGATCTGAGTGAGGTGCCCCCCGAGCGCGATCAGCTCCTCACGACGTAGCACTGCGCTCGGTAATCTCCGGTTGACGCGAGCGAGGATCTCAACGGCACGCCCGAGCTGGTCAACTGGCGTGCTACTGGCCTCCGGCAACGACAGGGACACGTTACGCCGGCGACGATCGGACCCTCCGTCGGTCATGACGTGAACAGCCGCAGACCAGGAGACTCGGGCCACCCGACATGGGCAATCCCGAGCAGCGCGGGCAACGCCGGGTGCACCAGGTGCACAATGCCTCCGACCCGGACCGCTCCACCCTTCGACCCCAGATCTATCGGTCCTCTCACTCGCACCTTGCGACTGATCTGGCAGACCTCGACTGCGGACAGCACAAATAATACCTAATTGCACTGATATTGCAACAGCAAATATGGCGGCACGCCATCGACGCGCGACGCACCACCCCGGCTTCATCTCAACGGTGGTTGCCAGGCAAGCTCGGTATCTGTGTAGATCTCTCGACACTTAGGGCATCGCCAGCTTCGCGGAGCGTGCGAGATCCACGTGGACACCTTCTGGGGCTTCTGTTTGCAGCATGGGGTGAGCCACACGTCGACCTCGCTCGATTGATCACTTATAGTAGCTTGATGGAGCCACTAACGGGGGTATCAACCACGTTCAGGGCTATAATTGCGAGGCGACAGGGCAATAATCTTAACGAAGAGTGTGCATTGTGGGTTAGTTCGGCTAACTAAAGAGTGCTGCCCCGAGGCCCCCGCGGCGGCCGGTCAACTCGGCAGATCACCGAACGCCCAGCTGATCCGGCTGCCTAACACCACCTCGCTGGTGGCGGTCATGGACACCACACAGGCACCCTTCACCGACAACCGGGTGCGGCAGGCGTTCAAGCTGGCCGTCGATCACAAGGCAGTGCTGAACACCGTGTTCGCCGGGTTCAGTGAGGTGACCAGCGACCTGATGATGGCCCCCACCGACCCGTACTACCCCGACGGGCTGACGCAGGTCACCTACGACCCCGACCAAGCCAAGAGCCTGCTCGCCGCGGCCGGATTCCCCAGCGGGGTGGACGTCGATCTCTGGGCCTACGGGACCTACTCACCGCTGGCCGTCGCCTACGCGGACACCGCCAAAGCCGCCGGGATCCGCGCGAACGTGCAACAGGGAAATCCGGACACGTTCTGGGACGTGGTGTACCTGCACGACAAGTTCTACGCGAGTGACTGGCAGCAGTTCTTCCCCGGGGACCTGCTCTGGTATTGCTTCGGGTCGGGCTCGGTCGCCAACGAGAGCAAGCTGACTTTTCCCGCGATCGACGAGCTGTACAACAGGGCGTTGCGGACCACCGACACCGAGCAGCAGAAGACCTTCATCAAGCAGGGCCTCGCCCTCGCCGCGCAGAACATGGGCCTGATCATCCCGGTGATGGCTGATCAGCTCCTGCTCGCCAAACGCAACGTCCACGGAGTCACCAGCGCGCCGTTCACCCGCTACGACCTGCGCCATGCCTACCTCTCCGCCTGATCCGGACACCGTGACCGCGCGGGCACGGTGTCCGATCGGAAAGACGGTGCTCCGGCAGCTGGTCGCCGCGCTGCTGACCGTGCTCGCGATGTCGGTGGTGACGTTCCTGGCCACGAACATCAAGTCCCCGCAGGACGTGGCGCGTGGGGCGCTGGGCCGCCATGCCACCTCCGAGCAGATCACCGCGTTCGTTGCCGCACACGATCTCACCGCGGCTCTGCCCGTGAGGTACACCCGATGGCTCGGGGATTTCGTGCAGGGCGACTGGGGGACGTCGGTGGTCACTGACCGGCCGATCCAGCCGGAACTCGTGCCCAGGCTCGCTCGGACAGTCCTGCTGGTGGGGCTGTCGTTTCTCGTCGTCGTGCCGCTGAGCATCGCGATGGGTGGCTATCTCGCTCAGCGGTGGGGCAGCCGGCGCGACATCGCCGCGACCAGTGGGCTCATGGTGCTGAGCGCGTTGCCCGAATTCGTGGTCGGGGTGGGCGCGATTCTGCTGTTCTCGGTGCTGATCGGTGTGCTGCCACCGGAAAGTGGCACGGCGATCGCCTTCGGCACCCCGGAGGCGAAAACCGCGGCCTACCTGCTGCCGGCGCTCACGCTGGTGCTCGTCGCGGCGCCGTTCCTGACGCGGCTGACCCGGGCCTCCGCGCGGGAGGGACTGACCGCACCACACACCCGCGCGGCCACCCTGCGCGGGTTGCCCCGACGCATCGTCATCTGGGACTACGGGATGCGCTCCTGCGCGGTGCCGATCGTCAGCGCGACCGGACTCACCCTGATCCACCTGCTGGGTAGCACGATCGTGGTGGAGAACCTGTTCGGCTTTCCCGGCCTGGGCCAAGCCCTGGTGAGCGCCGTGGGAACCGGTGACACGGTGGCAGTCCAAGCGATCGCGGTGCTGACCGCCGCGCTGTTCGTCGCGATCTCCCTGCTCACCGACCTGCTCGCGACGCTGTTCAACCCACAGTTGAGGAGCGCCAGGTGATCTGGAGTGGAGCACTTCCATGAGTGTAGCGATCGCACCTGCCCCCCTCATCTCATCCTCCGATGACCGGCGACCCCGGGTCTGGCAGACGATCATCGGCACGGTGGAAGGCCGGATCGGTGTCTCGCTGGGTGCCGTCACGATGATCGTTATCGCGCTGGGCCGGTTCGTCGCCCCGTATCCCCCGGACAAGATCGGTGTCGCGATCCCCGGGTCAGCGCCGTCGGCGGCGCACCTGCTGGGCGCGGACGGCCTCGGCCGTGACGTGTTGAGCCGGTTCCTGACCGGGGGCACCTCGGTGCTGATCACACCGCTGGGCGCGGTGTCGGTGTCGTTCCTGCTCGGCGGTGCACTGGGCCTGCTCGCCGCCTACCGGGGCGGAGTCACCGACCAGGTCATCTCCCGGATGTTCGATCTGCTGCTGACGATCCCGCCGCTGCTGACGGTGCTCGTCCTGCTCGCCAGCCTCGGGCGCTCCCCGCTGGTCATCATCCTCGTCGTAGGGCTGGTGTTCATTCCATGGGTGGGGCGGCTGGCCCGCGGCGCGGCACAGGCCGTGGTGACCAACGACTACGTGCACGCCGCGGTGGCCCGCGGCGAGAGCACCGGATGGATCCTGCGCCGTGAGGTCCTCCCGAACATCGCCGCGCCGATGATCGGCGCTTTCAGCCTGTACCTCACCTCGGGCATTGTGTTCGTGTCGACGCTGAGCTTCCTCGGCCTCGGTGACCAGCCACCGAGCTCCAGTTGGGGTCTGATGGTCGCGGAGTCGCGAGGATTCATCGTGACCAACCCCGTGGCGACCCTCGCTCCGGCGCTCGGGATCGCCGCGGTGTCGGTGTCGTTCATGCTGATCGCCGATGCCATCACCCGACACGTCGTGCGTGATACCGGACGGGATCAACCGATCCTGTGACCGACGCTGCCCTTGAGGCCGACGCGGTCTCGGTCGCCTACTGCCGCCCCGATGGATCGATGGTGACGGTCGTCTCGCGGGTCAGTCTGAGCCTTGAGCCTGGCCGCGTCGTGGGGCTCGTCGGTGAGTCCGGCTGCGGGAAGTCCTCTCTCGCGCTGGCCTGCATGGGAGCCGCCGTAGAAGGGGGCGTCATCACCGGCGGTAGCGTGACTGTCAGCGGTGTCGACCTGCGCACCGCGTCGCCGGCGGCTCGGCGCACGCTGTGGGGACGGCATCTCGTCCACGTCCCGCAGAACCCCGCCACTTCGCTCAACCCCGCCATGCGCATCGGCCGTCAGCTCGCCCACACGATCCGCACGCACCTGGGGTTCACCGGCCGCCAGCTCCGTGACCGGACAACCGATCTGCTGGCCCGGGTGGGCATCGCGAACCCCAGGCAGGCCCTGCGGCGGTATCCGCACGAGTTCTCCGGAGGGCAGCAACAACGCATCGCCCTCGCGCTGGCCATCTCCTGCGATCCTCGGGTGCTGATCCTCGACGAACCGACGACCAGGTTGGATGTCACCACCGAGGCGAGGATCGTGGCCCTGCTCGCGGACATCATCACCGGCACTCGCGCCGCCGCGCTCTACATCAGCCACAACCTGGCGCTGATGTCCACCGTGGCCGATCAGCTCCTGGTGATGTACGCCGGGGAGATCGTGGAGTCCGGCGCCACCCGGGATGTGGTGCGCACGCCACGTCACCCCTATACGCAGGCGCTGCTCGCGGCGCTGCCCAGCGCGCACGAGCGCCGCGCCGTCCGCGGGCCGGCCGGCCGCCGGGTCAGGTGGTTATCGACCAGTGCGCCTTCACCCCGCGCTGCCCGCACCGCCGATCCGAGTGCCTAGCCGGGCACCCGGTCCTGCAACCGCTTCCCCACGCACGCGAAGTGAGGTGCGTGCGCCACGACCGGCTCGATCGCAGCGTGCAAGCCAGCAACGGGTGGGCCCCGCCGGCCGAGCCCGAACCGGCGCCCATCCTCGACGGCGGCGGCCATTTAATGCACGATAGTTGCGACAACCGATCGCACAAGGGAACCGGCTATGACCGACCGAGCGGCCAGCAGGCCAGGCACCGACTCTGGGATCGGTCGCCGGAACGGCACCGTGCCGTCCGAGCTACAGTCGATCGTCCAGAGTGTGGATTTCGTTCCCGAACGGCTTGCCCGCACCGAGACGTCCCTCGCACGTGAGCGCCTTCGACGCGACGGCGCGGTGATTCTCACCGGCTGGCCGGTGGAACCGGACAGCGTCGTGCGCGCAGCCACGGCAATCCTAGGCACCCGGCTGCGTGAGCTGGAGAAGGTCCAAGAGAGAACTACCGAGAACGCCGACACGCTGACGCTGCACCGGGACGGCGCTCACGTTGTCGTCGACATCCACGATCGGCTGGTGCGCGTGCGCATCGCTGACCCCGACTACGCCCTGATTCTCTGCACCGCCCCGGCACCGGCAGGAGGGGAATCGTTTGTCGTCGATGGTTACCGGCTGATTGATCGACTCAGGGACGGCGCGCCCGAGCTCTACAACTTCATCACAACCATCGATGTTGACATCACGTCGAAGTGGATATCAAAGAACATCCACACTGATTTGTACCGGGTGCCGCGAGTGTGCCGCCTGGTGGAGTGGACCCGTGGTGGACGCATGATCGTGCTGGTCGCGGACGAAGTCCAGCCGGCACCGCGCGAGACCCAGTGGGACGAGCACGAGAGGCTGATCGCGAGCTACGCGGACGTGATCGCGGCGGCGGACGCGCAGGTCCGAGCTGATACCACCCTTGCCGCAGGCGAGATCCTGATCCTCGACAACTACCGATGCCTGCACGGCGTACGTGCCCACGAAGGCCGCCGGACAACTCACGTACTGCGGTGCAAATCCGAGGATGGGCTGTAACGGCTCGCCATGATGGACATCGAACCGGCAACAGGCCCCCTCGGAGCGATAGTCGGCGGCCTCGACCCGCGCGAAGAGTTGAGTCAGCCCGCGCTGTCGGCGATCCGGTCATGCCCGTAGTAACACTTGCTGCGAGCGAGCGTCGCTCCTCGGCCGGCTCCACGGGCGCGAGTACAACGGGCAACTTCCCGATGACCGTCGAGAGCTGTGGCCAACAGGTCACGATCAAGCAACCTCCCGAGCGGATGGTCGTCCTCGGGGACAATTCCGTCACCCTGCTGGAGGCAGCCGGCGCGTTGGACACAGTCGTGGGCCTGGCGGCCGAGCCACCCCTCGAGATCTACGACGGGGCGACCCGGGCGGCGGTGGAGAAGATTCCGCCGCTTGGTGCGGGCGAGACCGCTGGTGGCAGTGTGCAGGTCTCCCTCGAAGAGATCATAGCCAGGAAGCCTGACCTGGTCGTCGGCAACGTATCTGCCGAGTCGGGGATCACCCCCGGACTCCCCCGCCTCGGCAGGCATCCCGTTCATTGCGCTGCCTTCGTTCTGCACCGATGAAGCTCAGCGCCTGCGGGATCCGGGCTTCGCGGACGTGTACAACCAGGTCGAGCTCTACGGACGGTTGTTCGGCAACGAGAAGGCAGCGGCGAGGGTGGCCGGCTTGAAGGACCGCGTCGCCTCGGTGGAGAGGTCGGTGCAGGGCTCATCAGGGCGCACCGCCGCGATCCTGTTCGTTTACTTGGGAAACGATCCTCCGGGCGCCTATGGCGCGGACAGCATGTCGGATGCGCAGCTGAAAACGGTCGGTCTGACCAACGTGTTCGGCGATGTCGACAAGCGATACTTCGATCCGAGCGTCGAAGAGATCATCGCAAGGGACCCTGACGTGCTCATCCTGCTCCACGTCGAAGGCGAACCCGAAGCGGTCAAGACCACCTTCCGGGCCAACCCCGGAGTTGATCGCATGAAGGCAGTGCGCAACGATGACATCCTGGTGTTGCGGTTCGAGTTCACCGACCCGCCGACCCCGCTCTCAGTCGAAGGGCTTGAGCGAATAGCCAGCGCGTTCGCTGGTCGCAAGTGATCGCTACCGTCCCCCCCGGTCTGGTCAACGCCCTTCGATGGGCGCTAGCAAACGACCGTTATGACTGTTACGTTCCTCCCGCTACCCGGCAGCATGGTGGACATGAGATCAGGAGCCACAGTGATCACAACATCTCCGGTCGAAGGTGTTGTGCGCCGTGATCTCGGCTGAGGGGATCTCGTTCGACTACGACGGCAACCTCGTGCTCGCCGACGTCGGACTCGTCGCCCAGCGCGGCCAGGTAGTCGGCCTGATCGGACCCAACGGCTCGGGCAAGACGACGCTGTTACGCGTGCTGTACAACGCCCTTCGTCCGCGGGCTGGCCTGGTCACCATTGACGACACACCGATCGGGACGCTCACATCGCGACAGGTCGCCCGGCGGTTCGCCGTGGTCGCCCAGGAGAGCCCTCCCGAGATCCCGGTCACGGTGGCCGACGTGGTGTTGCTCGGCCGTTCACCGCTGCGCTCGGCGTTCCAGCGATACACCCAGGATGATTACCGCGTCTCAGCGGCCGCCTTACAGCGCGTGGGGGCGCGACATCTCGCCGACCGGAACTTCCCCTCACTGTCCGGAGGAGAAAAACAACGGGTGCTCATCGCCCGCGCACTCGCGCAGCAGGCCGACCATCTCCTGCTCGACGAGCCCACCAATCACCTCGACATCCGCTACCAGCATGAGGTACTCGGCCTGATCCGCGACATCGGGGTCACCACGATCGTCGTGCTGCACGACCTCAATCTCGCTGCCCGTTACTGCGCACAACTCGTCCTGCTCGATAGCGGCAAGGTCGCCTGCGCCGGCCGGACCGAGGACGTGTTGATCCCCGAGGTGCTTGAACCGGTCTATGAGGTCTCGGTCCGCCGGCTATCAGAACTCGGATCCCTCCAACTGGTCTTCGGGCCGCGTGGTAAGTCCCCGGCCGACGTGTGACTCCCCCGGAGCTCTACCCCGAACAGACCAGGCCGGTGCCGGAGAGAATCCCAACGTCTTGATCGGCTCCGTGGAAGGCATTGGACTCATCAGAAGCTTTTGCCGGGATTGGCATCTCCGTGATCGAGCCCCCACACTCTCCCGGGGACTGCGAGATCGAAAGCTGCACTTTGCGCAACTGTCCTTACTCTCGGTTCAGGCGCCAGAGCGCGAGAGCTACCGGGCGAAGGCACGTGCCGTGGGCCGGGGATGGGGTGCTGGTGTTGGGGCCGTGGCTGCCAGCCAATCTCCCTGGTCGCAGCCGAGATAGCGGGGCCGTGAGGCGGTTCTGTGGCGCGGTTTGTAGCGCCGTTATGGCGGCACGATGCTGATCTAGGACGGAGCTACGCTGCTGGTGTCGCGAATCCCAGGAAGGTCGGTGGCATGTTCGTCAAGCGTCGTTCCTTCTCCCAGGCACGCAAGGCTGCCGGGTTCACGCAGGAGAGCCTGGCTGAACGGCTGGGGGTTGACCGGACGACCGTGGCCCGCTGGGAGTCCGGGGAGTACTCGCCACAGCCCTGGCTGCGTCCCCGGATTGCTGAGGCGTTTGGAGTGTCGCTGGGTGGGCTCAGGGAGCTGGTGGATGGGGTAGGCGTGGCAGGAACGACCGGACACACAGCCGGGGTAGCCGCGTCGGTGGTCGGGGCTGATGGCGGGCTGCTGGTTGGATATAGGCAGACACAAGCGGGTACTCAGGAGTGTGAGCCACGGAGTCAGGATGCGGAGCTGGCCGAAGCGTACGCTGAGGGTCGGGCGCTGGTGGCGATCGCCAGCTCATCCCCGATGCCGGATGCCGCCGGTGGGCTGGTGGTGCCGAGCGGACCGGAAGCTCTGGCCTGTCTGGTCGCTTCTGTCGGTACGGAACTGGCCGGGAGCTTGGCCGAGCCCCTGCTGTATCTGGCGGTGTTGAGTAATCCGAGTCAGGCGGTGCGTGCCGAGTGGAATGATCAGCTCCGTGAGCAGCTTCGAACGTTTTTCCGTGAATGGGCAAATACAGTGGATCGTCGGGAACACCTCCGGTTGCTGGGGCGGATAGCTGCTGCGGTGGCTGCCTCCCCGGTACTCAGCCTGAACAGCGACGAACAGGAACGGGTAGCCAAGGCCGTTGCTGCACCGGGCCGGGTGGATGCGCAGGTCATCGACCATATTGAGGGCATGCTTCAGTTCTGCAAGCGACAGGAAGATGCGCTCGGGCCGCAGGCGGTGCTGTATACCGTCTTGGCGCAGCGGGAGCTAGTGAACTCGCTGCTGGGTGAATGCCCAGACGAGCTTCGTCCCCGGTTGTTGTCGGTCTACAGCAGCATGTCTACCTCGGTCGCCATCTACTGTTTCGATCTTGACGACGCGGGGAGCGCCATGCACTACTGCGACCAGGCGCGGGAGACTGCGCAGGAGGCTCGCAATACTGAGCTGGCTATCTACGCGCTGTGCATGATGAGTCACTTCGCGTCCCGGCAGGGCAAAGCGCATGCTGGGATCGACTTTGCGGCAGCCGCCCAGAATCTTGTAAGCCAAACCGATGACGTACTGCTTCAGGTCTGCATTGCCGAGCGGTTTGCGTCGGCCTATGGCATTGATGGCCAGTACAAGGAATCGATGACAGCCTTTGACCGGGCGCTGAGTGGGCTTGCGGTACCAGACAGCCGGAGGTCTCCGGTATCGCCGGTGTACTGGTTCAATGAGGGATTGATTGCCAGCAGGCAGAGCGAGTGTTTGCTGCGGCTTGGCAAACCAACGGAAGCTGCCGTCAGTGCCCAACAGGCATTACAGCTGTTTGACCATTCGTTCGTCAGAGACTTTGCCTTCTGCACGCTTCGTTTGGGCACGACCCGTTTACTCTCCGGCGATATTGACGAAGCGGCGTGCGTGATTGGTGAGGGAGCGGTGCTGGCGGCGCGCATTCGGTCGGCGCGGTTGACACGAGAGGTTCGTACTGCCCGTGGACGGTTGGAGCCGTGGAAGGACACGCAGGCGGTCCGGGAGTTGGATGAGCGGTTGGTGGGGGTGGGGTTTGGGGTGTGAGGGTGGGCGATGTCAAGTGGTGGACGCACACCAGCCTCGACCAGGAATTTGTTGAGAACTTCGGTTGGTTTGAGCTAGTTGAGTGTCTGTTGTGGGCGGTTGTTGAGTTCGTCGGCGACGGTGTCGAGTTCGGTTTGCGTGTAGATGGAGAGGTCGGTTCCTTTGGGGAAGTATTGGCGCAGGAGGCCGTTGGTGTTCTCGTCGCTGCCTCGCTGCCACGGTGAGTGGGGGTCGCAGAGATAGACGTCGATTCCGGAGGCTTATGCGAAAGCCTCCTTGAAGAAGTACAAGCCGATGGCGACCCGAGACGAGGACAAGAAAGTCTTCAATGGCCTTCTGTAATCCGTGAAGAGAATCCGCCATGTCTTCAGGTTGGCGACGGCTCGCTCGACGGGCGCACGCAGCGAGCTGATCTGGTTATTGTAGTCATGCTCGCTCACGGACAGGTCACGATCTTTCGGCTTGCGCACCGGAGTGATAATGTCATCAGTTCCGATGAATCCCTTGTCGCCGATCGCATCGCCGGCCAGTTTGAGGATCATCTCACACTCGGATCCTGTCAGCTTGGCCATGTCGTGCTGGTTGCCGGGAACAGGCGCGGAGGCGAAGGTGACACGGCCGGTGAGGTTCGTGACGATCAGCGACCCGTGACCGGTTGTCTTGTATTTCCCAGCCCACAGCTCACGCTCACCGGACCAGGACCAGCAGGGCCACAAAGTGCCATCGACCAGGGCGATCGCACCCCTGGTCGCCTCCGCTGCCTCCTCCGCGGAGGGCCTGAGCTCCGCGGTGGCCTGGCCGATCAGCGGAGTCAGGAACGTGATGTACCGCGAGATCGTGGACTGGTCCACATCGAAGATGTCCGCCCATACCTCCTCGATGATGTTCTGGCGCATATATCCACTGGTGACGACAAGCGCCTCGCGCAACGTGAGCTCTTTGGGGCGGCCCGTGCCCTGATCCCAGGGTTTCTCGAGCAGGTCGGCGACCATTTGCTCCAGCGCGTCGAGTTGCCCAGCGTCCAGTCCTGACATACGATCGAACCGCAACGGCTTCTCCGTCGTGAGAAAGTGGTTTCGTCACCTTCTTTCTATCGGTCAGAGAAGCCGTTGCCTGTTATTTCATGCGGCGTGTCGCCAGCTTTCGGGACAACGATCCCCAACTAACCCCGACTGGGAATAATTGGGGTTTCGCATAAACCTCACTAGGGCGTGTCCCGTGGATCTTTCGGGTTGGGATGCGATAGATCGTCTCGATGCACGATCGCCATGACTTGACTGAGGAAGAGTGGGCGCGGTTGGAGCCGTTGCTGCCCGATCAGAGGCCGCGTCGGGGTGGGCGGTGGGCCGATCATCGATCGGTGATCAACGGGGTGCTGTGGCGGACCCCTACCAGTTGCCCTTGGCGGGATCTGACGAGTGACTACGGGCATTGGAAGACCATTTACCACCGGCATCGTCGCTGGTCGGCGGAGAGGACCTGGGCCAAGATCCTGGATGAGCTGCGCCGTGGTTGTGATCAGAATGCGCAGGCCGGTCACTCCGTGGAGTAGTCAGTGGGGTGGATTCCACGGTGATCCGTGCCCATCAGCACGCCGCTGGCGCCCGCCACGCACCGCCGCCCCACCTCGCCGCGGAGGGCGCTGTGAGCACCGAGGCTGAGACAGGGGGCGGGGTCGAACGACAAGGAATCGGACCCCAGCACCGACCGGGAGGCCTTGGGTCGCTCCCGGGGCGGCTTGACCACCAAGATTCACCTCGCCGCCGATGCCCGCGCCCGGCCGATCTCCCGGGTCATCACCCCCGGACAACGCCATGACACCGTGGCCTTCGAGCCCGTGATGGCCGGCATCCGCATCCGGCGCCGCGGCCGCGGTCGCCCCCGCACCCGACCCGACCGGGTGCTCTGCGACAAGGCCTACTCCAGCCGACCCATCCGCACCCAGCTGCGCCGACGCCGAATCAAGACCACCATCCCCGAAAGGGCCGACCAGCAAGCCCACCGTGCCCAGAAAGGCAGTCAGGGCGGACGGCCACCCCGGTTCGACCCCGAGACCTACAAAGACCGCAACGTCGTCGAACGCTGTATCAACAAGCTCAAACAGTTCCGCGCCGTCGCCACCCGCTACGACAAACGCGAATACATCTTCCACGGCACCGTCGACGTCGCCTCAATCAGAATCTGGCTCCGCGACCCCGTCCCATGATCTACAGGACACGACCTAGTCCCGCAGTCTCGGTACTCTCTTTAGGCAGAGCACAGCAGCTCCCATTCGTCAAAGCTCGGTCAGGGCGTCAAGCTGAGCGAGGTCAGCAAAAAATCAGCAATTCACCGCCACGAGTCAGTACCAGGGCACACGACGCGGCGACCCACGAGCAGGCCACGGCACCCGTTGATACTGGTTATCACGGTCTACGCGCGTTCGGGATGAAGAGGACGTGCCCTCGATGGGAGAGGGTGACGTTCCGGGCAAGCCAATCAGGTAACTCACGGACACGGGGGTTGATACGGCAGGTCGGGTAGGTATTGGTTCCATTCGCTTTGGGTGATCGTGGGTGTGGTTTTACAGATTCTGGCGGTGACACTGTCGACGGTGGTTTCCCACAGTCGCGCGGTGCTGTCGGCGCTGGCGGTAGCCAGGGTATGCCCATCAGGGCTGAAGGCCACCGATCTGACGCTGCTGGTGTGGCCGGTCAGCGCGCCGAGCGGGCTGGGCTGGTAGAGGTCGCGGATGTCCCATAACCGCGTCGTGTTGTCGGCGCTGGCGGTGGCTACAGTGCGTCCATCAGGGCTGAAAGTCACCCCGTTGACGCTGCTTTCGTGACCGGTCAGGACACCAAGCGGGCTGGGGTGGTGGAGGTCGCGGATGTCCCATAACCGCGCCGTGTTGTCGGCGCTGGCGGTGGCCAGGGTGTGCCCGTCGGGGCTGAAAGCCACCGAGTAGACGATGTCGCTGTGGTCTTTGAGGGTGGCCAGCCGGCTGGAATGGGCGGGATCGCGAACATTCCACAACCGCGCGGTGTGGTCACCGCTGGCGCTGGCCAGGGTGCGCCCATCTGGGCTGAAGGCCACCGAGTAGACGATGTCGGTGTGGTCTCTGAGGGTGTCCAGCGGTCTGGGCTGGTGAGGATCGCCGACGTCCCACAACCGTACGGTGGCGTCTTGACCGGCGGTGGCCAGGGTGTGCCCGTCGGGACTGAGAGCCGCCCAGTAGATGCCGCGTTCGTTGCCGGTGAGAGTCGCCAGCGGGATAGGACTATGGGGGTCGCGGGTATCCCACAACCGCGCGGTTTTCCCGTCGCGGTCGGCGGTGGCCATGATGCGCCCGTCAGGACCAAAGGCTACCGAGGAGGCTCCGCTAGTATCACTAAAAGTAGCTAGAGGGTAGGGCTGGCGGGCGTCTTGGATATCCCATAGCCGCGCGGTGTGGTCATAGCTGGCGGTGGCCAGGGTGCGCTTATCGGGGCTGAAGGCGACTGAGGAAACGGTATTGGTGTGGCCTTTCATGATGGGACCAGACAGGTTCCATAGCCGCGCGGTGTTGTCATAGCTGCCGGTAGCCAGCGTGTGCCCATCGGGGCTGAAGGCCACCGAATAGACCACGTTGGTGTGGCCAGTGAGGATGTCCAGCAATCGGGGCTGGCGGGGGTCGACGACATCCCACAACCGCGCGGTGGTGTCTTGGCTGGAGGTGGCCAGGGTGCGCCCGTCGGGGCTGAACGTCGCCGAGGAGACGCCGCCGCTATGGCCGATGAGGATTCCCAGCAGGCTGGGGTGGTTAAGGTCGCGGACATCCCACAACCGCGGGTTCGTGTCCTTGTAGCCGCTGGTGGCCAGGATGCGCCCGTCAGGGCTGAAGGCTACCGAGGAGAAGCCGCCGTTATTGCTGGTGAGGATCCCCAGCGGGTGGGGGTGGTGAGGGTCGCGAACATCCCACAGTCGCGCGGTGGTGTCCTCGTCGGCGGTGGCCACGGTGTTCCCGTCGGGGCTGAAAACTACCCAGTAGACGACGCCGGTATGGCCGGTGAGGGTGCCCAGCAGACTGGGCTGGCGGGGGTCGCGAACGTTCCACAACCGCGTCGTAGCATCGTCGCTGGCGGTGGCTAGGGTGTTCCCGTCGGGACTGAAGGCCACCCGAGGGATATAGTTGGTGTGGCCGCGCAGAGTGCTCAGCGGGCGGGGATGGTGCAGGACACTGATGTCCCACAACCGCACGGTCTTGTCGTCGCTGCCAGTGGCCAGGGTGCGCCCGTCGGGGCTGATAGCTACTCCCTTGACGGCGTTGGTGTGGCCGGTCAGCCGGGTGACATCGGGATTGGCGCCCGTGCTGAGCAGGCTGCCGCGAGCTTCCGGGGTGGGAACAAGCCGGTACGCGGCCAAGGCAAGTTGGGCGGCCAAGGCTGGGTTGGGGGCGCGTAATTCCAGGACCTGAGTAGCGACCCGTTGGGACACTGCGACATTGCGTTGTTGCTGTGCGGTGCGTTGCGCAACGATGGCGAGGGCAGCCGCCGTCAGCGCTAGAGCGAGCAGCACCGACAAGACGGTGAAGGCGCGCCTCCGTCGGCTGCGGTCGCGGCGGATACTGGCACGGAGAAAGGCGCGAGCCGTGGGGCTGAGGTCGACGCGATCGGTGAGCAGCTCCCGGGACCGAATGTGGGCACCGGTGTCGGCCACCGCGGCGGCCAGTTGCCCGCGTTCCCACAACCGGGCCGGTGGGCGGCCATCGTTATCCCATTCGGTGGCGGCCTGCTCGACCGTGCGGCGAGCCCGTAGCGCCGATGCGTTGTCCTCGATCGCCTGGGCCAGTGGCTGCCAGGCGGACAAAAACGCTTCATGGGCCACCCCCACGACCACGCTGTCGTTGTCGGCGTCGGTGATCAGGAGGCGCCGTCTGATGAAAGCGTCCACCTCTTGGGTCACTGGCTCGGGCAGGTCATCACGAGGGACTTGCCACCGGATGGGACGGCCTCGCTCATCGACGGTGACCAACCGCAGCAACCCGGCAATGACCTCCTCCCGACGCCGCCCACTAGTGATGATCGCATCGGCCAGGGCTGCCTCGGCTTGACGGGTCAACGCCCCCTGCACTCCGCCAAGCTCGTCATAGCGATGCGAAGAAAGCCGCCCCCCGCGGCCCACCTCGTGGGCCAGCTGAGCCAAGGTGAACGCCAGTAGTGGTAGCGCCTCCCCGCGCTCGGTGTCGGCGACCAGCCGGGCCACCAACTCGTCATCCACGCCTATACCGGCCAATTCGGCTGGGCCTTCGATCACCGCCCGCAGTACTTCGGGACGCAGCGGGCGCAGCGCATAGGTGTGAGTCGGCACCACCGGCAGGTCGGAGTCGGTTAACAGCTGGTCCAGAAACTCCGGCCGCAGCGTGGCGAGCACCTGCACCGGACCGGACAGCGCTGGAGGCAGCAGCTGCGCGAACCGGGCCCGGTCCGCAGGCCCGGTCTGAGTGAATAGCTCCTCACACTGATCCACGACGATGAGTAAGCGCCGCGAAGGACCACTCGGGCTCACTAAGAGCAGCTCATCAGCAACACCCACCAGACCGCGTTCAGCGAGTACGCGCTGAACGCGGTCCACCGTCCAATCCAGCTTGCTCCGCCGTGCCGCAGCGGCCAGTTCCCGGGCCAATGCTGCGACTGGATCAGCACCCGGCAGGATTGGCGAAAGGGTCAGCCAACCCGGCTCCTTGGCCATCACAGGCAGCAGCCCGGCCCGGACCAGCGACGACTTGCCGCACCCTGAGGGGCCTACCACCAGCAACATCGCCGCTTGGGCCTGCTCAGCCGGGGAACGCAGCAACGCAGCAAGCTCCTCGGTCTCGCCACCTCGACCGAAGAACACCCGATGCTGCTCAACAGCAAACGGGCGCAACCCCGGAAACGGAGACCGATCATCGGGCCAACCGAAACCACCGGCGGCATCGACCTGCCGTAACGCTTCGACCAACATCGCACGTCCCGTGATGGAGGTGAGATCGGCGTACTGCGCGGATCTCAGCAACGGGTGAGTCACCCCCGCCTCGGCCCGCACCGGCAACAGCCGACTACCCCGCGACAGGGCAATGCCGACCTCCGCCGAACACCACGGCGACTCCACCGCTGCCGAGGTGACCACACACACCACCGCGTCAGCCCACCGCAGCCGCTCATGCAGCCGTTTGTCCCACTCATCACCCACCATGATCCCGTCGCGGAGATCCTGGTCCAAGAACACCTCATGGCCCTCAGCAACCAGCCACCGATGCAGCTGACCGGCACACTCACGGTCCTCACTGGCATGGCTGACGAATACCCTGGCCACCGTCCCTCCCGTAGCCAGTGTAAACAGTTCAAACCGTGCTCATGAAACGAATTTCTTCAACTCGAAGCGAACTGATAACCGGAGCGTCGGATAGCGTCGTTGCTGCTATGTGCGTCATGCAACCGCATGTCTTGGACCTTCGCCCGCGTGGCCGGCGACTTCCACACCTCATGATCAAAACAGGGTACACCGATTTTTCTAATTTTCTTAGCCTGGAAACTCGCCCTATATAACCCGCTATGCATAATTAACGGGAGTCACTCATGGAGGGTTATTCACCGAGCACTGATAGATGATAGATGATAGATGAGTCATCTACGGCGCGCCTACTTGGGCGACGGTCCGCTTCTCGGAAGAATTGGGTTACCACGCTCAATTCGAAAGAAACGGACCGTCGAGAATGTACCATACCACAGGGTTGACCAAAGATGAAATCATTGACCTGTGCGCGATGGTCCAATCTGCCGAGTTGGAACCGGGCGTCAACCATTGGCCGCCGAGCCTGGGCCTGTATACGTCCATGGTTATCGCGTTGACATACATTCGCCGAAATCGAGTTCAGGTAGAACTGGCGGAGACGTACGGCGTGTCCCAGTCGACGATCAGCCGCGCGGTCGCAGGAATAACTCCACTACTGGAGAAAGTCCTCAGAAAATATGTTCCGACCGCTGACGAACTCAACGACAAGCTCCAGTACATCGTGGACGGGACTCTGCTTCCGTGCTGGTCGTGGGCCTCGCACCCGGAGCTGTACTCAGGTAAGCACCAAACCACCGGCATGAACGTACAGGTAGCCTGCACTTTGAGTGGCAATCTCGCATGGATCTCCGACCCGATCAACGGAAACCGTCACGACTCGTACTGCCTGAGTGAGTCCGAGGTCCTCCGGACGCTTGATCCCGGCAACTGGATGGGCGACAAGGGATACATCGGCTACGACATGATCACCCCCATCAAGAAACCAGTCCACCGAGAACTCCTCGACTGGGAAAAAGAGTTCAACACGCAGATCAACAAGATTCGTTACGTCATCGAACAAACAATTGCCAACTTCAAGACCTGGAGAATCATGCACACCGACTACCGTCGCCCCCTTGCAACATTTGCGACAACCATCTCAGCTGTAATCGGCCTGCACTTCTACGCGGCCGGCTGAATAACCCTCATGCTGGACCAACCACCATAGGCGCACCTGTGACGTGTGGACTGGCTTCGTGGCATCGCTGGGCGATGACGCCGAGCGCACTGCGGAGACATACGACTCGTTGGTGCGCGCCGCGCTCCGATCGAGTCAGTCTGACCGCTCGCTGAATCGGTGGAGGATAGCCTCCAGCAGGCCAGCGACGATGACCTCGGGCGGCTCGCCGGCAATCTCGTGGGGCATGACCGCCCATCCGGCTGCGGCCAGGTCTCGCGCGACGCTGCGATACAGAGCGGCCTCCGCGTTGCCGTCGTCGCGGTGAAAGCGGCTGTAGGTGCCGCGCTGGTGGGCGCGGGCTCGTGACTGTGCCGGTTCACCGGTCATGATGATGGTCAGGTCGGGGATGTCGGCGTACTGATTAAGGTGCCACAGGAAGCTGGGCTCGACTCCGTCGATGCGTTGCAGGACGAGCGAGGTCGGCACGTAGCGGTCGCAGAGGACGACCTTACCGGCCTGGAGCGCCGGTCGTATCTCGCGGTCGAGGTGGTGGTAACGGTCGGCCGTGACCAGGCAGGCCAGGGCCAGGTCGCGGTAGTCGTTGGTGCCGTGTCGCGCCAGGTTCCCCAACTGCGAGCCGGAGGGCTCCTTCGTCGCCAGCACGGACAAGCCACGGCCCGCGAGCTGCTGGTGCAGCAACGCGGTGACCGTGGTCTTGCCGACGCCGCTCGGCCCGTCGATGACGACGAAGAAGCCTCGACGCTCGTTCACGCCGCTCGGACTCTGTTGCGCTGGTGTTGCTCGCGCGACAGCTCGGTGAGGCGCTGGCGTACCTCGTCCACGGTGGCTTCACCGAACTGGATGTTGACTGAGAAGTTGAACTCGTCCCGGCCGCGCATGGCCTCGTCCACACCACCTTCGGTCAGGTCGACGGCGGTGTAGTTCAGGAGTTGCTGTGGCTGGTAGCGGTGGGTGGCGATGAGCCGGTGCCATTCCGGCGTGCCGGGGTAGGGCCGGAACTCAAAGACGCTGGCCCTGAACCGGCCCGACAGGGCCTCGGTGATGGTCCACAGGTCGTAGACCTGATGCACTGTGGCGTCCAGCTCCTCGCGCGTCTCGGTGGGGAACCCGAGGATGAAATACCCCTTGATGCTGATGCCGCGCTCGGTCAGCCGCCGCACCACCGACCGCGTCATCTCCGGCGTGATCCGCTTGCCCATGTACTTGAGCAGCCGCTCACTACCGGACTCGATGCCAAGGGCGACTTCGCGACAGCCGTTGTGCTGCAACACGTCCAGCAGCTCGTCACTCATGCGGTGCAGGATGTTGATCCGGCCGGTGGCGTCCCACACGTACCGGTCGCCGATCCGCGCCTCGGTGAAGGCTGCCATGCACTTGCGGATGAAGCGTTCGTAGCCGAGGAACAGGTCGTCCACGAACCGGAAGGCGGTGACGCGGTAGCACGCGTCCAGCTCACGCATCTCGGCAATGATGTTCTCAGGCGTGCGGGTGCGGATGGTGATCTCGGGGTTGGCGGACACGGCCGCACCGCAGAACGAGCAGTCGTACGGGCAGCCGCGCGCACCGACCATGTTGGCTTCGATCCGGCCGTCGCTCGCGCGGTAGGGGTCTTCGGCCAGGAAGCGCCGGTCTACGAACGGCAGGCCGTCGATGTTCGGCGCCAAGTGGTGTCCGACGCCCACGCTTCCGCCCGTGACCGGGGTCTTGAGGATCGGGTCGAGCCACATCACGCCAGGCAGCTCGGTGCGCGTGCGTTTGTCCTTCAGCAGTTCGACCACGCGCGTCTCGGCCTCGCCCAAGACCAGGGCCTCGATGCGGGCGAAGCGCGGGTCGTTCAGCGTCTCGGTGGGCATGGCCTTGGCCTGGTGGCCGCCGACCATGACGTTGATGCCTCCGTCCAGGCCGGAGGCGATGCAAGCGCTGATCTCGTAGGTCGGTGCGAGCAGGTTGAAGCCGACCCACCGCGGCGACAGGGTGTTGATGAGTCCCGTAGTCTCCTCAACGCCCAGTCCCAGCGCTTCGGCGTCGATGACGCCGACGTTGAAGCCGTGGTGAGCGGCGTAGGTGGCGATGTAGCCCATGCCAAGCACGGGCAGGGTGAAGTCGTTCACCCGAGGGCGAAGGTGGTAATCACGAAGTGGTGCGTTGATAAACAGTGCATCGAGCGGCCGCGAAAGATCCGCGCCCGCCACAACAGGCTTAGCCGATATCTCCATGGTGACTCCCCCAAGCGAGGGTAAGCAGCGTGAGTGCAGAAAGATGGTCACCAGCAAGTGCACGCCAGACCTGAGCGAAAGACGGTTCGTCCCTCGGCCAGTCATACGACGGTGCTGCTCGCGTGGCCCAGGTCCGTACCGCGAGATCGGCATACGGGTAGAGCGCCCAATCATTGCTCCAGTCGGCAACGGCAGCGTGCGCCGTCCACGGCCCAATACGAGGCACGACCTGGAGTTCATCGATCAAAGCGGGCGGCGACAATTCACGCCATTTCGCGCCATGCTCTAGGTAGACCTCAGCCGCAGCAAGCAGCGGACGACGCTTGAACGCCATACCGATCGAAGCAAACTGTTCGCTCTTGAGATTCAACACGTTCTCAGGTGACGGAAACAATGCATACGTTCCGCCGTTGGGTAGGTCGACTCTTTCGCCGTACGCCTCACAAAATTCCCGATACAACTTCTTCGATTGTCCGGCGCGAATAACCTGCCGAATAATCGCCGTACCGATGGCGTCCCACAGATCAGCATTACGGAAGCGGACGACAGTGCCAAGACCTGCTAAGGCGGTCGCCAACTCGGGAACCTCGCTGAGCATGCCATTCGATAGCATGAAGACGTTGAGCGTTGGTTCGCGTGTGCTGCCGGTCAGCGAACGCGTTACCAGCTCACGACCGTTGGTCGTGGACAGGTAGCGCCCACCATCGGGCAACGCGAATACCCGGTGACAGCCGCTGGTGGCGGGCTGCCAGGCCGGGTGCTCGGTCATCACGAAGTCGAATGTTGTGCTCATGCTGGGAAGGCTCCGAAGTAGTGGCGTTGCGAGGAAGTGGCAGTCAGTATCTCATGTCGTCACCTCCAGGCTGCTCGTCGAGCTTCATCAGGCCATCGATGACCCGCCGCAATAGCTCCGGATCTCTCTCGGTCGCTGTCGGGCGCGTGGGGCCAGGTGATGGCCGAGGATTTCGTCGCGGCAAAGGCAACCGCTGTTCTTGCGTCTGGCCGGGCATGATTCTGGAACGCCGGTGGAACGCCAGCTCACACCGCACGATTGTGCCGCCGGAGCGCAGCTGAAGGCAATGCCACCGAGGATCCATCAATCCAGGCGGTTCTGGATCGCTGTCCCACACCTCAATGACAATGCTGGCGTCCATGCCGAGCAGCCGCATCTTAATAAGGTTCAGGTGGCCCAGATCCCACCAGCGCGGATGCTCATCCATGACGCCAGTAGCCTTCGGGGCATTGGTGACCAACTCGGTCACCGCTAGGAGTGCGTCGTCCTCAGCAAAGCGGGCGTTCCAGTGATACAGCGTGTGCGACACGAACATCTGCGCGCAACCAATAGCGGCACGCGTCGCGGCCAGCGTCACCGAGTCAGCGAAACGCGGCGTTTCCGGCACGGCGGGACTATCAGCATGTACCTGATGAGGATGGAAGGGCTCGGTCGTCAATAATGCTGTCATCGATGACATTCCCTTCGACCACCAATCCGGCAGCACCCTCGGCGCGGTCCTTGATGGTGATGGCTAGCCCAACAAGGCAGGCAGCAAAGGCGATCTGATCTTCCTTACTGATGTCATTCGGCAAGACGCCCGCGGCGAACGCTCCGACATCCTGGTTGATACCCTTTAGTTGATCGAGAATCGACATGGCGCTGTCATGCTGGTCCATTACCGATCACTCAATTCGAGGACCTCGGCCTTGGCGTCTTCCTCAAGCCGTTCAAGCCTGATTGACCTCAGAATCGGATGGAGTGATACGTGACTGAGCGACGGCACAATGACGTGGTGCGCGTCGGAACGCTGGAGCTCGGTCGTCAGCTCCTCCCATCTCTCACTGATACCGGGCTCGAACTCGTGAAATATTGCCGCGAACTCGAACCCGCGTTCCTCGGCATGGTCTCTGAGTTTTCGTTCCACGTCGCGGACGACGTGATCCTCGACCTCACATGGCACACGCATGTACCCGTAGGCAAGGGGTCGCAGTTCTGTCATCAGCGTCTCGTCACCATGATCCATTGCTTACCTTCCTTGCGGCTCGCTCCGAAATTGCCGCGATGGCGACGCTGCTGTGATGAACGAGGTAAAACGCGAACTCGGTATGGATCAAGCAGCGATGCCGACGACGCCACCTGCCGGTCGGACGACACAGCGCACATCGACCGCGCTCGTCAACCGCGTGATGTTCGTGTAACGATATGGCCGCGCCGAGCGCAGACGCGATACCCTCGGCAGTCACCCGGTCCTCGATGACGTCGCCTGCAAGTATCGCTTCGAGAAGGGTGGTCAGCCGATGGTGACCGAGTTGAAAGCGCTCTGCCTGTGTCGGGGCATTCACTGGCGCAACTCCTCGTCCGAATTGTTCATCACGAGGACTCGCACGCCGGTCTCCAACCGAATCAGAGTGCACATGCCTTGCCGCATACCGGGGAACCGTGAAAATTGGTCGAGAAGGAATGAGCACGCCGTAGACGTGGAGTCTCAGCGCGTAGATCAGATGCTGGTCAGACCGGGGTGGGTCAGTTGGCCCGACACGCACGTAGCCGCACACGAGTGGTTGCAGAGTCGTCAAGGCGTTTCCCCTCGGGGCGTGGAAGGTCAGACGGGCGACGGGCTCGGGGGTCACGTCGCCCGTCTGACCAGCTCAAGGTCGGTCACAGGACCGCCAGGTTGTGCTCGGCGAGCTGCACGCGCTCGCACAGCCAGGCAGATCCACACACGGCACACAGGTCGACGTGGTTGACGTGCTCGTTCAGTACCAGCGCGGCCCTGCTGCACAGCCGCTCCAGCTCGGGCGGGAAGTAGTCCATCTCGGATACGATGGCGAGGGCTGGCGGGCGCTGCATCGGGGTCGTTCTCCTTGGTCGGCGGGCAAGTGCCGGGTCTACCTTCGACTCTGTTACCACCTGGGGGCCGCGCCTATGACGATCAGGGGTTACGGGCTATACATGGGGCGTATATGGGCGCACCCATAGGGCGGCCTGGGACGGTAAACTGCCTGGCTAGAGCCCTTGCCCCTATGCCAACCAGGCAGGTCAGCCCGATGAACCGGAGCAGCACGCCGCGCTATTGCCGCTGTGGTACCCGACTCGGTCGTGACCACGCCGGCGGCCTGTGTAGTCCGTGCGGGAAGCGTCTTGTCGCCCTGCGCATCGAGGCACCGGAAGTGCCAGCCGATTTCTGGGAAACCGAACAGCTTCGTGACGCTCTCGCGGCGCAGCACATCGGGAGGGTGTCATGCGCGTACCGGAAGCATCCGCACCATGCGGCGCTGTATGGCAAGGACGGCGTACCACAAGCGATCGTTGGAGACTGGCTGGGCCTGACACAGGCGCAAATCAGTCGGATCGAGAACGGGCCGCCCGTTCTCCACCTCGATAGTCTGGCGCATTGGGCGCGAACCCTGCGTATTCCCGGTTATTTGTTGTGGTTCAAGCTCCCCAACCGACTGGAGCATGAACCGGCTGGATCTGGCTTTGGGCTAAAGCAGTCAGACCAGCTTCCGCCCGACGCTTTGACACAGCCCGGTGTGGTCATCATCGGGGCAGATGGACAGGAGCAGACCGACCCGATGCGACGCCGCACTTTCCTGCTCGGTGGCGTGGCCACCCTCGAGATGTCCACCAGCAATAAGGCAGCCGCATCTTCTCCAGCACTCGCCATTCGATGTGATGACAAGTTTGGGTTTGCTGCGGCGCTCACCGATCGGTGGCCAGAAACCAACTTGAGTCGTCCCATCCCAGCCGAGGGCACCGACTGGCGCGTGCGCCTCCCGGCTGGCCGTATATTCGACGGTGCCGAGGTGATAACGCAGGTCCATCCGAACATTGCGCAACACGGCACAGACGCACTCGTCCGACCCGAACGCCGGAGGCTGGCGCAGTTCACTCGCCCTCGCCAGCGAGGACTGCTGGTCGCCGCCGACAATGTTGTCGACGGTGTCGCGTACTACGCCCTGGATGCTGGCGAGTCCGCCCGGCAGGCGATAGCGCAACCAGACAGCCCGGCCATCGCCATTCCGCGGGCGTATCTGTTCGATGACATCACCTATGGAGCGGTATGGGCGATGACCAATCTGGACGACGCCATTCTGGCCGACGACGGGCCATTGCACAGTCACCGTCAAGACCTGGCGCACTATGAAGGTCTGACCTGCTCGACCGTCAGTCGCGAGGAGGCAGGTGGCCTCGCCACCATCTCGCAGATGTGGCTCGGCTCCGACTTCTGCGCCCGGCACATCGTTCGTAACCTCGGCCGACTCCAGGCATCGCCACTGTTCTGGACCCGCGAGCAGCGCGGCGAAGAAGCGTCGACCTGGCTGCTGTGGCGACACAAGGTTGCCTACCTACAACGCACCAGCTCACTCGGGACGCCCGTTGCCCGCGGCTTTTGCCTGCCCGAACATACGGTGGATGAGTCACCGAGACATGAACGCGTTCTGTTGCTCCTGTCGGCTGCCTTGATGGAGTCGTTCGGCATTCGCGTCTGCGTGACGCCTGAGCCCGACTACGGCGACGTCGAGGGATTCGTGCTCGGCGGTTCCGTCATTGTGGCCAACTGGATCCGCACACCGGGACTGTGGCACGTCAACACTCGCAGCCCTGGCAATCAATCACGGTTCAGCGACACCGCCGGACAGGTCGCAGCTCACTCAATCATTGACGGGCCGACACCACGGCGGCGCCTGATGGCCCTCGCGGCATACCTGCACATCCCTTGGCGGTGGTTTCACGCCCGTTGTGGTGAGCTCGGTGCGGCGGGCTTCGCCGGACTGGCTCCGCCTCGCAGCAGGCTCCTTACTGTTGACGGACTGAATCTCGCAGCTCGCTATGTCGGGCAACTCAGCAACTCCTAGCGTCAATCGTTCTACCCAGAGAGGCATGTGCCCGTGCGATCCAGCGAACTTACGATCGGTCGAACCTTCGGTGTCAATTTCGATCATGGCGAGAACTTCTACACCGCCTTGACCGACTTCTGCCGCGCCCACGATGTCCGGCAGGGCTACATCCCGATGTTCATCGCCGGCATGCGCAACGTCGAACTGGTCGGTAGCTGCGAGAAACTCGACAACCCCGATGCGCCGGTATGGACGAAGGTCCACCTCGAAAACGCAGAGGCATTCGGTGGCGGCACACTGGCTTACGATGCGGATACCGACACGGTGCTACCGCATATCCATGTCTCCGTCGGACTAAAGGCATATTCGGCGAATGCCTACACCAGTCACCTGCTCGACGCCACGATCCAATTTCTGACCGAGATGTACATCGTGGAGGTGACCGGCCCGAGGATGAGCCGGCCGCGCCAACCGCAACTCTACGACGTGCCGCTGCTGACCTTTGAGGGTAACAACGTGGAGCGGGAGGCGTAGAGATCCGTATGGGTGCACACTATTGCCGCCGCGGAACGGCTACAAGGTGCAGCGACACCACCGACGTTTCGGCCATGCAACCTTCCGGGCGGCCGATCGACAAGTTGGTGGTGGCCAGCTTGCGCAGGACGGGTATTAAGGGCGTCTTGCTGTCGGCCTCGATCATCTCCAGGTAGCGCACGGTGATACCAGCATGGGTGGCCAGGGAGATGGTGCTCATCCGGCTAGTCGATCCGGGCGGTTCGGAAGCCGGACGCTGCGAGGGTGGCTGAGACGATGAGGAACCCTCCCGCCGCTGTCCAGAGCATCGCTCGGTATCCGATCATGTCACCGAGGAGCCCACCGGCGGGTGCACCTAAGACGATCATTGCACGGTTGATCGAACGCCTGGTGCTGTTCATGCGGCCCTGCAGAGCATCGGGAGTCACCGCCTGCCAGTAGCCCATCTCGTTCGCGTTCTCCGCACCGAGGGACAAGCCAAACAGCAGCTGTCCGGCCCCGAACAGTATCCAGCCCAAGTAGTGCGGGGTGCTCAGCGCCACCAGCGCCCACGAGACCGCCGTGGCCGCGCGGCACGCGATGACGACCCGACCGGCACCGAACCGGGCGCCAAGCCGGGTCGCGGCAAGACTCCCGATCAGGGCCCCGATCCCGCCTACAGCCATTGCCACGCCGAAGCCGAACGCACTCAGTTCGAGCGTACGGAGCGCGAAAACGGGCAATACCGCGCCGGCGGCCGCGGAACACAGAAACCAGCCATGGGTATTCAGCGCGAGCGGCCGCAGGATGGCGTGGCGATAAACCCAGCGCAAGCCCTCCACCGCTTCTCGCCAGATGCCAGACACCGACACCGGTCTGCTCAAGGGCTCGACCGTCGGAATACGGAGCATCAGCAGGCCGGACGCGAGGTAGCTCGCTGCGTCAACGAGCACTGCCCATGGTGCGGTCAAGAGCGAGACCAGCCCGCCGGCGAGCACCGGCCCGGTGGTCTGAGCGAGAGCGTCGCTTTGATCGAATCGAGCGTTGGCCGAGATCAGTAGGTGGGTGGGTACCAGCCGAGGGAGGAAGGACTGGGAAGCTGCGTCGTTGAGCAGCGACAGCAGCCCGAAGACCGCCATGAACACCATGAGCACGACGAGCGAAAGCCGGTGTGTGAGGGCGAGCACCGGCACTGCGATCAATAACAATCCGCGGCCGAAATCGGTGGCAATCAGCAAGGGACGTCGTCGGAGACGGTCGACCAAAACACCGGCAACCAAACCGAACAGCAGATAAGGAAGCCAGCGGGCCGAGCTGACCAGGCCGACTCCGGCAGCACTTTCATGCAGCGTCACCACGATCAATACTTGGATGGCGAGCGTCGTGACGTAGCTGCCAAAGCATGAGACGGTCGCCGCGGCCCACACTCGTCCGAAACCGGGACAGTCGCGCAGCTGCCCAGGTGACCTGTCCACGCCACCGACCGCCACGCACAACTTCTACCAATCGCCCGCAAGGCGACCCGGGCCGGCGAGGAGTTATCGGCTTGCGGTGGTGCTGAGATCACGGCGAGGCGGCGAGTTCCTCGGCCATCGCCTCGAGGCCGTCGACCGCGAGCGGGGACCCCAGGATGAAGGGACTCTCCAGCAGGACATAAGACCCTTCGCGGACCGCTGTCACGCGGTCGACCCCCGGTAGCGTGCGGAGCGCTTGCTCGACATCCGCGCGAGTAGCGGACTGTGCGCCGCCCGCGAGGAAGATCAGGAAGTCCGGGTCGCGTTTGATGAGTTCCTCGACGCTGACCTCAGCGACCCGTTCCTTGATGTCCGCGAACACATCGGTGAGCCCGAGCGTCTCGATCTGAGCATGGGTCATGTTCGGAAAGCCGTAGGCTCGCACGACGCCGCCGGAGAGCGTGAGTGCTGCCGCGGTGCGCGCCGACGACGGGCGACCCCGGAACTGGTCCCCTACCGCCGTGACACGTTGACGCAGGTCTGCCACCGTCTGCGTGGCGGCGGCGCCGGTGCCGAGTATCCGACCGTAGAGCTCGATGTCGGCGTAGACGTCGTCGAAGTCCACATCGCCGTCGGGGTTGGGACCACTGCCGCTGCCATCGCAGAATCCCGCGTTGACGATGGACTTGATGCCGGCAGCCTCCAAGTCCTGCCAGGTGGTCATGTTCAAGCCATAGCTGATCACCAGATCCGGCTGTTGCCCGATGATGACCTCTCGGGAGAGCTCCTGGTTGGGTGAGATGAGCGGTACTTTGTGCAGCGCTTGCTGCGCCGGGCCGAGCGAGACGCCACCCTCGTTCGCGCGGTTGCTGATCTTGTCGGTGGCGCCTGCCGCCCACATGAGAGTCGCGGCGACCGAGCCCATCGTGAGGACCCGCTCCGGGCGCTTGTCGAGAACGACATCACGACCGCAGTCTGCGACAGTCATCGGGAAGGCGCTGGCTGGGTCCGGCGGCGCGGCGCTATTGCTGTTGCCGTCGCTACCGCATGCACTCAGCACGAGCCCTGCGACGAGCGCGGGCAACGCCTTGCGCATTGCGGGTTTCCCTGGTGACGACATCGACAACAAGCTGGCTCACTCGAACAGGTGATACGATGACGGATCGTAGTCGCAAGCGATTAGCAATAGCAAGCGCTGATGCACACGCTCGGCACAGCTCGCGGCTGCCATATGACTCCTCCCCGTGATCGACGGGGCACGCATGCCGCCTTCGGCTGCGCCTACCGTCGGACAGGAGCTGATGATGGATAGCGTCACCGTCGCGCTGGTCCCGTCCTGGCCGGGTGTCGCCCACCAGTCCGGTGTGCTGGACCTGGTGGCTCAGGTGCAGCACGGTGAGCCGTACAACTACCGACCCGGTGAGATTCCGCCGCCCGAAGACTGGATTTCCCGCCTTGGTCGACCGCAATGACATCACCTTGGTGGCCTATGACCCCACGGGCCATCCGGTTGGATACTGCGTCGCGCTGGCCATCGCCAGTTACCCTGACGCCCTCGCGGTCGCTGAGGAGCTCGGTGTCCAACCGTCCGAGACCGGCTACCTCGCCGAGCTCGGTGTGTGCGTCACGGCAAGACGCCGCGGCGTCGCGAGCCTGCTGCTCAGCCGAACGCTCGCAAATCCGCCGGCCGGGATTACCGGCTGGGTAATGCGGACCCTCGAGAACAACGCTCCGGCGATCACCCTGTATCGACGCCACGGTTTCACACTCGTGCCCTGTGTCACGGAGATGCGTCACGGGCGGCTGCGGGTCTATCTCGTCCGCCGAACTATTGCATATTCCTTGTAACTATGGCGTGATGTGCTCGACGTCATGACCGAGCAACCCAGCCAACTCCACTGAACGGAGAGCGTCGATGAGCTGGCTCACCGCGGACGGCAGCAGGATCGGCCAGACCAGAGCCGAGCTGGAATCGCTCATGGCCGGTACCGCGTTCGCACCGGCCCGAGCCCGTGCAGCCACGGCGCGCGAGCTCCTCGACCGGGACGGCGCGGTGATCCTGCGTGGACTGCCACCCCAACCCGACAGCCTGGTACTGGCCGCAGCCGAGGTGCTCGGTACCCGGTTGAGCCAGCTCTACCCGGTGCGCGAGCGACGCAGCGATCGCGACGACCCGATCCAGCTGCACAACGACAGCCACCGGGTCGAGGTGGACGTCCACGGGCAGACCGTCGCGCTGCGTGATCCCGACGAGGATTACGTTCTCATCCAGTGCGTGCACCGGGCGGTCTCCGGCGGCGCGTCCCTCGTCGCCGACGGCTACCGGGTCGTCGACCGGCTCCGCGACGCCCACCCGGGTCTCTGGGAGTTCCTGACCACCGTCGACGTCGACCTCTACGGCGCGTGGAACCTGCGCCGGGGCGTCCCGAGCACACCCCAGGTGTGCCGCCACATCGAGTGGACCCGAGCCGGTCGCCGCGTCGTACGCGCCAACCAGGGAGCCCGACCGGTATGGCGCGGTCGAGCGGTGCACGAGGCCATGGCCGAGCAGCAGGAGGCCATGCTGGACCTTTTCGCCGACATCCGCGCCGCGGTCGCCTCCGAGGCCCCCCGGACAGTGCTGGAGAGCGGGGAGATCCTGCTCATCGACAACTACCGTTGCTGGCACGGCCGCGACGGGCACGACACTCCCCGACTGATCAACATCATGACCGTGCGTACGACCGACGCGATGTGAACCGGGGCAGCAAGCACACAGGACGACCGGATAAGCAACTACTTGCAATTAGCACGATAGTGTAGTTAGCGTCACCCGTTAGCGGTACTGGCTGGTGCCGCCGCTGCTGAACGTCCAACGGGTGGTGATGCCGCGTGATGGTGCATCGCAAGCCGCTCGCATTGGCCGGCCAGCTACCCGGCCCGTTGGCAGTAGGCGTGATGATCGGGTGGCTGGTGATGGCCGCCCGGGTCACCCAGGCCGCGCTGGTCGGGGTGGTGCTCGGCCGCATCTTCGCCGGTGAGGGTGTCGTCGCGGTGCGGTAGCTGTTGGTCATGATTGCGGTGATCATGGTGGCGCGTGGCCTGCTGGTCGGGGCCCGCGAAGTGGTGGTCCAAGCCGTCGCCAGCCAGATCAAGGAGCGGGTGCGCGACCGGCTGTACGGCCAGCTCGTCACCCTCGGCCCGGGGCATCTGACCCGCACCCGGACCGGCGAGGCGCAGGCGACGGTGGTCGACGGCGTGGAAGCCCTGGAGGCCTATCTCAGCCGCTACCTGCCGCAGCTGGTGGTGTGCCTGACCGGGCCGGTGGCCCTGGTGGCCTGGATGTTCACCAGAGACGTGTGGGTCGGGGCCACGTGGCGGTCGCGGTGCTGGCCACGCCGCTCGTTCCCCGGCTGTGGGACCGGTTGCTGGCCGAACGTGGCCGCAGCCACTGGGACGCGTATGCGGCCCTGGGCGCGGAGTACTTGGACTCGATGCAGGGCATGGCCACGCTCAAGTCGCTCAACGCGGCACCCGGCCGGCGGCAACTGCTGCGGGACAAGGCCGACCATCTGTTCCGCTCGACGATGCGCCAGTTGGCGGTATCAATGCCGCGGGCATCCTCCCCGAAAGAGCCGGTGTGGTCGTGGCCGAAGCTCAGTGCGGGCCGGTGGATGCCGGCGACCCGAGATGACCGGCGAGAATGCGCTAGAATTCTGTACATGCAGATGTTGCCTCTCGCCCAGGTGCGGGCGCGGCTCTCCGAGCTCGTCGACACCATCGACCGCACAGCCGAACGGGTGTTGATCACTCGCAACGGGGTGCCCGCCGCGGTGGTCATCTCGGTCGACGACCTAGCCGCGATGGAGGAGACCCTGGCGTGGCTGGACGGCGACGCGACCGTGCGTCGCGCCCAAGAAGCCGACGAGGCCGTCGACGCCGGTGAGGTCACCGGGCGCGACGAGATGGCGGCCATTCTCGCCGCGCGGGCGCGACACTCCGCGTGACGGAGTTCTACGACCTGGTCGTCGGAGCCGCGGCGCGCCGAGCGCTCACCGAGCAGCTTCCGGAGAGGATCGCGGCGGCGGTGTGGGCGTTCTGCGACGGCCCGCTTCGGGAGGCGCCGTACCGGGTGGGCAAGCCTCTGCGCCAACCGTTCGCCGGGCAGTACTCGGCCCGCCGCGGCGCTTACCGGGTTCGCTATCGCGTCGATGACGGCAAGCGGCTCGTGATCGTCGTCGACATTGCCTACCGCGCCGACGCCTACCATCCGGCCCGTTCGTGACCAGGGACCGGCGCTGCTGGACAGCGACCATGTCGACCATGCTCGAGCCCGGGGCAACGCCAGCGCACCTGACCGTTCTCTGATCAGTCGACCGAGACGGCCACCGGGGCGAGCACGGCGGAGCTGACCACGGCGCTGATCGTGCTCGCGGCGCTGATCGTGCCACTGGCCCTGCTGACCCTCGCCGACACCTATTTCGCGCACATCGCGGCGTTCCGCGCGCTGGCCGACACGCGCGGGCAGGTGTACACCGCCTTCGAACGCCTCGCACCCGGATACATGCTCGAGCGCCGCTCCGGCGACCTCGGATCAGCCGCGATCTCCGACGTCGAGCTGATCGAGCTGTTCTTCGCCCACACCCTGAGCCCACTCGCGGTCGCGGCGACCCTCCCGCTGGCGACCGTGATCGCGCTCGTGATGTTCCACTGGGCACTGGCGCTGGCCTTCCTACCGGCCCTGATCCTGCTCGCCACCGTGCCCTCCTGGCTGCGGCGGCGCGCCGAAGCGCAGGGGCGCGACCTGCGTGCGGCACTGGGAGACATGAGCGCCGAGGTCGTCGACACCTTCCAGGGCCTGCGCGAGCTGGTGTCCTTCGGCGGCCAACCGCGCCGGCTGACCCTGCTGCGCACCCGCGGTGCGACGCTGCGCGCCAGCAAGGTCGCGCACGGCCGCCGATCCGGTTGGGAGCTCGCGGCGACCGACACGATCACCGTCGCCGGGGTGCTCGCCGTGCTCGCCACCGGTGCCGCGCTGGTCAACAACGGATCGCTGGGCACGTCCTGGTTCCCCGTCGCGGTCGTGATCGCCGCGGTGTCCCTGCTGCCGGTGATCAAGGTTACCGACGTCGCTCGCGAGCTCAGCCTCGTGGCGGCCGCGGCGGACCGGATCACCACGATCCTGCGCGCACCGGCACCGGTGCGCGATCTCGTCGATGCGCCACCGCCCGGACCGATCGAACCCCGGATCCGCTTCGAGGCGGTCAGCTTCCGCTACGGCCCGGACCTGCGTGCCGCCGTCGAGGACATCAGCTTCGAGGTCGCACCCGGCGAGACCGTCGCGCTCGTCGGCCACTCCGGGGCCGGCAAGTCCACCTGCGCCAATCTCCTGCTGCGCCTGTGGGACGTCGAATCCGGTGCCGTCGCGGTCGGCGGCCACGACGTGCGCGAGTTCCCGCAAGAAGAGCTGCGCCGGCTGCTGACGCTGGTGCCCCAGGACGTCTTCCTGTTCAACATCTCCCTGCGCGAGAACATCCGCCTCGGACGCCCCGACGCCACCGACGCCGAAATAGAGGCGGCCGCGCGCGGCGCGCTGGCCGAGGAGTTCATCTCCCACCTGCCCGACGGCTACGACACCATCGCCGGCGAGCTGGGCGCCCGCATGTCCGGCGGCCAACGCCAGCGCATCGCCATCGCCCGCGCCCTACTCAAAAACGCCCCCATCCTCATCATGGACGAAGCCGTCTCCAACCTCGACGCGGCCAGCGAACGCGAGGGGGCCGTCGCCATGACCCGAGCTCGCGAAGGACGCACCACCCTGGTCATCGCGCACCGCCTTTCCACCATCCGCACCGCCGACCGCATCGTCGTGCTCCACGACGGCCGCGTCGCCGAGACCGGCACCCACGACGAACTGCTCGCCCGCAGCGGCACCTACGCCACGCTGCTGGCCTCACAGCTCGACCGCGCCGGGTAGTGGCGCCGGTCTCGTCGACGCGGACGAACCCGTCGCCGTCCAGCTCGCATCCCAGTTCACCGGTCAGCACCCTCGCTTCGCGCGATGAACCGGGGGAACGCGATGAACCGGGGGGAAAACGAAGACGGCTGTTCTGGGGTACAAGGGATGAGCCGTCGGCCAGCTGGCAACTTCTCGCGCACAGTTACTCGAAGGAGAGCCGTGGCCACCGACGCGATACCGCTCAGCGCACCTCGATCTGGGCGGCATGCCCGCTCGACCTGGCCAGCCGCGCGTCGCGGGTCAGCAGCGGACAGTCCAGCGCTTCGGCCAGAGCAATGTAGGCGGCGGCGTACGCGGAGACGTTGTCGCGAAGCTGGAAGGCACGCCGGCGCAGGGCGTGCGCGGAAGGCCATCGCCGGATGGGCAGATCGTCGAAGTCGACCAGGGCGTCCTCGGCCCTGGCCGCGCTCACCTGACCGGACAGAGCCAGCCCCCGCAACGCTGAGACGATCTCGAAGTCGAGCAGCCCCGGTGCATGTAGATCTTCGGCGGCGAGGTAGGCGCGCAGCTCGTCAGTGCCGGCGACGACAGTGAGCGCATCGACCACCGCCGCACTATCCACGACGATCACACGTCAGACCGGCGGTGTAACTGCGCGTCACGCTCTGCGCGGACCGTGCTGAGGATGTCGACGACGGATCCCTCAGCGCGCTCGGCTCGCCGGGCGGCGCGCTCGAGGACCTCGCCGACCGTTGGCCGCGCCACCTCCCGGCTAATGAGCTCCAGCAGGTAGGAGTTGAGCGACTCGCCGCGGGCCGCAGCGCGCGCCTTCAGCGCCCGGCGGGCTTCGTCGGGCACGTTTCTGATCTGCACCGCCGACCGCTGACACGCCTGCCTAAAGGGAAGCAGAGGTTAGCCACGGGCGCTGATCGGCCAGGTTATCGATCATCCAGGTGCTTCGTGCGGGTGACCGGCTTGCGGGTCCCGCGTATCCGGCCCGCGGCAACGTCGGGTGGGAATCCGGCCATGATCCACTGAGTGGCCAGCGCCACGGGGTGTGTCCCGATTTCGGCAGCCTCGTCCGGCACCAGGTGCGCCAGTCTGATCAACTCAGCGTTGGTGCTCACGTATCCGATGCCGTGCCGATTGCGGGTGCACGGGCCGGCGGACGAATCGCGGAACAGCTCCAAGCCGCGCTCGGCGAGCAGCTCACAGGCCAGCGCGTCGGGCGCGGGCTGAGAGATCGGCACGCCCGAGGTGATCCAGTCCTTGATGATCCCGGGCGCCATGTCACCGTCGAGCTCGTGAAGCTCCAGCGTCCAGGACATCCCCACCGAGCAGCACCACACCGCGACGAGCACATCGGCCGCCAAGGCGTGTGACGGTGCTCGCCCGAGAGGATAGTTCCGGCTGGTTCTCAGGTCGCTTAACACATCCGTACGCCCTCCGGGGTCTGGGGGGGAGACCCGGGCTACCGCAGCGCGGAACACCGCCGCTGATCACAGCTGTCCGGGTATGGCTGTCCGGGTATGGCTGTCCGGACGGCTGCTGGTCCAACCATGTCAGAGCCTATCCGTCACCCGAGGATGTCCGCGAGTTCCGATCGAGGGAACGTGCAACCAGACGCCAGCCCGGCCTTGGCTACGGGCTCAGGAACGGCTGGTGGTCTCGACCAGCTCGGCGGCCACCACCCGCAGTTTGATGTTGCGGCGCTGCGAGATGGCCCGCAGGGCAGCGAAGGCCTGCTCGAGGGTACCGCGTTGCTGGGCCATCACGATGCCGATGGCCTGGTCGATGACTGATCGGGAGGACAACGCGATCCGGAGGTGATCAGACAGGGTCACCTCGTCGTAATGGCGCAGCGCCGCGGTCATCGCGATCGCCGCCTGACCGGCCAGCAGCTCGGCCAACTGCCGGTCCAGGGCGCTGAAGGCGTTCGCGGTGCGCACGTAGAGGTTGAGCACCCCGACGGGTTTGCCGGCCACGATCAACGGCACCGAGTACACACCCAGGACCCCGTGCCCCATGGCGATCGTGGGGTAGCTCTCCCAGCGCGACTCGCTACCCAGATCCGGGGCGTCGACGACCTCCCCACTCGCCAATGCCTGCAGACATGGTCCGGTGTCGAGCTCGTATTGCTGTTCGTCGAGTTGGATAGCCAGCTCGTCGGCCGCCGCCACGGTGAACACCCGGTCCTGGTCGGCCAGGGTGATCCCGCACGTCACCGCCGACTCCACAGTGCGCACCGCCAACTCCGCAACGCCCTGCACCAGCTCGGTGAAGGACTCAGTGGCCAGCAACAACCCCGCCAGCTCAGACAGCGCCGGGCTCAGGAAGGGAGAAGCCTCCTCGGACACCTGCGTCGACCCGACCCGCCGTGGCCACGATGTGGGGCCCGGCGTGATAACTCACTCGCCAAGAACGGCGAAGGGGCAAGACCGCATCGCGAGGACGCTCTCAGTGGTCACCAGTGTGGCATGCCGTCGACTCCCGACGAACTTCCGGTCGCGACCTGAAGTCTTGGCCTCCGGGCCGGTCAGCCAGACGCGTTCTCTATAGGACGATGATGCTCAACGTGTAGTCGGAGACCGGTGGTTCGGTGCCGGGCCGGGCGACGGCCTTGAAGGTGCCGGCCGCTGTCTGGTACGCGTTGGTTCCACCAGTGATAGCACCTTCCCCGCTGCGGGTCGTGAGGCTGTACGGCATCGTGAAGGTGAGCTGACCTTGGGGTAAAAACAGCGTGCCGGTGCATTGCCTGTCGGTGGCGTTGACAGCGACGCAGAAGATCTCGTCGTGGCCAATCTTCTCCTTGTCATCGGCATCGAACAGGTCGTCGATGATGGTGGCGATGTCGGCCGCCGAATTCCCCTGGGGTGGATTGTCGACACGATTGAACGAAGTTGGGCGCACGACCAGCCGGAGGATCGTCGTGGTCCGGCTGTAGTTGTCTTGGCTCATGAGGCTCCGCATCCTTTTCGAATAGTGACGTGCGTCTAATTTTGCGATAGAAGATCGCGTTCGATCAGCCCACCTCGTCGGCTCCTGCTCGGGTTGATCATGCCGATGCCAGCGGCGTGAGGCAAGCCGGCCGCGGTGTGCGTTCGGCTGATCGTCATGCTGGCGGGTCGCCGCATCGCTGTGCGACCGGAATGTCCGCCCGGTGGGATGGCGTCGCTAGGCTTCAGCGCGTGGTATTGCTGAGCACGAGCTCGTGGCACCCGATGAGGACTGCCCGGTGAAGATCGACAACTCCCCGCCAAGGGGTACCCGTGACCTGCTGCCCGACAGCGCGGCGATGCGCGACCACGTGCTGGCCACGATCTCGGAGATCTACCACCGGTTCGGCTACCAGCGCATCGAGACCCCCGCGCTGGAAGACCTCCAGCGACTGACCAGCGGCCAGGGCGGCGAGAACGAGAAACTGATCTTCCAGGTGCTCCGGCGCGGGTTGCCGGCCCGCATCGAGGCCGGCACCGAGGTGAGCGAATTGACCGACCTCGGTCTGCGATTCGACCTGACCGTGCCGCTGACCCGGTTCTACGGCCATCACCACAGCCAGCTGCCCCTGCCGTTCCGGTCCTTCCAGTTCGGACCGGTCTGGCGCGCCGAACGGCCGCAAAAGGGTCGTTACCGGCAGTTCTACCAGTGCGATATCGACATCATCGGTGAGATGTCGGTGCTCGCTGAAGTGGAGCTGATCGAGGCCACTACGGCGGCGCTGGCGGCTGTGGGGCTCGCCGGCACCACCGTCCGGCTCTCTGACCGGCGGTTCCTGTCCGCCCTGGCGGAAGGCGCCGCCCTGCCCCCGGAGAGCTGGCCGGCGTTCTTCATCGGCCTGGACAAACTCGACAAGATCGGGTGGGACGGCGTGCGGCGCGAGCTGGTCGAGGACCGGGGACTGCCGGCGACCGCGATCGACAGCGCGCTGACCCGGGTGCACGACCTCACCGAGCTGCCCCAAGACAAGATCCTTGACGGGGTGGCCGACATCGTGCCCACACTGACTGAGGACGTCCTGCAGGATCTGGCCACCACCACCGGCGCACTGGCCGAGCTCACCACCACCGCCGAGATGGCCTGGGAGTTCGACCCCACGCTGGTCCGCGGCATGGGCTACTACACCGGGCAGATCTTCGAGATCGTCCACCCGGACTTCCCCTCCTCGCTGGCCGGCGGTGGTCGATACGACAAGCTGGTCGGCCGTGCACTGGGCAAGGACCTCCCAGCCTGCGGCTTCTCGATCGGCTTCGAGCGCATCGTCGATCTGCTCGACCGGACCCCGCGTTCCGAGGCCGTCGCGGTGCTCTACGACACCGACGTCACGGTGAGCCGAGCCCTGGCCACCGCCCGGGGCCTGCGCGCCGGCGGGCAACGGGTCGCCGTCATCGGGCGCAGCGGCAAGTTCGGGGCCCAACTGACCCGCCTGGAAAGCTGGGGATTCACCGCGCTGGTGCACCTGCGGGCCGACGATGACTCCACCGCGGCGCCGCTGATCCGCCCACTCACCGAGACTCGCCCCTGACCGCGTACCGGCGACGACGGTACGTGTGCGAGTATCGCTCTCAGTGTCCGGGCTCGGGAGTCACATGTGATCACATCCGCACAACGCAGCCGGTACGACTGGCCGTGGCGGGGCGGTCCCGCCTTCGTCACCCCGGACAGCTCCCACGTGGTGTTGTACGGCACCGGGTTGGACACCTCCCGGCCGTGGTCGTGCAACTTCGTCGCGCTCGTGCGGGGTGCCCGGCGGACCTTCACCGTGACCGAGGCCGGCGCCTTCGACTGGCACTGCACCTACACCACCATCCCCGATCGGCTGCTCCGCCAGCCCTACCGAGGCGGTGAGCTGGTCGTGGCCATCCGGGACGACCCGGGCCGCGATGAGCCCGCCGACTACCGGGCCGCCTGGAAAGGGCAGTGGTTCGAGCTGCACACCAGGGCCTGCGGTTCCCCCGAGGGCATCACGACGGTCTTCGACGCGTTCCGGTTGACCGACACCCCGCTGGGGATGCTGGCGCAGCCGCGCAGCGCCGGGCAGGCTCGGCTGGAGCCAGTGCGGGTGGCCAAGGAGGTACCCGGGATCGGTTACCTGTCGATCGAGCGTCCCGGGACCGGCCCGGTCGTCATCCCGGGCTTCCGGGGCCATCCGACCCGGCACGGAGAGCTGTGGCGCCAACCGCTCGGGGCCGGCGCGCAGGGCCGGTCCCGGCCGGACGCACTGATCCTCGCCACCCCCACCGCGATCAGCCGGTTGCTCCCCGGACCTGCCGACACCGCGGACCCGCGCGAGGCACTAGCGTTGCTCCAAGAATTGAACGTGACTTGGGAGCCCGCATGATCCTGCTCGGAGTGCCGGTGCTCGCGGGTGCGTTCCTGCTGGTCGAAGCCGGACTCGAGCACCTGCGGACACCCCGGTATCTGGCTCGCGCGGCCGGCACCAGCATCGCGACGGCCCGGGGCATCGCGGCGGTGGAGCTGGTGATCGGGGTGCCCTCGGTCGCTGCGGTGATCTTCGGTGTCGCCGAGCTGCGCTGGGCGCTGGCCGCCCAGACCGCGATCTACCTGGCCTTCGCCGCGCACCTGTGGTGGCGCCACCACCGTGGGGACCAGTCCGATTGCGGTTGCAACCGGATGGGCACCCAGGTCGGGCCGGGCTCGATCGGTCGAGCCGTGGTACTGGCGATCGCCACGCTGGCCGCGACAGCGCTGTACCCGGCGACTTCACTGCCCGGCGGCGGGATCACGATCCTGCTGGTGGCCTGCGCGCTCGTCCTGGCGGTGCTGCTCTACACCCTCCCGGCGGCCGTCGACGGGCGGGCCGCGTGAGCGTGCTGGCCGCCGCGGTGACGCTGGCGTGGGGCTGCCTGACCGTGTTGACGCTGGCGATGGCCGGGATGTTGCGGCAGCTCCGCGAGTTGCAGACCGAGGTTGTCCAGCTGCGAGCCGAGCAGGGGAGGCAGCCGTGGCGGGCCACCACCGGTCGCCGGGTTCCACAGCTTGCCGGAGAAGGAGACTTGGTGTTGCTGGTGCTCGATCCCGGGTGCGGCCTGTGCGACGCGGTGCACGAGCCGTTCACCCGGCTCGCCGCCGGGCAGCCGGGGACCCGGTTCGAGGTGCTGTCCCCACGCGCCAGCCGAGCTGGACAACACTGGGGTGGCGCGCCGAGCATCCCGTCCCGGATCGACCCCGACCTCATCGCCGAGCTCGAGCTGCCTTGGGCGCCGGCCCTGCTGCACGTCGCCGAGGACGGGACGGTGCTCGCCGGGCGGCCGATCACCTCCTCCGAGCGGATCAGCGAGCAGGTGGCGGGCCTGGTCAACGGCGCTCAGACGATGCTCCGGCAAGGAACGCAATGATTCAGGATGACATTCCCCGGCTCGATACGCCCGGTGCTGATCCGCGCCCGCGAGTCGTGCAGTTCCGGGAGAGCGGGGCGGGAATGCCCCGGCGCGGGTTCCTGGCCATCGTGGGCACCGCTGCCATGACCCTCGGCCTCACCGTGCTGGGCTGGATCCCGCTGGCCCGCGTGGCCAGAGCCGAGCAGGGTAGCGAGTACCCCGACTGCGGGCGCTACGCCGACGGTCCAGGCGGGCCGATTTGCTACGGTGCTCCCTACTCACCGTCCTACTGCGGCCCGGATCAGTGGTTCAAGAACGGCTGTTACGGGAAGTGGAACGAGGGCTTGGACTGCTACCAGCCGGCCGCGATCTGCCGGGCCGGGGAGGAGTCCATGGAGGGCTGGCGCTGGAACGCCGACGGCGTCACCTACCGCTGCGCGGACGGCCAGATCCACTACAGCGGGGCCCCCAACCTGGAACAGGTGATTTGCAACGCGCCGCTGGACGAGCCGCCCGCGCGATGATCCACAGTCTGCGGCGAGCCGTGTCCGGTCCGGTGCTGATGGTCACCGTGCTGGCGGTGCTCGCGGTGGCTGCACCGGTGCCGCGGGAGGGCACCGTGCTGGCCTGGTTGCTGCTCGGACTGGCCGCGGGCTACGCACTGTCCGGCTCGGCATGAAGCACCAACTCGGCACATCTGCTGAGCTCGCCGGTCTGGCGGGATGCGTCACGACGGTATTTCACCGCCGGCCTCGTCGCCGGGGCCCTCGCCATCAGCGCGCTCGCGGTGGCTCTGGGCAGCCTGGTCCGTCCGGTGCTGCCGGCCGCCGTGCGGGTGGGTCTGGTCATCGCGCTAGCGATGTTCGTCGTCGCCGGTGAGTGCGGGTTGCACCGCGTGACGCTGCCCCACCGGCGCGCCCAGGTACCCTCGACGGTGATCGCATCCGGTGGTGACGCGGGGGCGCTGCGGTTCGGTTTCGAGATGGGCGCCGGGGTGCGCACTCACATGCCGAGCAACCTGCCCTACCTGCCGCTGACAGCGGTGCTGCTGTTGGGCTCCTGGCCAGCCGCGCTGGTGACCGGGCTCGGTTTCGGGCTGGGTCGGGCCGCGATGGCGCTGGGCCATCACTACAGCCGGGACGCCACCTGGTGGGACGGCCAGTGGCGGCGCCACCAGCGGCCGCTGCGGATCACCCTGGCGCTGGCCGCAGCCCTGCTCACCGCCACGATCATCCGCGCCTGATCACAACTGATCGGAAGATCGGTGGGACACGATCTGTCGAGTAGCCAAAGAATCAGATCCACCGTACTATTGCATTATCTTTGCAACAGCAGCTAATTCGCATCTACTGGAGGCGTGATGAACCCGTCGCCACCGGCGTCCCCGGACGCCGAGCACACGGTGACTGATCGGAACTACGCGGCCATGACCAGGACTGCCTATCGCAGGTATGTCCGGCCGGCTGCGACGCGAGCAGCGGACACCTTCCAGAAGTATGTTCAGCCCACCGCGAAACGCATGGTGGTGACCGCCTACGGCAGGTATGTGCGCCCGGCCGCGGTGCGGGCGGCTACGGCTGCCTACCAGAAGTACGTGGCGACACCCACCACGACATCGCCGGCCAGACCAACCGATGCCGAACGCGCGGCAATGGCCGCGGCGGAATCAGCCGCCGCCTATCAGAAGTACGCCCCGAGCCCGGCCCCGCCGGCTAACCCAACGGGAGGCAGCCAAGTGGCGCCCCCCGTCGAGACGGCCAACGGAACCGAAAAGGCATCACCCATTAAGTGGTCCCCCGCCGTAGGTGATGTCACGGAATAATGTCACCCGAATAGGTGATACGAAGAAATAGACTCACCCCATGAGGAATCAGTGCGCGTGCTCGTGATCCTCTTCGAGGTTCTTCTCGTGCACGTGCGGGTGGGTGTGCGACTGCCCGTCGTGGCGGTGTTCATGCTCGTGATGGACGTTTTCATGATCATGAAGAGTATGGGTGTGCGTATGCGTCACATCGCTGTGAGTGTGCTCGTGTACTCAAAAAAGAACGTCGCGCAACCACGCCCGATCGCGTTGTCAAATGCATTCGACTGGCAATTGAAGCAATAGCGTAAACACCTTTCTGTATCCTGTCCGGTAAGTCCATAAAATCCAGCTCGGCAAAGCCGGCTCGTTGGCAGGTTCACCTCAGGGCAGGCCCCCGACGAGATCCGCCAGCTTGTGATAATCGCTGCTCCGGCCGTCGACCTCGAGCGTCCAGCCGGGACCTGACCGGCACCGCACCGTGATCTCAGCGCGCCGGTCCCCGTTGCCGTCCGCGACCGCGTAGCCGGCCCGCTCCAGCGCTCGGGTCGCCCACAGCGCGGGCCGGTCATCGCCCACCACATGCACCCTGCCGCGGACCGGGCGCCGCATCCGCAGACTCCCGGAGTCGGCGTCGAAGTCGACTCCCTCGCCGGCGAAGCAGGGGCTGAAGGATCCGTCGAGGGCGAGGTCCTCGGGGCACCCTCGATCACCGTGCCGTCGGGGTCGAGCAGCCAGATCCGGTCGGCGGCCCGCAAGGCCAGCTCGAGGTCGTGGGTGGTGCACAGCACCGCCTTACCGGTCTCGGCCGCCAGGCTGCGCAGCAGCGCGGTGAGCTCGACCCGGCGGGAGACGTCAAGGTAGGCGGTGGGCTCGTCGAGCAGCAGCATGGCGGGTTCCTGAGCCAGCGCCCGGGCGATCATCACCCGCTGCCGCTCACCGTCGCTGAGCTCGTCGACGTCGCGGTGGGCCAGCGGCTGCGTCCCGGTGATGTCGATCGCCCACTGCACGATCGCCGCGTCGTTCTCACCCGGCCGCCCGTCCCAGCCCCGATGCGGGTAGCGACCGAGCTCGACGAGGTCGGTCACCGACAGCGCACCGACAGTCACCCGATCGGTGAGCACCACCCCCAGCCGGCGGGCAAGCTGGCGGGGGCGCAGCCGGGCGATGTCCTCCCCGAACAGGGTCAGCTTCCCACCCAGCGGCCGCTGCATCCCGGCGAAGGTGCGCAGCAAGGTCGACTTGCCCGAGCCGTTGGGACCCAACAAGCAGGTGAACGAGCCCGAGGTCAACTCGAGATCGAGGCCGTCGAGGACCGCGGTGCACCGGCGCCCGGAGCGGTAGCCGACGCTCAGCCCCTCCGCGACGCAGACAGGCTCGCCAGCTCGGATAGTCCCAGCTCGCATGGTCCCAGCTCGCATGGTCACTGTGCCATCGCCCGTGCCAGCCGGCGGCTGCGCAGCACCGCGATCACCACAGGCGCCCCGATCAGCGCGGTGACCGCGTTGAGCGGCAGGATCGACGCCGAGCCGGGAATATGCGCGACGAACCCGGCGACCAGCGCGATCAGCGCGCCGACCAGCATCGTCCCGGGTAACAGCACCCGATGGTCCGACGTGCCGAACAGGCCACGCGCCATGTGCGGGGCGGCGACGCCGATGAAGGCCACCGGCCCGCAGAACGCGGTCACCGTCCCCGCCAGCAGCGAGGCGCTGATGATCGTCAGCGCGCGGATCCGGCGAACGCTGACCCCCATCGTCCGGGAATAACGGTCCCCGAGGAGCAGCACGTTGAGCTCGTTGCGGGTCAACCACGCCAGCACCAGCCCGAGCGCGATCGCCCCTCCGAGCAGCACGAGGTCGTCCACCGTGACCGTGGCGAAGGTGCCGAAGGTCCAGACGATGTAGGACTGGACGCTCTGGCTCTCCGCGACGTAGATCAGCACGCTGACGACCGCCGAGGCGGCGTAGCCGATCATCAATCCGATGATCAATAACGTCAGGCCGTTGGTCACCCGGCGGGCGACCACCATGAGCAGCAGCATCGTCGCGGCCGCACCGAGCGCCGCCGCCAGCGCCGAGCCGGCGCGGCCCGCGAAGCCCACGCTGCCGAACAGCCCGGCGCCGGCCAGGCCGCCCGGAAGCACCACGAGAGCCACTCCCAGACTCGCCCCGGAGTTGATTCCGAGCGTGGAGGGCGAGGCCAGCGGATTGCGGAACAGGGTCTGCATCTGCAAACCCGCCGCGCCCAGCGCGGCGCCGACGGCGAGCGCGGCGACAGCCCGCGGCAGGCGGAGCTCCAGGACGATACGCGAGAAGGCCCGGGCCACCCTGTCCTCGCCGAGCAGGACCGCGAGAACGTCACCGACCGGCACGAAAACCGAGCCGAACGCGAGGGTGGCCAGGAACACCCCGACGATCAGGATGGCCAGGGCGCTACTGGCCAGCAGGGCCCTGGCCCGCTTCGTGTTCTCGCGTCGGTCCTGGGTGGATGGTGGGGCGGCCTGGGAGGCGGGCGGGGCAACGGTGGTGGTCATCAGCTCTCCGGCAGGACCCGGAAGAAGCGCAGCTGGTGGCCGGGCGTCAGCTCTGGATGCAGCACCGAGATGATGTCCTCCAGCAGCAGGTCGGGCCGCGAGACCCCCTGCTCCCAGAAGTCGTTCTCGCCGGTGCCCTTGACCTGGAAGGTCCGCAGCCCGATGAGGCGTCCCTCCCGGAAGGCGACGAAGTTGGTGAGGCGGGGTTCCTCGGCCTTGGCGTCGGCCCGCGTCTCCCAGGTCTTTCCGGTGCTCTGGAACCAGTAGTCCGCCTCACCGGCCTTGGCGAGCACCGCCTCCAGGTCGAGCTGGAGGTTGCCCCGCTGGGGTTGATCGGCGTAGAGGAAGTCCGCACCCGCATCCTGGAACAGCTTGGCCTGCCAGTGCTGGCCGCCCGGGGTGTACCAGATGGCTCCAGTGGGTTGGCCGGCGTAGACCGTCGGCTTGGTGGTCACCGCGGTGGCGCGCTGGGATATCTCGGCGTAGTGGGTGGCGATCTCAGTGAAGGACCGCTCGGCGTCGGCCTCCTTGTTGAGCAGCGCGCCGATGAGCTTGGTCTCGTATTCGTTGCGACCCAGCGCGGTGTCCTCGGAGGCAGAGCCGTTGACGACGACCTGGAAACCGGCCTGGCGCAGCCGCTCGAGCCCGGCCGGGTCGCCCTGCTTGACCGTGACGATCACATCGGGGTCCAGCGAGGTGACGGTCTCCAGGTTGGCTTTCTCGTTCTGCCCGGTCTCGACGATCGTTTTGGCCTCGATGGCGCGGTTCACGCTCGGTGTGTTCACCTGTTTCACCTCGCTGACGCCCACCACGCGGTCCACCGCGCCGAAGCGCTCGAAGTAAGGCAGCACGGTGGTCGTCATCACCGCGGCGCGGCGCACCGGCACCTGGATCACCGTCGCGCTGGCCAGCTCCCCGGTCAGCGCGGGGGCCTGGGTTCCACAGTGGACGAGCACGTAGCGCAGCGGCTCGGTGGTCTCCGGCCAGGGCCGCTGCACCGTGACCACCTTGTAGCTGTTGTGGTAGTCGATGCTCAACGTGCCCGCGTGCCCGAAGGTGGCCTTGGTGGGGAACAGGTCCCGCGACCCGTCGTAGCCCACCACGCAGCCGTTGGCGTCGAGTCCGGCGCCGGCCCCTACCGGGGTCGGGGTTCCCGACACCGGGGTGGCGCTACAGGCCACGCTCACCAGCCCGAGCACGACGGCCACGATCCCGCACCGGGTCCGTCGCCGCGCTGATCCTGTTATTCCCACGCTTGTTCGCACGCCATTCCCATTCACTGTCATCGTCACGGGGTCAGTGCTCGGATCCGGTGGCGGCGCGATCCGCGGGGTCGGAATCCAGGCCGAGGTAGCGCTTGCGCACGTCGTCCCAGGCGGCCAGCCGGGCCCAGTCCGGGTGCCCGAGGCGCTGCTCGTCGTCGTCCCGGAACGGACTCGGGAACCAGATCGTGAGCTGCTGGTTACCGGCCGCTGCGGTCAGCCGCAGGAACCACGAGACCGGTGCGCCGTCGTCATCGAGCCGGCGGCCGAGCTCGGCGCGGGCGGTGCGCTTGCCCTGGATCAGCTGACCGCCGAGGTTGGCCACGGCGGGGTCGACGGGGTAGGGCCCGATGCAGAGGTGGAAGTGCCAGGCGCCGAAATCCACGGTGGCGGTCCCGTTGCGCAGCCGCACGTCGACCGGTGCGTTCGGGGCCCGGATCTCCCACACCGAACCAGGGACGAAGGTGCCGAAGCGCAGCACCGGCCACCACGTCCGGAACACATAGCCGAGCAGGTCGAGCAAGAAATCCTCCTCGGTGGACAGATCCCACAGATCGAACGTTCCCGCCCGGGGATCGACCACCCGGCGCGCGGTGGCGGTGCTCGTCACAGCTGATTCCTCCTCGCTGACCGTGACTGCTGCGGTGCCGTGGGATGTCTGGTCGTCGCGCCGGTACACCTGGACCCGGTGGCGCCCGGTGTCGGCGACGAGGACGAGGCCGCCGGCACCGAGGGCTATCCCGCTGGGCTGCCAGAACCGCCGTTCCTCGTGCTCGCGGCCGGCGGCGTGAGCCAGCTCGCGCAGCTGCCGGGACGAGTCGTACATGCCCAGGTACTCCCGGGCCCACCGGGACAAGGTGGCGTCGCCTTCCCAGGTCTCGTGCAGCCGACCGGCGTTGTCGAGCACGCGCACGCAGTCGTGTCCCCAGTCGGCCACATAGACCGTGCCATCCTGGGCCACCGCGACCGCCGAGGGCCGCAGAAGCACGGCCTCGCCATAGCTGCCGAGGTGCCGCCCGGCGGGGTCGAAGCGCTGGACCCGGTCGTTGCGCCAGTCGGCCACCCAGATGTGGTCGTCGGGTCCGACCGCGATACCCCACGGCAGGTTGAGCTGCCCGGGACCGGTACCGGCCGATCCGAAGCAGCGCAGCGCTCGCCCGTCTGGGGCGAAGCACTGCACGCGGGAGTTGCCGTGGTCGACCACCCACACGTTGCCCGCGGAGTCGAGAGCCAACCCGCTGGGTCGGCTGAGCTGACCGGGGGCCGAGCCGGGCTCGCCCCAGCGGGCGATGAACGTGCCGTCACAGTCGAACATGCTCACCGTGTGCAGGTGCTCATCGGCGATGTAGAGCCGGTCGGTCTTGTCGATCACCACCGCGGTCGGGGTGAACAGGCAACCGGGCTCGGTACCGAACACGCCGATCTCCCGGAAATCCTCCTCGCCCAGGGAGATCACGGTGACCCGAGGGAACTGGTCCTTCCACGAGCTCGACCGGTTGAGCACGTAGATCGCGCCCAGGTGATCCAGCGCGACCGACACCGGGAACGCGAAGCCCTTGGCCGACCGGCGCCCCACCCCCAGGCTCTGCTGGAACGAGTGCCGCGCGGTGGCGAGTGCCGCGACGGCCTGCGCGGCGCTCATGAGCGCCTCAGCGGCAGTTGCTGGTAGGAGCCGGCGCCGGCCACCGCGACCGCGGGGTCGACGTCGAGGAACTGCTCGAGGATCGAGGCGTACAGCGCCCGGAAATCAGTGGTGGTGCGGACGTCGCCCTCGTCCTGGTCCGCCGGTGCCAGTGACGGGTAGTCGCCGTAGAGGCCGCCGCGGACGCTGTCACCGATGAGCATGGCGACCCCGCCGGCCCCGTGGTCGGTGCCCCCGTTGTTGTCCTTGATCCGCCGGCCGAACTCGGAGAACAGCAGGACCACCGTGTCCTTCCGCACACCGTGCTGATCGAGGTCGGTGAAGAACGCGTCCAGGCTGATCGAGAGCCGGTCCCAGAGCCTGGCGTGGTTGACCACCTCGTCGCCGTGGGTGTCGAAGCTGCCGTGCATCGTGTAGTACACCCGCGTCCCGAGGTCGGCGGCCATCACCGCGGCGACCCCTTGGAGGTGCTCGGAGACCGGGTAGTAGGGATGGCGGGCCGGGTAGTCCACCGTGGAGGTGTAGTTCGCCGATGCGGTGCGCAGCATGTCGGCGCCCTCCTGAGCGGCCATCCCGGTGCCGAGCAACCGGCGGGAGACGAACTGAGCCGATGCTTGCGGTGAGTAGACCCGTTTCGCCACGTCGAGCAGCGGATCGCGCGCGTGAGCCCCGGGGATGCCGGTGAACAGCCCGTAGCTCTCCAGCTGGCCCACCGAAGCGGCGGCCACGTCTGGGCAGGCCAGCGCTCTGGGCAGGCCGCGCCCGAAGCTCACCGCGGTGATCGGGTTGCGGCCGGTGGGGTCCAGCGCGCCCACCGTCTTGCCCAGCCAGCCCTCCATGTCGAAGGTGTCGGGGTTGGCGGTGTGCCAGATGTCCATCGAGCGGAAGTGCGAGCGGCTGTGGTTCGGGTAGCCGATCCCCATGATCACGGCGACCTTGCCCTGGTCCCACATCCGCTTGATGGGCGCCATGCTGGTGGGGAACGCGACCCGCTCATCCAGCGGCAGCAGTCCCTCAGCGGGGATGCCGACCGCGGGGCGGTAGTCGTAGTAGAGCCCGTCGGAGTAGGGCACCACGGTGTTGAGGTAGTCGTTGCCGCCCGAGAGCTGAACGACGACCAAGTTCTTGGCGCTGCGGTGCAGTGTGGTTGTCACGTCGCATCCTTACTCAGCAGCACTGCCTCATTCAGCAATACTGGTAGTCGGCGGTGGAGACGATGGCGGCCAGCAGTTCCACGGCGCGGTGCTCGGCGCCGGCCGCCTCGAAGTCGATCGGGCCCTGCCTGCTCACGTGGTCGATGAGCACCTCTCTGGTGGTCTGGGTGAGCTCGATCGAGCCCAGTGCGCCGAGGCAGGCGTCGAGCAGCGCCGCTGATCGCAACCGCGGTCCAGCGGCGCGAATCCGGGTCAGCATGCAAGCGACCCCGGGCGCGTCGCGTCGGGTGAGCGCAGCGCTGGCGAAGTTGATCCGCTCGACCAGGCAGGCGCTGTCGATCCACTCCTCGCCCTCGTGCCAGCCCTCCACGCTGGGTGGGTTGAGCAGCGTTTGGCCCATGCTGGCGACGTCGGGGGCCAAGCCGGCGAAGTCGTGATCGGGAATCGTCCACCGGCGGGTCAATCGCGCGGTGCCGAACACCAGCTCGGCAGGACTCTTCACTTTGCGGTAGCGCATCGCGGCGAAGTGCTCGGAAAGGAAAAGAGCCCGCAGCACGGCCCGGATCTCATACCCGCTGGCGCGGAAGACCTCGGTGAGGTTCTCGATGCAGACCTCGCCGTCGGCGCCGGGCGAGTCGGCGGCGAAGAACTGGTAGAGGCGCCGGCAGAGGAAGTGCGCGGTGGCCGGCTGCGCCACGATGATCGCGATGATGTCGTGGCCGTCGAATGCTCCGGTGCGGCCCAGGAAGGTCTTCTCGCCGTCGTCGTGATCGTCGGGGTCGAAGTGGAACTCCGCGCGCAGCGGGCCGAGGAAGAAATAGGAGCCCATCGGCCGGAACGTCCACCCGGTGAACGCCCGGGCGGCCGCTTTCACGTCGTCCTCGGTGTAGTTGCCCCGGCCCATCGAGAACAGCTCGAGCAACTCCCGGCCGTAGTTCTCGTTGGGTGCGTCCTTGTGGTTGTGCTGGTTGTCCAGCCAGACCAGCATCGCCGGATCGCGGGAGAGCTCCAGCAGCAGGCGCTCGAAGCTACCCAGCCCGAAGCGGCGGAACATCTCGATCTGGGCGAGCTGACCCCGGGCGTGCATCGGGTACTTGGTGCCGCCGGTGGCGAACAGACCGTGCCAGAACAGCGCGATCTTCTCCTCCAACGGTCGGGGGCTGGTGTAGAGCCGCCACGCCCAGGCCGGCGCGCCATGGTCGTGCTGCTGCGCGCCGGCCGAGGCCACCAGGTACCGGCTGATCACATCGTCGGCGGCGCAACTGCCGTAGGGGGACGCATCGGGGGCCGGGTTCAGTAGGGTCTCGACCGCGTTCTGGTAGCCCAGTGCGCACCAGGAATCGAGCTCCTCTGCGCCGGCACCGAAGCCGGCTCGGCGCAGCAGGTGAGCCATCGGTAAACGGTCAGTGGACAGCCCACTACCTGCAGCGATATCAAGAACTTCGGGATGAGAAGGGGGCATACCTGCACAGTACAAGCATCTGCCAAATTGTCGCAATAGTATCTAGTGTCCGGTTTGAGAAATCACCTGCCACCGCGCGAGAGGAAGGTAGCGCCATCAGCAGCACCGACGACGACGAGGAGGCGATGCACCTTGCCGGGCGGGTGGCGCGTGAGGCGGGTCGCCTACTGCGGCAACTGCGCGCGCGTGGCCAGCTCCGCGCGGAGCACAAGCACGGCTACGAGCTGGTCACCGAGGCCGACCTGCAGTCGGAGCGGCGCCCTGGGACGTCGCCGCATCCGCGCTCGTCGCCACAGAAGCGGGCGCCCGGCGCGGTAACCTCGTTCCCGAGCCTTTCCCGTTCACGGGTGATCTTGCGGGCACGGGGTTCGTCGTGGCCGCCCCGAGCATCTACGCCCAGCTGTTCGAGCTGCTGTCGGGCGGTGGCGCAGCGCGTCCGTAGGGGCGCCTGGCAATGGTGGTATCGCGTTGTCTGGATCGGCTGTTTCGGCGTCGATAAACCCGCCGCATGGCGGGTCCCACGTCAAGAACATCTGACCTCTGAGGTGGGTTCTCCACAGCAGCCGGCACGTTGTCCGAGAACGTGAAACACTCCCGCAGTCCGGCGGCTTCCAGTGCCCAGTTGGCGATTCGAGAGCGGCACACCAATCGTAGCGCGCGGCCTTGCTGGACAGCGAGCTCATGTGCTTCGAACAGCGCGGACAGTCCGGCGGACCCGAGGAGCTGCACGCCGTCCAGGTCCACAATCACGACCCGTGCCACGGCCAGCTGCGCGATCAGAGCATCGGCCAGTTCCAGCCCGGCCGGAGTGTCGATCTGACCTACTACCGTGACTATCCGCACGCCGGATCCGAGATTGGCCACCCGCAGACCAATGCCGGAGGAGGAGTCCCTGTCCATCGTCATACTCGGCTCATCGTCATACTCGGCACAATATCGTGCGCAAACAGGGCAGCACCACGCGGTAAGGATCAGAGTTGCTGAGCGGTATTGTCCAGTCGGTGTGCGGCACAGCGCGACCGAAGTGTTGAAGCGCAGCCGCATTGGGATTTTGCCAGCAATTGTATTCGACAGGTGGAGAGTGCACCCCAGGGGGATAGGCAAAGTCGTGTTGGGATGGCTTTCCCCTGGTCATGCTGGTTGACCGAGGATGGAGAGGACTCGCTAAGTGGTCGCCACCGGAAGTCCATCGGGAGTGGAGTTGACGGCAGGTCAGCTGCGCGGTGACGGTGTGCGCCGTGAACGAGACACCACCGACCTGCCCGGCGCGAAAAACGTCGCTGACGTCTCGTTCACGGCACCCGACGGACTTCCGGCGCCGACCGCTGAGTCGTCCACCGACAGTCCCTGCGTGGTCGGCTTGTCCTGCTGTGGCCCGGGCTGCCCGTCGTGGTCGTGGTGCTGTTCGTTGTCGGGTCCGTCCTGAGTTGACCCGCCGGCACCGCCCGGCGGGGAGTCAGACGCGCCGCCAGGAGCAAGCCGATCACCACAGCGACCGCATCCGCGTCCACCGGGCGCAACACCCGCCGGAAGGCATCGACATGCGGAGCCGTGAAGCGGCCGGGACTACGCAGGCGCCTCAGACCGATCTCGCTCGAAAGTGTTGCAATTAACACTTAAGTGTGGTTAGTGTCATCCATCCGAGCAACCACGTCTGCCAGATAGTAACTGAGTGGAGTGATGGGGTCGTTAAGTGCCACTACGGTGTGGCGATCGCGGCACCTGGTACTCGTCGCGATCAACCTGTCGGTATCCCACCTCCTCATGATCGACCATCAGGGCGTTGAACGACGCCGGCCAACCACCCATGCGTCGATCATCCGTAACAAAACAATCATGACTGTGGTCGCGTCGTGATCCCCGCTGGCCCCGCATCCAGGTGTGACATGCCACAAGGAGAAATGATGATCAAACGGGAGCGTCTCGAGTCCAACTTGCCTGAGCTGGACCGCACCGACGATCCCCGGGGTGGAGCGGCTGCATGGGCGCTGCTGGCGGTAGGCGCGACTCTGATCGCCGGCATTGTTGTCGCCGTCATGTGGGCCACCGGCGCCTGGTAGCGCCGCGATATGTCAGTGGCCACGTACGCGGTGTCGAGCCCTCTTGCGATGCTCGGACAGCAGCTGATGTGACTTGGCTCAGCCCGGCAGCGGGTCGCTGCGCCACAGGGCGCTCACCGGGACAGCCCACAAGCGCTCCCCCAGCGACAGTGGCCACAGCGTCAGCCGTCCCGCACGTCCGGCCAAGGTTTCCGAGATCGTGCGGTCGGCGAGGTGGTTCGCCGAACCAGTCAGCAGCAGCTGGCCCCGGGCCGGGTCGAGGTCGGCAGCCTGCTTGACCGCGAGCAGAAAGCCCCGACCGGCCCGCTGGAACTCATCGGCCGTGGCCGGGCGAGGCAACGCATCCACGAAGCCGAGAAGTCGGTCCAGAGCGCCGCACCGCGGACCGCCGCCGCCGTATTCGTCACACTGGGCGGCGGTCCGCTGTACACCTACGACCCGCAGAGCATGGTCGACGCCCAGATGGAGGCCACCGGCCTGACCAACGCGTTCGGGGACGCCATCGACCAGCGTGATATCGAAACGAGCCTGGAGACGATCCTCGGCAAAGAGCCCGATGTCCTCATCCTGCTCACCGTCGCCGATCTGGCTGCGACCAAGGACTCCTTCCTCGCGATTCCGGGAGCCACGAACCTGAAAGCGGTCCGCAACGACAACATCATGGTGATTCGCTTCGACTACGTCGACCCGCCGACGCCGCTCTCGGTAGACGGCCTCGACACGCTCGCCCGGGCCTTCGGCCGGTCATGACGCAGAGACACCCAAGGGCGTCCGTGACGCCGGTCCACCGAGACCGCGGGCTATCTGCCCGCGCGCCGGGCGGTGAGCTCAGCGCTCAGCGACGGTGAGGCGTTGAGCAGCTCGCGGGTCTTGGGGTGCTCCGGGTGGGCGAGCAGGTCCGCGGTAGCGGCCTGCTCACAGATGCGGCCGTGATCCAGCACGACGACCCGGTCCGCGACGCGGGCGACGACACCGAGGTCATGGGTGACGAACAGCAGACCGAGGCCGAGATCGCGGCGCAGCTCGTCGAGCAGGTCGAGCACGGTGGCCTGCACGGAGGTGTCCAGCGCCGAGGTGATCTCGTCACAGAGCAACAGCTCGGGCCCAGCGGCCAGGGCCCGGGCGATCGCGACCCGCTGGCGCTGCCCCCCGGAGAGCTGGCTCGGGTAGCGGTCCGCGAGCCCGGGGGCCAGCCGGACCCGCTCCAGTAGTTCAGCGACACGGCGGCGCGCCGTCGCCGCATCGGCGCCGTGCAGGACGCGCAGCGGCCGGGCCACGCTCTGGCCGGCGCGCCAGCGTGGGTTCAGCGATCCGAGCGGATCCTGCGGGATCAGCTGGATGCGGCGACGCTGGTCAACCGTGCGCCGGCGCACGTCGCGCGCCACGGCGTCCCCGGCGAGTGCGATCGTCCCCTGCTCGGCCAGGTGCAGCCCGGCGATGCAGCGGGCGAGCGTGGTCTTGCCCGAGCCTGACGCGCCGACCAGCGCGGTGCACTCCCCCGCGCGCACGGTGAGGTTCACCTGATCAGCGGCGACGATGCCACCGCCGCGCCCGCGATAGGCCGCGGACAAGTCCGTCACCTCCAACAGCGGCGCGCCGCCTCGTCGCTGGGCCGAGCGCGCGGGACGCGGCTGCTTCGCGTCGGGACAAGTGGCCACCAGCGCCGCGGTGTGCCGGTGCGCGGGTGCGCTCAGCAGATCGACGAGGTCGCCACGCTCCACGCACACACCGTCCTGCAGGACGAGCACGACGTCGGCGAGCCTGGCGACGACGGCGAGATCATGCGAGATGACCACCAGCGCCAGCCCGAGCCGCGCGCGCTGGCGGGCGATCTCGGCGAGCACGAGATCCTGCGTGACGACGTCCAGGCCGGTCGTCGGTTCGTCGAGCACCAGCACTCGCGGGTCGCAGGCCAGTGCCCGCGCCAGCGCCACCCGCTGCTGCTGACCGCCCGAGAGCTGACCCGGGTAACGGCGCTGAAAAGCGCGCTCGCCGCCCAGCCCGACCGCGCCGAGCCGCTGGCCGAGTTGGGCGTCGTGGTCCGAGCGTCGCGGCCGGCGCACAGTCAGGCGCTCGGTGATCTGGGCACCGATCCGCATCGACGGCGTGAGGGCGCCGGCCGGGTCCTGCCCGAGATAGGCGATCACCTCCCGGCGCAGGCCCTGAGCTCACCGTGGATCGCGCCCAAGCGTCACGGTCGCGACCTCAGTCCATTCGTAACGCCCGCGATCGCGGTTCAGTTTAATGAGAGACACCGAAGATATCAATACATCAGCCACTGGGAGCGAGCATTTTTTAATCGCCGCATCAATGTGCCCGATAGATGCAACTCCATTAGAGTAAGCGAGCGTGATATGCGGCCGAAAGCCGTCCATTGATTCGGGAACATTTTCGTGGCCCCATACGTCTCCGATTCCATTCCGAAGCGCCAGCTTCACGTACGCTATCTGTTCGATCGGGTGAACGTTCACATGAACAGCTTCTTCATCGATGCGGGGCTCATCCATCCTCGCGTTTATCGGCCCCAGTTGAGCGCAGCGAGGCAGGGTCGAAGCTACAATTCCATTAATATCAGCACTACTTACTTCATCGGTAAAGCCGACGCCTTGCAGGGTCAGATGGATTCCGTCGATTTTCACCGGGTCGAGCGTGCTGATCCCACTGATTATCGGCGCATACGAAGAAACAATTTGGCGAATAGGATTACTTGACGAGAAGGTGGTGTGCCATGTATAGAAGGACCGACCTTTACGCCAGCCAGGGCGCCACCACCAGTGATCGCGAGTCATGCCAGGCGGAGTACTCAATCTGCGCACCCTTCCTCGCTAAGACGGCAAAGTTCTGCATGTTCGAAAATTCCGGAATTCGTCGATAAAATCTTGCATTTTCACAACCGCTAAAGAGTTAGGAGCTGGAATGAAATAAATTATTCAATTTATGATGTGATGGTATAGTTCCAGTCGCCGTGGAAGAGGTGCCGGGTGAGGGGTAGTGACTCTTTCTGCCGGTTGGTGAGTTTGATTTTTGTGGGGTAGGAGTTGGGATCGAGTTCGCACTGGACGGTTAGTCCTGTCGTGGTTGTGGTGTTGG
>JBOHFF010000137.1:0-8566 GCA_050699515.1 Pseudonocardiaceae bacterium
CGGCGGCACCGGCCTGGGCCTCGCCATCGTCAAACACATCGCCGCCAACCACGGCGGCGAAGTCCACCTCTGGAGCAAACCCGGCACCGGCTCCACCTTCACCCTGCGCATCCCCGCCCACCCGGACAAATCACCGCAACCGCCCGCCAGACCCGAACGCCTGGCAGCATCGAGCTCGTCGATCTCCTTCGGATAACCGGTGCGGGTGTCGACAGCGGGGCCAGGTTGGGCGCACGATCAGCACACCGTGGACGCAGTGGAGCACTTCATCGGGTTACTGGCCGGGCGAGGGCCCGGGCCGGAGCTCGACGTGGGCGCACTCGCGATCGCGGCCGGTGCGGATCCAGACCTCGACGCCGCGACCTGGCTACGCGAACTGGATCGGCTGGCGCGGGGCATCGACTCACTCGAGACGCTCATCCACCGACTGTTCGTCACCGAACGCTTCGCCGGCAACACCGGGAACTACTACGATCCGCGCAACTCCCTGCTGGATCAGGTGCTGCACCGCAGGCTCGGCATCCCTATCACGTTGTCGGTCGTCTGCCTCGAGGTGGGGCGGCGGGCCGGCATACCGCTCGAGGGCGTCAGCATGCCAGGCCACTTCCTGGTCCGTCCGATGGCCACCAACCACTACCTGGATGCGTTCAACAGCGGCACGCTGCTCGATCTCGCCGGTTGTGAGGTGTTGTTCCGCACCGCCAACCAGGCAGGTCCGGACGTCCCGTTCGGGCGACATCTGTTGACGGCGGCACCCCGGAGGGCGATCTTCGCCCGCATTCTGCAGAACCTGCGGACCGTCTATCGCAACCTCGGACGTCCCGCCGACTTGGAATGGGTATTGCGGATGCGCTTGGCGCTGCCCGGTGTGGGGGCTCAAGAACTCATCGAACTGGGCCACACACTCGGTCGGCAGGGCCAGTTCCTCGATGGCGCCAAGTTCCTGGAGTCGCAGATCTCCGCTTGGCCGCAGCATGCCGAGCTTCTCGAATATGCCGCCCGCAACCTACGAGCACAACTCAACTGAGCTGACCGGTAGGATTCAACCGATCAGCGGTCTTCGGGTGATTATTCGGGGTGATTACCGGTGGCCCAACGCAGCGCCGACGGGCAGAACAGCAGCACCAGCACAGCCACGCAGAACGCCGCGGCTGGTATCCCGTAGGCCGGTTGGGACGATGGGCCGGCGGCATACCAGCACACACCGAGCAACAGCAACTGAGCGACGATGGCCGGAGTGCGCGCGCCGTGCCTGCCCCGCACCAGGCTCACACCCACGGCGACCAGGATGGCCCCGAAGCCGGCCAGCCAGGCCGCAGTGGCTCCGACCGGGACCTGGCTGCTGGATCCGCGTGCCGACGCGGTGAGCAACCCGCCCGTGATCGCTACCCCGGCCAGGCCCTGCAACACCACTAGCATGCCCGCAGCTCGGACCGGGCGCGGCACTGTTGACGCGGTGGGCTCAGCGTCGGTGCTCATGCCGCCTCCCCGGGAACGAGTACGTCGGCGGTCACTGCAACAGGGTAGTCGACAACATCAGTTTAGCTCCGTGACGACCCGACCACGTGCCGTGACACGAAACTGGACCGAAACGTTTGAGCGGGTCGTGTCGTTACCTCCAATAGGGCCAGCTGCTCCAGAAGCCTCACGACCTCCGGGCCGGCGGGTGTCTGGACGGCCTACCGCGGTGATCATATCTCGGTGGCCGAGCGGAGCGGGTTGTCGCGATCAAGCTTCCGCGACGCACAGCTAGGTCCGAATTATGCTTGAAGAATCGGTTTCACGTGCGGTTGGCTGTACCTACGGCGGGGTACCCGCTGGGTGAATCGACTCACTTCGTCCGTAGATACCCCTTGACATCGTGGGTGATTGTGAAATCATTCACAAGCCCAAATAACAAGACGACGACAGCGTTGGACAGAGGAGTTCGCCAGCGCGATCGACGAGGAGCAAGAACCATGGACTGGCGCCACCACGCGGCCTGCCGAGACGAGGACCCCGAGCTGTTCTTCCCTGTGGGAACCAGCGGCCCCGCTCTACTGCAGATCACCGAGGCTAAGGCTGTCTGCCGCCGCTGCCCGGTCAATGCTGAGTGCCTCAATTGGGCACTCTCATCCGGACAGGATGCCGGCGTGTGGGGCGGTATGAGCGAGGACGAGCGACGTGCCCTCAAGCGGCACAACGCTCGAACCGGGGCCCGTAACGGCGTCTGATCCGCATCAATAGCATGACCGACGAGAGGTCTGGCACCGCGGTGGTGCCAGACCTCTCGTCGTCGGGCCAGGTCTGGTAAGTCTGCCGGCCCTCAACGCTGGATGGTCAGCGGCAAGCTCAGAACCGCCACCGTGCCACGGGGCTGGCGGCGCCTTAGGTCCAGGGACCCGCGCAGCTCGGAGCCCACGAGAGTGCGGACGATCTGCAGACCCAATCGCTCGGCCCGGGCCAGCGAGAAGTCGAGCGGTAGTCCACGGCCGTCATCAGAGACGGTCACCTCCAGCGATCCGCCGGAGCGCTCGGCGCGCAACACCACCTCACCGCCCCGGCCTGGCTCGAAGGCGTGCTCGAGGGCGTTCTGCACCAGCTCGGTGAGCACCATCACCAGCGGGGTGGCAAGCTCCGCGGCGAGGATCCCGAATCCGCCCTCCCGTCGCACCACGACCCGACTCTCCTCCCCCGAGACCTCAGCGACCATGGCGAGCACCTTGTCCACGACCTCGTCGATGTCTACCCGTTCGTCCAGCGACATCGACAGCGTCTCGTGCACCATGGCGATGGAGGCCACCCGGCGTACCGATTCCTGCAGCGCCTGACGGGCCTCGACGTTCGACGTGCGCCGCGACTGCAGGCGCAGCAGCGCTGCCACGGTCTGCAGGTTGTTCTTCACCCGGTGGTGGATCTCCCTGATGGTGGCGTCCTTGGACAGCAGGGCACGATCCCGGCTGCGCAGCTCGGTCACATCGCGGATCAGGACCAACGCCCCGGCCGGCTCGCCGCGCGGTCGCAGCGGCAGCGCCCGGAACAGCATCGTGGCGCCGGCCGCATCGGCCTCGATGCGGGTACTCGGGCTGCCCTGGATGGCGCCGAGGATCCGCTGCGCCACCTCGGCGGCGTCGAACGGGTCGGAGATCAGCCTGCGGGTCAGCGAGGCGAGCCGCTCCCCCCGCAGTTCAGCCGGGTGCCCCATGCGGTGGTAGGCCGACAGCGCGTTGGGGCTCGCGTAGATCACGATTCCGTGTGGATCGACCCGGACCAGGCCATCCCCCGCTCGCGGGCCACCGTGCCGGTCCGGGGTGGTGTCTCCGTCCGGGAAGGTGCCATCGGCCAACATCTGAAACAGATCGGTGGCGATTCCCAGGTAGGCGATCTCCAGCGGGCTGGGCACCCGGGGGACCGCCAAGTTCGCCTCCCGTCCCAGAACGGCGATCGACCGCTCGCCCAGCCGCACCGGCACCACCTCGCGCCGCACCGGAACTCCGAGCAGCCAGCTGGGCTGGTCCTCACGCAGGATGCTGCCGTGCGCAAACGCCCGACCGAGCCGACGGCATTCGATGTCCCCGGCCCGGGTGCCGACCACATCCTTCGGATGGACGGTGGGGCCGGTGGTGGGCCGAACATGGGCCACGCAGAGGAAAGCCCCTGCTGGGTCGGCGCCAGCCGGGTCGGCGCCAGCCGGGTCGGCCTCTGCCGGGCAGGCGAGATCCAGCGGGGCCCACATCAGTAGGTCGGCGAAGGCCAGATCAGCCAGCAACTGCCACTCGGCGACGATCCGCTGCAGGTGACCGACCGCCGCGCCGGGCAGGCGAGTGTGCCGGGCCAGCAACTCACTCAGCGTCGACATCGCGGCCCACCACCTCGCCGCCGGAGCTCACGTGAGGATGACGTTACTCAACCACGGCGATCAGGTCACCTTGCTGTACGACGTCACCTTCCGAGACCGCCACCTTCGCGACGGTTCCTTCCACCTCGGACAGGACGGGGATCTCCATTTTCATCGACTCCAGGATCACCACGGTGTCACCGTCGCAGACCGCGTCGCCCTCGGCGACCACGATCTTCCACACGTTGGCCACCATCTCGGCCCGGATCTCCTCGGTCATTGATCGCCTCCTCGACGCTGTGCCCGCTATCCAACCACGGTGATCGCCCACGTCTCGGCGCAGTCATGGCGCGCCGTGACACACTCGCCCAGACCGCACCGGGTCGCTCGAAGGCAACGACCCGGATCAGATCGACACCGAGAGGGACAGCCACCATGTCCAAGAAGGGCCGCAAGAAGCGTAACCGGAAGAAGAGCGCCGCCAACCACGGCAAGCGCCCCAACACCTGAGACCCGCCCGGCGGGCCTGCCGGTGCAGCCGGCGGGCCCGCGGCGAGTTCAGCCCTCGGTGGTCTGCGTGACGGTCAGTTCCGCACCGAGGACGTCCTGCCGGACCATGATCTCGCGGATCGACTCGCGCAGCCGCTGCTTGAGCGCGTCGGGCGCGTGGTCACCGCGGCACTTGCGGGCCAGCAACGCCTTGAGGTGCTCCTCGAGACCGAACTCCTCGAAGCACGGGCCGCATTCGTCCAGATGGCGCTGCAGCAGCTCACGCCGCTGCCGGTCGCACTCGTTGTCCAGGAACAACCACAACTCGGCGAGCACCTGGCGGCAGTCGGTCTCGTGTGGATCTCCACAACTCATGACGCGACCTCCGCGTCACGCAGGAATCCGCGCTCGCGCGCCACGCCGGTGAGCATGTCACGCAGTTGCTTGCGCCCCCGGTGCAGCCGCGACATCACCGTCCCGATCGGGGTCCCCATGATCTCCGCGATCTCCTTGTATGCGAAGCCTTCGACATCGGCCAGATAGACCGCCATCCGGAAGTCCTCCGCCAGTTGGCTCAAGGCCTCCTTGACGTCGGAGTCGGGCAGCCGATCCAGCGCGTCCATCTCCGCCGAGCGTAGACCCGCCGAGGTGTGTTGCGCGGCCCGCGCCAGCTGCCAGTCGGTGATCTCCTCAGAGGGTTGTGCCAAGGGCTGGCGCTGCCGCTTGCGGTATCCGTTGATATAGGTGTTGGTGAGGATCCGGTACAGCCAGGCCCGCAGGTTAGTGCCTGCGCGGAACGACCCGAAGGCGCCGTACGCCTTGAGGTAGGTCTCCTGCACGAGGTCCTCGGCATCGGCCGGGTTGCGGGTCATCCGCAGCGCCGCCGCGTAGAGCTGGTCGAGCAGAGGCATGGCGTCGCGCTCGAAGCGCGCCGTACGCTGCTCCGGCGTCTCCTCGCCCGCGGGAGAGGACTCATCGCTCGATCCGGACTGGGCGACCTCGGTGCTGTCGGCTGACGTCACTCCGACCACCCCCATGCCCAGTTCTGCATTGATGGTTGAGGGTACGCGCCAGCCGGAGGTCGCGCCCAGCGAAATGGGTCCGGATGTGCGGGTTTGGTGGACTGTCGACATCACGAACGGACTAACGCCCTGACCGCTACCCTCATTCCACGACGGGGCAGCGCACCCCGACAGCGACGTTGCTGTCTCCGATCGCGACCACGCAATGATGGCCGCTGGACCGTAGGGGGACGAATGATCACGGTCGTGCTGGTCCGCCACGCCGACATCGACCTGCCACCGGCGTCCACTGATCCACCGCTGAACTCCCATGGTCACGCCCGGGCCGAAGCGCTCGCGCATGTCGCAGGCGCGGCGGGAGTGGCGACGGTGCTCCACTCTCCTTTCCTCCGTACCAGGCAGACAGTGGCACCGCTGGCGGCGCGGCTCGAGCTGCAACCCCGGGAGGCGCCTGCGCCTGCCACGCTCGCGAAGCAGGTGCGGGCCGGGGAACTGGGTGAGGTCATCCTGATCGCCGGCCACAGCAACACCGTTCCCCAGATGATCGGTGCCCTGGGCGTGCCCGCTGCGCTGCCCTCCATCGGCGAGCACGAATTCGACAACCTCTTCGTGGTCGCGATAGCCGAGCCGGACGAGGCGGGCCTGCTGCACCTGAGATACGGACCACCGTCGACCTGAGCGCCGGGCCCCCGCCAGGTCATGATCTCGATCTCACGCCGCTGCCGATACGCGCCTGTAGCGCACCAAGGCCCAGGAAAGGCAGGCCAACGCGGCGGTGGATGTGATCGCCCTGGCGACGTTCCACCGTACCCAAGCCGACTCGAACTGGGCTCGCACCGCGGCGAGGTCGGCAATGCGATCGGGTTCACCGGCGGCGGCGAGCGCATCGTTGAGCGGCACATTGATGCCGATCGTGATGATCAACGTCGCCACCACGAGCACGAACCCGGCCACCAGCCAGAGCAGTGCGCGCTTGTCGCCCGCGTTGAGGTGCAGCACAGCGGCCAAGGCGACCAGCACCGGCGCGCCAAAGAAGCTGGCGAAAAACCAGCCATTCAGAATCCCCACGTTGATCTGCTGCATCGCGCTGACGAAGGTACGGTCGTCCACCCGTTGCAGGCCGATCATGACCGAGACGGCGAAGGTGTAGAACAGCCCGGCGAATAGCCCCGTGACGACTGCGGCCGCGACCAGCGTCGCGCTACGCAACATCTCGAGCATGTCGTCCTCCGTGACTGCTTTCACTCACACCCGACGCCATCGTCGTTTCCGTCCAGCTTATAGATATCCCGGCCGACCACCTGGACCGGCGCAGCCGCAGGCACCGGTGGTGGCGTTACAGTCGTTTCTGCTGCTGGTGCCGGCGCAGAGGGGACCGGTGAGGCCGTCGTGCCTGCCGGTGGTGCGGCGCTCACGCTGTCCGCGGGAGTAGTCGTGGGATCCGGTGTTCCGACTGTTTGCCCGACCGTGCAGCCAGCCAGAAAAACCAATGCCGCGAGCACCGTCCATGCCGTGGTTTTCACGTCTTCCTCATCGTGATCGAGCGTTGTTCGTCACTACCTGAACAATCGATTCACTCGAATGAGCGCGGTAACCACTTCGCCACCGCGTGTTCCAGGGCGGCGAGATCTGATTTCAGTGAGTGATCGCCGGGTAGCAGCACGACCTCGCGCCGGGTCGTGGGCTCAGGGCGGCCGAAAGGATCCCGCTCGCCCTGCACGACGAGCACCGGCAGGTCCAGCTCTTCCAGCTCAGTCATCCGGCTCCGATCCGGCTTTCCCGGTGGGTGCACCGGGAAAGCGAGGCACAGAACGGCCACGGCACCGCCCGTGACTGCGGTGCGGCAGGCCACCCTGGCGCCGGAGGAACGTCCACCGAAGATCAGCGGCAGGCCGGGGAACGCCTCGGCCGCCAGACATCGGGCGACGGCCAGCCACGCCTGGTCCAGCTGCCGGGCCGGCGCCGGGGCACGCCGCCCGGCGATCCGGTAGGGCTGCGTGACCAGCGCGACATGCACCCCGGCCGCCATCGCCGCCGCGGTAGCGGCGGTGAGGTCGGGTGCACTGATCGAGCCTCCCGCGCCGTGGCCGAGCAGCAGCGCAGCACCGCCCTGCGCGGCGCAATGCAGCTGCGCTGTGGCTGGGCCGTGCGGAGTGGGGATGGTCAGCTCAGTCACCGGTCTGGTCCAGATCCAGCAACGCTGGCTGCGCCGGCTCGAGGCGCTCGACCAGCTGGGGGCCGGCGTGCCGGACGTTGTTCACCGCTGTGGACACCGGCCGCAGCTCCAGCGCGTTCACCAACTCGGCGGCCGGTGGTGCGAGTAGTTCGCCGGCATCGGCGCAGTCCGGGTCCAGCCAGGACTGCCATGCCTGTGCGGGCAGGATCAGCGGCATCCGGTCGTGGATCTCGGCGAGTGGACCCACCGCGTCAGTGGTCAGCACCGTGCAGGTCACCAGGGGCGCGTCGGTGTCCGGACCCCGCCAGGTCGACCACAGACCAGCGAGCGCGAGACTGGAACCGTCCGCCCGGGTTATGAAGAACGGTTGCTTCTGAGCACCCACACGCTGCCACTCGTACCAACCGTCGACGGGTAGCAGGCAGCGCCGCTTGGCCAGCGCGTCGCGGAACGCGGGCTTGCCGGCCGCGCTCTCGGCCCGGGCATTGATCATGCGAGACCCGATCCCGGGGTCCTTGGCCCAGTGCGGCACCAGTCCCCAGCGCATCACCCGGATGCTGCGCACCGTGCTATCCGGGTCAGGGTTTCCCTTGGCGTCCCGCGGGTGCCGGGTCACCACGGAGAGCACCGGCTTGGTCGGCGCGACATTGTAGTCGACCGCCGGCGCCGCACCGTCGGTGGCATCGATGGCGTCGAACTCGACGGCGAGCGTCGCGGGATTCCTGGTCGAGGCGTACCTGCCGCACATGGGGTCATCCTGACATGCCAACCTGCGCGATGATGGCGCGAGACGGCCATGCTTCACTTGAGATTCAGCACACCGCCGGCCTGAGCTCGTGACTGAAGCTTCTGGACGATCGGTCGGGTGGCGTGCGGTCTCGGATGTGCAGATTTCAGACACCGCATGTTCTCAGCCAGTCGCTAAGGGGTCGGCGCCGGAAGTCCGTCGGGTGCCGTGAACGAGACGTCAGCGACGTTTTTCGCGCCGGGCAGGTCGGTGGTGTCTCGTTCACGGCGCACACCGTCACTGCGCAGCTGACCTGCCGTCAACTCCACTCCCGA
>JBOHFF010000138.1:0-12125 GCA_050699515.1 Pseudonocardiaceae bacterium
CCGAATCCGCGCTCCTGCGCCTCCAACGCTTACCCGAGCTTGTTCGCGCCTTCTTCAACGACCCATGCCTCAGCTACATCAAGTAACCAGACTTATCGGTCTAGCTACTTTCAGCCGCCTTAGTAACTCCCTGTGGGTCTCGCGGTGGCATGGGGTCACCGCGACGGGCGGGCTCTACCAAGACATGAGCATGCGAAGCACCGCCCAAATACCTGAAGCCACGGCATACCGGGATACTTGCTCCCCGGTCCCGCGTCAGAGTGGAGCGTGCGCTGAAGCGGAAGAGACCCAGAGCAGGCTGCGGCCAAGCCGCCAGACGTCAAGTCGCGTGCCCCCGAAGGCAAGGGTCTCGTGCTCCTGGAGGCAAGTGGGTTCCCAAATGGCCATCGCTCTGAGCGCCAGGCTGCCACCGGATGACCGCAGTCCTGACCGCAACCCCTCCCACCCGCATCAGCACGCCAGCAGCAACCATGTCGTTACCTCGACACATCCCGGCCTCCGGCTCTTAGCTCGGCAGCCCCCGCCGTACAATCAGCGCCGCGTGTCGAGTCGGTGGTGAGGCGCTGGTCCACGGCACGCGGCACAGGTGCGGCACAGACGGTCGGGAACGAGGCAGCCAGCCCGAGTCCGACGGACCAACACTCGTCCGGCATGCTGGGCAAACGCACAAGCTACGCCCTCGTAGCTCAGGGGATAGAGCATCGGTTTCCTAAACCGTGTGTCGCAGGTTCGAATCCTGCCGGGGGCACCCTATCTGAACAGCAGAGATAACTATAGGAAGATCGCTGATCATGGCCGCGTGGTGCGGCTGGTGGTGCGAAATGCTGTACGCTGGTGCCATGACTGCGGCCAGAGGCGGACCCAGACGCCGACAGCGCGGCGAGATCGAGGTGCTGTCAAGCGGGGCACTGCGCGTCAAGGTGTACGCGGGCGAGGACCCGCTCACAGGCCGCCGGCACTTCCTCCGGGAGACCATCCCAGCCGGCCCGAACGCTGGACGTGAGGCGGAGAAGACCCGCACGCGCATGCTGAACCAGGTCGACGAAGGACGCAATCCGCGCACGAAGGCGACAGTCAACCAGCTCATGGACCGATACCTCGACGTGCTCGACGTCGACGTGACGACACGTACGAGCTATGAGGGCTACATCCGTAACCACATCCGCCCACTGCTCGGCAAGCTCCCCATTGCCAAGCTCACCGGCGAGACGCTCGACTCGTTCTACACGGTCCTCCGCCGCTGCCGCGCGCACTGCGATGGCCGACCGTTCATCGAGCACACCAGCCGTGACCAGCATGACTGCACGGCGAAGTGCAAGCCGCACACGTGCCGTCCACTTGCTGCTTCCTCGATCCGGCAAGTGCACTTCTGCCTCAGCGGTGCCCTCAAGCGCGCCATCCGTTGGCAATGGATCAGGGTCAACCCGCTGAGCGAGGCCGAGTCGCCGCGTGCGGTCAAGCACGACCCCCATCCGCCCACATCCCAACAGGCCGCCGCCATCCTCAATGCCGCGTTCACCAATCTCCCGTGGGGCGTATTGCTGTGGCTCGCGATGACGACGGGAGCCCGGCGGGGTGAGCTGTGCGCGCTCCGCTGGGATCTGTTGGATCTTGACAGCGCCGTTCTCGTCATCCGGACGAGCATCGCCCAGGACGGCGCGAAGACCTGGGAGAAGGACACCAAGACACACCAGCAACGCCGGATCGCGCTCGACGCGGACACCGTGGCATTGCTGCGGGCATACCGTCAGCAATGCGAGGCAGACGCAGCACTGGCCGGTGCAACCATCGCGACCGACGGTCGCGTATTTTCACTATCGATTGATCACAGGACGTGGCTCAAGCCGAGTTCTGTCTCTCAGCGCTACCAGCGCATGTGCGCGCGGCTTGGTTGGGATATGCACCTTCACCAACTCCGGCACTACTCGGCAACTGAATTGATCTCGGCCGGTGTAGATGTCCGGACCGTTGCCGGGCGTCTTGGGCATGGTGGCGGGGGTGCAACCACCTTGCGCGTCTACTCGGCGTGGGTAGCGGAAGCGGATCAGAAGGCCGCAGGCGCGTTCAGCGTGCGAATGCCCGCACCGCCCGTCTCGCTCGACATGAGCGCGGCCGGATCCGCGAAACAGTCCGACCCAGAATCCTCGAGCCCATACAAGCGCATCGCCGCTGACCTCCGGGGGGCGATCTCGTGTGGCGCACTCCGCCCGGGCGACCCATTGCCAACAGTTGAGCAACTGAGGGATCGCTATCAAGTGTCCGCGGGAACCGCCAACCGCGCCATTGCAGAACTCAAGACGGAAGGATTGGTCAGTGCGAGCCGAGGACGCCGGGCGATCGTGAGCCACAACAGCAACCGTTCAGCGCGCGCATCGTAGGCACCTCGTCTCGCCGCGCCCGCGGCGATCTGGGCGTCGACCTCAGCTGTCCCCGTCGAGGTACTGGGCGAAAATCTCCCGGACAATCTCCGCCTCGCTCCCCACGATGGCCATCCCGCCCGGGGAGCCTAGCCCCAGTTTCCCCCTTAGTTCGATCTTGATGGTCTGAGGCTGGTTTCCCTGCTCGGGTAGTGGGGTTTTCCTGGGCAAACGGTGTGTCGGTGCTGGTATCAGCTCCCTCCTCAGTGTATTATCCATATATGGCATCGGTGGTGGGTAAGAAGCGGGGGAAGTAGACCTACTACTACCTGGTGGAGTCTGCCCGTGTGGACGGCAAGCCCAGGATCGTGTCGCAGGAGTACTTGGTCTCTCAGCAGCTAGCCGCAGCTGTTGTCGATCTTGGCGCTGGGTGGACCATTCCCATCACAACGGCCAACATTGTCAAGCAGTCGAAGAGCGGGGCTGAGATCGGGCCGTGTTGATGCTGCTGCGTGCGACCCTGCGCGCAGGTGTGCTGATAGATGATCAGGTCCGGCGGGCGGTGACCGGCACCCCGCAGGGTGGGTGGATCACTACATCAACTTGGCGCGGTACTGGCGCGGCGTCGGTGCATCATCGCCATCGGCACTGCGAGCGCTAGGACCAAGAATCCTATCCCGACGACCTTCGGTCCCCATTGCCAGCCACCAACAATGAGCAGGATGATGTTGAGCAGCGCGAGTCCTACGGCTAGCAGATCACGTGCGCGCGATCCGTTAACGCTTCGCCTCTCAGCGCGGTCACGGTGCCGTAGGACAAGGTAGGCGACGGGCATAAGAATGAACACCACGAGGTAGCCAAAGTTCGCCGAAGCGACGACGCCAACAACATCGGTCCCGAAGGCGAGAACAAGGCCCACGATAATAGGCACGTCCAATAGCAGAGAGCCGATCGGTGCTCCGCGGCGGTTAATCCACGATAGCTGACGCGGAAGGTAGCCATCCACTGTCATTTGAAATACTGTCCGCGAAGACCCGACGATGAACGCCTGCGCTCCGAGTACGAGTCCGGCGGCCAGCATAAGGCCTACCACCACCGCGCCCGCAGGGCCGAATACTGCCTCAGCAGCCGGCAGGAAGACGGTTGCGGGGTCTTGGGCCAGCCCGGTTCCACCGACTGCCATGACGAGCAGGAGTGGCACAGCGCCGAAGATGACGGAGCAGATTACGCCGGCGAGGTACATCATCCGCGTGACATGCAGCTGTGGATCACGCATTTCCGCGACTATAGTGGAGGCCATTTCTGCTCCATATGCAGACCAGGCCGCCACAAACGCCCACTTGGCGATGAGTGCCCAACCTGCCCCGTTCGAGAAGTCGACACCAGGAAGATCCTGGCGGAATAATCTATCGACGTCGAGCATGCCAGGGTTGAGTATCAGCCCTATCATCAAGATGATGAGTGGGGGCAGCGCGACTACCGCGACCACTGCTGAACAGTAGGCCCAGACATCTAGTCCTAGCGCGTTGACTAGATATAACGTAACTGAGATCACTGCCATGATAACGAGGACCGGGACCGACGGTAGCACGGTTGCCCGCAGGTACTCTGCAGCTAGAATGAGGTTGATGGCGATTCCAGGGGTCCAAGCGCACCAGTAGCCCCAGCTCGACAACGCCCCGAGCACGGGCCGTTCCAGCCCCAGAACTGCGTATGCGTACGTCGCGGTGCCGCCGGCCCTGCTGGGGAAACGCTGGGCCAGATCGGCCAGCAACACGCATTGCAACGCACCAATCAAACCGGTTCCGAGCCATACGAACACCGACACCGTTCCGATCGATTCCGCCATCGGTCCGAGCGATACACAGATGAGAACTGCGGTCCCTAGTGCGACGAGCACTCCCGTGCGCCACGTTACGGTGCGTCGCAGCTCTGGCTTGCCCGATTGTCGAGTCGCCGGCTCTGCATTCTCAGCCATGTCTCCCTTCCGTGTCGTGCCCGTCTCACCGCCTGACGTCATAAATGGGCTGAGACCGTCATGTAATTTCCGTCACTGCCGCACCGGTGCAGGAAGGTGGTCGTGTAACAGCTCCGGCAGCTGACGCCGCAGGTAGCTGCCCATAGGCTCGGGCAACCGTACGATAAGAGGTAGCGAGCTTTGGGGTTCCAACGATCCAAGCCAGTTCAGCTTTGACGGTGGTGGGAGTCCAGGCGAGCTGACAACCTGATCTCCAGAGGCCATGAATAACGGCACAGGTGCGAAATTCGGAGCTAATCAACGAGGCCAATTTCTACAATTTGCCGGTGACGACGTTACGGTTTCAGGGTTAGCCAGCATAGGTGCCGCAGATGGGCCGAGTGGGAGGCGCCTGACGCCACGGCGCCGCGCTACCCGCCAGAACTGCCGCGCCTGTTCAACCGTCGGAGTACCTACGGAGTGCTCCCGATAGCCTTCGCGCACGTACAGGTATGTCTCGGCGAGACATGCGAACGTGGCGCCCTCCGGTAGACCGAGGTCTACAGAGCAGTGGTAGCGGGGAATTTGGACGAGCCCGCCCTGCGCAACGGCTACCCCAGCAGACGCAAAGGCGGCATAACGCGACCGATCCACGTTCACCGGCTGCGCGTAGTCGAGAATCAGGCTGCCGGGCCGGAGCAGCTCCGGACTGAGCCGCGCTGTCACACTGCTCGTCAAGCACACAATGATGTCTGCATCGGCGACATCCGCGAGACTGCTGGCTATGGCGTGATGTCTCGCGATATCTGCAAGCCGCTCGCGAACGTTGTCGGGGTGTCGTCCTACGAGGAGCAGCGTGCACCCTTCGGCCGAAAGGAGTCGCGTAGTTGTTACCCCGATCGATCCTGTGCAACCGATCACCGCCACCATGGAGCCGCAGCCTCGTGCTGCTAGCGCGTCTTCCACGTCCGCAGCCACCACAGCAGCGGTAAGCGCATTGCCATTGGTTAAAAGGATCCCCGTGGGTACGTATGACAGAAGCATAGTGCCGCCATGCGTCGCTGGCGCTGTCAGTGCCCCAAGTCCGAGCACGCGCACACCCCGTGCGTACGCTACCTTTAGACCCTCGATAACGAGGGTCGCCGCGGAGCTGCCAAGGAAGTCCCTAGGCATTCGGGGTATGAGGAGGACCTCGCCACGGACTGCGTCGAAACCAAAAGTGATTTCGCCGGCCACTAGCGGCCGCAGCGAGCACATTTTGTTTCGGAACTCCTCCATCGAGCCGCTGTGGTCTCGGATGAAACGTGAGCAATCAAGGCGGTCGAGGTCTGCATCGCCCCGGTAATGCACCATGAAGGCGAACGACGGTGGTCGATCTGAGAGGTATGGCAGCACAGTGGCTCTCCACTAATGAAGGGTGTGGGCGTTGTGACCTAGACCCCAACGAACGGTACGAGCACCATCGTGCCGTGCATCGGGACGTGCACCAAGCCGCCGCCGAGATGCTCAGGCCAATTCACAAGAAAAGTGGTGTCGTAGCCCACCTGCACCGACCGTCCGTGACGCAGGCCCTCCAGACTCTCCCCCAAACTGGAGGTTATGCGGCCGTCTCAACCACCCTCAGCGCCAGACCAAAGTCCGCCAGGGAGGAACTCCAGGCATCCCAGTGCGCGCCATCCACTAAAATCGGGTGTCGTTGTGCAGTGGTCCGTGGCAACCGCGCGGATGGGATTCAGTAATGACATGTCATATCGCCTGGACATTACGAGTTCGTACAGTCCCGGGAAGACAATAACAGCGCCGTAACGGACGACCAGTGAGCATTGTTCGAAATCGATGACCCCCGTGTTGGCCGAAGGATCGGCGTCAGGGTCCATCGTTAGACATATTTGGCCAGACTCCACCGACTCCGTGGCGCTGACAGGGAACGGCACGCTGTCTTCCGAGAGACCATACAGCGCACGGACACCAAACACGACTTTGAGCGGCAGCGACGGCTGCTCCCGCCTGGCGGCGACCTCGGCGGGATCAAGCCGCAAATCCCTGTCAACATTGGTCATCACAACAGCCTTGGCAGTACGAATGCAGTTTAAGCAGATCCAAGACTCACGTCGACCAAACCCAATCCACGGGTTAGGCACTGAACGTCCCGCTCATGCCCATTAAACGCCTCTAGGCACGAGGCCTGAACCCGCAGTCCCTGAGATAAACACTCATTTCGGTCCGCGCACGCGAGCAGCGTGTTGGCGCAGTCTGCCAGTAGGGCATGGTCAATGCGGTCAGCAAGATCCCCTCGCAGCTCCAGAGCAGGCTCCCGCCCCTCGCTTGGGACGAACGTGAGGCGGAGGTCGGTAGGGATCACGCCTCCTAGCGGCTGCTCATGCTTGCGTGCCACGCCGAATCCCTCGCTGGCGCAGTCCCGGAGAGCGTTATGGCCGACAAGGGTGTCAAAGCACGGCTGTGTCAGCGCAAGCCCACGCTCGAGACATTTGTTGCGCGCAGCGCAGGCGAGTGCCTCATTCGCACATGCCGCCAAGAGGCTTATATCGACACGTGGGGCTAGGGGGCCTTCTAGGACGAATCGGACGCCATCCCCGCCGCGATTAACCTTGACCCGCAATCTGCCGCCTGTCTGAGACTCCATCGCTCTCCCGCCAAGACCCAAGTTGCAGTAACAACATCTCTTGTGAAGATATCGATAATCTCTTACCTCGAGTGAGAGCGCAAGGGGTTTCTGCGTGCAGGGCTCCGTCATGTTTGAGATATGACCGTATTGGTCTTTATAGTAGGCTCTTGTATCGTTTCTGTGGGGGGCTCCGGCGGTGCCGCGCAGCCTGCGGGGCCGTTCCTCCCAGGTCAAGGGCGCCTTCGGCGTCGCTGCGCGATGGCGCACGCGCCACCCTGGACCTGCGAGCCTCCACGGCCCCTCCGGGCAGCGTTGCGGGCAGGCCAGGAACCTGCCCTCCACAACGCGCGGTACCGTCGGAGACCCCGTGACCTCGAAAGACAAGAGCTCCTCAACGTATCCGCAGGTCACCGCACCACGGCGAACAAACTCGCGATCATGCAAGTCCACCCACAGAAACGTCAGTAGTGCCCTATAGTACTCCAGCCGTAGATCGTGATCTTGCCGCGTGTCGGTCCCGTGATATGGGGTGGCCACCGCATGATCATCTTCGGTTGTGTCGACTTCGGAAGATCAAGCGTCGCAGTTGCGCGAGCCGTTCGCCAAGACTCTGGCCTCGTCCTGCCATCGTTAGGCACCTCGCGCGCTGGCATGCGGACGGCCTTCCTGGGCCCCCGATACCACGGTCCTGAGGCAGGCGAGGGTACCCCCATTCGGACCGCTGAATGTGGCTGTTTTCGGGGGTGGTGTGTGCGGGTCTGCCTCGCGGGGTTTTCTGCCTTGTCGCAGCTCAGGGGTAGGGCAGGGGTGGATCAGGGGGGTGAGGCATGTGCCCTAGCGGCATGGTGGTGCCTCACCCCCGTGCCTTAGTTCAGGCCGGTCGGGATGGCCCGGATTCCGGGCGTTGAGAGTGGAGTGCGGTGGTGATGTCGGCGGTGAGGATGACGCGCTGGCCAGGTTGCCCCTCAAGGCTGCGTTTCTTGACCTTGACCCCGTAATCCTCAAGCGCGGTGGCGAACTGCTGCGCCGACCACCCGCCGTAGGTGGACTCCCAGCGCGCCCGCAGCTGGTGGAGCACCTCGACCGAGCGCAGCTTGTCCTGGCCGTCCAGCACGGCGGCGACGTCAGTCAGGAGATCCCGCGCTGGCCCGGGCTCGGCGGCCTCGGTACTGGCGACGGTGCGGCCGCTGCGGTGGATGATGTCCATGGCACGGGCGATCACGGGGTAGGCGTCCTGGGTGGACACGTAGTGGGTGCGCACGATCGCGAACGCCTGACCGCTGGGAATGTCCTCCACCTCACCCGTCGCCACGAGGGTTCCGGCGTCGGCGCCGGGGCGCAGGTCTTGGGGTCGGGCGCCCCGGTCGGCGGCATCGGCCAGGATCATCTTGGCGGTTTCGTGGTTGGGCACGTTCAGTGCGCACCGCACGTGCGCGCCTTCGCGGACTCGGGCGGGCAGGGTGCGGTCATCGGGGCGTTGGGTGGCTTGGAGGAGGTGGATGTTGACCGCGCGGGCTTGGTCGTGGAGTTTCTTGGCGGCTCGCCAGGCTCGGGCGTCGTCTTTGGCGCCGCCGATGGGGTGGGGTGCGCCGTAGAGCACCTGGCACTCATCAACAATGAGGTAGATGGGGTGGAACCCGGAGCCCTTGCGGCGAGAGATCTCACGGGGGATCGCGCCGACGATCCCGGCGGCCCGTTTGGCGTCATAACGGCGCGCGACCTCGGCCACGGCCCACTCGAGCATCTCCGTGGTGGCCTCGGCGTGCTCGTCGGCGCTGCCCTCGATCAGGGTCACCGCGCGGGGTTTGAACATGGACCAGTCCCCGTCGCCTTTCAGATCCGCGATGTGCAGCTCCACCGTGGGGTCCAAAGCCAGACCCAGTGCGAGCAGGCGGAGCACGGTGGATTTGCCTTGCTTGGAGGTGGCCCCGAGCAGCCAGTGTTTCTGCAGCATGCCCACCGTGATCTGCTCGGCGCGCATGGTCACCCCCCAGGGCAGCCGGTCAGTGAACACGTCCAGCTCGCCATCGGCCAGGAGTGGCCAGGGTGGGGCGGGTTTGTCCATGGTGCCCTTGTCCGCCACCCACAGATCCAGCACCCGGGCGTCGGTGTCTTTTTCCCGCTGGGGCCACACCTCGTGCCGGTGGCGGCCGAGGTTTCCGGCCAGCAGCTCGCTCTTGGCGCTGGAGAGCAGCTCGGCGGCGGTGACGCCCATCGGCAACCGGACCTGGGTGTAGGTCCCCCCACCCTGCTCCCGGGGAGTGATCACGTACTCCAGTACCCCACCGCCCGTGAGGTAGCGGGTCAGTGCCGGGATCTTGACGTGCCGCAACGCAGCGGTGATCACATCAGCGGTGATCTCAGCGTCCTGCTGGGCACGCTCGTCCGGGGAGAACAGCCACCGGGGCGGCGCCGCTGCCCGGCGTCCCTCCCGGAAGGCCACCACCAGCAGCGCGGGCAGACCAGCCCACACGATCACATGCACCGCAACCGACAGCGCGGTCAGCGTCCCGTCGAGGATGTTCCGGATCAGTGCCCACCAGCCAGCCCAGCCGATGCTGCTCGGGGTGCACGCCAGCCACAGCCCCGCCACCAGCAGCAGCCCACCCAGCACGCACAGCAGCACGAACAACGCCCGCAGCCCGGCGATCAGCGTGGCCGGGAGCGCCCGCAGCCGCTCAGCACGACCGTCTTTCAAACTCACGAGTCGTTCAGTCCACTCGGCCAACGCCTCCCGATCACCCGCCAGACGAGCCAGCCGGATCTGCTCCCGCACCGGACCATAGGTCAGCGCATCCAAGGCACGACGCAGCCAACTGGCATGACCCTGACACCGTGTAAGCGGCGCGGGCCGCTACCCGCAGACACCGACTCACCCACGAGACCACTGCCTTGTGATCTTCCCCTGATGATCCGCCGTGTAGATCGCCGCTGCGCGAATGGACACGCGGTGCAACCCGTTGCGCCGGGGGCATTGAGCATCAGCAATCAACTCACCGTCGAGTACCTCCGGTGTCCGTTCCCGGTGCACCGCCGACACGGTGGGTGCCGCCGATCGTGGCTCTCTCGCCACGTAAGCAAGCCCTTCCTTCTGTAACTGGGTCATCGCCGGTCACTCCGCCAGTAGGTGACGTCGAGGGACGTCACCGTAAGGGCCCTGGTGAGCACGTGCCCGGTGATCAGCGCCGGGAGGGCCAGTACCACCCAAAACAGCGTGCTGTCCGGGGCGTAAGTGATCGCCGCCCACTGCACGCCGACGATCACTCCGGCCGTGGCTACCGTGTGCCCGGCCAGGGAAACCACCCGGGACGCCGCGTGCGCTGCCGCAGCCGCCCGGCGTGCTCGTCGGGTGCCCGAACGCCACATCGCGACCACGATCACCAGTACCCCCAGCACGGCGAGCACCTGCGTCAGACTCACGTCGACGGTCATGGCGTTGCGCCTCCATCCTGGTCATCCCGGTCCTGTTGCTGGCGGCGCTGCTGCCATATCGGGTGCAGTGCGCGCCGGTCGTCCTCAGCCAGCCCGCCCCACACCCCAGTCGTGCTGGCTCCCGCCACGCGAAGCTCCAGCTCCAGGCACTGATCGATGACCGGGCATCCCTTGCAGAGCTGCTGCGCGAGCGCCCGGTCACTGGGTGCGCAGTCCTCCCAGTCCGGCAACACCGCGGGCCACAGGCCCCACAGGCACAGCCCGCGACGCACGACAACAGTGGTCAGTACCTCGGTCGGGACCTTGTGGAGTCGGTCGAGCTGGGCGGCCATGGCCGCGTACTCCGGGGTGTCGTCGTAGGTCACCGCGACGCACCCCCGCTCAACCACGCAATCTCACGGGCCGTGCGCCGTTCGGCGGCGAGCCGGGCGACGTCAACGCAACCGCCGGACTCGGCCGCCTCGCTCACCAGCTTGTGCAGTGCGGCTGCTGGCACGACATAGCGGGTCCGGACCCGGACGGCCGGGAACGCATCGTCCCGGATTGCCCGGTAGAGAGTCGACGGGTCGACGCGCAAGATCCGCGCGGCTTCCCGGACCGTGTAGAACGCGGGCGGGCCGGCAATAGGCATATCGGTATTCACGGTGCTACCTCCAAGTCGAATTTAGGATTTCATCACTATCGTGATGATTTCAGCTCTCCTAGACGCGCGATTAGGTAAGAGCGCGGCCGAAAACGGGGTGTCTAGCCGAGAGGTCCGAAAGATCGGTTAGCCTCGTCGCGACGGCGGAGCGCGGAGGAATACGTGACGGAGGATTGGGTGGCGGTGGCCAACGCCATCAACGAGCGGGTGAACGAACTCGGATGGCGACAACGCGAGCTCGCGCAACGCTCGCACGTCTCGCAAGCGATCGTGCGTGAACTCCAGCATCACACCGTCGAGCGGCGCCGCAGCGCACGGACCCTGGAAGCGCTCTCGGTTGCGCTGGGTTGGCATCCCCAGCACCTCGCCGCCGTGCTGCGCGGGCGCACCCCGCCCAAGCCGAACGAGCCGGTGACCAGCGAGAACGGCAGAACGGTGTCGTCTCGGCTGGATACCATCGACGAGCGGTTGAGCGAGATCACCGATTTGCTTCACGAGATGAACGCCAACCTGGCCACGGTGATCGGTCATGGACACACCAGTGGTTGAGTCGCTCAGGAAGGAGCCCATTTGGTGAGTGACGTTCAGCTGCATAGCTACAAGGTCGTCGTTATCGCGCTTTTTCGATAGACGACAGCGGACGACAGACAAGGACAGCGACAATGTCCATGGACATCCGGACATCGACGGACAAGCGTCGTGTCCCTAACGCCGTCCTCATCCGCCTCCGCGAGGAACAAGGGTGGGGCCGGCCCCGCCTGGCCAAGCAATTCGAGCTGATCGGGCGCTGCCACGGCATTCCCACTCCGGAACCCGCGGCCATGGAAAAGCAGATCTATCGACTCGAAACCGGCCGCACGTTACACCCAACCCTGACGTATGCGAAGCTGTACTGCCTCACATTCGAGCGAACAACATCCGAACTATTCGGCGATCTTGAACCTGAGATTTCTGCGGGTGGGGTGTGTGTGGTGCGGAGTCATAAGTTCGTTCCGGTGTTCATCGGTGCGCAGGCAGCGGCGGTGTTGGTAGCCGGGGAGTCGTGGAGCGGGGTTGATGGTCAGTGGATGGAGTGCTCGCGACGAGCGATCGAGCATCCTGAGGGGTCCT
>JBOHFF010000139.1:0-71970 GCA_050699515.1 Pseudonocardiaceae bacterium
GTCGCCGACGAACTCAACAACCGCCCACGACAGACACTCAACTGGAAGAAACCCACCGAAGTCCTCAACAAATTCCTTGTCGAGACTGGTTGAAGCTGGTGGGGCGTTCACTGCTTGACACCAAGCCCCATAAGCGGCGAGTCGGCCGCTGAATGGTCTCGTCATCGTAGTCACAACCTTCATCGAGGCCGATGTTGACGAGTAGATCAGCGATTTCCTCGATGGTGATTTCTTCCATGATCCTCCTGTTCGATCCTCGACGCTCGGCGCCCGTGGGGCGCAACCGCGACCGGCTGCCGGTTGAGCCCACCGTCGTCTAGTCGGACTCTGCTGGGGTTACTTTGCGGACGTAGAGCAGGATGTCGCCCTGCTCCACCGCGTCGACCTCGGGGGCGTCCACCCGGTACAGCCGGCCGTCGCGGACCACCCCGAGCACGATGTCGGGTAGATGCCGCGGCGAGCCGCCGACCTCGCCGGGCTCCACCGGCCGTTGCGCGATGGCCAGCCCAGTCGCCGGGGTGAACAGGTCATCGACCAACTCGACGATCGCAGGGGTCGTGGTGGCCATACCGAGCAGGCGGCCCGCGGTCTCGGAGGACACCACCACGGAGTTGGCGCCGGACTGGCGCAGCAAGTGCGCGTTCTCCCGCTCTCGCACCGCGGCCACGATGTGCGCCTTCGGCGCCAGTTCCCGAGCGTTCAGGGTGACCAGCACCGCAGCGTCGTCTCGATCGGTCGCGATCACCACGGCACGGGCCCGAGCCACGCCGGCCAGCCGCAGCACCTCGGAGCGAGCACCGCTGCCGTGCACCGTCACCAGGCCGCTCGCATTGGCAGCCTCCAGCGCAGTCAGGTCGGTATCGACGACGACCACCGCAATGGGTTCCTCCCCGTCACCGAGCATCGAGCTCACCGCGGAACGACCCTTGGTGCCATAACCGATGACGACAACGTGATCGCGCACCTTGCCCCTCCAACGTTGGATCTTCAACGCCTGCCGGGACCGCTCAGTGAGCACCTCCAGCGTGGTCCCGACCAGCACGATGAGGAACAGCACCCGCAGCGGGGTGATGACCAGGACATTCACCAGCCGGGCGGAGTCGCTGACCGGCGTGATGTCGCCGTACCCGGTGGTGGACAGCGACACCGTCGCATAGTAGATGCAGTCCAGCAGGGACAGGCCGTCCTCGTTGACATCGCGGTAGCCATCCCGGCCGAAGTAGACCAGCAGCACCGTGACAGTGAGCGCCAGGATCGCACCGACGACCCGGCGGCCGATCGAGGTGGCCGGGCTCGGCCGGCTCTCCGGGATCCGCAGGATACCCACCAGTGCGTGGTCCGGGCGGTCGGTGAGGCGATCGACGACGCCCCGGAACGGGATCAGAACCCACCTGCTCAGGAGGCGCAGGTGCCGGTGGACACCGCGGCGTTTCGGTTGGGTGCTGCGGCGATGTCGTCGGCGATCTCGTCGTCGGCGAGCACGAACCCGGTCTCGTCGTTGTCCACGGCGGCGCCGAACACCAGGCCCAGCACCTGGCCGGACCCGTCGAGCAGCGGGCCGCCCGAGTTACCGCTGCGCACCACCGCACGCACGGTGTAGACGTTGCGGACCACGGTTGAGGCGTTGTAGATGTCCGGACCGCGCAGGTTGATGCGGTCCCGCACCCGGGCCGCCGAGGCCGTGTAGGGGCCATCCAGCGGGTAGCCGAGCACCAGACCGCTGAGCCCGGACGTGGCCGGCTTCTCGGCCAGTTGCAACACCGGAGCCCTCAGACCGGGCACCTTCAAGACGGCGACGTCGGTCGACGGGTCGTAGCTGACCACGGTGGCCTCCAGCGCGCCGCCATCGGTGGTCTCCACCTGGACCCGGTCGGTACCGGCGACGACGTGCGCATTGGTGATCACCCGCTGTGGGGCGATCACGAACGCGGTACCCTCCAGCGCCCTGGAGCAGGATCTCGCCCGGCCACGGACCTTGAGCACGCTGGGCCTGGCCTGCCGCACCACCGGGCTGTTCAGCAGCACCGGATCGGGCCTCCCGACATCGGTGATCGGGGTGGTCGAGAAGGGTGCGAGCACGTCGGGGAACCCGGAGACATCCAGCAGCTTGGTCAGCTCGGAGGGCAATTCCCGCAGCACGTCGGGCATGACCGTGTCCACCACGCGCAGCACTGAGGAGTCCCGCACCGCCCCGGTCAGCCCGGTATAGGCGGAGGACTTCGTCAGTGGCAGGGCAACCAGCCAGGCCACCACCAGCGCCGCGATGCCCTGCACCACGGCACCCAGGAAGCTGTCCACCCGGCGCAGCGCCTCGGCGTCCATCCGGCGCTGCACCGCCCGGCCCAGCAACACACCCAGCGTCTCGCCCATCGCCACGAGCACGATCACGATCGACACGCCGAGCGCGACCCGAACCTCCGGGCTCTCGTAACCTTCGATCAGCGACGGCGCGATGCGCACGCCGATCACCGCCCCGGCCAGCACCCCGATGAACGACGCCGCGGCGGTGACCATCCCCTGCCGGGCACCGGAGGTACCCGCGAGCAGGGCCAGCACCAACACCAGCACGTCCACCCAGTTCACCGGATCACCTCGGTCCGCTCGGCGAGCCGCCAAGCGGCTGGATGAGCATTCCAGGTCTCCCGAACGCGGGATACGGGTACCCACCGGCACCCCGCACGAGCAGCCCCGGATACCGACGGCCCGGTCATCCGAGCGCTCCGGGTCCGAGATAACGCGTCACGACCGCGCGCACCTGCGCGGCGCTGCGCAGCACCTCTGGCGGGTTGACCTGATGGACCCGGCCATCGGCGGAGACCAGGTACGTCAGCGGGATGACCGGCGGGGCGCCCAGCGCGGCGCGCAGCCTGCCCTCGGGGTCGCTGACCGAGGGGTAGTGCACATCGAGTGCGGCCAGCGTCGCCAGCGCCCCTTCGGGCAGCCGCTGCACCTCGACGCCGAGCACCGCCACCGCGCCCGGCTCGGTGGCATAGGCAGCCAGCGCAGGCAGCTCCTGAGCGCACGGCTGGCACAACGGCCCCCACAGATTCAGCAGCGCCGGCCGACCGGCCAACGCCGCCGCTAGATCCACCGTTCCCGGCCGACCGAGGCAGGGCAGGACGAGCCCGGTCAGTGGCCCGCGCACCCCGGCGGCGGCAGCCGGTGCGGCTGGGCAGGGTTGCAGGGCCGCCCGAGATCTCAGCTGATCGATGCCGCTGGGCGACCCGACTGCGGCCGACGTCGCACCGGTCACCACGGTGCCACTCTCCACTGGAGAGCTCGCTCGGGGCCACAACGCCACGACCAGCGCGCAGGTCGACAACGCCGTCACCAGTAACCCGCGCAGTGTGGGCGTCACCGGGTCGCCTCTGTGGCCACAGTCGAACGGGCCACCACCGAACTGGCTACCTCAACCGGCAGCCCGGCCATCGCGAGCAGATGCGGTGTCTCCGGTCCGCGCAGCAGGGCGGCGGCGACATCGGGTTCGGTGGGTCCGCTGCCGTAGGACGGGCAGTCACCGGCTAGCGGGCACACCCCACATGCCGGGCGCCGGGAGTGGCAGACGCGACGCCCGTGGAAGATCACCCGGTGGGACAGCATCGTCCAGTCCCGTTTCGGCACGAGCTCGCCGATCGCCTGCTCGACCTTCACCGGGTCCTCGTGCTCGGTCCATCCCCACCGGCGCACCAGCCGCCCGAAATGGGTGTCCACCGTGATACCGGGCACTCCGAAGGCGTTGCCCAGGATCACGTTGGCGGTCTTTCGCCCGATTCCCGGCAAGGTGACCAGCTCGGCCAGGGTTCGGGGTAGCTCACCATCGAACCGCTCGACCAGCGCAGCCCCCAACCCGATCAGCGCCGCCGTCTTGTTCCGGTAGAACCCGGTGGGCCGGATCAGCTCCTCCAGCTCATCCCGGCCGGCGGCCGCGTAGTCGGCAGCACGGTGATAGCGATCGAACAACGCGGGAGTGGTCTCGTTGACCCGCTTGTCAGTGCATTGCGCAGACAGGATGGTGGCGACGGCGAGCTGGAGCGGCGTGGCGAAGTCCAGCTCGCAGTGCGCGTCCGGATAGGCGCTGGCCAGCACCCGGTCCATCCGGCGGGCTCGTCGAACCAGCCCGAGGCGGCTTTCTCCAGCGAAGGACCGGTGTGATCGAGCTGGCACGCCTTCAGCCTACGGAGGTCGCGCCCAACCTCGTCGCCCAGCCTGGTGATCCGGCCTCGATCGCCGGGGTCGGCAACTCCCCGACACGCCCGACACGCGACCCCGCGCGCGCACCGGTCGGGTGATGCGGCATGATGCCCCGCACCATGACCATCTGGTTCGTCGCCGCCATCCCAGTGCTGATCATGTTTTTTGCGCTCGCAATGGAGAGGCTGGAGCACCGACTGCGCTACCTCGCCGCCCGGGAGAACCGCGTGGTGCCAGAGAACTGAGGTCGGCGGTAGTCACTAGACTCCATCATGTGATCGGCGGCACTATGGGAGGGCCCTCGACGGCGGGGCCGGTCCGCTCGGGTCAGCTGGAGGAACGCGGTGAACGACCCCCTGGCCAGGGCTGGCATCTTCCAGGGTGTCGACCCATCGGCGATACAGGCGTTGAAGGCCACCTTGGAGCCGGTCAGCTTCCCCCGCGCCCACGTCATCTTCTCTGAGGGTGAGCCGGGGGATCGCCTCTACATCGTGCTCTCCGGCAAGGTCAAGATCGGGCGCAGGTCGCCGGACGGCCGGGAGAATCTGCTCGCGGTGTTCGGGCCCTCAGACATGTTCGGAGAGTTATCGATCTTCGATCCGGGGCCCCGGACCTCGACCGCCACCACGGTGACCGAGGTCAGTGCGGTCAGCATGGATCGCGCCGCGCTGCGGGAGTGGATCACCAAACGGCCGGAGATCGCAGAGCAGCTGCTGCGGGTGATCGCGCGGCGGCTGCGCCGGACCAACAACATGCTCGCCGACCTGATCTTCACCGATGTGCCGGGCCGGGTGGCCAAGGCGCTGCTGCAACTCGCGCACGACTTCGGCACCCAGGAGGGCGGCATGCTCCGGGTGACCCATGACCTCACTCAGGAGGAGATCGCCCAGCTGGTCGGTGCTTCCCGGGAGACGGTGAACAAGGCGCTCGCCGATTTCGCCCACCGCGGCTGGTTGCGCTTGGAAGGCAAGAGCGTGCTCATCCTGGAGCCCCAGCGCCTGATCCGCCGGGCCCGTTGACCCGCGCCTTCCGCGTTCTTCGACCCCAGTGGCCCCCAGGACTCGGCCGCTATAGTGGCGACGGCGGGACCTCGGGGAAAGGGGTGAGGATGAGCGCTGTGCCAAGGCCTGGCCCCTATCGGCCACCCGTCGAGCTCCTCGGTCCCGAGGAGTGGCACACGCTCGAGCGACGCGGGCACCGTCGCACCTACGAGCGCGGCCAGGTGTTGTTCTTCGAGGGTGACCGGGGAGGCAGCGTCATCGCGCTGCGCACCGGCCGGGCGAAGGTGTCGGTGCAGACGCTGCCAGGCCGTGAGCTGCTGCTGGCGGTCAAGGGGCCGGGCGAGTTGCTCGGCGAGATGTCGGCCCTCGACGGCAGGCCCCGCTCGGCGACGGCTACCGCGATGGAGACATTGCAGGCGGTGATGGTGTCCGCGGAGGTCTTCCAAGATTTTCTCAAAGTCCATCCTCGGGTCACACTCCTGCTGTTGCAGGCCTTGACGACCGAGCTGCGCGACACCGACAAGCTCATCGCCGATCGCGATGCGGGCGATACCGTCAGCCGGACCGCTCTTCGCCTGGTGCACCTGGCCGGGCGGTATGGCGAGCACAACGGGGGGAACACCCGCGTCGGTCTTGCCCTCACCCACGAGGACCTGGCCAGCTGGATCGGCGTGAGCCGCGAGGCGACAAGCCGGGCACTGAGCCAGCTACGGCTGGCCGGTTACATCACCACCGAGCGCCGCTCCATCACGGTGATCGACCTGCCGGGTTTGCGTCGCTACGTAGCCCACAAGACCTGAGCGGGACCGTTCCCTCCTGCTGCAAGCAAGCCCGTCTTCACCCAGCCGCTTCCGATCCCAGCCCGCGCTCATCCAGCATGCGCCGCAACTGCCGCAGGGCTCGAGCTCGGGTCGGCCCGACGCTGCCGATCGGGATTCCCATGCTGCGGGCGATCTCGGCATACGGTTGGGGACTGTCGCTGAACAGCGCCCTCAGCAGGACCCGTCCGCGTGTGGGCAGCTGCGCGACCAGCCCGCGGACGGCCGTGACCGCCTCCCCAGCGAGAAAGCGCTGTTCCGGGCCAACGGACGAATCGGCAAGATTGTCGAGTGTCTCCTCGCGGTAGGCGATCCGCTTGGACCGGCGGAGAATGGCCAGGCATTCCCGCCGGGCGGTAGTGGCCAGCCACGACCCGAGCTTGTCCGGATCATGCACTTGGCGACCGTTCGCCAGCAGCCGCAGCCAGGTCATCTGTATGGCGTCGAGGGCGTCGGCGTCCTGCAGCCGATACGAGCGAACCGTCACAGATACCAGCCCCCCGTACCTGAGCATGATCTCTGCCCAGGCTGACTGATCACCATCTCTGGCAGCGAGCAGCAGCGCAGCGATCTCTGGCGGGGCGCCCAACCTGGGCTCGGTAGGCGTAGCGGTGGTGGCTGACATCGCGATCCCTCTTAATTGCCGGGGTGCAAGCAAGATGAACTCGTCAATCGCTGTCGAGCAGACCTGTACATCCGACTCAAAGAGAACAGAAGGAGGTCGACTGTCGTGAAGGTTATTTCGTGTTGGCATAAAGGTTTCTTCTTGAGACCCAGCTCCTACGGGCGGTAGTCTCCGGTGCGGGGGACGCAAGGTTGGTGTCGCTGCCACCCAATCGAAAATGCGTAGCCGCGCGACGCGGTCTCGACGTGGGCGGTGCACCTGTGAACTGGAACAAGATCCTCTCTGGCGGCGTGCGGGGACCTGGCATGATCCACCCTCTTTGCGGTGAGCTCGGCGTCCCATAGATGTACGTCCGCAGCAGGCGCGTGTCTGTAACTGCTGTCACGCACGCGGTGCCAACACCAGATTGATCAGGACAGAGCCGGATTGTGACCGAGGAGCGCTAGACGTCATGGCCGCGGAAGGCACAGGTGTGGTCGCCACCGTGACGGTGCTGTTCACTGACCTGGTGGGCTCCACCAAGATCATGAACCTGCTGGGCGAGTCCACCTTCGACGAGCTGCGCCGTTCCCATCTGAGCTTGCTGGGCCAGACGATCGCCGCCCACCGTGGCGTGGAGGTGAAAAACCTGGGGGACGGAATCATGGCCGTGTTCCACGCGGCTTCCGACGCGGTGGCCGCTGCCGCGGCCATGCAGCAAGCAGTGCAACGCCGTAGCCGCCGGGCCGCGGCCCGGCTGTCCATGCGGGTGGGCGTAGCGCTGGGGGATGCCAACGAGTACCGCGGAGATTGGTTCGGTACTCCAGTCGTGCAGGCAGCCCGCCTGTGCGAACAGTGCGAAGGCGGTCAGATCCTCGTCATCGACACCGTACGAGCGGTGGCGCAGGGCCGCATGAACGCTCATTTCACCCCGGTGGGCGCCATGACACTACGGGGGCTACCAGCGGAAGCGGCTGTCTGGAGGCTGGAATGGGCGCAGATGGCCTCGCCGGCAGCGGTAGCCCTGCCCGGTCCGCTCCAGGTCACCGAGACGTCGGGGTTCGTCGGGCGCCGTACCGAACTGGCGGCGCTGAGAGCCGCTTTCGAGCGGACGGCCACCGGCAGCCGGCAGGTGCTGCTGGTCGGAGGTGAGCCCGGGGTAGGCAAGAGCCGCCTGGTCGCCGAGTTCGCCCGGGAGGTGCACGCCAGGGGAACGAACGTGCTCTTCGGGCGTTGCGACGAAGGCCTGGCCGTGCCTTACCAGCCCTTCGTGGAGACGCTGTTCCACTACCTCCATCATTGCCCGCCCACCGGGCTGGTGAACCAGCTCGGTGACCTGGGAGGAGAGCTCTCCCGGCTGGTCCCCGAACTGAGCGAGCTGGTGGCGGGGCTGCCCAGCCCGACACGTTCCAACCCTGAGACCGAGCAGTACCGCCTGTTCGAGGCGATCGCCTCCTGGCTGGGTGCCGCCTCGGCCGACGAGCCACTGCTGGTGCTCCTCGAGGACCTGCACTGGGCCACCCAGCCGACGTTGTCCCTGCTGCGCCATGTCGCCCGGGCCAGCTCTCCGGCCCAGCTGCTGATTGTAGGCATCTATCGCCAGACCGAGCTCGATCCGGCCCATTCCCTGGCCAACCTGCTGGCAGATCTGCGCCGGGACCCCGGGATGGAACGGCTCGTGCTCAACGGGCTGGATGAGACCGAGGTGATGGCCTTGCTGGAGACCACCGGCCACTCCCTCGGGGACAACGCCCGTGGACTGGCTCGGGCTATCCGGATCCATACCGCGGGCAACCCGTTCTTCGTCGGTGAGCTCGTCCGCCACGCGGTCGAGTCCGGGACCCTCGACCAGCGGCTCAACACCCTTGAACAGCTCGGCATCCCCGACGGGGTGCACGACGTGGTGCTCCGCCGCCTCGGTCAGCTCTCGGAAGCCGCCAACCGCGCTCTGGTGACCGCCGCGGTGGTGGGTGCCGAGTTCGACATCGCCGTCGTGGCCGCCGTCACCAGCCTCGACGAAGAGGCTGTGGCCGATGCCCTGGATCAGGCTATGACAGCGGGACTCCTCAAAGAGGTGGCCGGCGTCGAGCTACGTCTTCGCTTCCGCCACTCGCTGGTACGGGCCAGTCTCTACGATTGCCTCAGCACCACCCGGCGGCGGCTGCTGCACCGCCGGGTCGGTGAGGCCATCGAGACGCTCTACAGGTCCCGGCTCGACGAGCATCTCCCCGCCTTGGCCCACCACTTCACGCAGGCGGCCACTGGTGGGGAAGCCACCCGGGCAGTGAGCTACACCTGGCGGGCCGGGGATCGCGCGCTGGCCCAGCTGGCTTACGACCAGGCCGCCGAGCTCTACGCCCACGCTCTTGAGCTGTTCGATCGCGGTGAGCTGGCTACTGATGACCTCCAGCGTTGCGATCTGCTCATCGCGCTGGGGGAGGCCCAGCGCCGGGCAGCTCATCCGGAGCACCGCCAGACCTTGCTGACCGCGGCCACGGTAGCCAAGCAGGCCGGTGACGGCGACCGCCTCGCCAAAGCAGCCCTCGCCAACACCCGGATGATCGGACCTGCCGCCGAGGTCGACCACGAGCGGGTGGCAGTGCTCACCGAGGCGCTGGAGGCCATCGGCGATCAAGACAGCCCGGTGCGGGCGCAGCTGCTGGGTAACCTCGCCGGGGAGCTGTTCAGCGGGGAATGGGGGCGGCGGGTCGAACTCAGCGAGCAGGCGGTGGCCATGGCCCGGCGGCTGGCTGACCCTGCCACGTTGGCCCAGGTGCTCGTCCCCGTCCTGCGCACCCTCCGGCATCCGAGCACTCTCACCCAACGTCTTGGTCTGGTGGCCGAGCTGGCCACGCTGGCCGAGCAGCTGGGCAACGCCGACGCCGCCTGGAGTGCCGCTTGGTACGGCTTTCCCGCTGCTGTGGAGGCCGGCAACATGGTCCTGGCCGAGCGCCACCTGGCCGATGTCACCCGCCTGGTCGATGACCTTGCTCAGCCCGCCCTGCGGTGGGCAGCGGCCATTCCGAACATCGCCCTGATGGTGCTCGCCGGGAGGCTGCACGAGGGTGAGCGGCTAGCTCACCTGGCCATGGAGGCCGGCATCCGCGCCGATCATCCTGATGCCCAGGTCTTCCTCGCCGGTCAGCTGTTATCGATCGGGGTCGTGCAGGGCCGTCTGGGTCACCTCGAGACGGTGTTCACCAACCACGCCGCGCAGTATCCCGATCAATGGGTATGGCAGGCCATTGTGGCTCTTGTGCACTGCGAGAACGGCCGGCTGGACCACGCCCGAACAATGTTCGAGAAGCTGGCCGCCAACGATTTCGCCAACCTTCCGCAGGACGTGGTGTGGATTACCGGAATAGCACTGTGCGCCGAGGTGTGCGCCGAACTGGACAATGCCGCTGAGGTCGCTGTCCTGTCCAGCCTCCTCGCCCCCTATGCCGACCAGTTCGTCACCGCCGGACCGGTGAGCTTTCTCGGATCCGTCGCACAGTACCTGGGGCGGCTCGCGACCGCCGGCCGAAACTTCGCCGACGCCGATGCGCACTTCGCGGCCGCTGCCGCCGCCCACACCCGCATCGGAGCCTCGGCATGGCTGGTCCGGACCCAACTCGACTGGTCCGGCATGCTGCTGAGCCGCCAGCACGCCGGCGACGCCGGGAGAGCCGCAGAGCTGCTCGACCAGGCCCTGACCACCGCCCGCAACCTGGCTTTGGACACCCTCGAGCGACGAGCACAGGCCCTCATCGTGCTGGCATCCCGGCTGTGTTGAGCTGAGCTGACCCGAGCAGTGTCAGCCCGCGACCGGGGGCCAGGGCTCGAAGGCGTTCTCGATCGGCGCGAGCACGTCCCCCAACTCGCGACCGAAATGCCGGAGCAGCACGGTTTTCATGCTGCTGTTGTCGATCCAGCTCAGCCCAGCCTTGGTGTAGTACTTCTCGTTGTAGCATTCAGTGAAGAACCGATCGCTCTTCAGCCGCCGGCACGCCATGAGAATGAAGACCCGGAAGGCGGTGTCACTGAACCCGAAACCCTGCGGACGGGGCTCCGCGTACAAGCCTATCATCGTATCGACATCGTCGATTTTCCCATTGTAGACGTCCCGGATCTCCGCCGCCTGCACCGGATTGTCGGACAATTGATCGAACGTGCGGAGAGGTGGCTTGTGGAACGCTTCGCGGAAACGGTTGTAGCGGGGCACTCCGCGCTCCCGGTCCCGGAGGATATCAGTGGCGGCCAGGTCGGTGAGCTGGCCCTCCCGGTCGAATTCCTGCATGGTTCTGGGATAGTTATGGAGTGTGATCGCCCCGGGATGGGACACCCCGAAGGTGTAGAGCACGGTCGGCATTTCGAGCTCACCCAAAACCCGTATGGCGTGCCGGGTGCGCAACTCACTGAGATTCAGATGGCGTCGCCCACGTCCACCGGTCGGCGCCCGGAACACGTACTCGTCGGGGATCAGGGGATGCATCCGGTAGGAGGAGACGAACTCCTCAGTGAGACAGTAGGGGGCACCGTGGTGATCGGTGGCCGAGGTCGGGATACCACTGATCGCCTCGTTGGCACTCACCCGACCGACGGAGCGCTTCAGCCGCTCCGAGATTCCCCACCAGTTCATTCGCATACCGATACGGGTGGTGCGATGGGCGAGGATCGCCGGAGTCCATTCAACTGTGTGAATCTTGGCCATCAGGGCGACGTTGATCATCCGGGCGGTCTGGAAAAGCTTCTCCTCGTCTTTTCGCAACGCCGGCTCGTTCATACAGAGATGCTCGCATATAGCGTTGTGCTCGAGGGCGAAGAGGGTGTGCATCATCGCCCACCCGGTCCAGAAACCGGCCCCTTGCCCCCTGAAGTCGAGGTGGTCGGCCAGCTCGCTGGGTATCGTGCCGCCCTCGACTTTGAGCCTCGGGCCATCCCGGAGCAGCGCCTGCTGAGCCGGGGTGGATCCATAGATCTGCGATCCATCCCACCAGTGGGTGTCCTCGCTCCGGAACACCCCAGACTGATCACCCCGCCGGGTCCGCTCGATCACCACTGTGCGGTCTTTCCCCGGCCACGGGTCGTCCTCCTCGACCGAGAGGGTGAACGGATCCTCGACCTCGTTCTTGCCATGGCTGAACCAGTCGTGGACCTCGAACTGCAGCCATGCCGCAGCCAGAATGTTCAGCGTGGTGGCGGGAATGAACTTCTCCCGGGTGAGCAGTGCCCGGCTCACCACCCGAGGACAGGGCGTGAACAGGGTCGACACAGGCTCCGGGGCATTGGCTGCGGGGAGGACGTTACGGCCGAAATTGGACTCCGCCGCGCCCATCATCGGGTGAACGAGGTCGTTCCACATGCCGTCCGCAGTCCGGTACTCACGCTGCGAGGGCCCAGCGAGGCTGTCGACCTCGGCGACGCCCGGGTCGAAGAGATTGTCGCGGCGGAGTTGTTCTCGCAGGCCGCCGAGCGTGGTGAGGCCCAGCACCAAGGGCAGCCTGTCCCATCCGACACGCCGATCGAGAGTTGCCGACAGATTGATCAGCAACTGCGAGAAGCGGGACTCCGGTCCGCGCTGGAGTCGCACCCGGCGGTCGTCTTCTGTTCCCATCAGGCAGCCCCCTTTCGACCCATCACAGTCTGCCGCCACGGCCGTCACGTCTGTGACTCCGCTCACACTGGAGGGGTGATGCCGGGCACAGCGCCACGCGTGCTGCCAGCCTAAGATCCATCGGGGCGGAAACCGATTGGGGTGAGAAGAGGGAGCCTCGATGAAGACATTGAAGTGGACACTGAAAAATCTCATCTGGAATTTTCTGATAGTTCAGAAGTTCCGCATGAACAAGCCGCGACACGTTCCCAGGCCCAAGGACAGCGCGCGAAAGATAGGGCGCATCCCACTCTGCCAGCGATACCCGAGCATCCCTATCTCGGACATCCTCGTCGCCGACTACGTGTCACCGGATGAGAACAGCTGGACCAGGCTCGCCGCCTGTTCCTTGCAGGCGAAGTTCTTCTACCGCTACTTTCCCCCTCGAGTGCCTGGCCTTCCCCCGATCGGGCCCGATCCCGTAGCGGCGATCGATGCGGCCTACACCGCGGGACACCGGAAGTTCCTGCCCGCCCCGGTGATCCCCGCGGAGTATCAGCAACCAGTCGACCTCGGATGGCTTGCTGTGGCCGGACCATACTTCTGCTATCTGCGACGTACCTCTGAGGGCGGCTACGAGTGGGACCTGCAGGATCTGGACCGTTACGAGTACCACCCAGGCCTGCGCAAGCTGGGCGTCCGGGTGGATTTCGAGCTGGACAGGACCACCCGGCGCCTGCGGGCCGTCGCGATCGACTCCGAAGAACTGGGGCGCGCCACCCCTGATGATCCGACGTGGGAGGAGGCGCAGCGGCTCGCACTGTGCGCGGCGACGACACACCTGTCACTCATCCGCCACTTCAACGGTATTCACCTGGCCATGGTCGCCCATTTCGGGATCGCCACACGGAACGCGCTGCACGCGAACCACTGCCTGCGGCGTCTGCTCTGGCCGCACGTGTGGGGCAGCCATTACTCGAATGAGCTCGTCACCGAGATCCTGCTGACGAAGGGCGGCGACTTCGAGGAGATATTCAGCTTCACTCATGACGGACTGTGCAAGCTCTTCACCGACAGCTACAACAACTACGACATTCGCGTGATCGATCCATTATTCGACGCGCAGGACCGGGATGTCAGCAAGGACGACCTGGACCTCCCGGCGCTGGACAACCGCGAAGCGCACTTCAACGTGATCCATGCGCACACCCGGCGCTACCTCGACCTGTACTATTCGTGTGACCAGGACCTGCGAGATGATGCTTCGGTGCGAGCCTGGGTCGATGAGCTGAATCGTCTCGTACCCAATGGTGTCGACGGCCTGTTGGGTGACAAACTCACCATCGAAGGGGCGGCGAGACTCGTCGCTGACTACATCTACGCGGGAACGGTGGAGCACGAGGTCCTCGGCACCGGATTGTGGAACTACCAGCTATGGACGCACGTGCAACCCGTACGAATCTACAAGAATGGCCAACGGGAACCCATCGATCTCTACCAGCGGCTCGTCAACTACAACTTCATGCTCAACGTGAGCCGAGCCCCGATGCTGCAGGATCTGTCGTATATGGCAGGTAACGACAAGGCCGGCGCGGCAGCGTTCAGCACCTTCCTGGCCGAGATGGCCGAGCTGCAGGTGAGACTCAAGTCCGAAGAGGACGCCTGCTGGAAGATCTGCCCGGCCATCCTCGAAGTGAGCGTCAACGGCTGACACCTCGCGGTGGGTCAGCGCGGTGAGGGTCAGATCTCGACGACCAGCTCGAGCTCCACCGGCGCCCCCATCGGGAGCTCGGCCACCCCCACGGCAGATCGAGCATGCGCACCGGCCGGGCCGAACAGCTCCCCGAGCAGCTCGGATGCCCCGTTGAGCACGGCAGGCTGCGCGGTGAATCCGGGTGCGGAGGCCACGAACCCCACCACCTTCACCACCCGGACCACCGCGTCAAGGCCGACCACGCCGTCCACCGCCGCCAGCGCGTTGAGCACACAGGCTCGCGCCAGCTCCCGGCCTCGGGCGGTGTCGATCTCGGCCCCGAGTTTGCCGATGTCCGCCAGTACCCCATCGACCAGCGGGAGCTGGCCAGCGGTGAAGACTAGAGATCCACTGCGCACCGCCGGCACGTACACCCCCGCCGGGGTGGCCACCGGCGGCAACGCCAACCCGAGCTCGGTCAGCCGGCCCGAGGCGCTCACTGCTTCGGACGCTTGAGATAGGCCACCAGCTGCTCCCCGGTCGGCCCTGGCATCACGGTGACCAGCTCCCAGCCGTCATCGCCCCACTGGTCGAGGATCTGCTTGGTGGCATGCGTCAACAGCGGCACAGTCGCGTACTCCCAGACGGTCATAGCGGAGCACGCTAGCGCGTGCTCCGCATGACCCGTGAGTGGCATTGCGAGTGGGAACACTGTTACGCACTCACGGGTGGCGAGCCGCCTAGGCTCGCAACCATGTGGTCTGACGAGCTGGCACGGGCCCGGCTGCACGTCGTCACCGGCAAGGGCGGGACCGGCAAGACGACGGTCGCCGCTGCGCTGGCCGTTGCACTGGCCACCGGGGGTGGGAGGACGCTGCTGGTCGAGGTCGAGGGACGGCAGGGAATCGCACATCTGTTCGACATTCCTCCGCTGCCCTACCAGGAGCGGCGCATCGCGGTGGCGCCCGGCGGCGGTGAGGTCCGGGCGCTGGCGGTGGACGCCGAGGAAGCGCTGCTGGAGTATTTCGCGTTGTTCTACAACCTCGGCTTCGCCGGCCGGACCCTACGCCGGATGGGCGCGATCGAGTTCGCCACCACGCTGGCACCCGGGCTGCGAGATGTCCTGCTCACCGGCAAGGTGAAGGAAGCCACCACCCGTGCGGCACAGGGCGTGCACACCTACGACGCGGTGGTGCTCGACGCCCCGCCCACCGGGCGGGTGGTGAAGTTTCTCGACGTCACCCGGGCGATGGCGGAGCTGGCGAAGGTGGGGCCGATCCACAGCCAGAGCAAGGGGGTGGTGCGGTTGCTGCACTCGGCGGACACCGCGGTGCACGTGGTCACCCTGCTGGAGGATCTGCCGGTCGCGGAGACCCTGGAGACGGTGGCGGAGCTGGATCTGGCGGATCTGCGTCCGGGCGCCGTGCTGATCAACCGGGCACGCCCGTCCAGGCTGCCCGCCCCGTCGGTGAGCGCTGCGGCCAACGGTCAGGTGGATGCCGACCGGGTCCGCACCGGGCTGCTCGCCGCCGGGCTCGATCTGAAGCCTGCGGTGCTCGAGGGCCTGGTCGCCGAGACCGTGGAGCATGCGGTGCGGGTGGAAGCCGAGCGGCACGCCCGCGCCAGGCTCGCCGACGCCGGCATGCCGCTGATCGAGTTGGCCGAGCTCACCGAGGCCGGCGGGGATGGAGTCGATCTCGGCGGGGTCTACGAGCTGGCCGAGATGCTGCGCGAGCAGGGGGTGCGATGACGACCCGCGAACCAGTGAGCACCCACCCGGCGACTGCGCTGAACATCGACGCACTGCTGGGCAACCACGCCACCCAGGTGGTGGTGTGCTGCGGCGCAGGCGGGGTGGGCAAGACGACAACCGCCGCGGCGCTCGCGCTGCGGGCCGCCGAGCAGGGCCGATCGGTGGCGGTGCTCACCATCGATCCGGCCCGGCGGCTGGCCCAGTCGCTGGGGCTTCGCGAGCTGACGAACAACCCCCGTCGGGTACCGCCGACTGGGGAGATCGAGGCGGCCGGGGGGCAGCTGTACGCAATGATGCTGGACATGCGGCGCACCTTCGATGAGATGGTGCAGGCGCACTCCAGCCCCGAGCGTGCCGCCCAGATCATCGCCAACCCCTTCTACCAGGCGATCTCCTCATCATTCTCCGGAACCCAGGAGTACATGGCGATGGAGAAGCTGGGGCAACTGGTCACCGCTGGTCAGTGGGACCTCATCGTGGTGGACACCCCGCCATCGCGCTCGGCGCTGGATTTCCTGGACGCCCCGCAGCGGCTGTCGTCGTTCCTGGACGGGCGGATGATCCGGCTGCTGTCGAGTCCGGTGCGGGTCGGTAGCCGTGGCGTGCGCCGGCTGGTGGGTGCCGGGTTCGGGCTGTTCACCAAGACCATCTCGACGATCCTGGGCGGGCAGATGCTGGCCGATGCCTCGGCGTTCGTGCAGGCGTTCGACACCATGTTCGGTGGATTCCGGGAACGCGCCGCCGCGACCTACGAGCTGCTCCGAGCGCCGGGAACGGCGTTTGTGGTGGTCGCCACTCCCGAGGCCGACGCCGTTCGCGAGGCGGCCTACTTCGTGGACCGGTTGGCCAGCGAGTCCATGCCGCTGGCCGGGCTGGTGCTCAACCGGGCGCATCCGGTGCTCGCCGAGCTCACGGCCGCGCGGGCCGAGACGGCGGCCGAGACGCTGGAGCGGGCAGGCCCAGCCGGGAACACCGCGGCACCGCTGGCAACCGCAGTGCTGCGCCTGCACGCCGACCGGGTCGCCCTGGCCGGCCGGGAACGCCGGCTGCTGGCCCGGTTCCACCGGGCTCATCCAGCGGTCGCGGTGGTCACCGTGCCGGCACTGGCCGCCGACGTACACGACCTGCCCGGCCTGCATCAGATCGGCGATCTGCTTGCGATGACCCAGCCTGCCCAACCCAGACCGGCCCCGTCACAGATCGAGGGTGAGATGCGGCTCAGCGACCCGAATCGAGCATGTGGTAGAGCAGGAGCAGCTGGGTGATCGCAAGCGGCTCACTGCGGGTGCCCTCACCGATGTGACCCAGCGAGGACGGCAGCTCTGTCTCAGTGTCCAGTTCCGCCCAGATCGCCTTCTCCAGCAGTTGGCTCTCCTCGCGGGGCACATACCCGTGAATGTGCAGCGCCTCCACGGGCCTGCCGACCTCGTCACGCGCCAGCCGCAGGTGCATGGCGCGCCGGTCGGTCTCCCGGAAGACATGGGTGAGGTCTGGGTGGCGGATCGTCGGGCGCAGCGTCAGCTCAGCTGAGAGCGGAGTCTCCGGCGGGTCCTGGCGGGTCTCGATAGGGCCGAAGCGGACGACGATGTCGGCAGCGGAGCGCTGCGGACGGATGAACGCCTCTGACTCGGGCTCGCGCTTGTCGAGCTCGGCCAGCACCTGCTCCGGGGTGTACCCGCGTTTGGTGACGTCCCGCTTGACTTTCCAATCGCGGCGGATGGGCTCGGGGGGGTCGAGGTAGACGGTGATGTCGAAGCAGGCCTGAGTCAACCGGGTGTGCAGCGGCAGCAGGCCTTCCACGATCACGAACTCGGTGGGCTCGATGAGCTCGGGCCGGGTGAGCGCCCCGGTGTCGTGGTCATAAACCGGTTTGAGCACTGGCTGGCCGGTGGCGAGCAACTGCAGATGCTGCTCCATGATCTGCACGTAGTTGCAGTCCGGATGCAGCGCCGTGAACGGCAGCCCCTTGCGTTCCTGCCGGTCGTAGCGGTGGTAGTCATCCACGCACAGAGAAGTGATCCGGTGCGCGCCGAGCGCCTCCACCAAGCCCTTGGTCAGGGTGGTCTTCCCGGCGGCGCTGTCACCGGCGATCGCGAGCATCACCGGCCGTGACGCGCTGGACCCGGCGCGCTCCATCCGCAACAACTTATCGGGCATGACACACCCCTTTTCTCTCCCAAAACCGTATCCGAGCGTAAGCAAGCTCGCCGCGACCCGGCTCCCCTCCTGGAGGGAAAGGCAAGGGGAACCGTCCCCACCACGATGTCACCCCCCTGGGCTACCGGCCCGATTACACTCAGCGCATGAACGGCCAGCCGGTACGTGTAGTGCTGGTCGATGACCACGAGATGGTGCGCACCGGCCTCAAAGCGATGCTCAGCCGGTTCGCCGGAAAGGTCAGAGTGGTCGGCGAGGCCGCCGATGCCCAGACCGCGCGGCGGGTCGTGGCCGGCCTGGATCCCGACGTCGTGCTCGCCGACGTGCGATTGGGCGGGCAGAGCGGGCTGGACCTGTGCCGCGACCTCGTGCAGGACTCTCCCGGACGGCGGGTCGTCCTGCTGACCGTCTACGACGACGAGCAGTACCTCTTCCAAGCCATGCAGGCCGGCGCGGCAGGCTACCTGCTCAAGCGGATCGACGGCCCGGAGCTGGTCGAGCATCTGCTCCGGGTGCACGCCGGCGCAGTAGTGGTCGATGCTGGCCTGTCCGCCAGAGCCGGGGCGTCCGCCGCCCGGCTGCGGGCCGGCGAATTCTGGCCCGGCGCGCGTCTGGGCCTCACCCAGCGGGAGAGCGAGGTGCTCTCACTGATAGTGTCCGGCGCGTCCAACAGGGCCATCGCCGCCGAGCTGGTAGTCGGCGAGGAGACGGTCAAGTCGCACGTGCGCGGCATCTACCGCAAGCTGGACGTCACCGACCGCGCAGCCGCGGTAGCCACGGCGCTGCGCGAGGGCTTGTTCCGCTAGCTCCTTCCCCCCGCGCATCCCGGCCTGCCTCATCCGGCCGGTTCCCAGGTCAGCACCTCGCCGAGCACCTCGAGCGCGCTGCCCTCCACCCAACCCTGCACGAGCGCCTCCGGCGAGACGACCAGTGACGACGTCCGCGTTCGCCACGCGAAGCAGTTCCGGCTGAAACCCTCAATGTGGATCATGTCCACACAGTCATCGTTGACCCGGTACCCCACCAGTGGCCCGTCCACGCCCGGTGCCACCCGCTGGAAAGTGAACCCCCCTTGCTTGACATGGTCGAGAAGCCGTTTGGCCATCACCACATCCGGGCAATCAGTGGCCTCCATCGGTCATCACCCCGCTCCGGCTCGGACGTGTTGCCTCTCAAGCCGCCCGCGACGGTGCAGAGGCCACGACGGTGCAGAGGCAGGGAAACATCGGGGGAAACTATGCGATATACAAGCACCCCACGCGATGCCAAGGTGTCACCAGATGGACCGAGCACAGCGATGACAGCTTGGCATTGCCGGTAGTTGGATACACATGGTACTGACGAAGAGGAACGATGGAGAAACGAACGTGCAGGGACTGTCAAGGATTGCTCAACCGGTACAACACGGACCCTGTTTGCGCGAGCTGCGCTCGAAAGATCGACACGACTCCCCATTTTCCGGCATGGTTATGGGACTCCGCGCCGCTGCGGCGAGCGTTCGCGGAATTGGACCTGGGTACGGCATTGACGATCATCCGGACCGCTCCCGGGCTGAGTCAGCTTGAGTTCGCAACTTTGCTGGGATGGAGTCAATCGACGGTTGCCCGTGCTGAGGCAGGGCAACGAGGGAGCCTCTACGACCTCCGTCGACTCTTCGAAGTCGTGGACGCTGTCGGCATGCCGCGCGAGGCGCTCATTCCACTACTACTGGGCAGATCCAGTGATGACCAGACCGAAGGAGAAGAGACAGTAGAAATGAACATGAACCGACGGCAGTTCGGCACCGGACTGACCGGTCTTGCCGCCGCAGCGGGCCTGAGTCACATACAGGTTCCAGCCAAGGTGGATTCAGCGCATATGCAATACTTTCACGCATCCGTAGATGAATTGTATACGAAAGACCAGAGCGTCGGCGGTGGCGCATTGACTCGTGATGGCCTGCGTCTATACCATCGCGCCCGTCGCATGCTCGATGAAGCCGATTACAGCGAGACAACAGGGCGTCAGCTCATGAGCTCAGCCGGCGAGCTAGCCGTCTGTGTCGGCTGGCTCGCCTACGACTCCGGTGATCAAAGCCTGTCACGGCAGCTGTACTCAGAGGCTCGCCTACTGGCAGACCAATCCGGAGATCACGGGCTGGCGATACACGCGATGACACAGATGTCGCTGCAGTCCGCATACCTGGCCCAGAAAGAGGGACACTCTGGTAGCGCCCGCGAAGCCGTGCGGCTCAGCGAACGGGCCACCGAATTGGCACGCCATGATCCGTCTCCGCGACTACACGCCCTGCTCGCGTCACGCGAGGCCATCGCCCACGCAACCGCCCGCGATGACCAGGGCTTCAAGGTCGCGATTACTCGGGCCTGGCGCGAGGTGGATCGCGACCTCCCGCGCGAGGGTCCAGCATGGTTGCAGTTCGTCAACAGCTCAGAGATCGCCGTGCAGGAAGCGAGAGGACGCCTGCTTCTGGGGGACTCCACCGGGGCCGTCACACTCTATAGAAAAAGTCTGAATGCCCCACTCAGTGATCGCAACCATGCCATTTATCGTGCCCACCTGGCCACGGCAATGGCAGCGAGCGGAGATATCAGCGGCGCCGTGGAGGAGGGCACGATTGTTCTTGCCGCACTGGACGACTGTGGAATCAAGTCGCCGCGAACCCTTTCAACGCTGCAACCCGTTCGACGAGCCGCAGCGCGAGATCGCAAAAGCGACCACTTCCGCGCTCGTTACGACGAGATTGGGAAAATCAAAGAATGATCGAAAATCGGGTCGACTCCCCGATCAGTGACAACGGTGTCACGTTCCGTCGTTACGGTGCAGCAGCAGCGCGGCGGCTTCGAGACACGGTCGAGGAGATATATGTCCGGTCCTACGTCGACGCGATTGCAAGCGCCGATCCGTTCGACAGCGTCGATGCCTTCATGCACCGTTTCGATTCTTACACCTCCCAGTCCGATTTCGATCTGGTGGTCGCCTATCAGGGCAACGACGCCATCGGCCAGACCTGGGGGTGGCCACTCACCGAGCGGACCAGATGGTGGGACGGACTGCTTTCGGAACCGGAGCCGGACTTCACTCGGGAGGACGGCCGTCGCACATTCGCCTTATCCGAGATCATGGTATCCCAAGAGTGGGCAGGAAAAGGCGTTGCACATGCACTGCATAATCACCTTTTGTCGGTACGCGCAGAATCGCGAGCGACCCTCCTAGTGGAACCAGAAAACACCGGAGCTTACCGCGCTTACCTGCACTGGGGCTGGCATAAAGTCGCGCAGTTACGCCCCTACTGGGATAACGCGCCGATCTTCGACGTGCTTACCCTGACGCTCAGCACAACGTACACGTGATAACCCGACCACTCTCAGGCTCCCGGGCTCAACAGCAGCGCCGTCCGACAGACTGGGAAAATTCTGCTGTTGAGCCCGGGAGGAGGAGGCGATCAGCAGCTCGTTGCGGCCCCCGCCACCTAGCTTCCGCACTTCTTGCTCGCAAGAAGTGCGTATCAGTCTGCGACGACTCCGAAGCGTACCCTCAGGAGTGAGACCGGCACGCATACAGCTGGCGCATGTTCGGGCTCGTATGCTCGGGTTGCCAGCGATGCGGACGCAGCAGGCCCGTTGGGTCAGCGTCGCCGCGAGTGCCGCGCCAATCGATGCTCCAATCGCAGACCCGTGGCCTGCCAGCGGTGTCCCATTGTTGGACGAGGTCGGCGAGTTGATCGCCGACCTCCGGGTTGCCGGTGATGGTCATGGTGCCATCGGTATGTATCCAGGCTGTGCCGGCCTCGGGTTCGACAAGGGCGCAGGCACCGAGGGCGAGGTCGAAGGCATTGGTGTCGGGGTAAGCGCGGGTGATCCTGTCGTCGCAGGTACCGAGATAGCACCAAAGATCGTGATACTGAGTTTGGTCAAGGATCACTCCGACTTCGGGGACCTGCCGGACTTCGGTGGTGAAGATGTCGCGGGCAGGGTCGTGATGAAACAGCTCGGCCGGCCGGAGCTGGCCGACGGCGGACATGAAATCACCCCACAGCAGCACCCGGCCTTCGAGCGCGTTGGTGTCAGGACGGCGGTAGGCGGCGACGATCGGGTGGACTCCCGCGTGTGCGACCGGAGCGATGATCACAGCTTCGGGGGCGAGTTGGTCCAGCCACTGCGGCGGGATGCCGGCGATGCCGCAGGTGACGATGATCCGATCATAGGGCGCACCCTCGGGGTATCCGGGGTAGCCGTCGCTGCGGATCACGTGCACTTGGCCCTCGAGGCCCTGGGCACGCAGGGCGGTCGCGGCTTCGGTGGCGGCGTGGTGCCCGGCGTCCATGGTGACGACGGAGGCGCCGGTAATGTGATGGATCAGGGCGGAGTTGTAGCCGGTGCCAGTGCCGATCTCCAACGTGCGCAGGCCGGGGCGAAGGGCGAGCGCTTCGAGCATCTTCGCCATGATCGACGGGGCGGAGCTGCTGGAGGCCGGGTCGCCGTCGTGGCCGGTGTGGGTGAGCAACGAGGTATTGGCGTACACGATGTCCAACAACTCGTCGGGCGGCTCCCGGTCAGCATCGAGGGTGCATTCGTCGGCGCGGTAGCGGAAGTGCGGTAGGAACCGATGCCGCGGCACGGTGGCGAACGCGGCGTGCACAGCATGGGTGCAGATCGCGCCCAGGTCGCGCAGTGAGTCGGCATAGGCAGTCAGCCGATCCGCCATCGGACCTGCGCTGGGAGTGGTCACCGGAGAGCAATCCTTCCTGGTCTGACAGTGATGATGGGTGTATAGAGCAAGCAAGGGTCGAACGGTTCGCCGACCGACTGACCAGCGGCCTCGACCCAGGCGTGTGACATGGGTGGCGGAGAGCAAACGCCGACTCGCCAAGTAACGTGCCGACCGCGCCATCGACACAGCAGCAGGATCGCCAGCGAGCGGAGCAGGCATCCGTGGTGGCTGGCGCACCGCAGGCTGACGGTCTCCACGATCGCTCTGGCACGCTGCGCGTGCGCCATGGTGGCGGGCCGGGTGCCACGCTGCGCGATGCGAAGGACCGTGACAAGCGGGGCCGGTCGGCCGCGTGTCACGGTGAGCAACAGTCGGGCAGCAACGACTGCGGCATGGCCAGACAGCCGTTCGCTAGCAGTGAGGGTGACCGGTACGGGTAGGGCAACGGGAACGCTCACCGACTGATCACCAGCCCACGCGCACGCAGGTCGTAGACTAGAGCTATGACGTCGGCGCGGGCTTGGTCTTTGTCAATCCTGTACCGGTCGACCATAGTGGCAATGGCGGATTCGATAGTGCCGCCCGTGTCGGTGAGCGCTGCGAGGATGACAGCCCCCGTACGGTTGAGGTGATACACCGTGCCATGCCGGTTATCGACCAGAATTAACCCGTCGTCAACGGGCGCGGTCACCACGGCACGGGCGAGCCTGATCCCGGCCCGAGGGCGTCGGATCGGCTGAGGCAACCGCATTGCTGGCCTCCTCGGGTGTGAACGGCGGGCCAAGATCACGCAGCCAGCTCTCCACTGCGATCAAATCGGTAATCCATGCAGGCGGTAGCCTGCTTGGACCGAACGAGGCTAGAAGCCCCCGCAGCCTGGTATGGTCGACAAGTCCCTGCTCGACGAGTTGCGGGCGATCCAGCAGCTCAGCGATCTGCAATCGATGAGTGTTCCATCCATGATAGATATCGGCGTTGTACGCACCCTTCGTGCGGCGCGACAACGCAGTGCCCGGAATTACGCCCAGAAAAGCTGAGCGGAGCAAGGGCTTCGGACACCACGGGTCAGTGCGCTCCCATGGCAGCACCGACAGGCATGCCTCCACCACGTGCCGGTCAAAGAAGGGCATCGCCGTAAATATCCCGTTGGCCTGCATGGCGTCGCGGTATAGCGCGGCGCGGTAGGCCGAGGCGCGGATCCGGGCGACGGCTGCATGGGTGACCGGATCGTCGGCGATGACGGTGGGCTCGGCGGTGAGGATCGCCGTACGGACCAGTTCGGCAGCGTCGTCGGTGACCCACGGGGGTAGCACCTCATCGCCGCCTTGGCCGTTAAGGTGTGCCACGGTGCCGTACTCACCCAGGAGCCGGGCGGTGAATCGCTGGCGGGCTTGGCCAGCGGTGAACGGCGCGGGCTCGTCGAGGGCTAGCCGGGGTTCGTTCAGGTCTGCGAAGAACAGCGGGGCCTGGTCGTCGGAAATCACGTGATGCGTGCTTCCTTCCACCAGGGCCGCAGCACGACGTGCCCACGCGAGATCATCGTCAACCGCTGACCGCCCGGCGGTGGTGATCAATAGCGGTCGGGCCGACTGGGCCAGAAAAGCCGGTGTCCGGTAGTGCGCACCACCAGACGAGGTCACCGCGCCCCCAGGTCGGCCGATCGCTCAATTCCTCCTGGGCAGGGTCACTCGTTCCAGTAGCCACCAGCGTCGCTATCGTCGGAGTGAGTCCGCGAGTACTGCCCCGTCGTCACCCTGGCGAATGGGCCGACCTCAGTGAGGGTAGGCGGCTCGTATGTCTCGGCCTGCTGGTCTTCGGTTTCGTTCACCGTCTGCTGCTCCTTGCATCCTCGTCCCGGCTCGTGCCCGGACGCCCGATTACCAGCATGGCGAAAACAGCCTGCCAGCGCATGTGTCACGTGGGTATGGTGCTGTTCGTCGACGTGGCAGGTTTCGTATATCCAGCGGAAGCGGCTCAGATCCGGGTGGCGGCGACGTGGCGGGCCGTGCGGGCGAGGTCGCGGTAGTCGCTGCCAGGCCGGGTTTCCAGCGCGGTGGCCAGTGGTTGGAGGCGTCGGCGGGTGCGTGTCGAGCTGAGCTTCATCGCGCCGGTGATCGCCTCATGGGCCAGCGGCAACCCATCGGATTCCCCGGCTCGGACGTGGATGGTGGCCAGCAGGATGCCGGCTACCGTGCGACCACGCCGAGCACCGCGGCCCTCCCAGAGCCGGGCCGACGCGGAAGCGAACGTCTCCGCCGCGTCCAGCCGCCCGCGTTCCAACTCCAGCAGCGCGGAAACCTTGTCTAGGTCACCGACCGGGACGGCGGGCGTGGGCTGCCACATCTCCCGGGACTGCGCCAGCGCGGCATCGGCGGCGTCCGGATACCCGAGCTGGGCCAAGGCTGTGGCGGAGTCAGCCCGCACGCAGGCCCCCAGCGCGACCCGGGAGCCTTCCCAGAAGGGGCGCTCGTCATCGGGCGCGATATCCAGGGCCTTCACCTGCGCTATTTGCAGCATCTTGAGCCCGTCGTTGGGGTGACCATTCTCCACATGGGCCAGCCCGGAATAGCCCAGGGCAAGGGTCTGACAATAGGTATCACCGGCATCGGTGGCCAGCTTCAGCCCGTAGTCGTAGTGATACAGGGCGCGCTCGTAGAGTCCGGCGTCGAACGCGTCAGACCCGACTTGGACATGTAGCTCGGCCACCGCCGTCAGCAGGGCCTGCTTGACTGACTCGGCGCCCGGCACGCCCAGCAGGCGGCTGGCCTGCTCCGCGGTCACACTGCTCACCTGCGGATCGGACCCGTAGGCGCGGCCGACCTCGCCGAGCCGCTGGGTGAGGTTCCGCACTCTCACCACGTGCAGCCCCAGGATCCGGGGCGGCAGCGGCACCGGCAACGGGTCAGGGCAGGGGCGTAGCTCGCCGAGGCCAGGTACCGGCTTGCCCACCAGGGTGAATCCCGCGGCGGCAAACAGCGCGCGACGGCGCATCTCCTCGATGACCTCCTCCGGCAGGCCCTCGGCCAGGGCATCCTCAGGGTACGCGCCGAAGGACAGGCCCATCCGCTCGCGCGGGATGCCCAGGCCCTCGGCGATGCGCACCAGCACCCGGTAGTCGTTGACCGCACGCCCATGGACGATCTCGGACACCTCGGACTGGGGCTGCCCGGTCAACGCGGCGATCCGCCGCTGACTGACCCCCAGGCCCTGCAGAGCCCGATACAGCACGCCGATGTCATGCCCGGCCAGCGCCGCACGCAGCTCCGCACGCTCGAACAACGTCGGGTCGATGGACTCCACGACGATCACCGCTTTCTCGATCACAGGCCTGCCGGCACCCTAGCGCCACCGCAATCCCCATGATCGACTGGGGCGCCGGTGATGTCGTGGGGTCAGCGTCATGGCCGGTGTAGGTGAGTAAGATCGATCCTGCTTCGAGTTCGCGCCGAGAGTGGGAGCCACGGTCATCAGTTCGACACGGCACCTGATCGCACGCCCATACGCGGCTGCAGGCGAAGCTGCTGTTTAGGGCTGATCAACGCGGACCGGTTGCATGGCCAGCCGCCGACGACGCCCGCCATGCTCGCTTGTGCGGGTCGTCGTGCTCAGGGCGATGCCTAGCCTCGTCTTACTTCCTATCCAGTCGGTGGCACCTTGCCTGATCGAGCAACGCAGGTCGGCGAGCGCGTCCTGGTCCGGCGCTGCGGCGCTGCGGCGCTGACCAGCCTTGCCCTGTGGAAGTGCTTTAGCAGCGCCGGTAGCTGATCAGGTCGGATTCCGGTCTTCTCCTTCAGCGCGAAGAGCGGCAGGAACCAGGTCTCGAAAACCGTCTGGGCCTCGGGGCCGAGCCCGAGCGCCTCGTAGGTCTCGTGCAGGTCGGGGACGTGCTCGCAGGGCACGTGCCCGTGCAGGGCATAGAGCACGCGCGCTTCGTCGTAGACCGTGAAGTGCTGACCGTAGGCCGCGATGTTGGCGGCGGCGTTTTCCGTGGTGGTCATCACCGCGACCTCGGCCTGGCGTGCTCGGGTGGCGGCGAGGACGGTGACGTGGATGCCGGCGCGGGCATCCAGGACCATGCCTGGCAGTCTCAGGGGGCCGAGGTCGATGCCGTACTCCCGGGTGCGGGACAAGACTAGGCGAGCCGGTGTGTTGCCGGCGACCCCCTGAAGATGCAGTGGCGCGCGGCGATTGTGGGCGTAGATGCTCCTGACGTCCAGTCCCGGCGCGGTGGGGTCGCGGTCAGCCACCAGGTGGAGACTGTTGCGCGGGCGTGAGAGGGGGTGTCCGCAGGCCCGGCAGGGATGACCGCCGATGCCCGTCATGTGAGCGCAGCGGGCGCACACCCGCACCGTCACGCGGCGAGTCGTCAGCTCCCCGGTGACGAGCCGGGCCTCGATGATTTCCAGCGCCAGCCGCTCCACCGCTTGGTGAACTGCCCCGCTGCTAGCTCGTAGCGCAGCACCCCCGCGCTGGGAGTCTTGGTCTTGCGGGCCTCGGCGACGAGGTCGGTGACGGGACGTTCCTCCAGCAGGGCGCGAAGAGCCAGGATCATCGTGTGGTGCGTGATCGCGACGACGTGCCATCCCGTCTGCATGTCGGTGCGGGCCAAGTCGATGAACTTCTCCGCCCGCCGCCGCACTCCCTCCGTTAGCGACTCGCCGCCGGGTGGGATCCACAGGTGCTTGCGATTGCACCGGTCCTCGACACCTTCGGGGTAGGTGGCGAACAGCTCTTTCTTGGTCATGTAGGTGGCCTCGCCGTAGTGCTGCTCGTCCAACAGGCAGTGGACTGTGGCCAGCCGTGCGGCAAATCAGGGAAGGCCAGCTCTGCGGTGTCGATCGCTCGCCGGTAAGTCGACGTGAACACGCGCAGCCGCGGACCACGCAAGTCGGCCAACACCTCACCGAGCCACAGGCACTGGCGGAAACCGCGCGGAGTCAGGCCGACGACATTACGGGAAAGCTCGTGCGCCACCTGCCCGCTGTACGGACGGCGGTCGGCGTAGAAGCCCCGGTGCTTATCGGCGTTTTCTATTGACTCGGCGTGACGGACCACCGCAAGTACCATGACAAAACACTACTGTCGGCCCGAGGTAAGGAGCGCCCGTTGAGCGACTGGGAGTTCGTCAAGCACCGGACCGCCGCCGCTGACGGCGCGGTCTGGCGCTCCGTCGACGGCCTGCTCTACAAGCGCACCGGCGACACCTCCGTCGACGCCGAAGCCCGCTTTCAGCGCCTGCTGGCCGCACTCGGCTACGCGGTCCCCGAGTTGGTGGAGACCGGGCGGATCGACGGCGTCCACTATTTCGTCGAGCGCAGCGCAGGCAGCGCCTCCCTGCATGATCGGGCACTGGCCGAAGCAACTGACGGCGGGCACATCGGCGAGGACGTGCTTCACACGGCCATCGAGGTCTCCGTCCGGCTGCTGACGGCTCAGGCCCGCAACCCGCTGCCCGGCGGCCCTGAGCCAGTGCAGGAGTGGTTCGAGCACGCGGGTTTCGCCCGCAACGTGTTCGCCGAGAACCCCGACCTGGACACGCCCCGCGTCCACGCAGCGGTCAGGCGTGCCCTGCATCGCCTGGACGACGTGCCGATGTGCCACAGCCACCTAGACTACGGGCTGCCCAACGCGTTCACCGGCGGGGTGATCGACTGGCAGCACCACGGCGTCGCCCCGCTGGGCTACGACGTGTATCCGATGTTGGAGATCGTCGCGTTCAAAGGTGGCAACAGAGGCTATGAGGTCACCACCGAGCAGCGCACACGCTACCTCGCGGCCCTCGACGAAGCCAGCAGTTGGCTTACCGGCAGGCCGCTGGGCGGCTACCTAGGCGAGTTCCTCCTGGTGAAGTGTTTCTTTTTCCTGGCGCTGATGCGGCCAAGCGACCCGGCGCGACGCGACAAGTACCTCAAATGGCGTTACAGGCGAACCCTTTTCGAGAGAGGACTGGACCAGTATGAATCGTCCGGCGCGATCCATACCGCTACCTTCCCTACTCTCGCAGCATTCAGCGACCGATTCGCCCAGACCGCAGCGGGCCACTGACCGCCATACACGACGCCCCGGGCCGGGTCCACGGCGCCCACGCGGGCGGGGACCTGCTGGCCATCCTCGCGCGCATCATCAATGCCAGCACCGCCGACCTGTTCGGCGTCACCGGCTCATTCCTGGTCGGCTGCTTCAACGCACGTTCGGACATCGACCTGGTCTGCTACGGCCAAGCCGGGTATGAGGCCGCCCGCGCGCTGTTCACCGATAAAGACTTAATCAGACCGTACACAGGAGATGACCTGATGCAGCTGTACCTGCGGCGAGCCAAGTATATGGCAGGCAGCGACTTCGACGCCCTCATTCGCCTGGAGCAGCGCAAACTCCAGGGGTTGACCGCTCAGGCAGGCGCGCACATCAACTGCGAACCACTGCGTTCCGACACCGACCGCTCCTTCGCCCGCATCATCCTGTCCTCGACCGTCGACGAACCCGAAGCCTTCGCCCGAAGGATCACCTATCTGCGCTCCTACCTCGGCGCATACACCGGAGCCTTCAGAACCGGAGACACCGTCTACCTGTCCGGAAAGCTCGTCCACCTCCAAGACGGCGATCACGACGGATTCGGCATCGAGTTGACCCCGTGGAGCGTAAGTAAGTCCTATCTGGCCAACCTGACCGGATAGTCCTCTTGGTTACAACGTTAGTTACGCGCTCACGAGGGCGGCCGAGTTGGGGTTGACCCGGTCGGCCAGTGCCTGCTGGCCCGCGCCGACCAGGGCAGGATCGCCCAGCCAGGCCCGCAGAGCCGGATCGACCAGCGCCCGCCCGAAGGAGAACGTCAGGGGCCATGGGGTGTCGTACTTCTGCATCGCGGCCAGGTTCGCGGTGGCCGTCTCGGGGGACTGACCGCCGGAGAGGAAGGCGACCCCGGCCAGCTCATCGGGCAGCACTGCGCGCAGCGTCGCGACCGTCTGCTCGGCGACTTCCTCAGGGCTGGCCTGCTGGCCGGACGTCGTGCCCGGCACCACCATGTTGGGCTTGAGTACGGTCCCGGCGAGATCCACCCCGGCCTCGGTCAACTCCGCCATCAACGTCTCCAGTGCTGCCCGGGTCACCTCGGCGCATCGCTCGATGGTGTGGTCACCATCCATCAGCACCTCGGGCTCGACGATGGGCACCAGCCACCCCTCCTGGCACAGCGCGGCGTACCGGGCGAGGGCGTGGGCGTTGGCTCGCAGCGCATTGCGGCTCGGCCTGCCCTCACCGATGGTGATCACGGCCCGCCACTTGGCGAACCGGGCGCCCCGTGCCACGTAGTACGCCACCCGCTCGCGGAGCCCGTCCAGGCCCTCGGTGATCTTCTCTCCGGGGCAGCCGACCAGCGGCTTCGCCCCGGTGTCGACCTTGATCCCGGGCAGGATGCCCAGCGAGTGCACTGCAAGCGGGAACGAGTTGCCGTCGCTGAGCTTCTGGTTGAAAGTCTCGTCGGACAGGATCACTCCGCTGATCCCGCGATCCAGATCCGGCGTGGTCAGGAGCATCTCGCGGTAGGCCCGCCGGTTCTCCTCCGTGACGGCGATCCCGACCTTCTCCAGCCGGGAGGACATGGTGGGGATGCTCTCGTCGGCCGCGAGGATGCCGCGCGGCCGGCTCACCATCGTTTGAGCTGTTCCGTGCAGCGCGTCTTTCATGACTCTCCCTCCGCGGCGACTGGCCCGTCCGCGCCGCCGAGACTGACCCTAGACCGCGATCGGCGCGGTGTACCACCGTTGGCAGCGGAAACACCCGGGGGGGCGGACCCGTGGAGGGACTCCGGGGAGATCCGGGGACCGTGTGGCCGCCAGCCGGCGGATCGCAGATGCTGGACGAACAACCAGGTGGCCGCCCCGGAGGAGGCACCGAGAACGGCATGCCACGGCCGGCGCAACGGAGTGCCCGGCATCGGCAGGTGCACCAGGCGTCCGTCGGCCAGCAGGTCGACGATGGCGTCCCGGGAGACCAGCGCGCACCCCAGCTCGGCCACCGCGCCGGCCACCACCGCGCCGTTGGAACCCAGCACCAGCCGCGGTGGCGCGACATGCTGCGATTTCAGGTAGGACTCGACCCTCGTGCGGGTCGCTGAACCCTGCTCCCGCAGCAACCACGGCGTGCTCGTCCAGTCGAAGGCCTCGACGACCGAGGGTGCCGCGACGACGACGAGTTCGTTGGGCTTTGTGGCGACCACCCGCGCCTCCACCCCCGAGGGCGGCGCACCGGCGATGACCAGGTCGACCTCGTGAGCACCCACCAGATCCCAGACCTGCGCGCTGGGGGCGACCTCCAACGCCAGCGCGATCCCCGGGTGCCGGCGGCGGAACTCGGCCAGCAGCGCGGGTAGCAGGTGCTCCCCCGCGGTGGTGACCGCGGCTAGGCGCAACCGGCCCCGCTCGGGGTCCAGTTCCTGAACCGCGGCTGCCGCGCCCTCGTCGAGCAGTCCCAGCACCCGGCGGGCGTAGCGGGCGTAGACGGTGCCGGACGCGGTCAACCGCAGCCCCCGGCCCACCGGCTCTACGAGTGGCACGCCGAGCTCGCGGGCCAGCGCCCCGATCGAGGCCGACACCGCCGACTCGGTGACCGTCAGGCGGCTCGCGGCGCCGCGCACCGATCCGGTGGCGGCCAGTGCCACCAGCGTGCGCAACCGGGACTCTGTCATCCGGAAACCTCTTGGCTCGTCGTCATCTCGTCAACCCCTGAACAAAGACTACATAGTCACGGCCAAAGTCTTGATAGACAGGCTGACTATGTACCGCCAGGCTCGGTAGTGACCTACAGGAGGCAGGCGTGACCGACACCGGAGTCAACGGTTCGCAGAAAAAGGCAGATCGCTGGTCGGCTGGGGTCATCCCCTATGCCGAGATGGGCTACTGGGAGCCCGACTACCAACCCAAGGACACCGACACGCTGTGCGCGTTCCGGATCACCCCGCAGCCCGGGGTGCCGCCGGAGGAGGCCGGCGCCGCAGTTGCGGGAGAGTCATCCACCGCGACCTGGACTGTGGTGTGGACCGACCGGCTCACCGACTACAAGACCTACCAGGCCAAGTGCTACCGGGTGGACGCGGTACCTGGCAGTGAGAACCAGTACATCGCCTACATCGCCTACGACCTCGACCTGTTCGAAGAAGGGTCGATCGCCAACCTGACCTCGTCGATCATTGGCAACGTGTTCGGATTCAAGGCGCTCAAGGCGCTGCGGCTGGAAGACATGCGGATCCCGCTGCATTACGTCAAGACCTTCCAGGGCCCCGCGCACGGGATCATCATGGAGCGGGAGTACCTGGACAAGTTCGGCCGGCCGCTGCTCGGCGCCACCACCAAGCCCAAGCTGGGCCTGTCCGCCCGCAACTACGGCCGCGTCGTCTACGAGGCATTGCGCGGCGGTCTGGACTTCACCAAGGACGACGAGAACATCAACTCGCAGCCGTTCATGCGCTGGCGGGACCGGTACCTGTATGCCATGGAGGGCGTCAACCGGGCCTCGGCGGCCACCGGCGAGGTCAAGGGTCACTACCTCAACGTGACCGCGGCCACGATGGAGGACATGTACGAGCGGGCCACCTTCGCCAAGGAGCTCGGCAGCGTCATCATCATGATCGACCTCACCATCGGCTACACCGCGATCCAGTCGATGGCGAAGTGGGCACGGGCCAACGGCTTGATCCTCCACCTGCACCGGGCCGGGTACGCCACCTACGCCCGCCAGAAGAACCACGGGGTGAATTTCCGGGTGCTGGCCAAGTGGATGCGGCTGGCCGGGGTGGACCACATCCACGCCGGCACGGTGGTCGGCAAGCTGGAGGGCGATCCGAACGCGATCGCCGGCTACTACGACACCCTCCGGTTGGGCCACATCACGGCCAACCCCGTCCGGGGCCTCTACTTCGACCAGGACTGGGGCTCGATGCCGGGCGTCATGCCGGTGGCCTCGGGGGGTATCCACGCCGGGCAGATGCACGACCTGCTGCATTACCTCGGCGAGGACGTGGTGCTGCAGTTCGGCGGCGGCACGATCGGCCACCCGATGGGCATCGCCGCCGGCGCCACCGCCAACCGGGTCGCGCTGGAGGCGATGATCAAGGCACGGAACGAGGGCCGCGACTACCGCAAGGAGGGTGACGAAATCCTCAAGGCGGCCGCCAAGAAGAGCCGCGAACTCGACGTCGCCCTGGCGACCTGGGGCGACATCTCCTTCAACTACGAGTCGACCGACGTGCCCGACGTGGTCGAGACGCCGACCTCTATCTGATCCGGCGAGTCCGTTAAGGAGCTACAGATGCGAATCACTCAGGGCACCTTCTCCTTCCTGCCCGACCTGACCGACGCCGAGATCACCGCGCAGATCCAGTACGCGCTGGACAACAACTGGCCCTGCTCGGTGGAGTTCACCGACGACCCGCACCCCCGCAACGTCTACTGGGATATGTGGGGACTGCCGATGTTCGACCTCGCCGACGCCGCCGGGGTGCTCGCCGAGGTGAACGCCTGCCGCAAGGCCAAGCCGGAGCACTACATCCGGGTCAACGCCTACAACGCCAATTACGGCAAGCAGACCGTCGCGCTCTCGTTCATTGTGGCGCGGCCCACTGAGGAGCCCGGCTTCCGGTTGGAACGCCAGGAGTCGCGCGACCGCTCCATCCGTTACACCTTGCATCCCTACGCAACCGACAAGCCGGCGGGCAGCCGGTATAACGGGCAGCAATGACCGTCGATCGCCAATCCGCAGCCAACAACCAACCGCCACCGGCCCGTGTCGGGTTCGGTATGGCCTCGCCCGGCCGTGATCCGGCCGGGTCGGGCTCAGGTGGGCAGCCAGGCGACGAGGTCGGCAACGAAGAGCAGTTGCTACCTTCCGACGCTCGCGTCGATCTCGCCAAGGAACGGGCGGAGACCGGTATCGACGAGGTCTTCGACTCGCTCAACGCCGATCTGGTCGGTCTGGCCCCGGTCAAGAACCGGATCCGCGAGATCGCCGCGCTGCTGCTGGTCGACCGGGCCCGCGCCCAGTTCGGCCTGTCCACCTCCCGGCCCAACCTGCACATGAGCTTCACCGGCAGCCCGGGTACCGGTAAGACCACCGTGGCGATGCGGATGTCGGACATGCTGCACCGCTTGGGCTACCTGCGCCGGGGGCATCTGGTCTCGGTGACCCGCGACGATCTGGTCGGTCAGTACGTCGGGCACACCGCGCCCAAAACCAAGGAGGTGCTCAAGCGGGCGATGGGCGGCGTGCTGTTCATCGACGAGGCCTACTACCTCTACCGCGCGGACAATGAGCGTGATTACGGGCAGGAGTCCATCGAGATCCTGCTGCAGGTGATGGAGAACCAGCGGGAAGACCTGGTGGTGATCCTGGCCGGCTACAAGGACCGGATCGACTCCTTCTTCGTGTCCAACCCCGGGATGGGCTCCCGAATCGCGCACCACATCGATTTCCCCGACTACACGCTCGACGAGTTGGAGGACATCGGCGAGCTCATGATCCACGCCGAGGGATACAGCTTCACTCCCGAGGCAGCGCAGACCTTCCGGGAATACCTACAACGTCGCAAGGAGCAGCCGCGCTTCGCCAACGCCCGCAGCGTCCGCAACGCGATCGAACGGGCCCGGCTGCGGCACGCCAGCCGGATGATGGAGACCGACCGCCCAGTCAGCAAGGACGAGCTCACCACCCTGTCCACCGAGGACTTCCTCAGCAGTCGCGTCTTCACCGAGCCCACCGACTGACCCCCACCGCCCTGTGCCGCCCGAGCTCCCAGCGGTCAGCGGCGGGTCGAAGGAGGTGGGACGACGGGACCGCAGTCGCCGTCGGGGGCCTCGTCGAGATCGACGATCACCGGGGCGTGGTCGCTGGGGGTGCTGCCCTTGCGGGCGGCCCGGTCCACCCAGGCCGCGCACGTCCGAGGGGCGACGTCTGAACCGGCGAGTACCAGGTCGATCCGCATTCCCAGATCCTGATGGAACATGCCGGCGCGATAGTCCCAGTAGGTGAATATCCGTTCGCCGGGCCACCGTTCCCGCATCACGTCGTGCAGTCCGAGGGCACGTAGCGCGTCGCGTTCGGGCGGTGTGACGTGCGTGGAGGTGACGTAGGCAGCCGGGTCGTAGACGTCCTCGTCAGCAGGTGCCACGTTCATGTCGCCGCAGACCAGAGTCACCTCGGGAACCCCGGCGGCGATGGTCGCCCGCAGCGCGGCCATCCAGTCCAGTTTGTAGCCGTAGTGCGGGTCGTCGGGGGTGCGGCCGTTGGGCACATACACCGAGCTGATCCGCAACCCAGCGCAGGTCGCGGACACCGCTCGAGCTTCCGGCTCCGGGCCTGATCCGATCGGATTGGTGGGCTCGTCGAGCAACCCGGTGACGACATCGTCCAGGCCGATCCGGGAGGCGATCGCGACCCCGTTCCACCGGCCCTCGCCGTGGTGCGCCACCGTGTACCCGCGCTCGGCCATCACAGGCCCGACCAGCTCGTCGAAGGCATCAACAGACAATTTGGTCTCCTGCAAGCACACCACATCCGGTCGCCGTTGATCCAACCACGCCACCAACCGCGGCAACCGGGACCGCACCGAGTTCACATTCCACGTCGCCACCCGCACCCCGCCACGCTATCGCGTCCCCCATCGCATTCAGCGGGATAGGAGGCGAGATGGGCAACACGGGTGCGGCGATGGTGCAGGACGACCTCGCGGAACTGGTGCAGGATGGCGGCGGTGGGGGCGTGCAGCCATTCCCCGTGCAGCGGCAGCCGGATCACCGGGCGGTCGGATTCCACGCTTGCCACGAACATCGGCTCGACGTCGAGCTCGGCGAAGGGCACCGCGAGGACGTCGGCTGCGGGAACCCGGTGGCCGGCCCAGAGCACAACCGGGGTGATCACAAGTCCACGGTGGGTGAGGTAGTCATCGAGCAGCCCGAGTACCGACCCCGACGGGAGGAGGATGCCGAGGTTGTCAGCGAGCCGGCCACGGGCCGCGCCGGGTGCTGACTCCCAGCGATCAGTGAATCCACCGGGCAGCGCGAGCTGCCCGACGTTCGTGGACAGTGCGTCGATGCGGCGGGTGAGCAGCACCGCCGGGCCGGCAGCTACGACCGTGACGGCCAGGACCGCCCGGGCGGAACCCCAGCGCCTGATGCCGCGCCGACGCAGGCGCCGCAGCGCAGCTCGGATCTGTTCGGGCGGGCTCATCGGGCACCTCCCAGCCCGGCGAACAGATCGTCTTCCCAGCCGTGTGGTCCCGAGCCCGGGCCCCGCTCACCGCGGACCAGCACGTAGTGCTCCAACGCGAACTCGGGGATCTTCGCGAAGGTGGCGAGTATCCCGTTCTCCAGATCTACCTGACTGCGGTGCGCGCGCAGCGCGGCGACCTTGGCGCTCAGGTACTCCCGCCCGTCCAGCACAGCGGTGATCTCCTCGTCGGGCAGCGAGTGGGGTATGACGTCGGAAGAGGACAGCATCCCGGTCGCCAACGCGGCCTGAATCAGCCGGCGCGGCAACGTCATCCAGTAGACCTTCGCCACCTGCCACGGCGCGCCCAGCTCCGGTGCGAAATCAGGGTCGGCGGCGGGATCCAGCGCAGCCATCGTGACCCGGTTGGCCTGGATATGATCGGGATGCCCGTACCCGCCGCCGGCGTCGTAGGTCACCACCACCTGCGGGCGCTCGGCGCGCAGGATCTCCACCAGCGCCGGGACCGTGTCAGCCAGGTCCGCGCCGGCGAAGGAGCCGGGATGCCCGTTAGCGGGGATCCCGCTGTCCCGCCAGCGGCCGCGCCCACCCAGCCAATGGTGCCGCGCGGTACCCAGCACGCCCAGCGCCTCGGCCAGCTCGGCCTCCCGGCGAAGGGCCAGCCCGTCGGGGCCGCTGTCGCGCAGCCCGGCCAGTTCGGGCGCGACAATCTCGCCGACCTCGCCACGGGTGCACGTCACCAACACCACTGTCGCTCCCCGCCGGGCGTAGCAGATCATGGTGGCGCCGGTCATGGATGACTCATCGTCGGGGTGGGCGTGTACCAGCAACAACCGACGGTCATCCATCCGATCACCCGTCCTTCCCCGCCGGTCTCCACAATCTCACGACAGCCAGTCGCGGACGATTGTGCACCCGGACAGGCGAGCCGTGCGCGACACCACCACTGATGCGGCACTAGCCCACTCGGGGGACGCCCACGCTGGGCGTTCCACCTCGGCGAAGCCCTGTAACAACGCGGTCCTGCCCACTGTGCCGGGTCCGTGCACGCGTCCGCTGGGACAACGCCGATGATCCCCTCGAGCCTAGATACGCGAAAGCCCCGATAGAGGCAGCGATATCGGGGTTTTCGCTTTGTTGATGCATTATCCCCGCTAGCCTTGATCGTTCACGGGGGGCTAGTGGGATATGATCACCGATAGCCCCAGTGGTCCCCATGGCAGCGCCGGTCGCCGTGGTAATGCCAGTCGCCGTGGTAATGCCAGCCATCGCAGTAGTCCCAGCGGTCCCCATGACAGCGCCAGTCACCGTGGTAGCGCCAGCCATCGCAGTAGTCCCAGCGGTCCACCGGGTAGCTGGAGCTGATCGCAGCCGCCTGCGGAGCCGGGGTGGGCGTGCTGGCCGACGCAGAGCCCACACCGAGAGCAAGAGCGCCAGCGGCACAGATCGCCAGGACACTCCCGCGAAGTGCTGTCCGGCCTGGATGCATAGTGAAACCTCCTCGATCGAGAGACCATCTTTTTTCCGAGGCGCAGCGCAGGTCGGGCCTACGCCGGAGCTCTCGGTACGGTCTGTCGTCATCCGAGCGCGGAGCGTTACAGGCGGCGGCCCCGTCCGCCGTGGATGACCGTTGTGGGGAACCGGTCGAGCGCCGCCAGCTCCTCCAGACCGGGAATACCGGCGGTCGAAGTCCGGCACATGCACGGACCCTGTCTCAGGACATGACCTCCGATCCAATGGATTCTTCATGATTCCATCCGTGAGGGATGCCGCGGGACACAGCGCGAAGCCCGGCATGCCGTCGGTGGTGTTCTCGCTGCGCTAGGCCGGCGGCTCAACCATCTGTGCGATATCACCCGAAGCGAGCAAAACCGCACAGCTCGAGATGGCTCGGGAACGCGACGCGGCGGGAGAGTTCGTACGTCGGTCACCGTCGAGACCCCCTTACCCGAGCCGATATTGGAGGTTGCTGGACGGATGCCTCAACGGGACTGACCTGCACAGGCGGCGACGAAGGAGTCCTCATTGTGAAGTTGTTCAGGTAGTCTGCGGTTCGGAAAGACAGATCCTGGCGATGGGACGTTGTCCCGCATGATCGTGATCGTGCCGAGAGAGGTTGTTGAAGTGATGTTGGCGGACGGAATGTGTGTGCAAGCGGAGTGGGACCGGCTTGCGGTAGTGGCCATGGTCCGTCCCGAGTTCTTTACCTTGACCGAGCCGATCAACCACACACAACGACGTTTCTACGGTACGGCCAACCATCCATCGACCATGGCGATCATCAAACAGCATGATCGTATTTTGAATCTGTTTGTCACGCAGGGTATCCGGGTCGTTGAAATTTCCCCCGCGTCGAACCTGCCGTTTCAGTTCAATGTCCGCGACGCGGCCGTGGTGATTGGTTCACGACTGGTATTGTCTCGCATGGCCCGCGTGGTGCGCAGCCGCGAGCCGGACCTGCTAGCCGCCGCGCTCGGCCTCCAATCGGTACTGGCTATCCCGGCGGGCAGGCTCGAAGGTGGCGACGTCATAGTGACACCATCGGAGGTGTTCGTCGGTCTCAGCGATCGGACAGATGAGGCCGGCTATGCGGGTTTGAGCGGACTCTTGACGGGAAACCGGACGGTGACACCCATCCGACTCAAGAACAGTGCCCTACATCTGGACGTGGCCTTGAACTTGCTCGGCCAACGCCTGGGTCTGATCCACCGCCCATCAATCATTGGAGACCTGCCATCGTCGTTGAATGGTGTGGAATGGATCGAGGTCACCGATGAGGAGTTCGCGGAGCAAGCGGTCAACGTGCTGGTGCTGGATCCAGGTACGGTGATGTTGGATGCCCGGCACGAACGCCTACGAACAACCCTGGAAGCTAAAGGTCTGCGGTGCATTCCAGTCAAGCTGGACGAGATCACCAAGGCGGGCGGCGGCATTCGGTGCATGACCCTTCCGTTAGCTCGAATACACACGCCAGGGTTCTTGTGCTGCTGACACTGCAAGACCCTGTTGCGACCACCGATAACGAGCCCACGCAGAGCAGAGCAAACAGTCAGCCGTAACATGCGCGCATTCCATGTGGCCGAACTGACACTCGCAGCCGTTCCGGACCGCTCAGCATCACTCCTGCCCTGAGCGTTGGATAGCTACGCGCCCACTGGAGCGAACCACACTGATGCGGGCAGGCGCGTCGGTTGCCGATAGGAAGACCAGGAATCTGAGCACGTCCGCAGATCGGCCAAGACCGCCGGATAGGCGTGATCCCCCGCCCGTAGACGGGTTCGTTCAGTGAGCTCGGGTGCCAGGAAAATTTCCCTGGCTGCTCTCCCCGGGAGATCGACCAGGGGTGAGTAGCCCTGATGACGATGCGGAACACCGGATGAATCAGGGTGATGCGTATCGCGCAGAACTGGTGGGCCCCGGCGAGTGTGCGCAGGCATCCGGACACTTTCTGCCGGAATTTGATCATGCGGATGTCGCGTTCGGACCCGTTGTTGTCTGCGGGTATTCGCCAGTGGGTGGTGAACCGGAAGTAGTCAGCTTGGCGGTCGAGCAGCCTGCGGGCAAGCGCGTGGTGTTTTTTCATCATGTTGCTGGTCGGGGCGGCGGTGGCTGTGACACCGATCTGCGCGACCGAGCGGTAGAGCTGGACCTATGTGGTCAGGGCATCGGGGTCGAGGGCGTCGGTGCTGGTGGCGATCGCCTCGGCGACCAGCTTTTGCATGGCGACGAGCGCGTCCGCGGCCTGGGTGGCCCAGCACCAACCGGCATCCAGCTCGGCAGCGTCGGCGACAGCCGGCAGCTCGCGCTGGGCGTGGGCGCAGCAGAGTTGATGGTCGACGTCGGCAGCAGCCGTGCGCTTCTTCGACAGGAACTACCCCACGCACAGGTGGCGAGATCAATTAGCCACGCCGAAGACCTGATCAGTCACCATACGCGTATCCCCTGGTGGTTTGGGTATGAGTATCGAGCTCGCATCGTGACGACAGCTAGCAGAGCTGGGACAAGCATGTCGCGCGAAGCGCTCTCTTGCACACGCAGCGTCATGAAATGGGACCTCCGGGGTCTCACGCTCGGTAGCAGCATCGTCAAGGTGGAGCGGGGGGCCGGTGCCGGCTGCCGCCCATTCAATGAGCGTCACCCGATGGATCACCTACGCCAGAAACCCGCGTACACTCATACGAGAGCGTGACAATGGGAGGCAACCAATGGTTTCACACCTGCACCAAGCAGGTATCGGCGAGACAGACCACGCCGATGTGCAGGGGCCTGCTGCGGCCAGTGCAGCACGACTTGGAGCAATACGGTTTTACGAACTAGTGGGGCACTGTCGATGCATCTGGATTCTGTCCAGCTGGCATCGACATGCAATCACACCGCCGAACTCGCTGACAGAGAAGCAGGGAATTGTGACTGAGAACCTCCGAAACCAACGCGCAATGAACACAAAAGTTGTTCGCAAAATCGTCACTACAATCGTATTCGGCGGGCTGGGATACCTCATCACCAACCTGCTGAGCAATGATAGCCAGGGCATTAGCGGTCAGATCCTGGGCATAACAATTAGCGTTATTATTGGCGGGGTCACGCTGATTGTCCAGTATATGATTGATTTCGAGCATCGACTGGAAGGTCTCGAAAAGAAGCAAGCTCACCACTTGGAAGGGCTCGAAAAGAAGCAAGACCACCACTCCGATGAGATACGATTGCAGATCGAAAATGCGTTTGCGAAGATGAGCGATGCGACCGAGCTCTTCCGGGCCGTGGAGAAGCCAAACCCGCAAACCCTCGAGGCCATGCAGTTATTGCGACAGGCAACCCGCATCGCACCCGGTACGGCGCCGTTGGTTTCCTCATTCGCGCACTCGCAAATCAAACAAATGGCCGAGCTAATGAGCGAACTCAGCGAAGGGGTTGCAATCTCTTACGACGGCGAGGACCGCGACTGGATGCTGGGACTAACGACGCAAGCCCAAGAAACTATCGATGCCACTAGTCTGAGCACTGTTGACGCCGGCGTTAACAGCTTTGAGGGCGGGTTGTGGACAAGCGACCTCGGGCAACGTTACCTCGATCTGCAGCGACTCGCCGTGGAACAGCGAAACGTCCAGATCCGGCGAGTTTTCATCATCCTCGACGGCCATGGCCAGGCCAGCGATGAGGCGTTCCAGCGCATCTATCTTCGACATCAAAAACAAGGAATTAAAACTAGAGTGCTGGAACAATCGCAAATTGGCGAAGAATTCAAACCTCTCCTGCATGATTTTGTCGTCTTCGATGAAGTCGTCAGCTATGAGGTGACTCCAGCTTCACTCAAGAACGAACCGTCAATCATCAATACCCAATTGATACTCAAGCCCGAAAAAGTGAGAGGCAGGATGGAAATATTCGAGCGCCTTTGGGAATCCGCCCGAGAGATCCTGTGACAAGTTAGCGAATTACGATGACCTCCAAAAAAGCCATCGACCACGGCGACATCGACGACCGGTCGGGGAGGTCCGGGCCAAGCCGTGACCCTCGTCGAGGACGCCGGTCAAGGGAGGTGACGTTGGTCACCATCATCACACACGACGAGTGGGCATGCGACCCCACTCCCCGCGCTGGTCAGGCGCTGCCTCGACGCCAAGCCGATCAAGTCCAGCCCCCTCCCGCGGCCGGACACGAGGCGGCGGCGTAGGATGCCGCCCGGCAAGAGCTCAAGCCAGCATAAAACTCGCTCAAGTCTTGTGCGTGAGATAAGATATGCTTGACTCGGGATCAGATAAATAACTCCTTTTTGAGAGGAACCTGGTATGGCACCGCGGCGGCCATCTCGCAGCGCACCGTCGGCAGCCGATGACGGTGCCCAGCCCAGAGTCTTGGACCTGCGTCCCCAAGCCGAACGCGTCGAGCAAAACAGTGACTTCCCGCAAAACAGCGACTTCCCTTGGGACGAATTCGATTCCCGCTGGTACTACGATCACAACTACAGGTCAATACGCGACGACGACCGCGAAATCGTCGAGAAGGTCCGTGATTTCTTTGCATCACTTGACCTATCGAGACATAGACAGGGTGTCGACGTCGGCTCAGGCACGAATCTTTATCCAGCGCTGACTATGCTGCCATTCTGCGACAAGATCACATTTTGCGAATATTCGAGCTCCAATATCTCTTGGCTGAAAAAGGAAGTCCTGTCTTACTCGTCCTCCTGGGACGACTTCTGGACACTGTTAAGGGAAAATCGGCTGTACGATTCGATTGATGCTCCGCGAAAATTGCTGGCTGCTGAGGCGCATATCGAGCAAGGTAGCATCTTTAACCTACCCAGGCTCACCTGGGACATCGGTACAATGTTCTTCACCGCAGAGTCGATCTCTGCCGATCTGGCAGAATTTCAAGTGGCGGTAGCTAATTTCGTTGGATCATTGCGACCTGGAGCACCATTCGCAGCCGCCTTCATGGAGAATTCTGAAGGATATAGCGTAGGCCTACGCAAGTTCCCGGCAGTCGCCATCACAGCAGATGACATTGAATCCTGCCTCCTGGGTGACACGAAAGATCTTTCGATCCATCGGATAGGCCTTACCAATAAGCCTTTACGCGCGGGTTATGGTGGCATGGTTTTGACCACCGGGAAGGTAGCGTAAAGAATCCATCGACGGGACGTGCGATGATTTCCGACGATGAAAATCACGCTCCGTCCAGAAAATGCTAATCGAGAACTCCCGGTAAATTTCTTTCATATGGTTGCCTGTGACGTCCCGTATCCTCGCGGCCAGGAAAAGACTCGAAAGACCCTTATTAAGATAAGAGGGGCCAAAACGTGAACAGTCGATCATGGCACCATGCTTGATCAGTAGTTGCGACACGAACGACGCATGGCTAACAGCTCCTCGACTAATCTTGAGACTAATCTGATCTGAACACCGCCGGTTGCCTCGCTGGCCTGGCTTCAACGCAGCGAGGAGGTCTCGGGACTCAGCCGCCCGCCTCGGCGATCAGAGCGCAACGTCGGTGGCTCGCTGCCCTCACCGCCCGAACCCACCCGCACCTCCCACCTGTTGATCTTACTGCCCTGCCCGTGAGACGCTTGGACGCCAGAACAGGGCGGTACCCGTCGCCGACTCCGACCTCTGGACACCCCGTTAGTACAGGATTCAGGTTCTGGTATATTGCGCACACACCGACGTAGTTGCTGGGACGTCCAGGCCCGGCCGTCGTCGGTCGCTATCCACCGGCTACATCTCCAGGACGGCTAGAAGTGAAAATTTATCCACGCCAGCGCATCCTCGACATCTGGCGAGCAGTCGTGAGCAGTTCATTCCGCAACGGCAAATGGATCTGGGGTGGTAGCGACGGGTCTAACTCGATCAGCGACGCTGAGCAGCTTTTGTGCCTGTTGTACCCCGCCACAGCGATCGACACACTCGCTCTCGACCGGCCAGACGCCATGGCCGATGACGTATTGAGCACACTGCGGCAATTCTCCGAGAGTCGCAACCAAATACCCTATGTCATCATCGATGTTCTTGCTCAATACATGGTCAAATATACCGACGACAGCGGGGATCCCATTTTTGCGGGAGGTGGTTACCTCCGGAGCCACTCCGGCCCCGATGAGGCCGGAAAAATTGGAGAGCGCCTCAAACTCTCGGAGAAGCAGAGCGCGCTGGACATCGTCGATGCGTATTCCATGTCAGTGACCCTGTGCCTAGCCGCCTTGGGATTCATTGACGTTTATTCACCGACTGTGCGTCGCCCCGAACAGAAAGCGAAAGTCAGCGAGCTGAAGGAAGCCGCCAACAGAAGACTTACGGCGGCCATGGTCGGGCTCTTGCGCAGCTTCGTGGTGAATACTGTAGACCCGGAGGAGCCAGCCGGTAAACAGATACTGAGAATGGTGAATCAGACTGATGCGCAGGATCCGGTCATTCTGGCGAAACTGCGTGATCGCCTTGCTCGAGTACGAGCTAGGTTACGCGATGACGTGAGGATTGGTGTTGCCCCGGAAATCGGCCTCGAAGACGAAAACATGCTTTTCGAATGCGGCTGGTCTTGGGGAATCACGGGAAACGCCGTTCCGATCGACTTCGTGAAAGGGGAGATCGCCAGCCGGGTTGGTGCTGCGGACGATCGACCCTACCTCTACTTCACCGTTGTGGCTCTCGACGGAATCAGGGACCTGAGTTCTGCACGAACCCGTGAACTTGGACTACTCGATGAAGAGCAACGGCGTCTGGCAGACGCTTTACAGATCCGCTCGAGTTTGACACAGCGGTACTGGGCGACCATTGCACGCTTCGGTGAGGAGAGATGGCCGTTGGAGGACATACCCTGGCGAACATCAGACGGCATGGAATCAGAATACTACAGTCTCCTCGTCTCGTCTGTTCTGGTCGAGGACCTGGTCAACTGGCAAGCGACCGATGATGACCTGACCCGAGCAGTTACCGTCCTCGAATCTTTGGCCAGCCGCGGCAGGATCACCAGTAGGGTGATGAGTGACGACCCTGCCGTGTCTCTCCATGTTCCAGGTGTCCATATGACGCTGACGAACACCGCAGACCTCGGCCCGCAGCTTTACTGGAAGGTGGCCGACTTCGCGCCACTGCTTCTCAAACGCTCTCTCCAAGCTGCGCGATATTCAGCCAACGTCAATGCCCACGATCGGCTGATGGCCATTGCCGAAGCGACGATGGATCATCTCGCGCGGCGACAATTGAGTGGTCCGGTAGTAGCCGGGTTGTGGGACGACCCTGCCGCTCTCTTCTCTTCGCGCGACGTCAAGTCACCCAACGGAAAACCATCCTGGTACTTCACAGAGCGCGTAGTTGAAGGCCTGGTTACGGCGGCGAAAACATTCGAGGAGCCGCCCCTGCGCAGCCGGCAGATGATCACTACCGCCTTGGACCTGCTCAACGAGGCCGAACACCTATTGAACCAGGAGATGCTGGAAGCCGGTGCCGAAGAATACACAAAGATGTACGCAAGCCTCCAGGAGACAGAGGCGAAGCTCTCGCGGGCTCGGCGAATCTTGAACGAGCGCCCCGGTACCGCTAACGCGCTGGCACTCGAGGCACTCCAAGAACTAGACCAACTGGCGGTTGCGCGTCTCGATGCGGCGAGGAGTAACTAGCGTGCTGGTCTTTGCAGCGTCAGATAAGGGTGGTACAGGCCGGACGGTCACGGGTTGTAATATCGCATACCGCCTGTCGCTCCAGGGTAAAGACGTCTCTTACCTTGATTTCGATTTCGGGTCGCCAACCGCAGGGGCGATCTTCGAGATTGGTAAATATGAACGGGGGATCGACCACGGCGGACTCCACTCCTATGTGGAGGGTACAGTGGGCGACACTCATAGTGTCGACGTCAGGGCTAACTCCGACCGGCGTGGACTTCGTACTCTGCAGCCCAAAGCTGGCCGCTTGGTCTTTTATCCCGGGAATCGGGGAGGTGCCGAGTTCCCCTGCACATCAGAAATGGTGGAGCGATGCGTTGAACTATTTCGACGACTGGAACAGGAATTTGAAATATCTGTGATCGACCTTAGCGCAGGTCGATCCTACGCCGTCCAGATAGCACTCCAAGCAACAGCGAAATCAGTACTCCAATCGGTGACTGCCCGCTGGCTAGTGTTTCATCGCTGGACCAGGCAACACATCATGGCAGCTAATGGCCTCGTGTTCAGCGATTATGGCGTGCTTGAACTCGGCAAAGAGGTCGGTCATGATCCTGAAACGTTACGAAACTCGATTCGATTTGTCCGTACCGCGGTGCCCGATCTCAAATCTCCACTCACTGCGGACCATGCGGCCCAGTCGAAGTGGTTGCGGACCTGTCACGAAGATTTGAAACAGTTAGCTTTGCGTCGCAAGCTCGGCTACAGCGCCACCCTAGGCGAGACCCCGATGGAGCCGGTTCTGCAATGGAGAGAGCAGGTGATCCTGGACGCGGACGTGTCCAGTAACATTGCCAACAAGGGCACTGTCGAAGCGTTCGAAAAATTAGCCCTCAAGTTAACCGACGAAGCAGCGTGGGAAATTTTGTGAACAGCATGGACGCGGATACTTATAGTGAGGCGACTGCCCGTGAAAATATCCGCGCGCTCCCGCTCTCACACCTTTCGATCGAAGTAGGCCACTTCTACATGGAAGATCTCCTCAGCGACCAGGAGCGGATCCGTACGCAATTCCAGCGAGTGAGGCCCTGGATCGCAACGTCAATCGCTGCCGTCGAAGCCGGCAGCAACAAACCCCGTGTGAGCACCTGTTTTCTGATCGATGATTATTTTCGGAACGACACAGACCCCGGAGAGATACTCGATAAGCTGATCAAGATTGCAGATGATTGCGGGGTGCAGATCGACTATGTAGCGCGTGAAGCGGGCTGCTGTGTCGCCGACGATGTGCCGCTCGCCGAACTCACCGCAGCGAAGCTGCGACCGGAACCCTCGCCAGGCAGTAACGGTTCCCGCCCACCGACGTATGAGTCGGGATGGTTATGCAATGGCGAACGATCGCGGGAACCCGTCGAGCAGGCAATGCGGGCGCGGCCATGGCAACCTCCGCAGGAGTTCGGCAAACGACAACACTCGATTTTTGTTGATCTCGAACTGTGGAAGGACGCCACCACACGAGTCAGCGATGAATCGTTACGCCAACGGACCTGGTCCTGTCCCTTCCTCGCCTCTGTCTGGCAACTGCTCCGCCTCGGGATGCTCCGTCACTACGGCGAGGCCGTGGCCCTACCTCACACATGGCCGCTAGGAACCGACTGGCCGGATCACTGGGACCAGCTACCCCCGGTGATCCGGCTGAACCCACACGCGAGTCCGTTTGCCGCCTACCGAACGATATCGATTTTGCCGCAGTTCTATCTCCCGATCGAGAACGCAGTCCGAGTCATTCTCGGCCACCTCAGCGTGGACGACAACATCGTTGATCAAATCGTGGACCGAGCGGCAAAAGAGGGGGTGAGGGTATCCCGAAGCGTTATCGACAGGATCTCCCAAATCTTCGTCGAAGGATCATGAGATGCCCACGGTGTTGGTTGTAGGTGAGGTTAGGACCTGCCTACTCCATAACGAGGAACCACTCTCGCGAGCCGCAGTGGCCCAACTTCTCGAACTCGTTCCGGGGCAGCGCGTGCTCTCTGCGGACCGGCCGATCGGGCACTCGGTCTCGCCACAGCTGACGGTCGGAGTCGACTGCCGGCTGGCAGCGACGTCTTCCAAGATCCGGGCCCGAGGCATCGGCACTGTCACCTCCTATGCGTTGATCACAGCTGGTCTGGTACTTCAGAGCTCGGCCAAGGCGGACGTACGGCGCGCCGTAGCGGATCAACGTCTTACCTGGTCACACTACCTTGCGCAGCCTGGAGCGATCGAGGTGATCATCCGACCTGACACTGTAGATCTCGCTACGAATCTGGCTACCGGCTATCTCACCGACACCTCGCCGATCGACACCCTCGATCTTGGAGCAGTGAGTGAACACCTCATCGGCGACGTCCAGATGCGCCCGCAGCTCGACCACATCACCTCCGTTCGGGCACGCCCCACCCGAGTCCGCTGGGCTGCGAGACTCAGTGACTCAGACACTCCGAGTGCGCGTGTGCACGTCGTGGACGACGTCCTTCGTACGCTTGAGCTCACAGTGCACGAAGACCAACTCGGCCAGGCGGCCCGATTCTGTGAGGACTTCGCGCTGCATGACTGGCTGCTTACCACCCTCGGCCAGATCATCGAGCAAGCTAATCGGACGAAGGCCGCGGGCGGAGAATCGATTGAAATCCTCAGCCCTGTTATCGAGCGTCTTCTCCACCTGTGGATGCCCGGTGCTCATGTGGACCCGGTGATGCGCAGACTTTGGGGCGCGCTTGAACAACGGCCAGGATTCAGCCTCCAATGGAACGCCCAGGTAGCGCGAATCCGAGACCAGATTGCCCTTCAGACGTTACAAGCATTGCAGCAGGCCAAAAATAACAGCCTCGAATGGTGACCGATACCGGAACGGCCAACCGATAGCGAAAGCAGACCTCACACCCGGAACCAACGTCGTACCAACAGCGCGAAGAAGATACTCAAAGACACGGCTCCGGCATAGCCTTCCACGATCAGGAGGATCCAGGAACTGCGCGGCATCCCCTGCGTATCGCCCACCCCCAACGGATTGAGAAAATTAATAAGACACATATAGAGACTGTTGATAACCGATTCGGGTGAGATCAGAGCGAGCACGAGGCTGAAACCCGCCAGTTGGACGACCACCCAACCGAGCAGGCGATAGGGCTGGTAACCATAACCACACAAGACGGCAGATATCGTCTCCAGCACTTTGATTCCACCTCGATCCCGTGCGCGGTGCCGGGCTCGGGACCGCGCGAGCAGGCATTGGTCCCGGTTGCGATGGTCACCTACTTGTAGGTATAACCCGGCGGCTCGGTCGAAGGCGAGAGCGGCATGCGATGGAAGCCTGTCGGCCATGAAACCTGCACCGATACCCTGCAAGATTCGCGCAAGCCTCGAATTCTGATCTTGGGTGAGCCGTAACGGTCCGCGGAACTCGGTCTCTGCGGCCAGCAGAGCGGTGATTAACAGACGTGTCCTGTCTTCTGGCGAGGGATCGGCCACAGTTGAGTAGAGGTGGGTGAAGACGAGACTATCACGCCTTCTCGGCCCCGGCGGAACGTAGCGTTCAAGCACATCCGCAGCGTAATTTTCAAACGTGTTGAGAAGCTCTGGCTCATCAGCGCGCAGCGTTCCCTGCGAACGGGACTCGTCCAGCATTTCGACGTACTTGTTCGCTCGACGCGTAATCGCCGTAGTCATCGACTCCACGAATTCCGACATCAGCAACCTCTGTTACTTGTGGCATCTTATCGGCTCAATGTATCCCGGACCTGCGCGTCACCGCTGTTTCTCCATTTTCCACTTATACCATGCCGTGCCAACTTCCACAACAGTGAACATTGGAATACCTCGACAATCTCGATCATTATTCCAGCTTGGAGTGGTCGAGCCCGGCGGGCCCCAGTTGGGACGTCTCTTTCTTCTTGATAGTCGAGGGACAGGGAAGGATCGGCGACGAAACACCAGATGATGCCCCCGTCGGTGCGAATACGGCGGAGTCCTTTCGCCTCCGATCAATCATATCGCACTCATGGCGCGCGGTCTCCTCGCCGCACAACACGTCCTCGGCACGCAGCGCGATGGTCATCCGGTCGGCACAACGGTGGCCAGCAGTGCCGCCATGTCTCGGTCCGGTCAGGTGCCACGGTCGGCTCCAACCGTGATCACATACGGCCGGGGTCATTTGCCGGTTTGCGATCAGCCACCCGTGATGACCACAACGACGCGAACATCGTCGCAAGGGCCGCGAGATGATTACTGAGTGTCACATCGGAACCCGTGTGGCGGGTCCAACTGTTGCTGCGGGTAAAACCGGCAGACGGCACCCCCGGTGGGTATCATGCAAGTTAGCAGCTCGCGATGCCAGGGAAGGCGTCCTCGTACCCCGGGAGGGAACCGGCACGGCCTGCACTCCGCGGTGCGATGGCCGCCGCACCACAAGTGATAACTACTTGGTAACCCGCTGAGGTAATCTGCGGATTACCGCAGATGGGTACACGTCGTCCCGATGCGTGTATCGAGCTGAAATCGAGACGACGGGAGGTGCCCGTGAGCGCTCACCACCTGTTTGAAGGGTCGAGCCCCCGCCAGCAAGGTCTGTACGACCCCGCCTATGAGCATGACGCCTGCGGGGTCGCCTTCGTGGCCGACCTCGCCGGTCGCCGCGACTACGGCATCGTGCGCAAGGCTCTGACCGCGCTACGTAACCTGGAGCACCGGGGTGCCCGCGGCGGGGAGCCCGACACCGGTGACGGCGCCGGCATCCTGTTCCAGGTGCCCGACGGCTTGTTCCGGGAGGTCGTCGACTTCACGCTACCCGCGCCCGGCCACTACGCCGTGGGCACGGCTTTCCTGCCTGCTGACGATGCCGCCGCGACCATGACGGCCATCGAGGCGATCGTGGCGCAGGAGGGCATGCGCGTGCTGGGCTGGCGGGAACTGCCGGTCAACCCCGAGGGAGTCGGGCCGACGGCCCGCTCGGCGATGCCCCGGTTCCGTCAGCTGTTCCTCACCGGTCACGACGACCAGGATGGGCTCGAGCTGGAGCGGCTGGTGTACTGCGTGCGCAAGCGCGCTGAGCACCACCTCGACGTCTACTTCCCCAGCCTGTCCGGACGCACCATCGTCTACAAGGGAATGCTCACCGAGGAACAACTGGTGAGCTTCTATCCGGACCTGTCCGACGAGCGGATCACCAGCTCGCTCGCGCTGGTGCACTCCCGGTTCTCCACCAATACCTTCCCGTCCTGGCCGCTGGCTCACCCGTACCGCTATGTGTCGCACAACGGTGAGATCAACACCGTGCGCGGCAACCGGAACTGGATGCGCGCCCGGGAGAGCACGCTCGTCACCGATCTGATCCCCGGCGAGCTGGATCGGATCTACCCGATCGCCACCCCAGGCGCCAGCGACTCGGCGTCCTTCGATGAGGTGCTGGAACTGCTGTACCTGGGGGGCCGGCCGTTGCCACACGCGGTGCTGATGATGATCCCGGAGGCGTGGGAGAATCACACCGAGATGGATCCCGCCCGCCGGGCGTTCTACGAGTTCCACTCCACGCTGATGGAGCCCTGGGACGGGCCTGCGTTGGTCGCCTTCACCGACGGCACCGTGATCGGCGCGGTGCTGGACCGCAACGGCCTGCGCCCGGCCCGCTACTGGGTGACCGAGGACGGCCTGGTGGTGTTGGCCAGCGAGGTCGGGGTGCTCGACATCGACCCCGCGACAGTGGTGCGCAAGGGGCGGCTGGAACCGGGCCGGATGTTCCTCGCCGACACCGCGGCCGGGCGCATCGTCGGCGACGACGAGATCAAGGGCCGGTTGGCCGCCGAGCACCCCTACGCCGACTGGGTCGCCCAGGGCCTGACCCGGCTGGAGGACCTGCCCGAGCGTGAGCGTGAGGTACCGACGCACGCCTCGCTGGTACGCCGCCAGCAGTCGCTGGGCTACACCCAGGAGGAGCTCGCCGTGCTGCTGGCGCCGATGGCGCAAACCGGCGCGGAGCCGATCGGCTCGATGGGCAACGACGCGCCGCTGGCCCCGTTCTCGCAGCAGTCCCGGCCACTGTTCGACTACTTCACCCAGCTGTTCGCCCAGGTCACCAACCCGCCGCTGGACGCGATCCGGGAGGAGCTGGTGACCTCGTTGCAGGCCCAGCTCGGGGCCCAGCCCAACCTGCTGGCCGCCGATGCCGACTCCTGCCGGCGGATCGTGCTGCCGTTCCCGGTGCTGGACATCGACGAGCTCGCCAAGATCGTCCACATCAACGACGACGGCGAGTGGCCGGAGTACCAGTCCCACACCGTCCGGGGCCTTTATGACGTGCACGGTGGCGGCGCGGCGCTGGTGCTGCGGATCAACGAGATCTGCGTCGAGGTCACCCAAGCCGTCGCCGGCGGCGCCCGGTTGATCGTGCTCTCCGGCCGGGGCGTCGACGCTGACCACGCGTCGATCCCGTCGCTGCTGCTCACCGGTGCGGTGCATCACCATCTGGTGCGGTGCAAGACCCGCACCCGGGTCGGCCTGATCGTCGAGACCGCAGACGCCCGCGAGGTGCACCACGTCGCGCTGCTGATCGGCTACGGCGCCGCGGCGGTCAACCCTTACCTGGCGATGGCCACCGTGGAGGACCTCGCCGAGCGGGGTCAGCTGGGCGGTATCGATGGCAAGACCGCCACCCGGAACCTGATCAAGGCACTGGGCAAGGGCGTGCGTAAGACGATGTCCAAGATGGGCGTGTCCACGGTGGCCTCCTACACCGGCGCGCAGATCTTCGAGGCGATCGGGCTGGGGGCCGAGGTCATCGACTCCTGCTTCACCGGCACCACCTCTCGCCTGGGCGGGGTCGGCTTCGACACGCTGGCCGAGGAGGTCGCGAGGTGGCACCGGCGGGCTTTCCCGCTCGACGGGGTGCGCGCCCCGCACCGCGAACTCGCGATCGGCGGTGACTACCAGTGGCGCCGGGAGGGCGAGGCACACGTCTTCTCCCCCACCACGGTGTTCAAGCTGCAGCACTCCACCAGGGCCGACCGCTACGAGATCTTCAAGGAGTACACCCGGCTGGTCGACGACCAGTCGACGCGGCTGATGACGCTGCGCGGGTTGTTCGCCTTCCGGGAGGGTGTGCGTCCGGAGGTACCTATTGACGAAGTCGAGCCGGTTGAATCGATAGTCAAGCGGTTTGCCACCGGCGCCATCTCCTATGGGTCCATCTCCAAGGAAATGCACGAGGTGCTGGCGATCGCGATGAACCGGATCGGCGGCAAGTCCAACACCGGGGAGGGCGGCGAGGACGCCGACCGCTACACCCGCGATCCCAACGGGGACCTGCGCCGCTCGGCGATCAAGCAGGTGGCCTCCGGGCGGTTCGGGGTGACCAGCGAGTATCTGGTCAACGCCGACGACCTGCAGATCAAGATCTCGCAGGGGGCCAAGCCCGGCGAGGGCGGGCAGCTACCCGGCACCAAGGTCTACCCGTGGATCGCCAAGACCCGCTACTCCACGCCCGGGGTGGGGCTGATCTCACCGCCCCCGCACCACGACATCTACTCCATCGAGGACATCAAGCAGCTGATCCACGACCTGAAGAACGCCAACCCGCGAGCCCGCGTGCACGTCAAGCTGGTCAGCGAGGTCGGGGTCGGAACGGTAGCGGCCGGGGTGGCCAAGGCGTACTCCGACGTGGTGCTCATCTCCGGGCACGACGGCGGCACCGGCGCCTCGCCACTGTCCTCGATCAAGCACGCCGGCACGCCCTGGGAGCTGGGCCTGGCCGAGACCCAGCAGACGCTGATCGCCAACAAGCTGCGCGACCGGATCGTCGTGCAGACCGACGGTCAGCTCAAGACCGGCCGTGACGTGATGATCGCGGCCCTGCTGGGTGCTGAGGAGTTCGGTTTCGCCACCGCACCGCTGGTGGTCTCCGGGTGCATCATGATGCGGGTCTGCCACCTGGACACCTGCCCGGTGGGAGTGGCCACCCAGAACCCGGTGCTGCGCGCGAAGTTCACCGGCAAAGCCGACTATGTGGTCAACTTCTTCCAGTTCATCGCCCAGGAGGTGCGGGAGTACCTGGCAGCGTTGGGATTCCGCAGTCTGGAGGAGGCCATCGGGCGCACCGAGATGCTCGACACCCGCCCGGCGATCGACCATTGGAAGGCTGCTGGGATGGACCTCTCGCCCATCCTGCACGTTCCCTCGGGTACTGGCGACGCCCCTCGGCACCGGACCAGGGAGCAGGATCACGGGCTGGACAAGGCGCTGGACAACACCCTCATCGCGCTGGCCGAAGGGGCGCTGGACGGCGGTGAGCCGGTGCGGCTGGATCTGCCGGTGCGCAACGTCAACCGCACAGTGGGCACCATGCTGGGCTCGGAGCTGACCCGCCGCTGGGGTGGGGAGGGGCTGCCCGAGGGCACCATCGACGTCACGTTGACCGGATCGGCTGGCCAGTCCTTCGGCGCGTTCCTGCCCCGCGGGATCACCCTGCGGCTGGTCGGCGACGCCAACGACTACGTCGGCAAGGGCCTATCCGGTGGCCGGATCACCGTCCGCCCGCACTCCGACGCGCAGTTCACCGCGGAGCAGAACACCATCGCCGGCAACGTGATCCTCTACGGCGCCACCTCCGGGGAGCTGTTCCTGCGCGGGATGGTCGGGGAGCGCTTCTGCGTGCGCAACTCCGGCGCGCTGGCCGTCGTCGAGGGCGTCGGCGATCACGGCTGCGAATACATGACCGGCGGCAGGGTGGTGGTACTCGGGCCGACCGGACGCAACTTCGCGGCCGGCATGTCCGGCGGGATCGCCTACGTGCTCGACCTCGTTGCCGGCCGGATCAATCAGGAGATGGTCGACCTGGATCCCCTGACCGACGACGACCGCGCGTTTCTGGCTGATGCGGTGGCGCGGCACCACGCCGAGACCGGATCAGCGGTGGCGCATGGGTTACTGGCCGACTGGGACACCGCGGTGGACCGCTTCGGCAAGGTCATGCCCAAGGACTTCAAGCGCGTCCTGGCCGCGCAGGCGGCGGCCCAACGCGACGGCCGCGACGTCGACGAAGCCATCATGGAGGCCGCTCATGGCTAGCTCTGCCGTGCACAGCCCTCCTGTTCCCGAACTCAACAGCAGAGCTGTTCTGGCCGTCGCTCAGAGCTCTGCTGTTGAGCTCGGGAGACTCAACGCATCGGGGGGAGGGCTGCGGTGGCTGATCCGAAGGGTTTTCTGACTACGCCGCGGCGGGTTCCGCCGCGGCGGCCCGTCGAACTGCGGTTGCGCGACTGGCGGGAGGTTTACGAGGACTTCGGCCGCGAGGCGCTGGAGGCGCAGGCCGGGCGGTGCATGAACTGCGGGATCCCGTTCTGCCATCTGGGTTGCCCGCTGGGCAACCTCATCCCGGAGTGGAACGACCTGATCTGGCGTCATGACTGGGCGGATGCGGCTGAGCGGCTGCACGCTACCAACAATTTCCCCGAGTTCACCGGAACGCTGTGCCCGGCGCCGTGCGAGGCGGCCTGCGTGCTGGCCATCAACGACGACGCGGTGACCATCAAGCAGGTCGAGATCGAGATCATCGATCGGGCCTGGGATGAGGGCTGGGTGCGCCCGGTGGTGACCGAGGTGCGCACCGGTAAGAAGGTGGCCGTGGTCGGGTCCGGCCCGGCCGGGCTGGCCGCGGCGCAGCAGCTGACCCGGGTAGGGCACGACGTGGTGGTCTATGAACGCGCGGACCGCATCGGCGGGCTGCTGCGCTACGGCATCCCCGAATTCAAGATGGCCAAACACCGGCTGGACCGGCGCTTGGACCAGATGCGCGCAGAGGGCACCGAATTCCGGGCCGGCGTCGACGTCGGCGTGGACCTCGATGCCGCCGAGCTACGGGCCGGTTTCGATGCGGTGGTGCTCGCCGGCGGGGCCACCGCGTGGCGGGATCTGCCGGTACCCGGCCACGAGCTGACCGGCATCTACCAGGCGATGGAGTACCTGCCGCCGTCGAACCGGGTGCAGGAAGGTGACCTTCCGCGGTCCCCGATCGACGCCGCGGGCAAGCACGTGGTGATCATCGGTGGGGGTGACACCGGAGCCGACTGCCTGGGCACCGCGCACCGCCAGGGCGCGGCCTCGGTCGCTCAACTGGAGATCCTGCCGCTGCCGCCGGAGCTACGTCCGGAATCGCAGCCCTGGCCCACCTACCCGATGATCTACCGGGTGTCCTCGGCGCACGAGGAAGGCGGTGAGCGGCTGTTCTCGGTGAGCACCCAGCAGTTCCTCGGTGACGCCGACGGTCAGTTGCGAGGGTTGCGCCTGGTCGAGGTGGTCTTCGAGAACGGCAAGTTCGTCCCGGTACCCGGAACTGAACAGGACCTGCGTTGCGATCTGGTGCTGCTGGCGATGGGCTTCGTCGGTCCGGAGAAGGGCGAGCTGCTCGAAGGGCTCGGTGTGGACTACGACGCGCGCGGCAACGTCGCCCGCGACAGTTGTTTCATGACCAGCGTGCCGGGCGTGTTCGTGGCCGGCGACATGGGCCGCGGCCAGTCACTGATCGTGTGGGCCATCGCCGAAGGCCGCTCCGCCGCCGCCGGCGTCGACCGATACCTCACCGGACGCGACGTCCTCCCCACCCCCATCGCCCCCACCGACCGGCCCGTGGCCTAGCGGCCCGCGCCGACGCTCGGGCGATCATGCCATCTCCTGTGCGGGGTGGTGCACCGCCCGCATGGTGTACAGACGCGGGGAGGCCTTGTCAGCGATGGTCATGATCTCCTTCATGTGCTCCTGGGTCTGGCGAGCATCGACTGGAAGTGCTCGGCACTGGCCCACTGTGCGTAGTTCACTACCGTGGTGCCGTCCTCGCGCGTCCACGCTGATGGTGGTCTTGGGGGACATGTCATTACACCCTGGTGTCGAGACTCGCCAGTTATCAGTGCTACTGAATAGCGTTTTCGCTATCACCAAGCTATGGTGGAGCGCGTGAGCGAGACGATCAAGCAGTCCGAGCTGCGCAATAACAATGCGGAGATCATGCGGCGAGTGGCTGCCGGGGAGTCGTTCACCGTGACGGTGCACGGCCGGCCGGTTGCTGACCTGGTACCGCACCAGCGGCCTGGCCACCGCAGGAGGCGCCTGGTTCCGGCGGCTGAGTTCGACGCGGCGCTCGCTGAGCTGGCCCCCCTCGACGTGCAGCAATGGAAGCGGGACCTTCAGCAAGCGGACGACGTCTTCGGAGACGACGCTCCGATCGATCCCTGGGATGAGGCCGGTAAGGCGTGACTGGGTCAGGACCCACAGCACGCAGGGTGCTCCTCGACACCTCGGTCATCATCGAGCCGCCCCCGCGTGGCACGGCCTCGTTCGCCGATGTCGTGAGCGTCAGCGCCGTCACCGTCGGCGAGCTGCACTACGGAGTAGGCGCGAGCCTGGATCCGATCGAGCAGCTGCGTCGCCGGCAGCGACTGGGGCTGGTGCTCGACACGTACGACGTCCTGCCGTTCGACGCGCCGGTAGCCGAGTTCTACGGCCTGCTCGCCAACGTCGTACGCCAAGCCGGACGAGACCCTCGACCACGCAGGCTGGATCTGATGATTGCCGCCACCGCCGTCCGGCACGGGTTCTCCCTGGCGACCCGCAACGGTGCCGACCTCCGCCATCTCGAGCAAGTACTCACTGTGATCAACGTGGACTGACGGCTTGCCAAAAGGTGCCACACTGGCGCCGGCGTCGGATCGACGCGCACCGACCACTTCGTCGACGAGACCGACCATGTCGAGGCGGTCCAGCATCCCACACCGTCATGAGCAAGCCGTCAAGATCCTGTACCCGAACTTTCCAGTCGTTCATGGCTCTCCGAAATCAATCGAGTCCTGGAGAAGTATCTAGCCGGGCTTCGCCCCATCCCGATGGCGTGTTCCCTGGTTGGCTTGCCCGTGGGCGCTGTCCATGAACTCGACGCTATCGACGTTTTTTCGCTTGAGAAGGTCGCTGGTGTCGAGTTCACGGCGCCCGGCAACGGCACACCCGCGAAGTTCGACTCAACCCGCACAGTCGACTCGAGATTGACGGCCCTGCCGCCTAAGCCCTCTAACTCACCTGGGGACTGGCGATCACGGATCGACGGCCGAGCCGCACCTGCCGATCGGCGTTCAGGCAGTGCCGCAAGGAATTGAAGTCGACCCAGGTTTCCCAGTCGTCCGCCACCACAAATGACACCATACCCATCAGCCACACCACAATGAGGGTGCACCAACCGAACCATTGGGTAATGGTCACCGCGGCGAGGATGCCGACATAAACGAGGAGGAGCAATAAAAGTGATTCTTGCAATAATAAAACGCCGTAATCCGTCTTCTTTTGTTCTAATAAAAAATAGCACGACCGGGTTCATCGCCGCTGTCAGCAGTAAGGTGGCAAATGCGAGCCATGCCAGCCATCCCGGTCCGAGCGGCCAGGATCAGGTGATAGTTACGACCCAACGATAGATCACGATTCCGGCCGTTCCGAACAACACGAGAGCCCCTGCCTGAAACACTAACCGGCGAACCACAAGCAACAGGCGCGAGCTGAGCGTCTCCGCAACCTTGATCCATTGTCTCTGCGTTGCCCACCCCCACCGAGCGACGAGTCTGCCTAATACCTGAGCGCGGACGGGCCAAGGCAGCAACTCAACCATGCGCCGATAGCGTGGATCAACACCTCGCTGGTCGAGCAGTTCCTCGGCCAAGCGGGTGGCCGAGGAACTCGGCGCATCGTCGCTGCTTGCTTTGTCATAAGCGTCCCGCACGTTGTAGTCACTCACGAGGCCGAACGTCTTGACTTTCTGCTCAATGACGAATTCTTCCGCAAGCTGTTTAGTTAGCCCTTCATAACACCGATTAGGCAGGTCTGAGTTGATCCTGAGCGCGGAGTTGATCCCGAGTGCGGCGACCGGGAGGCCGATCCGGGCGTCAATACGCTCGGTATCCTGTGGAATGAGGTCGGTGGGTCCCTTGTCAAGCAGGTAGGCGATCCTGCCCGCGATCGCGGGCATCGCGTCAGAAACCTTCGAAGCGAACGGCCGCCAGACCCAGTCATAACTCGGGGCAGCCGGATCCGCCGTGTTGTCACTACGGCTCAGGACCTCCTCGACGTCGGGATGGCGTAGCAGCTCGGCGAGCCGCCATGCCGCTCTGGTCGCGACCTCCTCGGTCGACCACAGCATCGGGGCCAATCTCTGCGCCGCGGCCGGAGTACCGACCACCGCGAGGTCGTCCACGGCCCACACATTGCCGTCACCGGCATGGTCGGCGAGCACCGGAATCGCCAGCTCGCCCATGGCGCGCAGAGCCGCGCGGGCGTCCGGGTCGTTCGGCGCCAGCGGTACGAGCACCTGTGCCGCCTCGTCCCGGCCGGACGCGGCGAGCGCGCGGAACGCCGCCGCGCGGCCAGGCGCATCCGGGGAGCGAGCCAGCTCGGTGAGGAGCTCGAGGACCTTGTTGCCGCTTGGTCGGGAGTCGGCCGCCACGGCGCCGAATCCACGGATGATCGCCTCGCTGTCACGGCTTGCCCAGTAGCCCAGCCAGGGGAGAAAGTGGTAGATGATCCTGTCCGCCAGCTCACCATCGATCCGCGTGGCGTCGGCGAGACACTCCAGCGCGAGCACCCTGTGCCGCGGCTCGGCGGCGGTGAACACTTCGGTCACCACCGCGGTGCAGTCCCGGCCGTTTGCGCACCACAGCTTCACGGTCTCGCGCCACGCGTCCGGGTCGGCCCGGTAGCGGGTCATCAGACGATCCGGGTCACCAGCGAGTTCCCGGGCGGCCAGGTACTCCTGCATGGTCAGGTGCCGGAACTGGTAGCGCGAGTTGCTACGGTCAAGCGGTATGAGGAGCTGGCTGCGGTCCACGATCTCGTCCAGCAACGGTTTGGCGTGTGTCCCGTCCAGCTTCAGCTCGGGCAGCGCCTGGCCGACAGCGGAGAGCAGGTCGCGGCGAGACATGGCCAGCCGATCCTCAGATCCGTTAGGCGGAGCTTCTTGGAGTGCCAGCGCGATCCGCTGCAGCGCCGCCAGCTTCTCGCCGACGCCATAGACGCTCAGCGACTCGCGGCGACCGAGGCCGATGTCCCGCCCGAGGAGGTCTGTGATGGCCTTGTCGTAGAACTCGGCCCGGGACTTCGGCAGGGTTCGCCCGGTCTCGGCGACTCCCTCGACGTGCAGGTAAGCCATCATGGTCAGCAGCAGCGGGCTGCGCGCCAGCCGCATCAGCGGCGGGTTCCTGCGCAGCATGTCGAACAACACATCCGGGCCGCCGGCCCCCTGGATGCCAGGCCAGTTGCCGAGCAACCGTCGCATACTCGCGTCGTCGAATTCCCCGATCTCGACGACGTGGCCGAACTCAGGGGCGAGCTGGCCGTGGTAAACCGCCTTGCGGCAGGTCACCACCATCTTGCATTTCGAGTATTTACTGGCCAGGTCACGCAGGTCACGAATCACCCGGTCCTGGTCGCCCCTGCCCACCTCGTCGAGGCCGTCGAACAGCAGCTGCAGCCGGCCATCGCGCAATGCGTTCTGCACGAAGGACACCACGGCTTCCCGGCTCCGATACAGCCGGTTCCGATGCAGTTCCTCGACCGTGAGGTCGAACAGTTCGCGCTTGTCTGTGTTGCAGCGATGCAGGTCGACCATCACCGGCACGCACGGGGCCCGGCCGAGCGGCACGGAGGCCCAGATCAGCATGGAGTTCTTGAGCAGTAACGACTTCCCCGCGCCGGCCGGGCCGACCACAACCGTGCGCGGTTCGACCTGGATCCGCTCGTAGACGTCCTCGCACCGCTCACCACCCTCGTACTGCAGCGGCACGTACACGGTGCGGATGTCGATCGGTTCGGTGCGAAAGTAGCCGAGGGCGTGCTTCCCGTAGTTGCTCGTGATGGCCTTGCGATAACCGAGCAACCGGCGGCCACCGATCCGGCCTCTGCCAGAGAACAACCAGGTGAAGGACCGGTCAGCCGCCTTCTTGACCCACTCCCCGAAGAACTGCCTGGCAGCCCACAGCAGGACGAGCAGCAAGCCGAGGACGCCCGGCAGGAGCGCGTCCGTCATGCCACCTGCCGCAGGTGCCTGGCCGAATACCATTGCCGGCGTCGTCATCGTTCGGTTACCGACACACGTCGTCGGCGACGTAAGATGTCGGTAACGAGTCACGTCGGTTACGATCGTTGCATGTTCGTCAACCGCGTGCCGGAGCTGGACGAGCTGGAACGGTGGTGGTCCGGCGCCGACGCGCGGATGGCGATGGTCTGGGGACGCAGACGGGTGGGTAAGACCTCCTTGGTTCGCCGGTTCGCCGAGGGACGACGAACCGTGTTCCACACCGGAGCCGGCCGCGGGCAGGGCACCGAGCTCAGCCTGCTGGCCCGGCAGGTCAGCAGCATCGGAATCACCGGCATCAGAGACCTGGTGGCTCGCGGGTACTCCGACTGGGACGACGCTCTGGACGACCTCGCCCTGGTGGCTGAGCGAGAGCCGCTGCTGCTGGTCCTCGACGAGTTCCCCGAGCTAGCCACCACTACACCGGAGCTGCCGAACCTGCTGCGCGCTTTCCTCGATCGCAGCCAGGGACGGACTCGGCTACGGATCCTGCTGTGCGGCTCCGCGGTGCGCCACATGGAGGCACTGCAACAGCAGCGCCAGCCGCTCTATGGTCGGATGGATCTCACCCTCGCGGTCCATCCGTTCGCACCATGGGAAGCCGCTCTCATGCTGCCCGATCTGCGCCCAGCGGAGCGGGCGGCGGTGTACGGCATCGTCGGTGGTATCCCGATGTACCTGTCGTGGTGGGATCAGGCGGCACCGCTCGCCGAGAACCTGCGGCAGTTGGCCGGTCAGCCTGGTGCGCGGTTGCTGACCGAAGGTGAGCTGATCCTGGCCACCGAAGCCGAGGCGGGCGGATACCCACGAGCCGTGCTGCACGCGATCGCCACCGGCGCCACTCGCCACAACGAGATCGAGGACAGGATCCGGGCGGACCCGACCCGTGTACTCGATCGCCTGGTCGGCCTCCGGCTGGTCGAGCGTGTCCAGCCGGTCACCGAGACGGGGCGAACCCGGCGGCGCATCTACCGCATCGCGGACAATTTCCTGGCGTTCTACCTGGATGTTCTCACCGGCTACCGCACCGAGATCGAAGCGGGCCTCGGCCCGACGATCCTGCCGGTGGTGCTCGACTCGCTGGACGATCACCAGGGAGGGCGGTGGGAGGGGGCGTGTCGCGAGCACGTGCGCCGGCTCGTGGCCGAGGGCGAGTTCGGCGATCGGGTCGTCGCGGTAGGCCCGTTCTGGACCGCTGACGGCCATAACGAGATCGACATCGTAGTGCTAACCGGGCGGGCCCGTACCCCGATTCTCGTCGGGGAGGCGAAGTGGGCGCGGGAGGTCTCGGCGCCCCGCCTCGTCGCCGATCTGTACCGCAAGGCGGCGGCGCTGCCGGGTGCACCGCATGAGTTGCGAATCGTCATCTGCGCCCGCGAGAAGGTCCTCAGCTTGCCGGACGACACGGTCGCCATCACCGCTGAGGACATCTTCTCCTAACGTCCGGTCAGCTCGGGTGCCGTGGGCAGGGCACCGGTGGAGGGAGCACAACCAGCAGGTTCCCTTCCCCGCGGCTCGATCCGCCGTCCGCTACTGGATTCCGGTCGCCTCACGAACACGCGTCAGGACGACCTCCGCCCGCGCCCGCGCCTTGTGCGCCCCGGCAGTGAGCACGTCGTCCAGCTCGCTGCCGGGCTCCATCAGCGCGTTGTACCGTGCCCGCAGGGGTCCCAACTGGTCGTTGAGCACGTCGAACAAGAGGTTCTTCAGGTCACCCCAGCCCATGCCACCGGCTTCGAGGCGCTTCCGGGTGTCGATGGTGACGTCGACTGACGCGAATTGTTCCAAGATCTGGAACGCCGAGGAACTGTCCGGGTCCTTCGGATCCTCGACCGGCGTGCTGTCGGTCGGGATGCGGCGAACCAGCTTCTTGAGTTGCGACTCGCTGACGAACAGCGGAATCGTGTTGCCGTAGCTCTTGCTCATCTTGCGGCCGTCGATGCCGGGCAGGGTCTTGCCCGTCTCGGCATCCGGCACAACGAGCTGAGGGATCTTCAGCGCGTGATGCTCACCCCCGAACAGGTGGTTGAACGAGCCGGCGATGTCGGCGGCGTACTCGACGTGTTGTGACTGGTCCCTGCCGACGGGTACCACGTCGGAATCCATCAGGAGGATGTCAGCCGCCATCAGCACGGGATAATTGTAGAGGCCCATGTTGATGCCCACGTCCAGGTCGTCTTTTCCGGCTTCGGTGTTCTTGTCCCGCGCTGCCTTGTAGGCGTGCGCCCGGTTCATCAACCCCTTGCTCGTCACGCAGGACAACACCCACGCGAACTCGAACGTCTCCGGTACATCGGACTGCCGGTACATGCTGATGCGCTCAGGGTCGAGTCCTGCCGCGATCCACGTGGCTGCGACCGAACGCGAGTAGTGACGCATCATCTCCGGGTCACGGAGAACGGTCAGCGCGTGGTAGTCGGCGATGAAGTACATCGCCTCGTACTGATCGGCCAGCGCCAGCGCCGGTCGGATCGCGCCGATGAGGTTGCCGAGGTGCGGCTCACCGGTTGGCTTGATACCAGTCAGCGAGACCTTACGTGGGGACGGTGCCATGACCCGTATTCTACCTTTGTTCGCAACTGAGATTATATTCGACCCGCACCAGTCGGGAGAATTTTCATGACTGCTCGTTCAACATTGCGCAGCCGGCGCTCTACCACCCGCTGCCGGCGGCCGCGGACTCGTCAGGCAGCTGGCACAATAGTGGAATGCCGGTAAGAATGCTCTCATTGTCACGTCTGTGCGCACTGGTCGGCGCCGTGTTGGTCGCGCTCTGGCTGTTGTTCTCCATCCAAGGGGTGCGCGACGACGCGCCCGATATGCCACAAGAATGGGCGTGGCTCGTACTCGGTGCGCAAGCAGTGCTCGTCGGGGCCTTCCTGGCCAACTGGTGGCGGTGGCGAGCCGGACCGCTGGTTCTGCTTGCGGCGATGATCGGCTATGCGGGTGCGATCGCGGGCGCCGCCGCGCACAACGGCGGAATGCCCGTGCTAGCGATGCTCGCGTTGGCCGGGCCGCCGATGCTGGCGGCCACGCCGCTCATCGCGGCGGGGTGGTTCGGCGAGGCCCGGCCGGCTCACGTGACCAGGTTAGGGCTGCCCAGCCGGTCAGTCCGCGTCCCACACAGCGAGTTCACAGTGTTTGCGGATCCGTTCGTCCTTGGTCAGCAGCGTTTCGTTCTCGGTGCGGGCCTGGGCCACGATCAGCCGATCGAACGGATCCCTGGTCCAGGCCAACCCGATCGCGGCGCCAACCACAGCGGCAAACGGGGCGACGGACACCGTCAGGCCGACCGCGGCCCCCAACTCCGGCAGCACGACTCCCGGCGGTTGCGTGGTCCGACCGATTTTCGTGAAGGTACGCCAATTCCAGCTCGACGATCGGCGAGATGATGAGGGGCTCGCTATCGAGACGGTGCCTGACGGCCGGTGGCAAATGGTCGATATGACCCGCGAACAACCACGCAACCACGTGGGTATCCAGGTGCATCAGAGCGGACCCGGATCCCAGTTCTCCGAGGCGCCGGTGTCCACCAGATCGTCTGGATCGCCGACAATGAAGGCCGGGTGCGGCCTGAGCCTGGCTAGTTTCGACGGCCGCTCGTCAGCGACGATTCGCAGCACCCGTCCCTTGCGATGGATCTCCAGTGGTACACCCGTCTCCAGCACCTCATCAAGGAGCCGGGAGATATCCGCCCGCAGCTGCGACGCCGTCACTTCCATGACGCTTCCTCCTCGACCGTACGATGACAGGATAACGTACGTACGGTCACCGAGACGGCGCGAACCGGCGGCGGTGCCGATGTGCTGTGCTCGAACCGTCGCACTGGTCACCGTGGGAGACTGACCGTGACGTGAGGAGCTCGAGGTGACCGCCCTTCCCCAACCACTGGCTCAGCTGCTGACGGTGGCGCAGTACGCCGAGCTCGGCGAGACCGAGTCGGGCTACACCGAGCTGCTGGAAGGCCGCCTGCTGATGTCGCCGAGCCCGGTTCCCGATCACAACTTCGCCGCGGCCGAGTTACTGGTGCAGCTGCGCCCGCAGTTGCCGGATCACCTCGAGGTGATCCCGGACATCGACCTCGACCTTCAGCTCGCCGACCCCGATCAGCCGGGGTTTTCCCGCCGGCCGGACCTCATGATCGTCCAGCGAGGTGCGCGCCGACGGGTTCGCCATGAGGGCGGGATGATCCGGGCCGCCGAAGTGCTGGTCGTGGTCGAGATCGTCTCGCCCGGCTCTCACCGCACCGACCACGTGGCCAAGCGCAGCGAGTACGCCGATGCCGGCATCCCGCACTACTGGATCGTGGACCTCGACGAACCGGTATCGCTGCTCGACTGCCACCTCGCCGAGGGATTCGGCTACCAGGACGGCGGCAGCATCACCGGCGTCTTCACCACCACCGTGCCGTTCGGAGTCCACCTGCTGCTGGGCCAACTGCTCTGATCAGGTTGGGCTCGGCGGGCGGGTGGGGGTGACCAGTGCCGCAAGGTCGACATCGACGCCGAAGGGCTCATAGAGCCGCAGCCGCTCTCCCCGGCCCACCCGCCGCGCCTGGACGTAACGACCCCGGCGCAGCCCGAACACCACGGCCGTGGGCGGCTCGGCTGCCAGCTCGATCAGCAGATAGTGCGGGATACCGGCCTGGGCGTACAGCATGGGCTTGAGCGCCTGATCGACCACCGCGTTACTGGGACTGGTGATCTCCACGACCAGCGCGACGTCGGCAGGCTCAGCGGCCGTGCGCTCCACCCCGGGCGTGTTCACCACCACTAGATCCGGGATCAGGATCCGACCAGGGGCGACCCGGACGTTGATCGCCCCCAGCACCTCGAAACCCTGCCGCGCCGCTACCGAGAGCGCGAGCCAGAGCTGGGAGGACAGCCGCTGGTGCCGGTAGCCGGCGCTGGGGCTCACCAGCAGGCTCCCGTCCAGCAACTCGATCCGCCGCCGATCCGCGGGCAGCGCGAAGTAGTCCTGCTCGGTCCACGGGCCGACGTGCTCCAGCACGTCCGGATGCGCGCTTGCGGCCATGGCCATGCACCTCCGTACTCCGACCCAGCTCCCATGGTCGCATCCTGCCGGCCGGGTACCGACAGTTTCCGGTCGCGCTCGGCCGTGAGACTCGGCTCCTATCAGGCGGTGACCAGCACCAGCTCGACGTCATGGAACGGGGCCCAGAAGCGCACGACCTGGTCCAGGCTGGTGTGCACGACGCCGCCGTCCTCCTCCTCACTGGATACCACGAAGGCCAGCCCGCCGGGGAGCGCGAACACCCACGACGTCACGCCCTCGTCGGGGTCGGCCAGGCCGTAGACGGTGGGGATCGCAGGCAGCGTGACACAGCGCAGAACCTCGATGTGACCAGGCAGCTGCTGCGCAGGCTCAGGACGGCGCGCTGTCATCGGTGGCTCCCTCATCGATGCATGGTAGCGGTGCTAACATCGCACACCATCTCGCATTGAGCGTGTCGATGCAAGTTTGAGATCAGATATCGTTGGTGTTGTCGGATTTGTTCAGGTGACCGGACGGGAAGGATGGGCGGCCATGCCGAAGAGGAAGCCAGGACCGACGCTGCGGGCGCAGTGGCTGGGCCAGCAGTTGCGGGCGCTGCGCGAGTCCACCGGTATGACGCTGCGGCAAGCGGGTGAGTACCTGCAGCGCGACCCGTCGATGGTCAGCCGCTTCGAAACCGCCGAGTACCCGATCCGCCGGGGCGACGTGCTGGCGCTGCTCGACCTGTACACCGTCTCCGAGGAGCGCACCCGCGACGGGCTGCTGCGGCTTTCTGACGACATGTGGCGCAAGGGCTGGTGGGACGGCTACGCGAACACCGTCGAGCGCCAGTACATCGACATGCCGTGGTTGGAAGCCCGCGCGGAGCGGCTGCGCACCTACGGGGCGATGCTGATGCCCGGGTTGCTGCAGACCCGGGAGTACGCCGAGACGCTGATCCGTAACGCAGCGTCCGCCGACACTCCCGAGGATCAGATCGAGCGGATGATCGAGCTGCGGATGACCCGCCAGCAGGTGCTCGGCGGCGAAACGCCGGTCGATTTCGCCGCGGTGGTGGACGAGTCGGTGTTGCGCCGGGTCATCGGTAGTCCGGAGGTTATGCGCGGCCAGCTCGCTCGGCTACGCGAGGTCGCCGAGCGGCCGAATGTGGAGGTACGGGTGCTCCCGCTGCGCCGCGGCGCGCATGCGGGCCTGGACGGCGCGTTCTGGCTCTTCGAGATGCCCGACCCCTACCCTGACGTGGCCTATGTGGACAACCTCGCCGGTGCGGTGTACGTCGAGGAGGACGCGGCGGTCGAACAGTTCCGGCAGGCGTACCATCAGCTCAGCGCTATGGCGTTCCCAGGCAAGGAGTCGGCCGCGCTGATCGCGGCTGTGGTGAAGGAGCTGTAATGGGCACGACCAGCGGACCCGCTGCGGTGGGCCGCGAGGAGCTGGCAAGCGTCGGCTGGCACATCAGCAGCCGGAGTCAAGATAACGGCGGTAGCTGTGTGGAGGCGGGGCCGCTGCGCGATGGCACAGGCCGGGTCGCGGTGCGCCACAGCCACCACAAGGACGGCGCAGTGATCGTCTACACCCGCGCCGAGTGGGAGGCGTTCACCGCTGGCGTCCGCCTCGGCGAGTTCGAGTTCGACTGAGTTCCTGAGTGGCGGCGCGGGCCATGATTCACGCCACCACTCAGGCCAGCACTGGTTCGGGCCGTCTTACGTGTGTTCGACCAGGTAGGCGTCTCTCCGCATCGCCGTTCCCGCTAATTGGACGCCCGGATATTCGGTCTTGCCAGGAGATACAGACGGCTGACGTCGGAGTACGGGTCATAGAGATCGAACATGTATTGCCAGATGATAACTAACACCTTTCGTACCGTCGGTGGCAAATTCGGATCTTCTGCTATATTGCGACGAGCTTGGGCGAACAAGTTTGCGATTAAGGTGTCGCAATGGGTGAGAGCGCCAGAAACCCGAATCAAATCAATGATGTCTTTGATGTCGATAGAGTTGTCGCCACTCAAATAGGCAACGAGGCGGGCGCGGTCGGCTCCAGTCACGCGATCGAGCGCCGCCCGTACTAGCGCGGTGCAGCGACCGCGAGCTAAGTCGGACGTATTGGCGAGGGTAAGAGTATCAGGTTCACCGCTCCTGAGTTGCTTGTCTAACTCGATGAGACCAGCAAGGTCGTTTTGGACCTGGAAACCCTGACCAATTGGTACGGCGCACTCCAGAATGCATCGTGCGACGTTATTCTCGATCCCTGCCAGGATTGTAGCAAGGTGTATGGAGCAGTTCAGATACGGAGAGAAGGTCGCGGCGTGTGCACGCAGGATGTCCAACTCGCTGATCTTTTCGATATCGCACGCCGTGTCGAGGTGGAGTTGCTCGGCCTGCCCGGCCGCCACTCGTGCGGTAAGGACGAGCATCGCGTCAACGAGCCGCGCCTTTTCACAGGGGGTCAGGCCGCTTCGCAAGATCGGCAGCGGTGCGAGCGCAGCAAGAAGATCGCCGACGAAAATTGCGGCGTTGCGTCCCTCGGCGCCGAACGAAGACGCCGCTAGAGCGTGGTGAGCGGTAGGTTGCCCACCACGGACCACGTCGCCGTCCACGATGTCATCATGTAGAAGAATCCCGGCGTGCCGGATTTCCAGGGCGGTCGCCACCGCCAACAGATGTTTCGGATCGTGCTCCGCGGTCGAGCTGGAAAGCGCGTGACAGGAAACCAGGAAGGTCATGCCGAGCAACCGCTTGCTGGGACGCCCGAGGTAGGTCCGGGCGGCCTCGTATACTGCAAGCTCCGTGACATCGGCTGCAGCCTCACGTAATTCAGTCCCGGCGAATCGGGTAAGCGAATCCTCAAGATTCCTTTGCAGGGCTATCAGATCAGATTTGTCAAGTAGGCGCACGATGACTCTTTCAGGATGGAACGATCAATATATCATATCGGTCGGCCAAGGGAGATCGGGGTTCAATGGTTCGTCGTAGTTCACTCCGGGCACCGCGAATCCGTAGAGTCGCGATATTTCGTTGCGGAACCAGTCAACATCGGCGATATCGGTGATGCTTTCCCGCGTAGCGGCCCTCCACCGGGCAGTGACAGCGTCCTGCACACCGTTGGCGAATTCCCAGCGATCAAGACGAATTCGACCATGGTGATCGATTTCCATCGGCGCGATACCGAGAAGATGGTCCCATAATTCGACGAATTGACTAATGGGCGACCGCATAGTTTCCCCCATAACGCTGCGCAGCAGTCCGATATAGAGAGCTATCCCGGGAATTGCGGTAGAGGATTGCGTCACTGCGGCGCCGTTCACTGAAGTCGTCGCACGTCCGTCATGACGCTCCACCAGCGTGGCGTTCAGGGTCCTCGCGGTTTCTTCCAAGTGAGTCTTGGCGACACCGATGGTACCTTCTCGGTAGATCGCCGAGGTCATCTCGGAGCCGATGTAAGACAGAGCAACAGTCTGGAAACCTGACCGGATCAGATCGCATTTCTCCATAGCATCGATCCAGCGTGCCCAATCCTCTCCCCCCATAACTTTCACGGTTGCTTCGACTTCGTCGCTTGTGGCGGGTGGGATCTCGATCTCTTGCAGCAGAGGAGCGCGAGTATCATCGAATACCAGCGTCTTCGTGTGATGAGTATGCCCAATTGGCTTGATGACCGACTTGTAGATGTTTCCGGTCACCGGGTCAGCCCGGCGAGGAGACGCGATGCTGTAGATCAGATAATCGACAGGTCCGAACTGCTGAGCAATCAGTTCCATAACATCGGCCTTGGTGGAATCTGCAAAGCAGTCTGCACTAACGAACTCCATATGTGTACCAGCCCTGGCTGCAAGCTGCGCGGTCGCGATCGTGCGGTACCAGCCAGCAGTGGCGGTACGCCGAGTGGACCACGGCTTTTCATAGCACAGGCCCACGCCGCGAATACCGTAGCGGGCAAGCCCGACAATCGTGGCAGCCAACCCATACCCGGAACTGGAGCCGATAACCAAGACAACTGGCCGGCGTCGGTCGCCGATATCGACTGGGTGCACTTGTGACCACATGTCATCCACTATTCGGGCACATCCGGTGGGGTGTGCGTCGAGCAGGAGGAAGCCACGTCCGGTGGGGCGGACAGCACGTGTGGTCATATCGTCGCCTTTCAAGGTTATGATGGTCACGTTCGGGTCATGCTGGTACCGCGCCTGCCAGGCGCACAAGGACTTCCAACAAGTCGCCTGCTGTCTGGACCTTCCCAGTATCCTCATCGAGCACGATGAGGCCGAGTTGCGCTTCCAGCGACGTGACAACTTCGAGCAGCGCGAGGCTGTCCAGACCAAGATCGTTCTCGAGATGCAGGCTTGGCTTAGTGCAGAATATGGGTGTCCGACCGGTGGCCCGCGCGAGCACCTCTGACAGTGCTGCCGCGATCTGGGGCCGAGAGGTAACCACCGGCCGTGAACCAATTGCGTTCATCGTGGGAACCGTAGCTGTGGCGTTACCGCTGCGGAGGGATGTGGCGTCGATCAGTGGCAGCACGGAACCACTGACGCCGCGCTCGCCGGTACATTGTTCAAACTCTTCAATCAGTAATGCGCACGACCCGCAATAGCTGCTACAAGTGAGTGACTGGGTAACGGATTGTGGTACGACATCATGCATCGCTTTCAGTCCGCCGCCGGCACGGATCTTGACCACATAGGATGAGCGGTTCACTCGGTGAAGAATTTCCAGGGCAGACTCGGCAAACAGATTTCCGAAGCGAAGTTTTTCGGGGACATTGAACGCCGCGCAGGCGTATAGATCGCCTGTTTGCTTCATCAGTGCAGTGGGTAGCACATAGGAACCAACGGTGGGAGCGAAACAATCGTAGCAGTGGTTCATCCATTTTGCCACGGGGGTCACGCCAGGGCGGTGAATTGGCGCTTGGTCTTCCAGTCGGTCATTCTCTAAGTACACTCGCATCGTGGAGTGCACTCGATCATGCGGAAAAGTTCCGTACAACCGTTCATACAGTTTCATGAGTTCGTAGATCTTGTGCTTCCGGTCAGCTGGGTCGGCTAGCGAAGAGACCGCGATGTTCAGCTCGCGGTCGGTGAACTCAGTCGCAGCGTAATGAACGATCCTACACACGTACTCTAATGGCGTGGCCTGCTCACCGATTGAGACCATCAACAACGGGACGAACAGTCGGTTTTCGAGCAGTCCATTTTTAGCCAGCAGATCAAACGTTGGTGCGCACCGATTTTTTGATCCCCATAGGCCATTCGTAGTAATCTTGGAGATGTCTGCAACACTGCTTACCCGCTTCATAAATGAGAGGAGCGTGCGCATCGCCACAAACGGCTCCCCACCAGTGATAGATACAGATGGCAAGGATATAGACCCGAACTGATCAACTAGGGTAGCAACCTGCGCATCGGTCAAGGTCATTCCTTTCCGCAAGGACCGTGCCCCCATCCCGCATCTTCGGCACGTATCGTTGCACTTGGTCGTCAGCTCGCACTCGATGCGCAGTGGTCGGTACGGCGCCTCCCCGAGACCTACCTCCGCCCAACCAGCCCGGATAAGATCAAAGACACGTGGATCTTTGACCGCGTACTTTCCCTTATATGGCACGACCGGGGCGTGGCCATCGATAAATGTAAACAGCCCTTCTTTGATCACTTTGATCGCTTCTTTCGTGATTCCAAGACGGCCACTCCTGGCAGGTTCATATTCTGTCAGCATTGACCGGGCATGACCGTTTCCTCTGCTACTCATTTGACGGGTGTAACGTCAAGTCTGACGTTAGGTCACCGAAGGTGGTGTGGCTAGCGGCCCTTGAGCACGCACACTGTGTACTGGAGCGGCTCAGGGGTCCTCGATGAGGGTAACGTAGGGACGTGACCGGTTTCGTTTCGCACGAGGCTGGTGATATCCGGGATGAGCTGGGCATCGGCGGCCCAGGGGATCCACCACTGACCGGGCCACGCAGCGCACGCCAGATCCGTGCGACCAAGCGCGACATCCCGACTCCTTGCGTTGCGCCCGCCAAGAGGCCGGACGGATTGCCAATCCGCGACGGTAGCGCGAGATCAAGACACCAGTGGGTCGACACGGCAAGTGTTGCGGGCGGTGCTCCGTCATCGATGACTCTCGGTTCGGCGCATGGCGGGCTCGATAACATAATGGACTTCCTCCCATCTTACCTCTCAAGTCTGAGATCTAGTGGTTGTGGTGGCAAGCGGTTTTGTTCGGTAGGTTGCGTGTTGAGAGAATGATCTTCGTGCCGAAGAGGAGGTCCAGGCCGACACTACGGGCGCAGTGGTTGGCCGAGCACTTGCGGGCACTGCGCGAGTCGACGGGAATGACGCTGCGGCAGGCGGGCGAGTACCTCCAGCGCGACCCCTCGATGGTGAGCTGGTTTGAGACCGCCGAGTACCCGATCCGCCGGGGCGATGTGCCGACGCTGCTCGACCTCTACCACGTCTCCGAGGAGTGCACCCGCGACGGCCTCCTGCGGCTGTCCGAGGACGTGTGGCGCACGGGCTGGTGAGACGGATAACTCTGTCACACACCGTGGACCTTTGTCAACACCGTGGACCGCCGCCACATCGACTTCGTGTGGCTGCAGTCACGCACCGAGTGGCTTCGGACCTACTCGGCGATGCTAGTGCCCGGGCTGCCACAGACCCGCGAGTACGCCGAGACGCTGATCCGCAACGTGGCGACCGCTGACACCCCCGAGGAGGGAGGCCTTCACCGCGGGCGTCCGCCTCGGCGAGTTCGACTTCCCCACCGGCTGACACCGGCGGGCGGGAAAGTCCCGTTGGAGCGGATCTTCGCGTAGCTTGGGGCGGCGATATCACTGTGACGCCGCCTGGTGCGATGACCGCTGCAGCTTGCAGGTGCCGGTGGCCCTGTCCAGAGCGATGGAAACCGCCGAACACCGGAGCCTGCGCAAAGGAGTGCGTGCAGACCCACACTCGATCGGATGGCAGGATACAGTGTAGACCGAGAGCGGCGTAGCGGCGTCTGATGATG
>JBOHFF010000140.1:0-42467 GCA_050699515.1 Pseudonocardiaceae bacterium
GAGTTGACGGCAGGTCAGCTGCGCAGTGACGGTGTGCGCCGTGAACGAGACACCACCGACCTGCCCGGCGCGAAAAACGTCGCTGACGTCTCGTTCACGGCACCCGACGGACTTCCGGCGCCGACCACCTGTGGCACCTGAGCTGTAGTGGAGCTGCTGCAGATGAGGGCGTTCGGCGACGGGGAGTGTCGGTCACGGTGTGATGGCCGGGTGTACGCTTTGATCTTCTGGTGTCTGCCGGAGGAGATGTCACGTGACGGGCTAGTCGTCGTCGTGCAGCCGGCTGAACAGCCAGGGAGCGAGCCGCTCTTCGCGGGTGTACTCGCGGTCGGCAGTGCGGTGGCAGTCACAGCGCTCATAGCTGCGGTGGCGAAGCCGACCCCCGCAGTGAATCCGGACGTCACTTTTTCTCGGACCCGGATTCGCCATATATTGGCGATCCTTGCGCGGCTTGAGTGCAGCAACCGCCGGTATTCTCGGACTTAATGAAGCAGTTACCGCGACAGTATTCAGCGCCACACTTTTCGGCGAGGATACCCCACTCGTAGTCGGCCTTTCAGGGGCTCTTGTGCTAGCCGCAGTCGTTCTCGAAATTCGCCGATCGGAACCCGGAAGCAGTGGGAACACCGCGCACTTGAGCAACAAATTTGAATGAGCGGGGAGCATCCTTGTTCCCGCACTCATCTTCGACTCCTGAGTTCGTGTCGACAGCGAATGGCTGCACTGCCTCGACAGCCTCAGCCACGTTCTCCGGGCGAAGCCCTCCCGAAAGGATTACGGGCAAAGGGACCAGAGCAAGCTTATCAACTATCTTTCGACTGATTGACCAGTCGTGCGTTCGACCGGTTCCACCGAGACGATCCACTGTTCTGGAGTCGAGATGAACGGCATGACAAGCACCCACGACTTGTAGCGCTTCACTTACAGATTCCTCGCCCGTAACGTGCACGGCTCGGGTGATTCGACGCCGTCTATGCGATTGATCGAATACTTTTCGGAGAGTCGCGACGCTAACCAGTCCATGAACCTGAACGGTGTCGACACTCAACATCTCCGCGAGCCCCACTATCTCCTCGGCGTGTTCCAGATGGGTAACCAGCACGGTCGAGACATACGGTGGAGTGGCCGCAACGAGCTCGGCCGCCTGTTCAGGTGTGAGAGCATCCTCGCTTCGATGGGTGACACCGCTGATGAAGCCGACGGCATCTGCACCAGAAGCAACGGCGATGTCAAGATCAGCCTCCGAGCGAATACCACAGATCTTGACTCGTGGGCTCGTGCTCATAACGGTCTCCGCCATCGTCGTCCCAATCATCGATCAGTCAATCTCCTAGCGAGGAAACCAGGATGGTCTCCTGCGGAAATTGGACGGCGCGGTGTGGTGTTCGGTGACCAAGGCGCCACATCAGCCATCGGCCACCATCCGTGCTGGCGAGGCTGGCGTTCGGGACGTCGTCGGAGAAGGCGGCCAAGCGAACGCCGGACGAGGGCGAGGATGTGGCGAGCGGTGACCCGGCGGGCGGGCCGGAGAAGCCTCGCCGCGGGCGGCGGCGGGGATCGCGCGAGCATGGCCGCCGGGACTACTCGCATCTGCCGACCCGTGAGGAGGTCCACGAGGTCGCCGAGGGTCAGCGGATGTGTCCGTGCTGCGGCACGGGCTACGCACCGGTTGGCTACGCTGACGGTCGAGGCGTCCGGGTTTTCCCGGTGGCCGTGTCAACGTGCTCTGGAGAACTGATGCATGATCCTCGCGTTCTGCTCGACCCGGCCACTGAGGCTGTGCGTAAGCTCGATCGCCGGGGCTACCACCTGGACTTGGAGCAATTGAACAAGCTGGTGGCCCAGCGGAGCATGGCCATTCAGCGGATCGACAAGGCTCGCACGGAAGCCAAGCAGGTGGCCACTGAGGTCCAGATGACGGCCAAGGTGGGTGGAGACGTCACGAAGCTGCGGGAACGCGCTCGCGCTCTGAAGAGTGAGATCCAGCAGACTGAAGAGGAGCACCGGCAATTCGAAGCCGACTTGACCGAGTTCCTGCTTGGTGTCCCGAATCTGCCCGACGACCGACTGCCTGACGGGGATTCCGAGGCGTTCGCCGTCCAGGTCCGCACCTGGGGCAGCGTGCCGGCGTTCGACTTCGACCCCTCTGACCACGTCGACATCGGTGAGCGGCTGGGCGTCTTCGACTTCCCGAGGGCGACCAAATTGTCTGGGCCACGGTTCGCGGTTCTTCGGGGGGTGGGTGCGCAGCTGGAACGGGCGATCTGCACGTTTCTGCTGGACCTGCACACCCGCCGGCACGGCTACACCGAGTATTCGGTGCCGGCACTGGTGACCCGCCCGACCATGACCGGCACTGGGCAGCTGCCGAAATTCGAGCAGGACCTGTTCAAGACCGGGGTGGCCGATCGCGAGCTCTTCCTGATCCCGACCGCCGAGGTACCGTTGACCAACCTGCACGCGGGTGAGGTACTGGCCGCCGAGCAACTCCCGCTTGCCTACACCGCACACACCCCCTGCTTCCGCTCTGAGGCCGGCTCCTACGGGCGCGACACCCGTGGACTGATCCGGGTACACCAGTTCTCGAAGGTGGAACTCGTGCGGTTCGTCGAGGCCCAGCGCTCCGCCGAGGAGCTGGAGATCCTGCTCGGCCATGCCGAGACGTGCTTGAAGGAGCTCGGCCTGGCCTACCGCGTGGTGACGTTGGCCGCAGGTGACACTGGCTTCTCCGCGCAGTACACCTACGACATCGAGGTATGGTTGCCTGGTCAGCAGCGTTACCGTGAGATCTCCAGCGTCTCGGACTTCGGGACGTTCCAGTCACGCCGAGCTGGCATCCGGACCAAGGCCAAGGACGGCAAGCGCGGGATCCCCGCCACATTGAACGGCTCCGGCCTGCCGATCGGTCGCACTCTGGTAGCCATCCTGGAGCAGTACCAGCAGTCAGACGGTTCGGTGGCGATCCCCGAGGTGTTGGTGCCGTATCTGGGTTACAACCGGATCAACACCGACGGCACCACTGCTCCGGTGTGAGGGTCGGGGTCTGCGACTTTCCGTCCCGCTATGCCTTCCCTCCGTGGGGCTATGGCGGCATCGAACGGTGGCTGTGGGCTGTGGCGGTCGGCGCCCACCAGGCCGGTGCCGAGGTCCATCTACTCGGCCCCGCCTGGCGGGACGGCTTGGTGCCCCGGCCGCATCGACGCAGACAAGGCGCCGCACCTGGCCGTAATGGCCGCAGCAAGACTCGGCCGACGCCTGCGAATCGTTGGTCCGACACGGGATCCCCATTACCTCCACCGGCACCGGGCCACATTGACCGCTCCGAACGTCGACTTCGTTGGAGAGCTGGCCGGCGCCGCGAAGCTGCAGGTCCTCGCGAGCGCCCGAACCCTGGTCTACAGCTGCGCTCGCGGATACATCGAGGCTGGAGCCGCGGTGTTCGGGGAAGCCCTGCGTTGCGGCACCCCGATCGCCGCGGCCTTCCTGCTCGCGGAGGCCATCATCACGGCCGAACAGCTCGACCCAGCACGGTGGGGGAGATCGGTCTGGCCCGATTCGACCCTGTCCAGCACTTTCATGCTCTGGCTCGCGCTGCGTGCTGACCGACACAGACCGCCTCCCGACTCAACTCGTGCGCGCTGTACGAGAGCACTTCGCTGATCGATGGCATGTCCATCTGCGTCTGGAGGGAAGGGTTCCTGCCACAACCTGTCATCCGGTTCACCGGCCAGCGCGACCCTCACGGCCAGCTCGTGCCTGGCTACCTCACCTCGTTCGTCAACCTGTCCTGCGTCCAGCGAATCACCAGCATCGCCCAACACATCGATCTGATCGACATCTGGTTCAGCGCACTGTCGGCCATCGGGATCCATGCCCGCCGGCTGACTATCGGCGGTGAACTCACCGTGTGGCATCGGGGAACGGTCAGCGGCATCACTCTGTTCATGGACTGCCACGGAAACACCTTCGCCGACGTGGTCCTGTTATGGAATACGGCTGAGCCGGACCACCTGGCCACCGACATCGGCTCGGGGCTGGAGCGCCTGCGTTGGCTCCTGTCGCCGATCAGCTGGGCCGAGACCATTTTCGGTTCGGCGTCAACCTGGTGGGACGTGGGTCTACTCGATGCAGTCCGGACGGCAACGCTGCTGGTGATGGCCGGAATTCGGCCAGCGAACACCGGAGCCGGGTCAGCGTTGCATCAGGTGCTACGCCCCGTTCCATCCGGCATGGCCGCGCCTACTGGGATGCCATCGGCATTACCGGCCCGAGCTGGCCCCACATTGCAACCACCATCGAGGACGCGATCCTGACCGCAGCAACGCGAGCACCTCAGGCCAGGAGCGTTTGCCCGTAGATGATCTCTTGCGTCAGAGTTGGAATGTCAGCCAGCCTTTGCTCGACCACCGCGCGTACTTCGTCATCGGCAACGTCGAGCCGGGACATGCGGACCGGGGTCTGCCAAGGTCGGGTCAATGGCTGACCGGTGGCACTGACCAGATACACCTCGACATAGCCACCGAACTGGGCGTGCAGCTCGTACGCGATCTGTTGCGAGCCACATTGTAGAGTTTCCCGACGTGGTATACTGGATTCTTGCCGTTGGCACCTTCCAGGTTCATTGGGCTCAGCGGTGTGATCAGTCCGTTGACCCGGTTGCCACAGCCAACCAACCCCTCATCGCCCGATTCGATCGAACTGCCGGTATAGGTTAGGTAGATCTCGTCCTGCCCGAGGATGTCGCGGGTATTCAACCGGAACGCCGCCTTGTGCCCCGGCAGCTCAGCAGCAGCCTCGCGGTAGCACTTCTGGGGAACACACAACACCACATCCAGCCGTTCGCTATCGGCCAGAACCATCATCTTCACGTCCGACCCGCACCAGGGCCGAGACGTGGTGAACTCGCTCGGTGTGGCGAGCCAGTCCACCATCCGCCGGCTGGACGCCTCCACGGCGTTCTCCGGCGCCCACCCGGTGCCCAGCGACGTGTCGTTGGCCAGCAACTTCCGCCGCTCACGCAGGCCATCCACGGATTCGGGCGCAAACCATGACAATCGCTCGGACGGCGCCCGGTTGCGTGCACCGCCCCGGGACTGGAGTTCGAGGTAATGTTCAACTCGATGCGCACATGATCGGCCAACTCCGGTAACCGCAAAGCGATAAACCTGCGCACGGTCTCGGTGACTAACTCATCCACCGGCACACTAATCGGTCCTACCCAAGAGCCCCAGCTTGTCGAAGTTGTGGCGCAACACCGCGCCACATTGCTCCAGCGTCCAGCGGCTGTACGCTCGGGACAGCCCCTCAGCCAGCTGATCGGCCAGCGTGTCCGGATGACCAAACCCTTGGCGCGCAGCACCTCGACAACCGCCTGCTCTGGGTTTCGTCGAATGCCGCACAGGACTCGAGATCGGGTATGTCGGCGATATATCCGCCGTCGTCATACTGTATCCGCCGTCGTCCTCGCTGTAAAAGACATTGATGTGGTAGTCCTTCACCGACCTCTCCAAAGTCAGATGATAGCGCTCCACCAGTCGGAGCTGACGGATCTAGTAGGGCTTCGCCTGCGCGCGCACTTGCTGCAGGTTGAGGATCTCCGGGAACGTCCGGTAACCGAAGATGTGGTGACTCCCGCTGATGCGCGGCTGCTCGAAGCCCAACTCCACGGCAGATCGTGCCGGCTGAAACCCCCTCACCGGCGTGTCGCGTCCCCCTGCCCCGGCAAGGTGCACAAGCATCCATGAGAGCGCCCACGCGGGTCCAGAAAGGTGCACAAGCATCCATGAGAAACATTGGCGGGGCGGGGAGCGGGGGCGCGACGGGTCACAACGGTTCTGATGCGCGGTCAACTACTCGATGATCGCGAATTTTCCTCGACGAACGGTATTTTTGTGACATATTTCTGATATAGTTCAGCGGCGTCGGACACTGACAACTGCGCAAATTCGAGAAGTGCGTGCAACCCCTCCAGCTCGGCATTGCACGCTTCCGCCGCACTCAGCTGAGCCGACATCACCTGGGACTTGTTCAGGTGCACTGAAACCGCCGCCACAAGGGATATCAGCATGGCGAACAGGCAGAGAATTCGCCACACGATCGAACTCTCCGGCAACAACAATAAACGTTGAACGGATTCCGCGAACGACAGACCGCCTAATGCGGGGCCGGCGGTGAAGACGGCAGCCATCGCGCTGCTGACTATACTGATATTAGCCAGTCGAGTACTACGCGGCCGGACGCGACGGAGGAAGGAATCGATGCTTGCACGCCGAGCCTCGATCCGTCGCATCAGCTCCTGGCGCACTTCAACACTGTCTCCCATTGTCCTCCTTCAAGGTCCTGGGTCGCGCACTTCGAAAGCCAGCTTGATCCTCCAGCAGCAGGTGCCGATGCGCTTCGCGGTCCCATGATTCTAAGCTCTTCCCATGGCCCGGTACTTCACTGTGCATCCAGTCGACCCGCAACGGCGCGCGATCGCTCAGGTGATCGAGTTGGTCCGCGACGGTGGGCTCATCGCCTACCCGACGGATTCCTGCTTCGCGCTGGGCTGCCAGCTCGGCAACTCCGAGGGCCTGCACCGGATCCGCGAGATCCGCGACCTCGACGACAAGCACCACTTCACCCTGGTGTGCCGGGACTTCGCCCAGCTCGGGCAGTTCGTCCACGTCAGCAACACCGCGTTTCGGCTGATCAAGGCCTCGACCCCGGGCAGCTACACGTTCATCCTGCCCGCGACGAAAGAGGTCCCGCGCCGGTTGCTGCGCCCGAAGAAGAAGACCGTCGGGGTGCGGATCCCGCAGCACGCTGTCGCGCAGGCCCTGCTCGCCGAACTGAACGAGCCACTGCTGTCCTCCACCCTGCTGCTCCCCGACGAGCCCGAGCCGCTGACCCAGGGCTGGGAGATCCAGGAGCGGCTCGATCACGCCCTCGATGCGGTCATCGACTCGGGCGACTGCGGCACCGAGCCGACGACCGTCATCGACTTCTGCGGCCCCGAACCCGAGATCGTGCGCCGGGGCGCCGGCGACCCCTCCCGGTTCGAGTAGCACTTCGCAGCCGCGGCAAGGATCTGGCAGTTCGGCGTTCGACAGGTCATTCCGGAGGGCCTGGCAGAAATTGCGCCGGGCCCGGATGCTGGCCGCGATGGCCGAGGTCGGGCTGTGCGGCGTGGGACCTGCGGATGATGAGCTCCGGCGCACAGCGCTTCCGGTGATCTTCTCATGCGGAGTGCAGGAAGCGGAGGACCTCGGAGGCGAACAGGTCCGGCGCGCTGAGCATCGCGACGTGTCCCTGACAGGCCATCGTGACGACCCGGGCGCCCGGTAGGGCCGCGGCGAGCGCGGCGGTCGACGCCACGAGGTCCGGTGGGCTGTCCGCGCCGGCCAGCAGCAGGGTCGGCACGGTCAAGTCGACGAAGCGAACCGGGTCGAGCCGGTAAGTGTCCTCCGCGCGAGTTTCCCGGACCACGGTGTGCGCGGCCGCGACCCGGTTCGGCCACGAAGGCAGCGACTTCGCGCGCTCCAGTTGCCGGGCGGTCATCCCGGCGAGGTCGCGGAGCAGAGCAACCACGACCTCCTCATGCCGACCTTGTACCAACAACCCGTCCATCTGGTCGGCCCATCCCGGCGGCGCCACCGAGATCACCGCCGGCTCGTAGAGCACCAGCCGGCGCATGCCCGCGGTGAGCAGGGTGGCCTCCAGTGCGCAGTGCGCGCCGTAGGAGTGGCCGAGCACGTCCGCCGGCTCGCCGGTGGAGCCGGCGACCGCATCGACCACCGCGGCGACGTCGGCGGCCTCGGCCTCGAGTGAGTAATCGGGTCCGTCGCTGCTCGCGCCCCGCCCGCGACGGTCCATGGCGTAGACAGTGGCGTGCGGTTCCAGCAGCGGCAGCACCGACTCCCACCGGGAGTGGTCGGCTGTGGTGCCGTGGACCAGGACCAGCGCCGGACCCTGCCCGCTTCGCCAGTAGCCGATCGGCGTGCCGTCCCGCGAGAGGGTTCGCTCCAGGACCGGGTCCTGCTCAGCCATCATGCGTTCCTTCCACGGGGTATCCGCCCGCAGAGCGCTCAGCGAAGAAAGCCATGAGCCTCGAAAAGGCACCCCGGAAGATGGTCCCTTGATGAGACATGGTACCAACCGCGGTGACCAAAACAGGTCGACCAACTACGAGGAGTGACCATGACGTATGGCGCGGCGGCGGGAAAGATAGCGAGAGCGGCGGCCTTGTCCCTTCTGGTGCTCGGGACGACAGTGGGGTTGGCCGCTGGTCCGGCTCTGGCCCAGCCTGACGGGCAGGGCACCACGGCCCCGGGAGCGGAGCAGCCTACTGAACAACCCCCTGGCAACGGTTCAGACCCGGGAACGGGCAGCCCGACCGACTCGGTCACCGAGTTGCTCGGTGGTCTCACCGGTGGCGGTGGCGGCGGCACGCCGGCTCCTTGAGCGTTCTGGCGGCGTCGAGTTCAGGTCTCGACGCCGCCGTCGGGGAATTGATCGCCTACTCGAGCCATCGCTGACGAAGAACGGGTTTCGGCGATGGGCGCCAACCCCACCGTGCAGCTTTGGACCTGCTGAGTGATCTGATTCGGGTCGGCGGCCAACGACACCAGAGTGACCAAGGCGATCAGATCCGGATACACGGCCAGAAGCTGCGTCTCCCGCCGCGCGAAGTAGCCACCATCGTTTCCGGCTACTTCTTACCGAGGACGTCCTCGGCAGCATCCTTGATCTTCTCAACGGCCTGCTTGACGTGGCCTTTGGCCTGATCGCCCCGGCCCTCGGCTTCCAGCTCGGGGTCATCGCCAGCCCGGCCGGCAGTTTCCTTGACCTTTCCCTTCAGCACCTCAGCCTTGTTGTCGATCTTGTCGCCGGTTCCCACGGTACGCACCTTCCTGTTGTTTGAACCGGGTAGCAACGGTCCGGTTCGCGGTCGTCACAAGCCTGACACGGGTTCATCGAGCACGCTTGTCGATCATGGTCCTACCCAGCATGCACCCGGCTGGCAACGCATCACCACCCACAGCGTCCCGGGGATCCCGTGCTGCTACCACTCATGAGTTACCCGTGCGTGGGGCTGCTGAAACCGGACGTAGCGCAGGATCTCGACGGCACCCTCCGCGCAGTCGCTAGCCAGGGAAGCGACCGGGAGGGGACGCCGTTCATACGACAAGCGGGAGCGGCAATACCGGCACATCCACCGATGGTATGTCTCCACAACGGCGAGATGGGCTGCGATCAGGCAACCCGTCGGCTTCCCGCGGTCGAACCAGGGCACAGCTGTACCAGGATGCTCGCAAAGCGGGTATCAAGGGCCGGTCCACGATGACTGAGAAACAGTTGGAGCGGGCCCTCGACAGCCACACCTGACCGGCTCCTGGGCTGCGCAGCGGCGCGGCCGTCCCCTTGGCCCTGGTACTCGCTCTCCAAGACCTTCCCAACCGACCGGGTTGCTCGCGCGTCAACGCTGGTCCAGTCCTGGCAAGAGGCTATGATCTCGGCTACTGCTGTCCCTACGCTGATCGGTGAAGCCAGGTCGGGGAGGCACTTGTGGAGTTCGCGATTCTCGGTCCGCTGGAGGTGCTGGACGAGAACCGCCGGATCGAGGTGTCCAGCGCCAAGGAACGGTTGCTGCTGGCCGGGCTGGTGGTGCACGCGAACCAGGTGGTCTCGACCCACCGGCTGATCGACATGCTCTGGGATTGCGAACCGCCGGCCACCGCCGCGAACACGTTGCAGACCTACATCTCCCACCTGCGCCGGGCGCTGGAGCCCGATCGTGCGCCGCGAGCCAAGCACGGCATGCTTCGCACCAGCGGCCAGGGCTACATTCTCGCCATCGCGCCCGAGTCGATCGACGCCGTGCGGTTCGAGCAGTTGGCCCGAGAAGGTCGCGACGCGCTGAGCTCCGATCCGGAGAAGGCGGCCGGGACGCTGCGTGTCGCGCTGGGGTTGTGGCGCGGTGAGCCATTGACCGGGTTCAGTTGCGAGCTCTTCGCCCAAGCCGAGATCACCCGGCTGAACGAGCTGCGGGTCGCCGCGATGGAGGATCGCGTGGAGGCCGACCTGGCGCTGGGCCGGCACAGCGCGTTGTGCGGCGAGTTGCGCCAGGCGGTGGCCGAACAACCGCTGCGGGAACGGTTGTGGTCCCAGCTCATCCGGGCGCTCTACCGCTGCGGGCGGCAAGCCGACGCACTGGGGGCCTACGCGCAGCTGCGTGAGCAGCTCGCCGAGCTGCTGGGCATCGACCCGAGCCCTGAGCTGGTCCGGTTGCACGATGCCATGCTCGCCCAGCATGCCGACCTGGACTGGCGCCCCGCGCAGCCGGCACCGGAACCAGGACCGTCCGGGCCCGCGAGGATCCCGACCGCGGCGAATCTGTTGCCGGCTGCGCGTGCCGCGTTTGCGACACGCGATTGGCAGCGCAGCTTCGAGCTGTTCTCTCATGCGGAGCAAGCAGCGCCGCTGAACGCGGAGGATCTTGAAAGCCTGGCTGAGGCGGCATTCTGGTCGTCGCACGACCGGGAGGCGCAGTCAACCTGGCAACGGGCCCACCACGCCTACCTGAAGGCCGGCAACCCTCGCCAGGCCGCCGTGGTCGCCTTCATGCTCATCCTGTATTCCATCGCGCACCAGCAGTACGCGGTGGGCGGTGGGTGGTTCCAGCGCACCCAGCGGCTCCTCGAGGCCGAACCCGACTGCCCCGAGCAGGGCTACCTGTGCTGGGCGGGCATGACCATGGCGCTGATGGCCGATGACCAGGAGAAGTGCCTGGCTGCCGCCCGGTCGACCTACGAGGCGGGAGTCCGGCACGGTGCAGCCGACTTCCAGGCCGTCGGGCTGGTGTACGAGGGCGCGGTACTCATCCGCCGCGGGGAGGTCGTGGAGGGACTGGCCCTGCACGACGAGGGGATGGCGATGCTCGTCGGCGGGGACCTGTCGCAGCTGGCCACCGCGCAGATCTACTGCCAGCTCATCCGCACCTGTTACGAGCTGGGTGATTACCGCCGTGCCCGGGAATGGAACCAAGCCGCTGAGGAGTGCTTCACCCGGACCGGGCTGAGCAGCTGGCCCGGCGACTGCGAGACCCACCGCACCGCGATCTTGATCAACAGCGGTGCCTGGGCGCTCGCCGAGCAGATGGCTCACCGGGCGTGCGCGGGTACGCAGTACTTCGACCTGCACCACGCTGGCCAGGCCTTCGCCAACATCGGAGACATCCGGCTGCGAACCGGCGACCTGGACGGTGCTGAAGAGGCCTTCACCAAGGCCCAGGAGCTCAACGTCAGCCCGCTACCCGGCCGGGCCCGGCTGGAGCTGCTGCGCGGCCGCCCCGCCGACGCCGCAGCCATGATCAATGCCGTGCTGAGCGGCGACAACTGGGACCGGTTGGCTCGCGCCTGGCTGCTTCCCGACCAGGTGACCATCGCGTTGGCCGTGGGTGATCTCGACACCGCCCGCGCCGCGACGGCCGAACTGGGCGAGGCGGCGAAGACCTATGGCAGCACGGCGATACTCGCGGCGGCCGACGCCGCCCGCGGCGCGCTGGCGCTGGCCACCGGCGAGGACGACCCGCTGCCCGCGTTGCGCCGCAGCGTCACCTTGTGGCGGGAGGCCGAGTCGCCCTACGAGAGCGCACGCGCCAAGGTGCTGCTGGCCACCGTGCTGTGCCGAGTAGGCCAACTCGAGGCGGCTCGAGTGGAGCTGGCCAACGCCCGGGACTGCTTCGATCGTCTCGGCGCCCGGCTAGACGCTGAGACGGCCACCGCCCAGGCGCAGCTCCTTGTTCTTCGTGGCGGCAAGCAGCGCCGTCCACTCCACCGCGGTGAACGCGAGTACGGGGCTTCGCGTCCCTAGCTTGGTGTCTCGCACGCCGATCCAGCCGGATACCGCACCGGTGACCTCGACACACCCGTTCTGCGCGTCTGATCGGGTTGACTTGTGCCAGCTGGTGGCGGTGCTCAGCGCCGCGTGCGCGTCATGGTGGTTCATCGTAGTTTCTCGACGATTCGTTGGATCATGGCCGGAGACTCGTCCGGGTCCAGGGCTTGAACCTGGAGGCGGGTCAGGGCCTGGCGGTACATCTGGATCTCGGCGGGGTCCTCGTAGTAGATACCCCGCACCCGGGTCTCGACGTAGACCACTCCCGGGTCGCTGTGCAGCTCGGGCGGGAAGGTCAGCAGCGTGAAGGTACCCTCGGTACCCGCATGGGCTCCTGCGGCAACGGGGAGCACCTGGAGATCGATATTGGGTCGCTCGGCCAGCTTCACGAGCCGCTCCAGTTGTTCGCGCATCACCTCGGGCCCGCCGACCTGCCGGTGCAGCACAGCCTCATCGAGGACCGACCACACCTGCAGCGGCTCCTCCGGGCGCTCGATGGGCTGCTGGCGGGCCATGCGTAGCTCGACGCGGCGCGCTATCTCATGGTCGGGCTGGGAGCGCTCACCCGCGCGGATGATGGCCTTGGCATAGGCCGCCGTCTGCAGGATGCCCGGCACGACCAAGCCGTCATAGCTCTGCACCTGCGTTGCCGAGGCTTCCAACCCGAGGAACAGCGCGAAGTAGTCGGGCAGGTCATCGGCGAACCCGATCCACCAGTCGCGTCCCTTCTTGGCCTGCTTGAGCAGGTCCCGGAAGAACTCGATCCGGTCGGAGTGGCCGTACCATGTCAGCAACACCTCGACGTCGCCGGCGCTGGGGAGGTTACGCCCGGTCTCCAGATGGCCGATCTGGGCGACCGTCCTACCCAACCGGGCGGCCGCCTCCTGGCGGGTGCGTCCACTGGTTTCCCGTAGGCGGCGAAGCTCATACGAGATCCATCGCTTGAGAGCGGTAGGCGAACTAGAGGAGACCATGGGGCCTTTCCACATCCCTGAACTTCGCACCCACACAGACTGTCACTGGCACCGTCACTCGAACAGGCAAGACCACCAAGTAGCCTAAAAAGTCGTAGCACGCTAGTTTGTAGTAGCGGTGAGCTGGTCGCTGGGTCGCTCCCCTTACCTGGCCACTACTGTCCCGACGTGTACGGAGTGTTGCGAAGGGCAGCATGGGGGTGACGACTTAAGGCTCACTGGAGCACTACTGAAGCAGGGGCGGGAGGCACTGGTGGAGTTCACGATCCTCGGTCCATTGGAGGTGCGTGACCAGCACCGTCGGATCGAGGTGTCCAGCACGAAGGAGCGGTTGCTGCTGACCGTGCTGGTGGTGCACGCGAACGAGGTGGTCTCGACCAGCCGGCTGATCGAGACGCTCTGGGGTACCACACCACCGGTCACTGCGGCGAACACGCTGCAGACTTACGTTTCCCACCTGCGTAGAGCGCTCGAGCCCGATCGTCCGCCCCGAGCCAAGGGCGGCATATTGCGCACCCACGTGCATGGCTATGAGCTGGTTATCGCGCCCGAGTCGGTCGATGCGACGCGGTTCGAGCGGTTGGCCCGTGCTGGTCGCGACGCGCTGGCCTCCGACCCGGAGAAGGCGGCGGAAACCCTGCGTACCGCGCTGAGGTTATGGCGTGGTGAACCGCTGGACGAATTCAGTTTCGAGTTTTTCGCGCAGGCCGAGATCGCCCGATTGACCGAGCTACACGCCGTTGCGGTGGAGGATCGCGTTGAGGCCGACCTCGCGTTAGGCCGGCACATGGCGCTGTGCTCCGAGTTGCGGCACGCGGTGGCCGAGCAGCCGTTTCGTGAGCGGCTGTGCGCTCAGCTCATCAGGGCGCTGTATCGCTGTGGGCGGCAGGCCGATGCGCTGGCGGCCTACGCGCGGTTGCGGGAGCAGCTGACCGAGCAGCTCGGCATCGAGCCGGGCCCGGAGTTGGTCAGGCTGCATGAGGCCGTGCTCGCCCAGTGTCCCGATCTGGACTGGTCCCCACCGTCGCAGCGACCTTCGGGCAAGCCGGCCGCGCTGAAGGAGCCGCCGCCCGCGACGGAACTGCTGTCGCAGGCCCACACCGCGCTGGGTGCGCGCAACTGGGAACGCGCATTCGAGCTGCTCTCCCGTGCGCAGCGAACGGTACCGCTGAGCGCGGCAGATCTCGAGGGCTTGGCTGAGTCGGCCTGGTGGTTGGGGCGCTACCGGGAGGGTCTGTCCGTACGGCAGCGTCTGCACCACGCCTACCTGCAGGCCGGTGACCATCGCCGAGCCGCCTTCAATGCGGCGATACTCACGACGCAATACGCAGGTTGCCGGCAGTTCGCCGTGGCCAATGGCTGGTACCAGCGCGCCCAACGGCTGCTCGAGGCGGAGGTCGACTGCGCCGAGCACGGCTACCTGTCCTTGGCGACTGCGTTCGTCGCACTGGAGATGGGTGATCATGAAAAGTGCCTGGTAGCCGCCCTGTCCACCTATGACCTGGGCGTGCGACACGGCATGATCGAGCTGCAGGCCTCCGGGATGGTGTTTCAGGGCACAGTACTCATTCGCCGGGGACAGATCGCGGAGGGACGAGCTCTGCAGGACGAGGGGATGGCGATGGCCGTCGGCGCGAGCCTTGCGCAGCGGGCCACCGTGCAGATCTTCTGTCAGGTCGTCCGCACCTGTTGCGAGCTGGGTGACTATCGCCGCGCCGAGGAGTGGACGAACGCCGTTGAGAACTGCTTCGAGCGGACGGCACCATATAGCTCACTCGGTAGCTGCAAGATCCATCGCATCGCGATAATGATCGACAACGGGGCGTGGGCGCTCGCCGAACAGGAGGCCCAGCAGGCATGCGCAGCTGTCCAGTTCATGGACCTGAACCATGCTGGCCAAGCCTTCGCCAGCATGGGCGACATCCGCCTACGAGTCGGCGACCTTGCCGGAGCCGAAGAGGCCTTCACCAAGGCCGAGGAGTTGCTATGGGGTAGCTCGTTGCCTGGGCAGGCTCGGCTGGAGCTGCTGCGCGGTCACCCGAGCGAAGCCGCGGCGTTGATCAATGGGGCGCTGTCCGGCGATGGCTGGGACCGCTTGGCCCGCACCCGGCTGCTTCCCGACCAGGTGACCATCGCGTTGGCTGTCGGCGATCTCGACACCGCCCGCGCCGCCGCGACCGAGCTGGCCGAGTCGGCGCAGATCTACGCAAGCAGGACGATCCTCGCGGCAGCCGAGCGGGCCCGAGCCGAGCTGGACTTGGTCACCGGCGAGAGCTGCCCGCTATCGCCGCTACGCCGCTCCGTGGCGCTCTGGCGGAAAATCGGATCACCCTACGAGCGCGCGCGGACCCAGGTGCTGCTGGCCACCGCGCTGGAGCTGGCCGGCCAACCCGAACCGGCTCGGTTGGAGCGGGCCGCCGCTCGGGCCTGCTTCGAACGTCTCGGTGCCCAGCTGGACGCTGCGGCCTGCGCCGAGGAGCTGGTGAGCACCATCGGCGATCGAGCTCTGGCCTAGCCGGCTCGGCGAGCAACCGCTGAAATTGTTGTTCGAGCGGATCGCAGTGCCGATGGCCGCCCCGGACGTCGCGGTCCGACTCAGCCACTCAGCGGCCTTCGCCCGCGTCGACCGGCTCGGGTCCTCCCGCAAGCGCGCCCCCGCTCGTCCACGCTTGCCTTGCTCGGCGAGCCGGAGTACCTGTCCCTCCCGCAGCGAGACCAGAGCGATCTCCGACGCCGAGAAGTAGCCGCCGATCAGGATGAACAACAGCATCACCAGGGAGTTGGCAGACCAACTGTTCATACGACCATCGTCGACCTCAAGGGCGTCGACGCGGCCGACAGGTGTCTCGAGACCTCGATGATACGCTCATCTACGATACACTCGTTGATGAGTGTATCGTAGATGAGCGCTAGAGGGTCATGGCTGAATTCATCGGGCGTGAGCGGGAGCTGGCAATGCTCGACCGCACGTTGCGCAAGGTCGAGGCGGGTGGGCGAGCCGGACGGCCCGGCCGGGCTTTACTGATGCGCGGTCGTCGCCGTGTCGGTAAGTCACGCCTGGCCGAGGAGTTCGTCGAGCACGCGGATGTACCATACGTGTTCTTCACCGCGTCGGCGCAATCAGATAAAGCAGCGGATCTGAGTCTGTTCACCGAGGCTGTCGCGAGCTCAGATCTTCCCGGCGCGGAGGTTTTCCGCGACCAGATCCCAACCTCATGGGATGCGGCCCTGCGGCTGCTGGCCGCAGCGCTGCCGGAGGATCGACCCTGCGTGGTCGTGCTGGACGAAATGCCGTACCTCATCGCCAATGATGCCGGTTTCGAAGGCACCTTGCAGAAGCTCTTCGATAGAGAATTGTCTCGCCGATCGGTGCTGTTGCTGTGCATCGGGTCCGACCTCGCGATGATGGAGGCACTCAACGAGTACGGCCGGCCATTCCACCAACGCGCCACCGAGATGGTAATACCGCCGCTCAGCCCCATGGATGTGGCCACCATGCTTGACCTCCCCCCGGCTGACGCGTTCGACGCGTACCTGGTCACCGGCGGGTTGCCGCTGATCCTGGACGAATGGCCCAGCGGCGCGTCGGTCACCGATTATCTGAGCGAGACGGTCACCGACCCCACCTCGGCGCTGCTGGTGAGTGCGGAACGGGCGCTCGCCGCCGAGTTTCCGGTTGAGGCGCAGGCCCGCCGGGTCCTTGGCGCTATCGGGTCGGGCGAGCGAGCGTATGCGCTGATCGGACGGGCCGCCGGTAATCTCCCGCAGGCATCGCTGAGCCGCGCGCTCCGACTCTTGACCGCCAAGCGCCTCGTCGAGGCCATGGTCCCGCTGTCGACCCAGGCTTCTCGGGAGACCAGATACGTGATAACAGATCCGTACCTGCGGTTCTGGCTGACGTTCCTCGGTCCGCACCTCGCGGAGATCGAGCGAGGTCGCGGAGACCTGGTACTCAACCGAATCCGATCGTCCTGGACAAGCTGGCGGGGTCGCGCGATCGAACCGGTGATCCGGGAGTCGCTGCGTCGCCTGCCGGACGGGATTCTCCCGGACGAGTCGAACGTGATCGGCGGATACTGGACACGCGTCAATGACCCGGAGATCGACATCGTTGGTGCGGACCGCGGGCCTATCGCCAAGCGGATCACGGTGGTCGGTTCGATCAAGTGGCTGGAAGCACGCGCGTTCGACGCACACGACCTGGCCCGGCTAGTGGTCCACCGGTCCCGACTCCCGGGCGCCGCCGAGGAAACCCCGCTGCTCTCCGTGAGTCGCGCCGGAACGACCGTGCCGGGCACACTGGCCCTCGGTCCGGAAGACCTGATCGCTGCCTGGCAAGAATGAGCTCGGAGCGCCCGACCATGTGACGATCAGCTCGTCACGGGCCCGGCTGCACGCGACGTAGAACAGCGAGCGCTCCCGTGCCCGCAGGGCCGCGTGCTCGGACCCGGGTTGGTTCTCGAACACCCAGTCCAGCGGCACCACACCCACCTCGGCGCCGACGACGACGACGCGCGAGAACTCGGTTCCCTTGGCACGGTGCATCGAGGCGATCTTCACGGCCGCCGCGTTCCCCGGGCCTTCCTTGTGCAACAGTTCCACCGCGACGCCGCCGTCTTGCAAAGCGAGGCGTGCGCGGTCCTGTTCAGCACCACGACGGGCGAGCACCGCGATCGCCGAGGCGACCACTCCTCGGTCCAGCCAACCCTGCACCGTCTCCACCAGGAAGCGCATCTCCTCGGCCACGCCGGGAAAACCCTTCGTTACGGGTGCCGGGCCGATGAACGCGGAGTGGTACCCCGCGACCGTGTCCTCCTCGCCGTCGAGGTCGACGACCTGCTGATCGCCGATCACCCCCAGCGCGAAGGCCAGATTCTGCCGGGACGTGCGGTAGTTGAGCGTGAGCCGCCGTGAGCGGCCGCGGGTCTCGATACCGAACCGGCTCAGCACCGTCCGCTCACCGTAGATCCGTTGGTGACCGTCCTCGCAGATGAACAGGTCGTTCCACCCAGGCGTCACCACCCCGCGCAGCACCCTCCAGTGACCCGGGTGCAAGTCCTGCCCCTCGTCCACGACGACGTGGTCGTAGGTGGGGATCTGCTCGCGGTATCCGGGATCTTGCACGATCTGCCCGGCACGAGCCGCGAGCAGCTCGAAGGTGGTCTTTCCCTGCGTCCGTGCGCTGCGCTCGAAGGCCGCGACCACGTTCCACACCGCCGCTCGCTGCACGCGATTCAGCCGCACGCCCCGGCCCGTGCGCTTCACCCGCAGGTACGCCTCGCGGGTGCGTTCCGGCATACCGAGCACCACGGAGCGGTACTCGCCGGCCAGGAAGCCCGGCGTCAGCGCCGGAACGAGATCAGCCGGTGCGTGGCTGGAGCGCACCGCCTCCTCCCACAGCATTTCCTGCTCCCGCTCGCCGAGGAACTGGCCGGGGGGCCCGTCGACGGCCCGTACCACGGCACGGATCACCTGGTCCACTCCGCGCACATCCACCCGGGGCAGCTCATCGGGCGCGACGAGGCTCCGGAGATCCACTTGCAGGTTGGAGGCGAGGTTGCGAGTGAACGTGCAGAGCAGGACGCGCGAGCCTGGCCGTTTGGCAAGGAAGGCGGCGCGGTGCAGCGCGACGACGGTCTTGCCCGTCCCGGCACCCCCAGCCAGCCGATATGGCCCGTTGAATGTCTCGCGGTAGGCGACGGCGCGCTGTTTCGGGTGCAGGTAGGTCCGCCAGGCGGCGAAGTCGCCTTCCATCATGCGGCGGAGCTCGTCGTCGTTGTCGATGTAGACGAACTGCATGCGGCTGGTCGGCCGCTCGAGCGCGGCTACGGGATCCTCGCCCGGGCTCGGCCGGTCCAGCTCGTACGTCGCGCGGATCTCCTCGAGCGGGGTTCCGGTGGCGAGTTCGAGCAGCACCTGTTGCTGCCACTCGGGGAGCTCACCGGCGAGATCGAGGATGTCGTCCTCGACGGTGAGCCGGACAGCCTCCTCGGCGACGCTGGCATTGATGCCCAGATCCACGAGCTCCGTCACCTGGAACGGCAGCACCTGAACCGCGTCCTCGGGAGCGGGGCGCTGCCGGAACTGCGCCACCTTCTCCTGGATGGCCCAGGCGCGCAGCACCTCCATCGCCCCGTTGGCCGGGTTGACCTCCAGCGTCAGCGTCTGGGCATAGGCGTAGGCGTCGTCCTGCGGCTTGATAGCGGCGAGCAGCCACATCGGCTCCGCCTGATCCCCCACGGCGAACAGCACGGCGCGGTAGCCGAGGTCGACCCGGGCGGTGCGGACCCGGCGGTCCGCCGCGTTCTGCGGGATCTCGAGGTCGAGCCCGGTGAGGTCGGCGTCGCGGCTGAGCTTGGTCAAGAAATCCCATGCCCGGCTCTTCATCGAACCGTCGACGTCGATGGTTCGATGAAACTCCTTGGACATGATCACACCCATCCGTTGCCTCCCGGGGCGGTATGGAGCGCCGCGCGCACAGCCTGCTCGTCGGCGGGCACCACGGTCCACCCGTGCGCCGTCAGCCACTCGTCCCGGTCGTGATCCACATCGGCCACCACCGCCACCCGTTGATCCGGCCAGGCCAGGTCGATCAGGTACTCGCCGTCGTCGACCTCGTGACCCGCTTCCGGCAGTGGCAGCTCGTCGCCGGCGAGGGCCAGAACCAGCGCGCGCACCTCACCATCGGAGACATCGGCGATGTCCTGCCACCGACGGGGCAGCAGGCCGGCGGCGGCCGGTGCAGCGGACGCCTCGCTGGCCGTCGCGTAGGTGTGGGCCTGGAACCTCCCGGGCTCCAGGAACTGGAGCAGGTTGCCGACCGCGAGCCAGTCACACCATGCGTCCACCTGATCGACGCTTCCCACGACCTTGTCGCGGTCGTCCACCGCGAGCCACCCCCGCACGTCCTGGAGCGTGCGCATTTCCAACACCACCGTCGCACCGCGAGCCGTGCGGCGGATCGCCACCGTGGTGTCTCCCGCCGGCAGCTCTCCGCTCGCTCTGCCGAGTTCGCCGCACAACAACGCCGGGACCGCCGCCGCATCGAGCTTTCTCGTCCTCGCACCACGGCTCAGTGCCAGCGCAAGGCTGTGTGCAGGGCTCGTCCAGGCCTCCCGAGAGGGCCGCAACAGGAACGCCGTCAGCATGGAGACCGAGTCTCGGAGCAGCACATCGGGCTTGACGCTGCCGGGGGCGGCCATCTTCTGGCCGACCTGCACGAACATCGCCCGCAGCGCAGGCTCGCACCAGGCCGGCGGCACCGCGGGCTGCCCGTCGAGGGTCGCAGCGAAGGCATCGAGGTCATGGTGGGTCACGGCCCAGACGAGGTAGTCCTGGTCACGCAGGCCTGCACGCGTGTCCGCATCTGCGGCGAGGCGGTTCGTCTGCGCGGAGCTGTGCCAGCGCTGGCTGTCGCAGAACACCGCGATCCGCGGCACTTCCTGGTCGGCACAGGTGAGGACGAAGTCAGGCTGCACGTCGCCCAGCCTCACCTGCGGGACCAGCGCCCACTGCAGATCGCTGAGCGCCGCCGGAAACGTGATCTTCGCGCTGTCGCCGTGAGACGTGGCCTGGGTGCTGACCGCGGCACTCTTGCTCTTCGCCCAGCGCAGCAGCAACGCTCGGAAACGCATCTCGATAGGCGTGTCGTGGGAGCCCACCACGATCCGCTTGATCGTTTCGATGGATCGCGGCTCCCACTGGGCCATGATCTGCCCGAGCAAGTCGATCGCCGCATCGCGGCGGGCATCCGCCGCGAACCGCGCGGGGACGTGCGGCAGCAGGCAGCGGTGGCACGCGGCCACGTTCTCCGACCCGCATGGACAGGTCCGCAGCACGCGAAGCGACGCCTCCAGCAGCTCCCTGACCCGCTCCGGATCGGTGAACCGACCGAGGTAACCGGTCCCCCCCGGGACCAGATCATGCAGCACCATCACCCACCGCTCACTGCTGCCCGGGACCGGATCCGCGGCCTCGACCACGTCGAGGTGGTCGGGATCGCCGCCCAGCACCTCGCGCAGACCGAGCAGCAACGCCGCACGGAACGACGTGAGCAACGTGCGGTCCGCCACCACGATCGGCGGCACCAGCAGGCGCACCGCCTGGGTGCGCAACTCGTGGGTGAGCGCGACCGTCTTCCAGTCTGTCGGCACCGGCTCGCGGCGTTGACGGCACCATCCGCGGTGCCGGGCATCGGTGCGGTCCCGCACGCCGCGCTGCGCCGCGGGCACCACGCCGCAGTGCACGCACGCGTCGAACAGCGCGGCGGGGAACTCCTGGCCCGCGATGGACCGGGGTGATCCGCCCCGGTCGCTCGGCCCGAGATTCACCCAGCGGATGGTTGCCACGCGCAGGACCTCGGCTCCGAAGGGGAACTCCGCGAGCTCCCAGGCCGCCGTGATGCCGTCCGGGCTGCAGTCCACAGTGGTCACGACGGTGAAGCGAGTGCGGTGCCGATCCTCGGTGTCGTCATCGCGCATCGCCAGCTCCCGGGAGGCGTAAGCCGACGCGCGCCGGAACGGCAATGTGGTGAGCACCTGGCCGGCGTCCGCGGCGCCCGCGGCCCCGCACCGCGGGCAGCCCGTCACGGCCGCGTCGGGCACCACCCGCGCGGACCAGCCGCACGCAGGGCAGAACCGGCGCACGACGGTGGCCGGGTTGCGGTTCGTCCCGAGGTCGATGCCGTCGATCTCCACCGAGGTGCCGCGCACGTAGAACGTGGCCCCGGGAGCCAGCTCGTGCAGGGCATTGCGGCTACCCCGGACGTAGCGCTCGTCGCTGGTCTCGTGCGCCCCGGTCTCCTCGTCGGTCCACCACAGGCCGACGTCCAGGCGAGTGGTGTCGTCGAGCAGCGCGTAGTTGGGCAGCAAGCCCTTGGCCTCCAGCGCCGAGATCCAGTACGACCGGTCCCGTGCCGACCGCGCGCTGCGTGCCGCGCCCAGCTCACCGAAGAGCCGGCGCAGATCGCGCTCGCCGGCTTCGTCGAGCGAGGGCCTCGCCTGCATCAACGCGATCTCGGTCTCGAGAGCGGCGAACCGCGTCGCCAACTCCTCGCCCTCCTGAACCCAGGCGGCGACAGCGGCCTCCACGTCGAGCTCGACACCCGGCGGCTCCCCCGGCGGCCCGCCGTCGCCCGCCCACGACCTGAGATCGGCGGCGGTGTCCTTGCTGACCGCGTTCCCGAAGCCGCGGAGGAACTCGTCCACATAGGCCTGCGCGTGCCCGCGGGCATCCGCCACGATGCGGCCGAGCCACGACGTGGCGCTCAGCTCACCGGCGAACACGTGCTTGGCCAGCCGGGTTCGCCCCGCGCTCGCGGATCGGGCGTGCCGGTCGAACAGGGACGCCAGGTACTGCCGGCGCAGGATCTCCGTGGCGTCGAGGTAACACGCGGGCGGCACCACCTCTCCGGCGATCATGGTAAGCGGGTCCACCAGCCGCTGCAGCTCCAGCGGGCGCGCCGGCAGCAGCGAGACGACCAGCGCGTTGCCGGTGAGCCGGCCGGCGCGGCCCACCCGCTGCAGGTAGGACGCCGTCGAGCGGGGCAGCGAGGTGAGCGCGACCGTGGACAGGTCACCGATATCGATGCCCAGCTCCAGAGTGGGGGTGCAGGTGAGCACATTGGGCACGTCGGGCCGGGTCGAGGACTTGAAGTCGTTCTCCAGTTTCACCCGTTCCCGCACCGGGAGCAGCGACGTGTGCTCCCGGGCGACGATGCGGCGCACCGCGCCGCCACGGTAGAGATCGCGGTAGAAGTCGTGTCCGGATTGCTCACGCGCGTAGCTGCCGGGGCAGCGGTCCCGCTGGCATGGGGCGCCAACGAGCTCGTCAAGCACCCGCTCCGGCCCGGGAAACCGGGTCGCGCAGACGGTGCAACGCAGCAGCGGCGGCGCCCCGCGGGTGCTGGTGAGGTGCACCCGTTCGGCGGGGATCTGCCACACCGTGGTGGCGCCTTCGGCGGCGACGGTGGTGAGCGCACCGTCGGTGACGAGCGCGTCGAGCAGCGCCCGGACGTAGCGGGAGGCATCCACCGTCGGGACGCCGAGCGCCCGCGCTGTCCACGTCGAATACCAGTTCCGCGGGCCGATGATGCTGTCGAAGGCATCGGAGTGCCGGGCGCTGGTGGGAAACGACGGGGCCGGCCGCTGTTTCGGGAAGGCCGGCATGCCCTCCCGCCGGGGGCGTCCGCTCCAGATGCTGTGCCGGTTTCCGGTCGCCGCGAACTTCCGCAGCCACACGTGGCCGATACCGCCCTGGGTCCGGATCCGCTCGACGATGCCGCGGGCCCAGGCGGTGGTCTGCTGAATCTTTTCTTGGGGCCCCATCCCGTCCAGCGCGAGCTGCACGTCCTGACGCGCCACCACGGCCAGGGCGGACGCGACGGCAACCGCAAGGTTCTCGACGTGCACGTGGGCCGTGACGGCCCCGGTCAGCTCCAGCGTCCGGCCGGTGCGCGAGGAGAGTCCGAACTCCAGTACCGCGGCGAACGACATCCGCCGCGCCACCGCCTTCCGCACGCGTGCCTCGGGTTTGTCGGTGCTCCAGTAGCCACGGAAGACCTCATGCTCGCGCAGGTCCGGCGGGAGCACTGCGTAGCGCTCCACCACCGTGCTGGCGCTCGATGCGATGGCGTCACCGACCGCAGTGAGAGCGCAGCCGTCCGGCCCGATGGCCCGGTGCAGCAGCGCGCGCAGGTTCAGCGCATACGCCCGGCTCTCGACGAACGCCGCCCGATGCGAGGCGTCCTGCACACTGTCGGTGAACACGAGGGTCTTCTTCTCGGCAGTCGTGATGTCGGGACTGCCGAAAAGCTGACCGAGAGTCACCGAGGCGAGGGTGGCCACCCTCGAGCCGAGGTAGCGGATCCCGTCTTTGAGCCCGCACGAGGGACACTGCTCGTCCTTGGCGGCCTGCGCGTCGGGTGTGACGAGGACCGGCACCTGGCTGCCGTGCCGGTGGGTCAGCGCCGGGACGAACTCGGCGGTATCAGCATCGACCCAGCGCACGTCGGTGGAGCCCTGCGCGGCCTCACCGGGGGCGAAGATCCACGCCCGGGCCGTGGCCGGGTCTAGCGCGGTCTTGTTCCACACTGACGTCGGGCTCGTGTCGTGCGCCCCACCGGCTCTGACAACGACACCCCAGCCCGAGCGCCCGCAGTGCCGGCAGTAGATCGCCGGCAACGACTTCGCGCCGTCCTCGACGGCAGCGCCGTCGTGCCACCGGAAGCGCGGAGAGCTGCTCAGCTGCCGCAGCAGGCGGCTGACCTCGCGTACCCAGAGCTGCACATCGACATCGAGCAGCGGTCGGCCGCCCACGGTGCGTGCCCGAGAGAGCAACGCGAGGTACAACGCGACTGCGTGGCGGGCAGCCGCGTGCCGCTCGTCGGTGGTGGCGACCCAGCCCGGGACCAGATCTTGCGCCAGGTCGCTCAGCGAGCACGGAGTCGCGGTGAGTCGGAGCAGCGTGCGGGTGAGCGGGTGGGCGCGCAACTGCTCGCCGAGGGTCTCGTCGTCCCCATCCGCGGTGCCGAGGAACAGCAGCCTGCCCTGCGTGAGCTGCTCCTCATGCGACGTGCAGTCGCGCAGGGCGGCGGTGACCTCGTCGAGCAGCGGCATCTGGCCCTGCGGTGCGGCGGTCCATTCCTCTGCGGTCAGCCGGTCCTCGCCGATGAGCGAGGTCTCGTCGAACTCCGCGCCGAACACCGTCCGCGCGAACTCCCGCAACGCCGGCCCGCCATCGACCCCGCCGCCCAAGGTGGCAGAGGTGGCCACGGGGGTGATAGCGCCGAGGGGCCGCTCGTCGGTGGTGACGCCCAGCGCCATGCCCAACCGGCGCAGCAGCATCGCGACGTCGGTGCCCTGGGCGCCGTCGTAGGTGTGGAACTCGTCGAGCACCAGGTACCGCAGTGACTCGCCGGCGTTCGCGAACATCGGGGTGTCCTCGCTGCGCAGCAGCAGCATATCGAGCATCTTGTAGTTGGTGAGCAGGATGTCCGGCGGGCTCTTACGCATGGCGTACCGGTTGCCGATGACCGAGGTCTCGGTCATCGGCACACCGCCGTCGGAGTCGCCGGTGTAGAGCCCGACGGTGACCTGTCCGAGCTCACTCCGGTACTCGTGGATGAGCGTGGCGACGCGCCTGGCCTGGTCGTTGGCCAGCGCGTTCATCGGATAGAGGACCAGTGCCTTGATCCCCCGCTGCCCGGCGCGGCGCTGCCGAGCGCAGTGATCGAGTATCGGGACCAGGAAGCTCTCGGTCTTTCCAGAGCCCGTCCCGGTGGTGACGAGCGTGGGCCGGGGCTCCCGGTCCCGGGAGGCCAGCCGCATCCAGGCCTCGGCCTGATGCCGATGGGGACGGAACCCGCGCGGCGACCAGTCGAGGCGCGCGCACCATTCATCGCCGGCTGGCCGGAACGGGAGCCGGAGGCGGACGAACGGGCCGCGGAATACCCCGCTCTCGGGGTCAGCGACGAAGCGCTCCAGCTCGGCGCGGACATCGTCGTCGCCGAGGGCGAACGTGGTGCCCAGGAAGCTCGTCAGAGACTTCCGCAGGTCCTCAGCGACCAGCGACGGCAGCACAGCGGCCCCTTCCCCAGCGGTCTCAACTCATCGTGATCGAGTCTGTCGTCCGCTCACGGCATACTCTGGCATCCTCACCGCTTCCGCGTCATTCTCGTGAAGTGAGGTGTGGCGATGGGTTCTGACGTGACCTATCTCGAGGTGCCCGTCATGGCCCTGCTCGAGGCAGCCCACCAGCTCGGTATTCCGATGTCGACGCTCAAGCATTGGCTTGACGGGCACCACGTCGGGGAGCGATTCTATCCGCCGGTGTTGCGACCCGAACCTTCTCCTGGGGCAGACGTGACGTGGGGCGAGATGGTCGAGGCCGACTATTTGCGCGCCTACCGGTCGAAGTGCATGTCGCTGCAACGATTGCACCCGTTCATCGCGCAGTGCCGGGAACGTTTCGGCGTGCGTTACCCGCTGGCGCATTTGTGCCCCTTCACCGACGGACGTCGGCTCCTGCTCGAGGCGCAGACCGAGACTGGACTGACGGGTGAGCTGCGGGTGATCTACGAGCTCGCCTCCGGCCAGCTGGAGCTTCATAGGCGGGCCGTCACGTTCCTCGATCGGGTGAATCGTGGCTGCGGCCACTGAAGATCGCGGACCAAGCTCGCCGTCGCCCGCTGGTATGTCGACGCGGGAGAACTGTCAGGCACCGTCCGGCAAGTACGGACTCAGCTGTCTACTAGCGTACCTCCCTCAAACATCACTCTTTCGTCACCAGCGATAATGTCATAAATATCAGACGCTAGCCACGCAGTGGCCCCACCGCGGCCAGGAACACCAGCCGTCTCCAGCCAGCCTTTCGACTCGAGCCCCCGAATTAGGTTTAGAGCGCCCTGATTGGTGATCTGCAACTTTTCCATTATACGAGACGAGGTAACGATTGGATTCATAAACAGAGTCTCGACGACCTCGACCGCTCGACTCCGACTCCCGCTAAGCTGCGCCCTGTACTGTTCGCGCAGGTCAAAAAGTTGTCGAGCGCGAGTGACTCCGTCACCGGCCTGTGCGGCAACGGCAGTGAGAAAGAACTGTAGCCATTGCTGGATCTCACCTCGCTCGCGGACCGCCTGGAGGCGATCGTAATACTCGCGCCGCCGCCTTGCAAAATAAGGGCTTAGATACAGAAGAGGGACGGATATGCGGTCTTGATGATAGAGATAGAGGAGAATAAACATTCGACCTACTCGCCCGTTCCCATCGAAGAATGGGTGGATGGTGAGAAATTGGTAATGTAGCAGCGCCACCCGAACCAATACTGGTATTCGCGGGGGCCGACTGACAAATTCTCCCCAATCCGTCAAGGCTCTATCCATCGATACACCGACAGGTGGAACAAAATTTGCGGTTTCTGGGTGGTCCGTGGGCGAACCTATCCACACTGGTCTGGTTCGAAGGTTTCCAGGCTCGGATCCGCGATACATATCCGCCATCAGGGTGCGATGAATCCTACGGAGTGTCGTCACGTTCAAACCCGCTGTCACCGCGCTGATACCCTCCTCAAGCGCGCGCACATGAGAGGTCACTTCGACCACATCACTTGCCTTGGGACGGACGTGGCCTGCCTCGACCTGGAACACCTCAGCCAGGCTCGCCTGCGTTCCTTCGATCCGGGCACTTGCCAGCGCCTCCCGAACGGCGTACGGCCTCATCAACAGCCGCGGCTCCTGCAGCATCCCTCCGACCCCTGACAACCGCCCTAAAGCGGCATCCGCCTCGGACAGCGCTAGCTGGGTCTCAGGCTCGAGCTCGATCGTTCTAGGCAGCGGGCCTGGTTCGTAACACCAGAAACCCTCCGAGTGCTTCCGTGCGTGACCAAAGACTTCCGATGTGAACTGTTCAGGGCGCACCAGGCCAACTTACAACGGATCGAGTGGTTTAGTTGGGAAAACCGACGTCGGGCGTGTTGCGCGTTGAGATTGCCCACCTCGGGTGTACCGTCCGTTGGAAGTTTGGGGTGAGCAGGAGGTGGGCACGTTGGGAACGGTGCCAGGCGGGCGACGCGATTGGGATTCGAGGACGGCCCACTGTACCGGGTGTCAAGGCTGCTCTTGCTCGGTATGGACTTGACGTGCGGTTTGTGCACATCGGCCTCGCTCTCGCTCGACCCGCCGACAGGTCGGCCCTAGCCAAGCAGCATGCCGACAACGAGACGTACCTGAAACAAGTGCTGACAGACGGTGGTGATGCGCTGTTGGGCGAGTTGCACCAGAAAGCCGGCGGTCAGGTAGAAGAGAAGATGGTCGATGGCGCTTGCTGCGTACGGATTACGCGCTACGTAGACGAGATCGCGGCGGGAACCTCGGCGGTCCGGTCAATTGTGGTCCTGAGCAAGGACATCGACCTAACCCCCGCAGTCGACTACGCGGTCGAGATGAAGGTACCCATCACCGTGGCCGCACTTGATGTTGTCCAGCACCGCAAGCATCCATTCGTCCTGCTTGGACCTCGAGCGTATTCGCAGATTATCGGGTCAACACTGACTACCGGTCACGAGCTGCGCGAGCTTCTTTCGTGTGCCTTGTATGACGGGACCGTCGTCCCGTGGACGGTCCGCGGCACCCCTGGTCAACCCCGCCTCCACCACAGTAGTGGGATTGCAGCAGTTCCAGAGCCTGGAACGAAGCTGCCCGGTTTGGGGAATACCGCGCACCTTTATCCGATCAATGTGACCTGGATAGAGCACATGCTCGGCTCCTTTCCGATCTTGATATGTGGCGACTCTCGGGCGACTACTCCTTCTTGGGAGACAGGTACCGTCCGTCGTCGGACTGCTCCCATGACGATCGAGGTGGCTCTGGACAACGGCACTGCACGGCGTGAACATTTTCCATTGGGAGGGGCCGTTCGAGGTGATCGAGTACTACTGCATCGTCAGTCTGGCCGGGTGCTCGGAAGACTTATTCACGGGGTCCCTCAACGAGTCTTCCAACCCGATCTTCCGCAGGTGGTAAGGATTGTCTCCCCGCTTCCCCATGGAGGAGCCCTAGCGGTAGATAGCGACGGGAGACGCGGGTTGCTCACCACCGACCAACAGCTTCAAGCTGGTCAGCGGCTGCCCGCGATACAGATCGATGTGAAAAGTCAGGGGCTCGTGTGGTCCGCGATAGGAACGCCCATTACATAGTGCGAGGAGGCAGCAGTGCTGCCTCCTCGTTAAAGCGGGCCCAGCATGTCCCGCAATGAGACACGGCGAGTATCACACAGTATCTCAGCATCGTCAACCGACATGCTCACATAGAGTCACTGAGTGCCACCGAGCGTGTCCGCGTGCGGACGAGGAGATGCGAAGGCGCGCGCTGCTCGCCGCCGCCGGAGTAGCCCTGTTCGAGGCGCCCGTACTGGGTGAGTTGCTGCACATCCCCGAGCGTCCACCAACGCCTACTCCCTTACCCGCCCAGGTCAGCGCATCTGATGTTCAAGCGATCCGGAACCTCACCCGTGAGCTGCGGGGTGTGATTCGCACCTACGGTGGTGGAGCAGAGACGGTGACGGCGGTGGCCGCTCGCTCTCGTGTGCTGATGGGCGTGCCGGCCAGTGATGGTGTCCGCACGGAGTTGGCCCGTTCGTTCACCCGCGCGGTGTCGGTCACGTCGCGGTAGCCTCGCGCCCCACTGCCCGGCGGGTGAACTCTGCATGGGCAATGGTCATCTCAGCTTCCCGGTCGACGCCGGTGAAGGGCATCTCGTAGCGGCCGAGGTCCGCACGCGAGCCGAACCGCTCGACGTCCTTGAGGATGTCCTTGGGCACCTGGCGGCCGTTGGCGTCGAACTGCATGACGCGCTCGTACTTGCGGAGCACGCCGAACTGAGTGCGGTAAATCGCACACAGCTCATCGGCGGTGATGCCGAGCATGACAGCGGCGAGGGCGTCGATCTCGACCAGGGCCTGACGGCGTTCGGCATCCCGGCGCAGCGGGATGGCCATGGTCCACTCTGGAGTGACCTCACCGATCGGTGGTGACCCGAAGTCACATGTCCACGAGTCGTGCTGCCATACCTCGTCGAACAAATCTTCCCAAAGCGGCGCGTAGTCGGCAGTGAGACAATTGAGACGGAGCGCGCGCAAGATGAGATCGGGGACGAGTTCGTGGTCGCGGGGGTGCGGGAAACGGGAAGCAGTCTCGGCCCGAATGTGACCGGTGCCAGACACCCTGACGAGGAAGTCCGTGACCAACGCCGCCCACATTCCGGCGGCAATTGCCAGGTCACGAGGCTTCTCCATAGACATACTGTGAAGCCCATGAACATGCATGGGGCCGGGTGGGACTATCGCTGCATGCAAGCTCCGCACTGTCGATGAATCAACCATATATCGCCAGGCCAGGCGCCAGAGCTGGTTGGCGGGAACCTCCTTCCACCGTGGATAGCCTGCCACGTAATCTGATGGGGGCTTAGCCCGCTGGTAATTGGTTCGTGGGATCTGCCGCTCCCCGAGCTTCTCCAGGTCCCAAGCGACGGTGTCCTGCCGGTTGCGGGCGTTCTCGTTGGGCTGCCGGGCGAAGGGGTTCGCAACGGTCAGGTGGGGCCCTTGCAGGATCACGTCGTCTAGTGAATTCGGCACCGCGGAGCGACCGACGAAGAAACCTGCTCTCCGGTCGGCATCCTCTTCCCAGCCACGAGTCCACTCGAACGACAGCGCGCCGAATCGAGGGGCCGCGGCGAGTTTGTCGAGTACCTCCTGGCTGGCGCTGTTCACCGGACGCAGCATCCGCGCCTCCACCGGCGGGGTGCCCCGCTCGTCGATCAGCGCCGCCCAGTTAGCGAGCACTGTCTCGTCAACCCGCACGATGCGGCTCGCGTGCGGCCGGGTGTCCCATCGATCGTCGTCGTCGCGAATGCCCGGTTCCGGACCGCTGCCGTCGTGGTCGAGGCTGTGGTCTGCGACGCTCGGATGGAACAGCGAAGAGGCATTGAGGAAGGACGGCTCGCGAGGCTGGCCATACACCGACACCCCGAAGTGCGTCTTGTCGCTGATCTCGGAGAACAGGTACATGTTGTTGGAGAACTGCCAGTGCCTCCGCAGCCGTCGGTATGTCTGGCGCCGCAGACCTCCTGCCCGCGCTTCGGTAAAATGCGATTCGGGATGGACAAGCCCCACTACTCCGCAGGGTCCCATGCTGCGCCAGGTGCGGTCCATGAAGCAGCGGTAGAGATCCGGCTGAGTGCCGGCAAGTAACGGCCGGTCGAGGCAACTGCCAAGGTGCGCGCTCATCCCGGCCAGCGAGGCCCGTTCGTCCAGATAGCGCACGTCGCCCTCGTCCAGCACGAGGGCGCGCCGTTCCCGCACTGCCGCTACCGGAGGCTTATCGGCCAGCCCGAACCAGGCATCGTCCTCGGCCAGTACCAGCGCATCGTCCCAGAACGGACGGACCCAGGGCGGGTTGCCGAGTTGGAGATCGAATCCGCCGCGAGCGGCGAAGACCGGGGCGAAGTCGAGCTGCCAGTGGAAGAATGCCTCCTTATCGGCAATGTGATCGCATATCGCGAGCCACGGGTGCTCGTCCAGCACCTGCGGCACCGGGCACATCCGGGCGAAGGCGACCTCGTTCTGCTCCGCTTCGTCCAGCTCCGCCCAGGATGCGTCGTCGCCGAACAGACCACGCCCCTTGCGCGCCTCGGCCCTGCTCACGGTCCCTAGCAGTGATTCCAACGCGGTGATCCACTGTTCGCGGGTGGGCGGGGTGACGGAGGTGGTGGTCACCGGCCAGAACCACAGGGCTGTCCAAGCGTCCATCACCCGGCGCAGCCTGAGATAGGCGCTGTTGATGTCGGTGAGGCTGGCTTCGATCTGCTCGCGCTGGACCGCACCCGATCCCGTCTCCAGGTTGCCCGCTCCCCACACATCGATGCGGCGCCGGATCTCCCCCTCAGCCACCTCCAGGCGTCGTTGCGCGAGCGCCCAGAGTGTCTCTACCCGCTGTCCGAGGAACTGTAGGCGGGCCTTCTCCGTGGTACTCAGCATCGCCGTCACCGACTTGCGCCACGCCTTGAGTGCCTGCGTCGCCTTGGGTCTGCCCTCCTTGGCCTCCGCCGTGTCAGCCACCGCACCCCACCCGGCGGCCGGGAGCAGGAAGTGGTGCACCTCGGTACCGGGCACCGATTCACCCAACGGGCGAGCTGTGGGCATGGTGACCAGCCATTCCCGCTTGGCCAGTTGCGCCGACGGGTATGTCTCGCGGCGGGTGCCGATGAGCGAGTTGCCCCGGCGCAGGTGCAGCCCGAACCATGGCGCTCGCAGGCCAGGATGCATCGCGTCGAGCCAGAGCGTGATCTCGGCGAGTTCGACGGCCGTCGCGTTGAGGTCTACGCCGTAGCAGTTGTGCAGGGCCAGGTGCGCCTTCACTTTCTGCAGCTCAGCGGGATAGGCCTCGGGCGCGATCTCCTGGCCCAGCTCGGCCTGCCGGCGCTTCAGGTACTGCGCCGCGAGCTGATTGATGGCTTCCACCAGGAACGCACCCGAGCCCAGCGCCGGCTCGCAGATACGCAAGGCGAGCACATCGGCGGCCGAGGTGTCGCCGCGCAGCAACTCGGCGAGCGAATGCGTCACCACGCAGCGGGTGAGCACTTCCGGGGTGTAGTAGGACGCGCTGCGCTGCCGATCGCGTCCGGAGAGGCGGAATACGAACTCGCCCGGCGCGTAGGTGACGTGCGATCTCACCCCCGTCTCGGGGTTGGTGGTCTGCACGAACCACTTCTCGTCGAAGCCCTCGGTGCTCGACACCGACACCACCCAGCTTCCCTTGGTGGGGTCACCGTCCTTCGCGACCTCCACCATGTGGTCGTCGGCGATCGACCCGGAATACGACATCAGGCCCTCGTACACCGCGCCAAGCTGGTTGATGCCCAGCTGGGCGTAGGAGACGAACCCTCGGTCGCGACCGCGCTTGCGTTGCGAAAGCAGCAACCGCCCCAGCACCTGTTGCAGGCACCGGTTGCCCAGCCCCACCTCGTCGATCAGGGCGGTGGCGTCGCGGCTGAACAGGTCGGCGCGCAAGGCCTCGAACCGCAGCCCGCCCCCGTCGTCGGACAGGGGCACGTCCAGGCCGCCAGCTCCCAGCGTCTCGGGTGGGTAGCCATCATTGACCAGCCGGAACAACACACCCAGGGACTGGTGGAGATGGGTGCCGGTCCCGGCGGCGGCGCTGGTGAGCTCGGCCAGGACCAGCTCCCGCAGCCGGTCCAGCCCGTACCCCTCGGCGTACTCGGTGGTGCCGACCGGCAGCACTCCGAGCTCGGGGCGCGCCTCGGCGTAGAGCAGGAACAGGATGCGGTAGAGGTAGCGCAGCGACTGCCGGGTGAGGTCCGCGGCGAGGCCGGGCTGCTCGGAGGGCAGCTCACGGACGCGCCGGCGCCGTAGCACCTCGGTGGCCAGCAGCTCGATCGACTCGCGCACGCCGTTGCGCAGATCCTTCGAGACGCCCACCGCGTGCTTCACCGACTCGGCCAGCAGGGTGAGCAGCAGAGCGTTACCGTCGTCACCGGGAAGCAGGCTGTCACCCGAGACCAGCGCCGCGATCGTCTCCAGCTCCCCGGCGGCCTTGGTGTCGCGACGCTCCAGCGCGGTCGCCAGGTCCACCGCAAGCCACCGGCCCTCGGGCCAGCTGCCGCGCTCGGCGAGCAGCAACCACGCGCCCGCCATCACCAGCACCAGCGCGGGCGGCTCCTCGGTCAGGAACACCCCGGAGATCACCTGGACGGTGCTCGTCTCCTCGGCGCCGTCCACTGTGGCCGAGTTGAGCAGATGCCCCGCGCCCGTGCCGTCGAGCAGATCCTCCACCGTCTCGGCGTCGCGTGCCTGCAGCACCAGCAGGTGCGTGCCGCTCGGAGTCGTCGGTACCACCGCAGGCACCGTCATCTCGTTGCCAGCACGTTCGCTGCTCCAGACGGTCTCCGCGCCGGCGATCAGTAGCGCTTCCCGAACGCTTGCGTGCAGCATGTGGAGCTGATCGACATCGCCGTGCTCACGCAGACGCACCAGCTTCGCGCCGAAGGTGGCACTCAACGCGGTGAGGCCGGAGCGCGGAGTGATCTTGTCGTGTTCCTCACGCTCTTTCCACTCGGCGCGCAGCGTCTTCACCGTGACCGGGAACTGCTCGGCGAGCCAGTGCTCCGAGACCAGGTCGTTGCCGACCACCACCGAGTCGAACCGACTCATCTCGCGCCTCCGTTCGGCAGCAGCAGGAGCAGCACGCGCACCATCGGTTCGGCGCGGGCGCTGAGGGACTCGACGAGCCCGTGGGCCTGAGCGCCGTGCTGCTCGATGCGGCGGCGCACGCGTGCGGCCTGGGTGGGCGTCAGCTGGTCTGCCAGCGCCTCGGACTGCTTGCACCAAGCGGCGATGCCTCGGGCCGCCTCCTGCAACGGCTCGCTCAGGGTGCTGACTCGCTCCTGCTTCAGCGCCGCCATGTAGCGCCGCATCTGAGCCACCGCAGCCGGGACAAGCGTGTGATGCTCGGTCAGATCCAGCGGCACGCAGGGGTTGACGGCCCCGGTACGAAACCCGCCTACCCGGAGCAACTCTGCCACGTCCTGATGGATGATCGGCTCGACACCCGGCGCGAAGAACTCCATGCCGACAACGGCGCGAAGCACCACCTGCCCGCGTCTGTTCGTCAATGTGCCCAGCACAAGGGCGGTGGGCGCGCCGACCGCGGCCGTCGCGACGGGGACCTGGTTGCGGCCGAGCCGGGTGAGGGCGCGGTCGACGGCCCAGTCGAGCACCGGGTGCAGCGGCGAGAGGTAGTGCGCCTGCGGCCACTGGGTGCTCTGGTCACCGGGTGCGGTGCCCTGCGTCGCGCGGCGCAGCGACTCGCTGCCGGCTTCGGGCGTGACGGCCAGGAGCAGCTTCTCCCGGACTTTCCGCTGAGCGAGGTAGCTCTGCGGGAGGATGTTGAGGCGTGTCATCAGGTCGGGAGGCGGGACGAGTTCCACCAACCCCTCCTCCGGATACTCCATCCACCCGATACCACCGCTGCGGTGGCCGGCAGCGGGGTTCGGAAACGCCTCGTACAGGGCTTCACGCAGGAAGTCCACCTCGCGGTCGAACAGCCCGCGGCGATCGACGACCGGAGGTGGCGGGGCGAGGTCCTGACCGAGGCCGGCGAAGAAAGCCTCGAACTCGGCGTCCCCCCTGTCGATGTCACCGTCGAGTTCGTTGACGGGCTTCGGGTCGGGTACCACCTCGTCCAGTGCCTTGCCCGAGACCAGCGTGCGCCGGATCTCGTCCTCCTCGCGACCCACGTCGTGCAGCCGGAGCAGAGAGGCGGCATCGCCGAGCGCGGTGTGGGCCGCGTGCTCCTTGGCCAGCAACCGGGTGAGCACCCGGACGTCACCGCTGAACTTCTCGTCGGTGGTGGTGAGGGCGAGGGCCACGATCCGGGGCGGATGCAGCTGCCCGTAGCGGTCGATACGGCCGTTGCGCTGCTCGATGCGGATGAGACTCCACGGGATGTCCACGTGCACGAGGTGGTGGCACTGCTTGTGCAGGTTGACGCCCTCGCTGGCGACGTCTCCGGTGATGAGTACCCGCAGCGGGGTGGCGGCCCGCTGGAACGCCTCCACCACCGCCATCTGCTTCTCGTCCGGCAGGCCACCGTGCAGCACGGCGAACGCGTCGTCGAGAAGTGACAGCCGCGCAGGTAGCTCGCGCCGCAGCCAGTTCAGCGTGGCCACCCGCTCGCTGAACAGCACGACCCGGGTATCGCTGCCCTTGCCGATGCCGACATCGCGCAGGTGCGCGACCAGCGCGTCGAGCTTGGCGGAGCCGTGGTGCTCAGCTTCGGCGGCCAAGGCCGCCAAGTGGGTGAGCGCGGCACCCTCGGCTGTGCCCGATTCATCCTTGGCCGCCAGCGTCTTCTGGCGCGTCTCGATGGTCTCGACCAGTGCCGCCGGCGAGGACAGGAACGCCTTCGCCATGGTCCACGGGAAGAGTTGCCGACCCGCGCCGGTGATCGGCGCAGCGCCGTGTCTCGGATGCAGCCAGGTGTGGGAGAGCTCGTCGGCCACCGCGTCCTCGGCCGCGTTCGCCGGTACGGGGATCACCTCCGGTTCGGGGCGCTCCGCCCACATGTGGCCGACTTCTCGCGCGACGTCGGGTGAGTGGCGGTGGCGGCGGATGAACAGGTGCTTGATGTCCTTCACGTCGTAGTCGCAGCGGTCGACGATCGCGGTGGGGTCGAGCAGGTTGATCAGCTCGGCGAAGGACTCGGTGTTGCCGTTGTGCGGGGTCGCTGACGCGAGGATGAGCGCCTCGGTGTTGGGCGCGAGCACCCGCGCCAGCTGGTTGTTGTGGGTGCCGGAGTTCGTCAAATTGTGCGACTCGTCGACCACGACGGCGTCCCAGCGGTGCTTCTCCAGGTGCGCCCGGTATCGCGCCGACTTCAGGGTGTCGATCGAGACGATGACCTTCGGGAAGAACGTGAACGGGTTGCGGCTGGCCGGCAGCTGCTGGCGGACCCGTCGGATCCCGTCGGAGTCGAGGCGCACCAGGGGCAGCCCGAAACGCGTCCACAGCTCGTACTGCATCTGCTCCAGCACGTGGCGTGGGGTGACGACCAGGACCCGGTCGGCGCGTCCTCGCCGGGTCAGCTCTGAGAGGATCATCCCGATCTCGAGCGTCTTGCCCAGGCCCACGGCGTCGGCGATGAGCAGCCGGGGGCGTAGACGCGCCGAGTCGAGTGCCTGCGCCACGGCCTGCCGCTGGAAGTCCAGTTGGTCGAGCAGCATGTGCTGGCTGACTGTGAGACCTGGCTCATGCAGCGGGACGGGGGTCTTGCGCAGTACCGCCTCCACCCAGAGCCGGCTGCGGCGGAAGTGCGGCGAGTCGTCCTGCACCAACTCGGCCCCGGCCGGATCGAGGGCCTCGATCTCGTCGAGCGTGCTGTAGAAGGTCGCGGGCATCGAGCGGACCAGCTCCGAGCTGCCGACGCAGCGAACCTTCCAGCCGTCGCCGGCGGGCTCGCAGGAGGAGACGACCCACTCCTCGTCCCGCACCTCGATCACACTGCCCGCCGCGAACGCCGTACTAGTGGTCATCCGTCCTCCCCAGAACCGGCGAGTCGCCACAACACCAGCGACACCGCAGGCTAGTGTGTGGGGTTCCCGCCGTTCCACGAAGCTCCAGCGCTCCCGACCTCAGGGGTTGGCTCCTGTCACGGCGGGTAGCCCGCAGTGACCGCACAACGACTTGAGCGATGCCCCACCTGGCGAAACTCCCGGCGGCGTTGCGGACCTCGCAATGGACAAGATCCACGCTGGCGTCGATCCGCCACAACACCAGGCCATCTCCCCGAAGGACAGCTCGTAGCAGCTGCTCGTGAGGAAGCGTCGCGCATCCTGTCCCGTCCGTCAGTCCTCTCCTGTCAGCCGAACAGCTACGGTCCGGCCGTCATTGCTGTGGTGTTCGGTGGGGAAGCGGGCGAGGGTAGGTTTGTGCCGTGTCACCTTCGATGACGAGTTCGCCAGCAGCGGGGTCGGCTGGCCATTATGGTCACCATCTCCGTTGGCTCCCGGTTGGAGGTGATGATCGTCGAAACCTGCCAGTGCCGTTCCTCGATCCAGTGCCGTTCCTCGATCTTGTGGTTCCGCACCGTCAGTCTGCGCCCACCCAACGGGATGTGTTCGAGTCGCACTGAAAAACCGCGCGCGCCAAGACAACCGGTTCAATCCGCCGCGGCGCGTGATGAGGGGTGGCTTAGGGCGTCTCTGTCCGATGATCATTGCCGCCCGGAGGATCTTGTGGGCGACCTTGGCTGTCTCGAGTACCAGTGGGAGCGGATCGCGGTCTGAGAAGAATGCGCCGGTGGGTGTCCGCCTGGTCCGCAACGCGGCAAGGAGCGTGTGGCCATCGAGGCGGCGGCGGCATGCCGCGACGAGCACCGACCGGGGAAAGGCGGTCTCATGAATCCAGATCGCCTCCCGGCTGGGTCGGCTCGGCGGCGCTGGCAGCCGCAGCACGTCGCGATACGCCACATCCACCAGGTTCACGCCGGCGGCGGCGGCGAGTGCGGTCTGCAGGTCCGGTCGACCCACGGTCGGTTCGGTGATGAGCATCCGCCCATCTCGAGCGCTGCGCCGGACCTCGAGCGAGCCGAAGCCGACGTGGCCAGCAGTGTCGAGCAGCCGCTGGGTCAGCTTGTGCAACTCCGCGTCCTGGTGGGTGACGGCAAGGGCAGTGCTGCCCGTGTCGACGCGCCACTGGACGATCTTTCGCCCGACTTGCGCTGCTAACTCATCCCCGTTGTGGTTGCGGTAGGTCAGGCAGAAGTAGACGTCGCTGTCGCGGCCCGGAATCCACTCCTGGACGACGAAGCGATCAGCGGCATCGAACGGAGCGAACGGAAGCCGTTCAAAATCTTCGGCGGTCTCGAATCGGTAGGCCGTGCCATGTTTACTGAAGTCCTGCCATTGTGGTGTCCGCTCGACCGGCTTGAACACCACAGGAAAGGCCATCTCGCCCAGGGCTGCGCGCAACTGGTCAGGGTCGTGGACAATCGCTGTGTGGGGGACCGGGAAGTCGTTAGCCAGGGCCCACTGGTGGAAAACCGACTTGTCCAGGAGTCGATCAACGGTCGGCAGGTCGGGCAGCACGAAGTGGAACTGCGTGGCCAGTTCGCCAGCGTGCTCTGCGACGATGCGCACCACCGTGTCATCGGCGGGGAACAGCACCATCGGGCCGTACCGGGCGTGAGCCGCATGCAGCGTCGCCAGCCATGCTTCCGTGGTTGGTGCGCTGACCTGCAGGACGCTGTGCCATAGCTTCGAGCGGCAAGTTGGCGCCGTCGGGGTGAGGGAGGCGCCAACGATGGGCACCCCCGTGCCGCGCAGGCCCCGAGCGATGGCCAGCCCGATGGCGGTCCCGGCACCTGCGATCAGCACCGGCGGCAGCAACGCGTTCAGATGCCCCCGGGTGCTTCGGTCGACATCAGTATGCTTCTCCGTGAACAAATCGGGATCCCCCCTAATACGCGGGACCGCCGCTGCAGCCTCCCTAGCCTGGCGGTTGACCACGCCCCTGTCGCCCTATGAGTGGTCCCGGAGGGTCCACTCCACCCAAGGATCCCCAAGAGGATCCCGCACTGATTGTTATCGTCACTTCGTCAGAGAGTGTTACACGACCACTCGATCGTGTATCCAAGACCACCTAGTTCAGTACATAGCGTAACCGTGACGGGGTCGGTCGGATCCGCTGGTGGTCGCTCGGCCGCCGGGGTGCGGCTGCGGCTAGCCGAGCACGGCCGCCAAGCCGCGCGCAGCAAGCATCCCCTGCCGGCCCCGCACCAGGCGAGTACTAGCCGGGCTTCGCCCCATCCCGACGGCGTGTTCCCTGGTTGGCTTGCCCGTGGGTGCTGTCCATGAACTCGACGCTATCGACGTTTTTTCGCCTTAGAAGGTCGCTGGTGTCGAGTTCACGGCGCCCGGCAACGGCACACCCGCGAAGTTCGACTCAACCCGCACAGTCGACTCGAGATCGACGGCCCTGCCGCCTAAGCCCGCTAACCGGAGATCTCGGCCTTTGGCATACGCAGCATGCGCTTGGCAAACACGCGAGCTCGGCGGTCGAGCACTGTCACAGGGATATTCTCAAATCGATATTCGAGGAAATTCGTGGGCTGGGCCCCGAACTTGGACTTGAAGCGTCCAAGATTCTGAGAAGCTGATCGCTGCATATCGTACTGCAGGCATCCTCTCCGACACGCGGTTTCAATCGCAACTCGATGAAGCAACTCGTTCGCGCCCGTTCCTGCCGCACTCTCTATGTCCATCGCACCGCGCCAGTAGGTTGCAACGACACCGTGCGTCAGAACGATCGTCCCAGCCAAGGGCTTCCCACCGAGCCATGCGATATGAACCTCGCATGCCTCACCCAGAAGGTCCGCTACGATCCGGAACTTGTGAAATGGTTCACGCCTCGACGCAAGTAAGCGAGCAATGACCAGCGGGTGGCGCCGATCTTTAGCCCAGCGGTCGACCGACATACGATAAAGAGTGTCAAACACCGGCAGTAGCCGCCCGGTTGTGTCGGATTCTACCGTAATCCCTAAACGCTCGGCTTTTCGGGTCGCGGTGCGCACCGCACCCGCGAAGCGTCTTTTCCAAACGTTTTCGAATCCACCGGAAAGATCCAGCACGTGCGTCGTGCGAGATTCCCTGATGACATCCGAGGGAACAAGCGCTTCCCATAACTGGGCGTCAGCCATCCGAGGCACAGGGACGCTCGTCCTCAGTCCTTTGTAGGCTTGCAAGTCCTTGATAATTTGGACGACGTCGTTGGAAGTAACACGCCCCTCAGTGGCGAGCAAACCGCAGAAGCCCCAGGGGCCGGGCCAGGAGGATTGGACTTTCAGTTGCCTCGGGAGCCTACGGCCTCGCACAAGTGGCAAAACAATAAGACGCCCGTCAGACGATTCGTATGACCGCGTAACGTCCTCAAGGCCTTCGGAACGGCAGATGCAGTCACACCAGATGGGTGTCTGCAGAAGATTTACATTAGCATCCGTGCGTACAACGGCCTCCCACCTTTCCCTGCTTTCAGCCCCTATCGCAACAAGTCGAATATTTCCGGTCAGCTCACCAGCCACCATCGGCTCCTCCTCGGCTCGACCCTACCGCGCCCTCGGAAATTTTCAGGCAGGTGGGCTCGGCGGGTCGGCGTTCGAGCCAGGACCCTTAGCGGTCCTGGAAGTTCTCGTTTGAACTGCCGGTATATGAGCGAAAGGTGAGCCGAATGCCGGCTCCCGCAGCCGGGCTGGCCGCAGCGGCTACGGTCCCCAGCGCCGACGGTCGTCGGACATGCCCTGGTCGGCCAGGCCGGAGGCGAGACGCTCGAACAGTCGAGGCAGATCTCCGGGTCGACTCCCGGAGCGTCGTCACACACGTCCACCAGCGCGCGACGCCCAGAGTGCCGGCGCGCTCAAGCGGGACCGCGTACCGCTCCGCGAGCCTCGATCTCGGATTCAGACTCGGGGCTAATGTTCGGGGCTATGAGCGAAAGCTGCTCGGCGCGCTCGCGCCGTCACCGTGGCGAGCTGAGCTCCAACGCCCTAGAAGGGCAGGTCGACGGCGAGCGCCGCCCATTCGCTGAGGGCTATACCCCGTCCGAAAGCGAGGATGCCCGCTCCGGAGCGCTGGCCGGGGGGTCCGCCGATGTAGCGCTTGTGTCCGCCACCGCGGGCCGCACGATCACGGTGGCCGCCTGGACGCTGATCAGCCGGATCACGGGGCTGCTGCGGGTGGTCGTCATCGGCGCCGTCCTGGGCCCAACCTTCTTCGCCAATGCATTCCTGTCCGCGAACACCGTGCCGAACCTGCTCTTCGCAGCGATGGCCGGGCCGGTCCTGGCGCTGGTGCTCGTACCGGCACTCACCCGTGCGCTCACCGAGCGCGGCGTAGCCGATTCCCGTCGGCTGCTCGGCAGGGTCACGGGTTATCTGTTGTTCTGGGCGTCGATCCTGGCCGGCGCCATTGCGGTGGCGTCCCCGCTGGTAGCGCTGGCGGTCACCGCAGGCATTCCGGACGATGCCACTCGTTGGCGGGCATGGCAGCTGACCATCCTGATCGTGCTATTCGTGGCGCCGCAGGTGCTCTGCTACACCCTGGCCTCGATCGGGGCCGCCGTGCAACAAACCAAGGGTCGGTTCGCGTTGGCCTCTGCGGCGCCAGCAGTGGAGAACCTGGGCATGATCACGATGATGGGCGTGGTCGCGCTGTGGTACCGGCCCGGGGTGGACATACCGGACGTCTCAATCGGCATGGTGCTCGTACTCGGCGTGGGTTCCACGCTGTCCGTGGCGGCCCACGCGGCCGTCCAGCTCTTCGGGGCTTACCGGGTCGGGCTACCGATTCGGGCGCGGGGCGGCTGGTCGACCGAGCCGGATGCCCGCGAGGTCAGCCAGCGGCTGCGCCACTCGGTGGCCGTAGCGGCATTCCCGGTGTCCTCCATGTTCGCGATGCTGGCCGTCGCGGCGACGGTGCCCGGCGGAGTTTTCGTGTTCCAGGCCGCCCTGTCGGTCTACACCGTGATCGGCGCGCTCGGCGCCAGAGCGGTTACCGTGGCCGCGCTGCCCGTGATGAGCGCGGCGGCCAGGGATGGCGTAGCCGGGCCGGTCGGCGCGGCCTGGCGGCAAGCACTGAACTACAGCGTGATGGCCAGCCTGCCCGCCCTGTGCCTGCTGCTCGCCTTCGCCGGCCCGGTGGCGTCCACCCTGGCCAACGGCGAGCTGCACGACCCGAGAATTGTCAGCTGGCTGACCGCATGCCTCGCAGTGCTCGCCGTCTCGCAGTTCGCCAACGCGGGCTACGAGGTGGCCCGACAGACACTGTTCGCCCGATTGGACACTCGCGGGCCACGCCGTGCCAGCACCGCAATGATGGCGGTCCGCGTCATCGTCACGCTCGGTACGCTGCTGTTGCTGGCGGACGGCGACCGGCTGGTCGGACTGTGCTGTGCGGTGCTGCTGGGCGATGTGACGGCAGCGCTGATCGGGCTGTCCAGGGTGCGCGCCGCGATCCGCCCGGAGCGGATGGTCGACCCGCGCAGGCTGGCTGTCATCGGGGCGTCCACCGTGGCGATGCTGCCGGCGTCCGCGCTCGGCTCATGGATGGTCGGGCACATGGTGCGGGCGCGGGTGCCGCAGGTGATGACGGGCTTGCTCATGGGTTCGGTGGCGCTGGTCTGCTTCGGCCTGGTGTTCGCGGTGCTCACCGGCAAGTTGCCGACGCTCATCGCCAGGGTGCGGTCCCGGCTACCGGGTTGAGGCCGGGACCGCGCACGTCCTCGCAGCGATCGCAACTGCGCGGTCCATAGCCGCGCCGCTATCGAGACCGTTTGCGGATGTGGCTTTGTCAAGGTCATATCCGAGCCGCATCAGAGGCTGAACCGTTCCGGGTTCGATAGAGGCTTGGTTCATATCTTCTCGACTAGCTTAGTGGTCGGCGCCGGAAGTCCGTCGGGTGCCGTGAACGAGACGTCAGCGACGTTTTTCGCGCCGGGCAGGTCGGTGGTGTCTCGTTCACGGCGCACACCGTCACTGCGCAGCTGACCTGCCGTC
>JBOHFF010000141.1:0-2053 GCA_050699515.1 Pseudonocardiaceae bacterium
AGCGCAGCCAGCGGCCCCTGGACGAGAGCCCCGACACCGAGGCCGGTGACGGTGTGGATGGCCTGCCTACGCTTCACATCCTCATCTTCCAGCTTCACCACCGCACGACGGGCACGGGCGTTGACGAACCCCAACGCGGCATCGGTGGAGACATCGAAGATCGCCCGCAGGGCTTCTCGATACAACGTACCAGGCCAGCGGATTCTCCCGCGCTCAAGCTGACCTATCCAGTTCGCGCTGGCTGCCACCACTTTCTTATCATGATGCTCCCAGATCCAGGCGTTGACCAGCTCAGCGAGTTCCTGCCGGGACAGGCACACATCCGGACAGGTGAGCGAGGCGGTCCGTTCCCGAGCCGCCCGAATCCGCTTATTCTCCTCTGGCAATTTCCCGCCCCCCTGCCGGTCGGCTCAACGCCACTGTCAGCACTGGCATATCTCCGTTTCGCGCTCAGACCCGAATTCGCGAGTAGGTGCGCGACACGGGTCCGGAGATGATGATAGGTGCCCGTCTGGCCTGCGATGATGGTGTTTGCGACGACACAATCATCGTCGTTGGAAGGACGCCTATCGGGTGGATATGTTACGGGATATGCGTCGGTTGCGGCGGACGGTGGGTATCGGCGCGCCGGATGCGTGGCTGACTCCGGTGTCGAGGATGGTGGCGGTGACTGAGCTGGTCGATCGGCTGGGCATGATCACATTGTTGGATACGGCGATCGGGTGGATCAAGGCCGGGACCGGGGATTTTCTGGTGGGCAGCTGCTGGTCGGGTTGGCGAGTGCGCAGCTGGCCGGGGAGGATTTTTGGGTCGGGTTGGATCGGCAGCGCACTGATGTGGCCGGTCAGGTGCTGGCGCCGGTGGCCGCCTTGAGCTCGACGACCGCCGCCGGGTTGGCGCGCAGGTTCACTGGTGGGCAGTGGCGTGCGGTGGAGACCGGGATCGGTGAGGTTCATACCGCGATGCTCGCGGCGTTGCCACCAGCGCGGGCGGCGGCGCTGCGCGAGGAGGTCACCATCGATCTGGACACCACTGACGTGGAGGTCTACGGGCGTAAGAAAACGCGGGGTGGCCTACAACTACCGGGGCAACGCTGCGGGCGCCCGCACGTGGCCAGCTGGGCGCAGACCGCGACGGTGCTGGCCGCGGATGTGTGACTCCGCGCGCTGCCCGCAAGCCACCCACCATCCCTGCCACCGGCCCGTCTGGGCCGAGCACGCCGCACAAACCAAGGCCTTCCTCGGCAGTCTCGGCCCCACCCGCAAGACCGAACGAACCCGGCTGCAAGCCGACTACGACCGCGCATTACGTGTGATCGCCAACATCGGCGCCGCCACCACACCCAAGACAGACAACGAGGCCGACACGTGAGAACCACTGCCGCCCAACGTCTCCAGAACGAGAATCGGATCCGCGCCGCCATCGACCGACTCTTGCGCGGCGAGATCCCATCTGGCGGGCGCTGCGATGTCAAGACCCTTGCCGTAGAAGCCGGTGTCGATCGCATCGCCTTCTACGGGCGTTCGACCCTACGCCCACCTTAGGATAGAATTTGAGCAACGCCTGCGCGCGATGCAACAGACCGGCGACATCCCGGACCCCCGCGACGCGCAGATCTTGCGACTCAAAGCCGACAACCGCGCACTCAGCGAGCGGCTCGCCGAGGCCATCGGCCCCAGCTGAAACGGGGCGCCGACAACCGAAACCACAAGTACAACAGGCAGATCCATCCCCACGAACAGAATCGAGCCGACAATGACATGGTCGATACCACGAATCACCACCGGCGCTGAACGCCGTTTGCTCGAGAGCATGCTCGACCGCAACCGGGCCGAATTAATCAACACGGTGCGCGGTCTGTCCGAAGCAGAGGCCCGCCGCCGCCTCGTTGCGTCGCCGACCACCCCGATCGGATTGCTCAAGCATGCCGCAGTCGCCGAACGGATCTGGTTCCAGCACGTCCTGGCGAGCCTGCCCAAGAGCGAATGTGATGGCGGCACGACGGCGGGCGACGCCAGTTTCATCGTCGACGACAACGAGACCCTGGCCGACG
>JBOHFF010000142.1:0-22771 GCA_050699515.1 Pseudonocardiaceae bacterium
TGTTGTTGGCTGGGATCGTCGCTGATCCGGATCAGCCGGTGCGGACGCTGCCGGTGTTGACCGACACCGAACGCCATCAGGTCCTGGTCGGCTGGAACGACACACACCAGGAAGTGCCCGGAATGACTCTGCCGGAGTTGTTCCACGCGCAGGTGGCCGCTCATCCCGATGCTGAGGCGGTGCGCTGCGGGCCGGTGAGCGTGTCGTATGCCGAGCTCGATGAGCTGGCCAACCGGTGGGCGCACTGGCTGATCGGGATAGGGGTGGGCCCGGAACGTCTGGTCGCGGTGGCGTTGCCGCGGTCGGTGGAACTGGTCGTGGCGATGCTGGCGGTGGCTAAGGCTGGCGGGGGGTATCTCCCGGTCGATCCGGACTACCCGGCTGCGCGGATCGCGTTCATGCTCACCGACGCCGCCCCGGTAGTGGTGCTGACCTCCACAGCCGCCGCGCCGCAGGTCCCGGTGTCCGCCCGGGTGCTCATCGATGATCCAGTGGTGATGGCCGGGATGGCCGCCATGCCGGCGCATTCCCCTACCGATACCGATCGATTGAGTGCCCTGGCGTTGTCCCACCCGGCGTATGTGATCTACACCTCGGGGTCCACCGGGCAACCCAAGGCGGTGCTGGTCACTCATGCCGGGCTGAGTAGCTTCGTCGCCGCCGAAGCCGAGCAGTACCAGGTCGGTCCGGGAGACCGAGTACTGGCGATGTCCTCACCCAGCTTCGATGCCTCAGTGCTGGAGCTGGGGATCTCGCTGCTGGCCGGCGCGGTGTGGGTGCTGCCCGCTGTCCCAGGACCCCTGGCTGGGGACACCTTGGTGGAGGTCTTGGAACGGGAGGGGATCAGTCATGCGTTGATCCCACCCGCGGCGCTGGCCACGATCCCCCCCGACATCGCGGCAACCGGGTTGGGCGAGTTCGCCACCGTGATCGTCGGCGCGGACGTGTGCAGCGCGGAGCTGGTCGCGCGGTGGGCTCCGGGCCGTCGGATGATCAATTCGTATGGGCCGACCGAGACCACCGTGGTGGCGAGTTGGACCTCGCCGTTAGTGGTGGGTCCGACTCGCCCGCCGATCGGGTCCCCGATCCCCAACACTCGCATCTACGTGCTGGATGGCTGGTTGCGTCCGGTTCCGGTCGGGGTGATCGGGGAGCTGTATATCGCCGGGATCGGGCTGGCCCGGGGGTATCTGGGTCGGCCGGGATTGACCGCCGCCCGGTTCGTGGCCACTGCCTTCGGCGCGCCGGGTGAGCGGATGTACCGGTCGGGGGACCTGGCCCGGTGGACCCCCGAAGGGCAGCTGCAGTACCTGGGCCGGGCCGATGACCAGGTCAAGATCCGCGGGTTCCGGATCGAGCCCGGCGAGATCGAGAGCGTGCTGGCGACCCACCCCGCGATCAGCCAGGCAGCCGTCACCGCCCGCGAGGACCACCCTGGCACCCCACGGTTGGTCGCATACCTGGTGCTCAGCACAGATACCGCACCCACCACCGCGGAGCTGCGGGCGTTCCTCAGCGAGTCACTGCCCGACTACATGATCCCCACGATGTTCAGGGAACTCGACGCATTGCCACTGAGCGCGAACGGGAAACTGGATCGTCAAGCGTTACCAGCTCCGGAACAGCACACCTCACCGGTCTCGCAGTACACCGCCCCTCGTACCGAGACCGAGCACACCCTCGCCGACATCTGGGCCCAAGTGCTGGGCGTGGAACAAGTCGGAATCACAGACAACTTCTTCGAGCTGGGTGGCGACTCGATCCTGAGCATCCAACTCGTCTCCCGCATCCGCAAAGCCGGACTCCAGTTGACATCCAAGGACATCTTCTTCCACCAGACCGTCGCCGAACTCGCGTTGGTGGTCACCACGCCGGACGGCGAGCCTGCCGACCGGGAACTGGTCATCGGCGCGAGCGCGCTCACTCCGATCCAGCACTGGTTCTTCCGGACCCACCCGGCCAATCCGCACCATTTCAACCAGTCGATGACGGTGGAGCTGGCCGCGGATGTGGACGAGCAGTCCCTCGAACGGGCGCTCGAGGTGTTGCTGGTGCATCACGACGCGCTTCGGATGCGCTTCGACCTCCGCGACGGGCAGTGGCAGCAGGACAACGCCCCACCAAGGCCGACGACGGTGCTCCACCGGGTCGACCTACCGGATCTGGATGGTCGAGACCAGGCAGCGGCCATGGAGAAGCTCGCCGACGACATACACGCGAGCTTCGACCTCCGGGACGGTCCGCTGCTGAAGGCAGCGCTGTTCACCTTCGGCGCGGGACGGGGATGCTATCTGTTCCTGGCGGCACATCACCTCGTGATCGACGCCGTCTCCTGGCACATCCTGCTCGATGACCTCGCCACGGCCTACCAGCAGGCTCTCCACGGTGAGAGCCTCCAGCTGGAAGCCAAGACGACGTCCTTCCAGGACTGGGCGAACCGGCTGGGCGAGTACGTGGTCAAGGGCAGCTTCGACACCGAGCTGGACCACTGGGCGGACGCGGTGCAGACGCAGCAGCTGCCGGTGGACCTGCCGACCGGCGAGCCGGCTGCCCGCTCGGGTGCGGTGTCGGTAGTCCTGGACGTCGAGGACACCGAGGCGTTGCTGCGCTCGGCGCCCACCGCCTACCGCACCCGGATCAACGAGGTCCTGCTCAGCGCGCTGGCCTGGGCGCTGAGCCGCTGGACCGGAGCCAGCCGGGTGTCGATCGACCTCGAGGGCCACGGTCGTGAAGAGATCCTCGACGGTGTCGACCTGTCCCGTACCGTCGGCTGGTTCACCACCATGTTCCCGGTCGCGCTGACGGTGCCCGACCCCGTCGAGTCTGCGCAGCGCGAACCCCGCTGGCGGGACCTGATCAAATCAGTGCGCCGCCAGCTGCGCGCCGTTCCCAACAACGGGTTCGGCTACGGTGCGCTGCGTTACCTCGGTTCCCCGGCCGTCCGCGAGCGCCTCGCCGCGGCTGGGCCCGGACCCCAGATCGCGTTCAACTACCTCGGCCAGTGGGAAGCCGCAGCGAGGCGCCCGGCAACCCAGAATCCCGCGGCTCACGACCCTGGGGCCCACGACCCTGGGACCCAGGGCATGGGCCTCTACCGGGCCGTGCACGGCTCGATCGGGCAAGATCACGATCCTGCCGACCCGGGCGCGCACCTGCTGGAGGTGGTGGGCGCGGTGCGCAGCGGGCAACTGTCCTTCTCCTGGCGCTACCAACCCGATCGCCACCATGAGGCGACCGTGCGCCGCGTCGCCGACGATTTCGCCGCGGCGCTGCGCAGCATCGCGCGGGACTGCAGGAGCCTGAAGTGAGCGCGCCGCCCGAGGGAGCGCTCGTTCCCCTGTCCCGCAACCGCAACTACCAGCTGCTGTGGATCAGCCAGGTGCTCTCGGGAGTCGGCCACAGCGCCACGGTGCTCGCCTTCCCGCTGCTCGTGCTCGCGCTCACCGGCTCGGCGAGTGCCTCCGGGCTCGTGCTGGGCTCGATCGCCGCGGCGCAACTCCTCGCCGGGCTGCCGGCGGGAGCCCTGGTGGACCGCTGGGACCGCAAGATGATCATGTTGAGTTGCGAGGCGACCCAGGTGATCGCCGCGGCCAGCCTGGTGGCAGCGCTGTGGTGGAACGTGGCCCACGTTGCGCACCTGGTTGTGGTCGCGATGGTGATGGGCGTGTGCACCGCGCTGTTCCGACCGGCGGAGGACGCGTGCCTGCCGCGGGTGGTACCGGCCGAGCAGCTGTCCCCCGCAGTGGCTATCAACGCCGCCCGGGCGGCGCTGGCACAGCTGTCGGGCACCGCGGCGAGCGGGTTCCTGTTCGCCATTGCCCGGCTCGTGCCGTTCGCGATCGACGCGCTGCTGCACATCGTGGCCTGCGCTCTGCTGGTGTTCCTCCGGGTGCCGCCCCGGGAGGGACCGCCGGCGCCGAGGAGTCAGCTGGCGCGGGAGATCATGATCGGCTTGCGGTGGGTGTGGGGGCACCGCCACATCCGCGTCACCGCACTGTGCGCGGTAGTGCTCAACCTGTTCTTCAGCGCCTTCTACCTCATCGTCATCGTGCTGGCCGTGGCCCGCGGAGTGCCGTCGGGGCAGATCGGCGTCATGGCGGCGATGCTCGGCGTGGGGGGGTTGCTGGGTGCGCTGGTGGCCTCGCGGCTGTCCCAAGTGATCAGCCCCTACGTTTCGATCATCGCGGTGTTCTGGGTGATGGCGGCGCTCACCCCAGTCGCGGCCTTCGTCGGTAGCGGCTACCTGCTGGGCGTGTTGCTGGCCGCTATGGCGTTGCTGCCGCCGACCGCGAACACGACCATCATCACCCGGCAGCTGCTGCTCACCCCGGATGAGCTGCGCGGCCGGCTGAGCAGCGTGCTGGGCATCGTCACCGGCGTCGCCGCCACCCTGGGTCCGGTGCTGGGCGGGCTGCTGGCCGCGGCGGTGTCCGACACTCTGGCGGTGCTGGTGTGTGCGGGGGGCGTCGCGGTCGCCGCGGTGGTGGTGACGTTGAGCCCGACCTTGCGCAGCTTTCCCCGGCACCCGATCATCGCGACATAAGGCCGATCAACACTGATTGTTCGACTGAGAGGAGTTCGAAAGCATGGACGACGACGCGAGGTACCAGGTGCTGCGCAACGACGAGGAGCAGTACTCGCTGTGGCTGGTCGACCTGGATGTGCCGGCGGGCTGGTACCCGGTGGGCAAGGAGGGCAGCAAGGACGAGTGCTCGGCCTACGTCGACGAGGTCTGGACGGACATGCGGCCGCGCAGCCTGCGCGAGCAGATGGACGGTGCCCCGTCCTGATTCCCACCGAGGGCGACATGACGCCGCTGACTGCTCGTTCGAGCTGGGTACAGGTCAGCCGTCCGCGGCCGGGCGCGCGGTTGCGGCTGATCTGCCTGCCCGCTGCCGGTGGCGGCGCCAGCCGGTACCGGGACTGGCCGGCGCGCCTGCCTGCCGACGTCGAGGTCGTGTCGGTCCAGTTGCCCGGTCGGGAGAATCGCTTCAACGAGACCCCGATCGAGTCGATGGAGGCGCTGCTCGACCCGCTGGCCGGCGCGCTGGCCGGCTATCTCACCCGGCCCTTCGCGCTGTTCGGGCACAGCATGGGTGCGCTGATCGCGTTCGAGCTGGCTCGCCGGATGCGCGCGTGGCGGGTGGCGCCGGTGCACCTGCTGGCCGCCGGATGCCGGGCGCCGCACCTACCCCGCCGCTCACCGGATTGGCACACCCTGCCTGACCGGGAGTTCCTGGCCACCCTCGCCAGGCTCGGCGGGATCCCCCCGGAGCTGCGGTCGGAGAGTGACTTCCTGGATGTGATGCTGCCCGTGTTGCGCAGCGACTGCACCCTGGTCGAGACCTACCGGTGCCGCCCGCAGCTGCCACTGAGCTGCCCGATCACCGCCTTCGGTGGCCTGGGGGACGAGGAGGTCTACCCCGAGGACGTCCAGGCCTGGTCCCGCCACACCACCGGGCCCTTCGGTGTCCACCTGCTGCCGGGAGACCACTTCTTCGTCAACTCGGCGTTCCCGGACCTGCTCCGGCTGGTGTCCGCTGCGCTTACCCCGACCATTACCCCTGCAAGGTCCGCTGGCCTGCGATGAGAGTCCTATTGTGACGGGAGGCGAGCGCTGGTTTACAGATCGAGCGCCGCGCGGAGAGCGTTGTCGACGGCCTGCTGCTCGTCTGGGCTGATGACGCCGGCTGGTCCGTCGAGACGGGATTTGATCACTTGTTCGATGGTGGTGATGACCGCCCAGCCGTGACCTTCAAGTCTCACGGCCAACAGGGAGCCAGGATCGCGATCGACGACCTGCAGCCCGAGCACCACTGGTAAGGGTGACTCGTTGAGCGGGTCCGCGGAGATGATCAAGCGTTGTAGCGACTGGCCGGGCCGGTGCAGGACTGGCTTGTAGGGGTAGACGCCCCCCCGACGAAAGGACACTCAGCCGGCCTCGTCACGCGCAGCGGCAGTCTCAGCCAGCGAGTCTTCGGCATAGGTGGGATTGGCGGCGTACCAGCGCGCCATATCGTCGGCTGCCTCGCGCAGGGCATCAGCTCGAACGAGGTGCTCGAGATAGCCCGACGCGCCCCCATGCGTACGGGCGCCGAGCTGGCGAACCCTGGCGGCCACGGGCGGGTCCAGCGAGATCGTTAAGCGCTCACGCTGACTCATACGCGGCAGCGTACCGTGATGTGCATCGAGTCTCTCGTACCCTCCCCTTGACGTGCGTTCCGGCGCAGGACGGGCTCGCCGCTGCCCGGATCCGCGCCGGATCGGCGGGCGCCCCTTGCCCGGTCGCAACATCACTTCGATCAGACTGGACTGTTTCCCGTCGCGTCGTTCTCCGGCTACTCCCGTTGAGCGGTCTTCATCGGAGGGGGTTCTCGGGACCGATGAGCTTGTGAAAGAAAGTGATGGCGCCGCCGGCCGTGCCCAGTCCCGCCAGCACCGCCGTGGTGAGGTTTCGCTCGGTGAGAGCGGTCAAGGCGGTGACCGCTGCACCGCTCAGCACACCCAGTAGCAGGATCAGAGCGGTCCGGACACTGAGCAACGGGGGCGGACTGGGCTTGGGCAACAGGTACTCCTGGAGGTTGACGACCCGGCCAGCGGCCGATTGACGCCGAACTCCTATGTCAGGAGAGGTAGGTGCACCCCCGGCTGACTCGCCGACGCTTTCCGCTAAAAATCTTGAAGATGGACTGGGGATGCGTAGGGGTCCAACGACATAAGAAGGGATCGTCAACGTCTGCTACGGATGAGGATTCGCTCCCAGGAGAGGTCGCCGTGGTTCGTCGCCGGGAACACACCGGCCCGAGCCGGTCGGCTGCGCCCGCGCCCCCCGTAACGGGCGATTGCGTGACTACAACCCCCGTGTCGGCCGCTGCGCTCGACGAAGTGGAGGTAGGCGATGAGCAGGCGCGGCTGGCTGTGGAGAGCCTAGAGCGCCGGCAAGCCGACCTGGAGCTCCGCACCGACCTTGCGTTGGCCGGTTTCCGCGGCCCAGGCTGGGACAGGTACGCCTGGGAGCTCGCACGTTACGGTTACGCGGTGGTGATGGCTTGGCTCACGACCGGGGAGATGTTCAACCAATGCAAGGCCAAGGGCTGCAGCCTGGGCTCGCCCCCGCTGGAATGGACCGTTGACGACCGAGCCGGACTCGCGAACGAGACCGTGGCGCTTGGGGTGATCAACTTCAAGCAGCAGGCGCTGATAGAAGGTAAGTGGACCGCTGAGAGAGGTGCCACCCTCAAAACTTACTTCATCGGTGCTTGTGTATTCGCATTCCCGAACCTGTACAGGAAATGGTCAACTGAACGCTCGGCTTTACAGTGCCTGACGAGCATTGACTGCGACGCTGTCGACAGGTCACGCCCACCGCGGGACCCCGGTGAAATTGCCGTAAACCGGTTCCATGTCCGAGAAGGATTCAACAACATTCCTGACGATAGAACCAAATCCGCCATACTCTTGCAGGAGATGGGGTACACCTACGCCGAGATCGGTGAGATACTGCGGATCACTCCTCGCGCCGTTGACGGCCTCATCCGACGACAACACAAGCGAGGCGGAGGTCATCATGACTGACCCGTCCAAGATATCCGAACTCATCGAGCGTTCCTCGCTGGGCACAGCCGGGGCGCGCCGGCTCCGTGACCGCACTCCTCCTGAGGTCGCCCAGAGGATTCTCGACCGTGTTGCCGAGCATGAGCGCACGACGGAAAATGTGACGGCCAATCCACGCAGTGTCGCTGATCTGTTGCTGGGAATTTGCGACGGGGATCCGGCGGCCTGGGACGAAATCGTCCGCCGGTACGGCGTGCTCGTATCCATGGTGGTGCGGTCGTTTCGCCTGCAGGAAGCGGATGCGCTCGATGCGATGCAGATGACCTGGCTGCGGCTGGCCGAAATTGCCGACCGGGTGCAGTGCCCCGAGCAACTGGGTGGGTGGCTGGCGACCACCACCCGCCGCGAATGCATACATATCTTGCGACAGGTCAAATCCATTCCAGGACTGGTCGACGCCACACCTGACATGGTCGCCGACCCCTCGGCGGGCCCCGAACAGCATGTCATCGACGCTGAGACCGCGCGAACGCTTCGGGAGCTCGTCGCCGTGTTGCCATCACGCCAGCGGACCCTGGTGCAGATGTTGTTCATCGACCAGCCCCATTCCTACGCCGAGCTCGCCGAGACCATCGGAATTCCGCTCGCCTCGATCGGGCCCACCCGGGCGCGAGCGTTGCGGCAGCTGCGCGAATATCTGGTCGCCGGCGAGAAGGCACTAGCCGAGCGAACCACACAACTTGAGCGGGGCCAGAAGGCAGTAACGGAGGGTGATTCATCTGTGCCGGAGGGTGATCGAAATTCAGGATCCATGCAGCATTTCGGAGAGGCCGACACTGCGTGGACACCGGGGGAGCTAGACGCGCTCTGGTTTACCTGTCCGCCTGCCCTCACGGCCATCCTGAACGACTTCCCGGTCGCCCAGGATGTGCTCGATCCCGACGTGGTGGTGTTGCCGATACCTGACGTGGCGCACCGGCTCGGACTGCCGGTAACCGGGGTGCACCGGATGCTGCGCGATGGCCAACTGCTGGGAATGCGCCGTCAGGGTGTAGTGGTGGTGCCCGCGGAGTTCCTCAGCGGTGACGCTGTGGTCAAGGGGCTTTCGGGCACGATCACCCTGCTGCGCCACGTCGGGTACTCGGCTGAGGAGATCCTGCGTCGGTTGTTCACTGCGGAAGATTCTTTTCTTAGCACTCCGATCGGCGCGCTGCGAAGGGGCCTGCCGATCGAGATCTTGGCCTAGGCTGACGTGCTCAAGACCACGGTTTTCCGGATGCCGGTCAGGCGGTCGGCCAGGACTCGGGCCTAGTGAGTTCAAGAGCTTTCGTCACGGCGTCTTCCGGGGTGTCGGCGTGGTCGATGTCGGATGCCGGGTACTGGCTGGCCGTCTTGAGTACTGAGTTGCCAGCCGCCAATATGCTCTGTGATGCTTACGGTTCGGTGTTCGCTGGGCAGTTGCAGTACCGCTTGGGCATGGACACCCGCGCCGTCCAGATCATGGAGTGCGAGCTGCGCGGTAACGAGGTCGAGTTGGGCAGTGGCGAATTTTGCCGGTGAGTGTCCACCGTCAGGAGTGGCAAATAGGTCCAGCGCTTCCTGGGTTTGTGAGGCGGCGAGCCGGGCGTTGGTCTCGCCGTCGAAGCCGCCGGACCGCTTCGAGATCATGCGCATAATCTTATCCAAAGGTATTTCCGAAGCAGTGGAATCCGAGAATTTCTCCATGCGGCTGTCGCCGAGCAGGTGGAGAGCAAGTGGACTTGATCTCAACCGGAAGCGCGCAATGACGGCGCATTTCCCTGTGACCTCATGCATCGTTCAATGTTTGTTGATCATCTAGGATCATTGGATGTTGTTCGGGTGGTCGGCGTGAGCCCGCATGCGGTGAGTTGGTCGTCGAGGGTTTTGATGGCGTGGGTGTGGTTCCAGGGTTGCATGAGGGCTCGGGCGGTGTGCAGGTCTGTGGTGAGTCGTGGGTAGAGGTGGGCATGGCCAGCGGCATCGCCAAGGACGCGGGCGGCTTGGGTGATGTCCTTGGACAGGGCGAGAGCGTGGCCTAGCCGGACTTGGCACATGGCGTATCTCGCGACCTGTGTCGGATCGTAATGTGTCAGAGCAACGTTAGCGGCTTCGACAGCTTGCTGGGGTTTGCCCAGGAGTGCCAGGAACGTGCTGGTTTTGCTGTCGATGGTGCCATGGTGCACCCAGTAAGCGGGCGAGTCAGGATTGTTTCCGTTGGTGGTGGTGAGCAGATCGTGGGCGCGCGTGGATGCGTTCATGCACGGCCCGTATTGCCCGTCGAGTGCGTAGGCACCGGCCGCCATCAATTCGGCCAAGGCTTTCAGTTGTGCATCATCGGTGCGGGCAGCCAGGCTCCGGGTAGCAGCAGCGGTGTCCAGCGCGGTGGGTGTGTCGCTGCGTAAGCCGGCGGCGAAGCTTGTGTTTCGCATCGCATAGGCGGCATAGGCGGTATTGCCGGCCTTGTGGGCGGCGTGGCGGGCGCGCTGGAAGTAACGATTGGCTGCCTCGTGGTGGCCCATGTCGATCAGATAGCCACCGATCGAGCAGGCCATGTTGCTGTCCACCAGATTCAGTGCTTTGCGTAAGTTCTCTGGGCAGTCACCCGCAAGGAGGCGCCGCGCGAGTCCGTGCTGAGCGAGCACGGTGTCCAACACCTGGCAGGCCCCGAGTTTGTCTTCCTGGCGTTTGCAGACCGCCAGGGTGACTGCCAGGTTATTGATGACCTGGGCATCGACCCGGTTCGGGATGGCCACTGCCTGGGCCACCCGCGTGTACTCGTCAGCATCGAGCCCAGACAGTCCCAACGCGGCGAAGATCGATCCGGCAAGCCTGACCGCCTCGCGGCGGCCCACCGAGCGCACCAATCGGGTGACCACCTCTAGCAGCTCCTCAGCCAGCCTCCGGCGACCAGCGTCGTCTGTGACCACGTTACGTCCCGGTCAGGCTGATGCCCAGCGGGCGCCCATCCAGCTGGCGCTGACCAGACCCGGTGGGGAGCGTCCCGCTGTGCCGGCGTGGGCGGTAACGGGCGGCGCACGGCACGCCGACGCTTCCGGTAGTCCGCCTCGGCCTGCATTAGCTCGGTGTGCGCGGCGACCAGCACACCCTGGGTGCCACACAGCTCGTCGGCGATTGTCCACAGCTCCTCGGGCATCCGGCGCACGCCGTGCTCGACCTTGGAGATCAGACTCCGGGTCCGGCCCAGCGCGGCACCGAGCTGCGGCTGAGAGATCCCTGCCGCAGCGCGATAGCGACCCAGCTGCGTACCCAAACCGGAACGCAAGACTTCCAGTCTGGCGGCCTGCGCCGCCAGATCCCCCATTTCTCCGATCACGGACATCACCCTAAAGGCAGTGACAGGCAGGGTGACACATCCGCAACCCGGATAACCGTCACCGGCTGCCGTCACCGGCCCCTGGCACGCAGCGTCGAGCCACAACGACCCTTCGACCACGTCAGGCTTGGTCATGGTTCGGGAGGAGCTCGATTCGTTGGCCGCTGGGGTCGATGGTGAATTGCCATGCGTCGACGGTTGGCTTGCCCCTGTCCAGCCACCATTGGTGGGCGGTGTGTACCTCGTCCCAGAGCTTGCGTTCCCCGCTCTGGCGCACCTCGTAGGGTGCCTCGGTGGTGATCTCCAGGGTGGCCCAGGAGCGGCTCCACTGATCGATGAGGTACAGGGTGCCGGTCTCCGGGCTGTCCGGGTCGTAGAGGCTCTCGCACTGGGGCACGCGCAGCCCGATGGCGGTGGACACGTGGGCATCACCGGCCACGTACCAGGGGTGCAGGTCGGTGGTGGAGGTGGTCGCGGTGTCGTCGTCGCGCACGATCCGCCTCACGGTGTAGCGGGGGATGCGCTGGGCGCGTAGCGACATGAACGCTGCCGGTCCGACGATCCGGCCGGTCGCGGTGGCGTCGCGGTGCACAGTGATGGCCAGGAGGCCGCCCGGGTAGTACGGGGTGCCCCAGGGAGTGAGGACCAGTCCTCCTGGGCGGGTCTGCGCCACCCACGTATAGGGCACCTCAGCGGCCGCCACGGTGGAGATCACCCGATCGTAGGGCGCTCGGGGCAAATAGCCCCGCGCACCGTCGGCGGTTACCACGGTGACCGCGCCGAATCCCGTGGTGGCCAGGGCCCGGCGGGCGTGGTCGGCGACGGATGGGTCGATCTCCACGCTGACGATGTTCTGCGCGCCGAGCCGGTAGGCCAGCAGCGCCGCGTTGTACCCGGTGCCGGTGCCGATCTCCAGCACCCGCATCCCCGGCTCAGCGGCGAGCGCGGCGAGCATCTGCGCCACCACGGCTGGCATCGAGGCCGAGGAGGTGAGCTCGCGCCCACACCCTGCCTCACCGATCGGCTGGCCATCGTCGACCTGCGTGTACACGGCAGCGTTGGCGTAGGCTCCCTCCAGCCACCACTGCGGGTCCTCGCTGCGGCGTACTGGCAGCAGATCACAATGAGCACTCGTGTCGCGGTCGTAGCGCCACACTAGCTCCGGGATGAACTCGTGGCGGGCTACCTCGGTGAACGCGGCCCGCCACCGCTCGTCCAGCTCACCCCGCTGAGCCAGGCCCTCCACCATGCTCTCACGCAGCGCCTCGGCGTCGGTCACTTCTTCTTGTCGTCCTTGTCCGGGGGGTCTGGTTTGCTGTGCTTACCGGGGTCCGGCGGTGGAGGTAGCGGCTTTTTCGGCGGGGGTTGCGCGTCATCCGCCGGGTCTGGCTGCGGGTCCGGCTTGTCGTGCTTGCCCATGAGACGGATCGTGGCATTCCACCAACGCCTCGCGCAACGATGTTTGGCAGCGTCGACAGCTTGTTGGGGTTTGCCAGGAGTGCCAGGAACGTGCTGGTTTTGCTGTCGATGGCCTAAAGGCAGTGACAGGCAAGGTGACACCACCGCAACCCGGATAGCGGTCACAGGCTGTCGTCACCGGCTCCTGATCCGCCACGGTGCGTTCATGCACCTGGCGTCGAGGCTGCCGTCCTCCCCCGATGCGCGGCAGACGCGCACACCGCTTGATAACCACACGGGAATGTGTGCGCGTGAGGCCCCGCCCCTGGCGCCAGGTGCACCCACATCCGACCTGCCCGGTAACGGGGAAAGGGCCACACGATGATTCAACAGAACACACGTATCAAGACAGTGACGGGGGGTATGTCCTTTCGTCGTCTGAATACCTCTGACCCGGAGAGCGCGAGCATGGCAGGCAGACATCGGCGTCAATCTGGGCATGCCCCGATTCCGGCGCAGCGCGGTCCGCGGCCGGTGGGAATCACCGACGCCCGGACCCGTGTGCAGCATCTGGTGAGCGATGAGTCGGCGATGGCGCATCGCCATTCGGGCCGTTACCTGGCGTTGTGCGGTGAGCGGGTACTGGCGGCGAGCTTGATGACGCGGGAGCGCCGCCAGTGTCAGCCGTGTCAGCAATGGCCGGCCTCGTGACCGTCTCCCGTGACCACCACAACAGCCCACCCCCACCCGGCCACCCGACTGACACTCGTGATGGCTGATGACGGTGATGGTCGGTCTGGTCCAGACGCGGTGGTCCTGGATGATCCAGGACCGGATTCCAGCGCAGCCGGTGCGTTTGATGTCCGGCTGCCCGCGAGCAGCGTCGAGCCGGTCGCCGGTTGGGCTCCCGCGGTGCGGGTGGCCTGGCTGTGCGATCACGACGCCGACCAGGGTCACCTGGCCCATCAGCACCGGCAGCGGCGTGAGGTTACGAGCCTGCCCGTTCGTGTCCCAGGCGCGCATCTGCATCCCCGGCTGCGCCGCTCGCCGTCGGGGGCTGGTCTTTCTCCTCGAGCGGGCAGTCCGGCATGAGGCGGCTGGGGTCAGCAGAGCCTGTCTGTGGTGGGCAGGAGGTGGTGCTGCCCGCAGGGGTGGAGGAATTGCTCGTCAAGGTGGTCACCGATGGATTCACCCTGTACCGATGCGGGCCCCAGGAGGCGCCGCGGGCGCTGGTGGCCTGTTACGCGTGGGCGCACTATGTGGATCTGCTCACGGTCGGGGATTTCGCGCGGGTCGTCACCGCGCGGGTGCCGACCCTGGGCCTGCCGGTGGATATTTTCGCTCCCGAGACCGTTGTGTGGGCCTATGAGGGGCCCCCGCAGCACGCGGTGCAAGCCTTGCTGAATCTGGTGCACCCCGACCATCCCGATGCCCCCACCACGAGCTATCCGGCGCCGGCGGGTTTGCGGGTGCCCCGCGCCCAGCAACGCCCGCTGCGCATCCAACCCCCGCCACCCAGCCGTGCCGGGGTGCGGGCTGAGCGGCTCGCCACTACGACCCCGACCCCAATGGTGACGCGGTGAGCACCTCCCTGCCTGCCCTGATCCCCGGTTGGCCGCCGATAACGCGGAGCGGCCCCCGACGCCCGGTCTTGGTGGCCAGCCGGCCACCCACCACCCGATGAGGTAGCAGTCATGATCACTGGACCATCCCGAGGGACTCAGCGCCGGGTGCTCAGCACGACCTGCCAGGCGCATGGCGCGGCGGGCTTCACCAACCTGCTGGTGACCAAGGAGGGCGGGTTCATCGTGCTCAACCCCCATCTCGGGAACTGCTGCGTGCTGCGCCTGGATGAGCAGGTCGCGACCGCGCTCTACCACCTTCTAGGGGAATGGCTGGGACATGAACCACTCGATGACTGATCGCCACCATCGACTACTCCCACGAGATCTTCCTTGGCGAGCTCGGTCCGACACGATTGCCGGCCCTGGATCGTCATCATGACCACCGCGCCCGCGCCGAAAGAAATCAACGGCTTCCGTCGGGTCGCGATGGGGTTGGCGCACACTCAACCCGCCGTGCTGGTCGCCGGCATCATCACGCAGACCGTGGCCGCGGTCGCGCACTCACCTGCCTGGACGGCCGTGTCGGTGATCGTCACGATTGCCGTGGGCGTGACGATCGGCGCGGAATACTTCCACAGCAGCCGCCTGTGCCCGCGCTGCGCCGCCCACCTCCCCCTCGATGGCCACACCGCCGCGGACAAACACGCTACCTGGCTACGAGCCCACCACTGGGCTACCACCCCGGTCGCTTTACTCGCCTGGCTCGGACTGCTCTGGCTCGACATCACCGGGCCCGACGGAATCGCCCACTACCCCCTCTACCTGCTCTGGATTTTCACCAGCGCGGCCTACCTCAAGCACCGACCACTGGAACTGTGGTGTCCGCAATGTAACGACTGGGACGATGGAGACGGCGGCGACGATAAGACGCCCGATCCCACACCCGACCCGTCGCCGAGAGAACACACCGATGAACCGCGGGAACGAACCGCCGGTCACCGCACGCCCGACCGGCAACGCACTCACCTTTCCACTATTTACACCTGTTGATCACCAGAGGTCACGGGATGTGGTGTTGTCCGGGTGGTCGGTGTGAGCCCGCACGCGGTGAGTTGGTCGTCGAGTGCTTTGACGGCGTGGGTGTGGTTCCAGGGTTGCATGAGGGCTCGGGCGGTGTGCAGGTCTGTGGTGAGCCGTGGGTAGAGGTGGGCTTGGCCGGCGGCGTCGCCAAGGACGCGGGCGGCGTGGGTGATGTCCTTGGACAAAACGAGGGCGTGGCCTAGCCGGACTTGGCAATGGGCATATCTCGCTACCTCTGTTGTATCGTAATGTGCCAGGGCGACGTTGGCGGCTTCGACAGCTTGCTGGGATTTGCCCAGCAGTGTCAAGAAGGTGCTGCGTCGGCCGCCGATGGTGCCATGGTGCACCCAGTAAGCGGGCGAGTCAGGATTGTTTCCGTTGGTGGTGGTGAGCAGATCGTGGGCACGCGCGGACGCGCTCATACACGGCCCGTACTGCCCGTCGAGTGCATAGGCGCCGGCGGCCGCCTGTTCGGCCCATGCTTTCAGTTGGGCATCATCGGTGCGGGCAGCCAGGCTGCGGGCGGCGGCTGCGGTGTCCAGCGCGGTGGGTGTGTCGCCGCGTTGGAATGCGACGAAGCTGGTGTCAATGGTCGCGTAGGCGGCATAGGTGGGGTTGCCGGCGTTGTGGGCGGCGCGGCGGGCGCGGTGGAGATAGCGGCCGGCTGCCTCAGGCTGGCCCATGTCGATCAGGTAGCTACCGATCGTGCACGCCACGTTGCTGTCTACCAGACTCAACGCTTTACGTAAGTTTTCGGCACAGTCACCCGCGAGGAGGCGGCGTACCAGCCCGTGCTGAGCGACTACGGTGTCCAGTACTTGGCAGGGCCCGAGCCTGTCTTCCTGGCGTTTGCAGACCGTCAGGGTGACTGCCAGGTTGTTGATGACCTGGGCGTCGATCCGGCTCGGGAAGGCCACTGCGTGGGCTACCCGGGCGTACTCGTCAGCATCGAGCCCGGACAGTCCCACCGCGGCGAGGATCGACCCGGCGAGCCCGATCGCTTCGCGGCGGCCCAGTGACCGTACTAATCGGGTGACCACGTCTAACAGCTCCTCGGCCAGCTCTCCGGTGACCAGCGTCGTCTGCGACCACGTTACGTCCTGGTCAGGCTGATGCCCAGCGGGCACCCACTCGGCAGGCGCCGACCAGACTCTGTGACGAGTATCCAGCTGTGCTGGGGTGGGTGGTAATGGGCGGCGTGTGGTGCGGCGACGGTCCTGGTAGTCCGCCTCGGCCTGCATCAGCTCGGTGTGCGCGGTGATCAGCGCGCCCTGGGCATCGCAGAGTTCATCGGCGATCGTCCACAGCTGCTCGGGCAGGCGGCGGACGCCGTGCTCGACTTTGGAGATCAGGCTCCGGGTCCGGCCCAGCGCGTGACCGAGTTGAGGCTGAGAGATGCCCGCCGCGGTGCGGTAGGTGCTCAGCTGCGCACCCAAGCCGGAACGCAAGACCGCCAGTCTGGCGCGTTCCGCTGCCAGATCCCCCATTTCTCCGATCACGGACATCACCCTAGAGGGGGTGACAGCCCAGGGGTGACACATCCGCAACCCGGATAACGGTCACCGATTGCAGCGCGGTGTCGTCGGGGGCGGTGACGCCGAACTGCTCGACGGCGGGGTCGCCGAGTTGTCGCCAGGTGTGGTAGCCGGTCTCGACGGTGTCCCCAAGGTGTTGCGGGCCGCCTTGGGCGACTGGGTAGAGCCCGTTATCGGGATGTAGACCGGTGATGAACCAGCTTCCGTCGGTGCCGTGCCCGGAGACCTCACAGCCGTCGGGTACCAAGCCGCGCAGGCGCCGGCCCGCCAGGGGCCCGCGACCGCAGCATCGCGGGTTAGGAGCGCTCGGGTCGCGACCTCTTCCGGGTCCCTGGACTCGATCTCCCGCGTCAGCGTCTCGACAGTCAGTGAGTCGGCGTCGTGCAAGCTGAATCCCCGCCTTCATCCGGGAGACCTTCGCCTGAGAAAACCCAGCCCGGCGACCCGCCTCGATGCCCGAGGTGACACCCGCGTCATCACAGATTTTCCGCAGCAGCCTGGCAATCTCGCCATGCGCGACCGGCTGCGAACGCACAGGCCATTGTACGTGGTGTCGTCCTTCATTATATGAGCTCACTGTGCCGCTGCCCGGTACTCGTCGGCGATCCGCTCGAATACCGCGCGCGCCTCGTCATCCCACACCGCTATGCGCTCGAGCTCACTCCATAGTGCGCTGTAGGTGGCGATATCCTCCGGGTTGTCGATCAAAGCGGTCGCGGTCTTGGTGCCGATCTGCACGGCGCGGCTATCGAAGATGTGAAAGCTATGTGGTGCGAGGACACTCGTCGGCGTGCGTCTGACAATCACGCCGATCCGCACGTTGGGTAACCGGCTCACCGCACTGATGTGGTCGACCTGCTCAGCCATCAACGTCGCGTCACGGATGCACCAGTCCAGCGCGACTTCTGTTTGAATCAGCACCCAGTCGCGGCCACGTTCAGCGATGGCGGCTTGCCGGGCGATCCGGTCCGCCACGCCGTCAGCGACCTGCCGGGCGGTGCGGCCCCTGGATGTGAACACCGCCTCGGCGTAGGCAGGGGTCTGCAGCATCCCGAGGATGATGTTCGGTTGGTAGGCGCGGACCAGGGACGATGACCGCTCGATCTTTCCAAGACGCTTCTGGAAGTGGTTGACGCCACGCTGCATGATGATCCGCGAATCGAGATGCTCAGGTCTGATCGCGGTTGCCAGCTCCACCAGCCGAGTCGTTGTGTCGGGGTCAGCGCCGTAGAGGCGAGCAAGCGACTCGACCGTTTCCGGTGCGGGCAGGAGCGTGCCAAGTTCGATACGAGAGAGCCCGGGTTGGCTGATACCGACGGCAACCGCTGCGGGCACCTGCTTCATACCGGCAGCTTTCCGCAGGTCCTTCAGCGAGCGTGACAGCTCGTCGACCCCACAACCTCCGCAGTTCCCGCTGGCTGTCACGCCGCTCCGCGATCGCGGTGGAATTGCGGGTGGGCCGCCCACCAGCGCGCGAACGGCTCTGCCTCGGACCACAGTATGTCCGCGATGCGCCGGTATGCCACGAGAACGGTGGGCGAGCTGTCGACCTCCACGCCGAGCGGTTGGCTGTCAGCGGTGTAGTACATCCGGATCAGGTGCTCGTCGTCGACCAGGTAGAAGTCTCCGCCGGCATCGTCGACCAATCGTTGCAGATCGGACCGTTCAGCAGCAATCTCCAAGATCCCGATGTCCTCGTATGAGTTCAGTGCGTAGCTCCACTCGCACTCGAACCGCAAGTAGTCTGACAGCGGCAGATGCACCACATGGACGCGTCGCCGACGAAGGCCTCGGGATATCTCGTCGGCGAGCCGGTCCAGCCAGCGTTGCCGTCGCTCTTGGCTCGGCGCCGCTTCACCGGCAAGGTAGCGGGCGAAATCCGATCCCTCGGTAGGCACCTCATACACGGGCAGCGTCTCCAACCGGAACAGCGTTCTCGTGAAATAGGTGTCGAGATAGGTGCGCAGCTCAGCCGGTTTCATCATCGGCGATCACGTCTCCGGGAGTTCGACGACGACCTCCCCCGGCCCAACGTGGGGGATCGCAGCGAGGACATCCGGATCGGTCGTCGGCACGGCGACCAGGTAGCGCACGCCGAGTCGTGCCGCTCAGCCGTCCAGCGTTCGGTACTCGTCGGCGATGCGTTGCAGCTCGGCGCGGGCGTCGTCACCGAAAACGGCGAGACGCTCAAGCTCGGTCAGCATCGCCACGTATCGCCCGACGTCCGCTGGATCATTGTAGTAAGCGGATCCCCCGACGACCCCGACCACCACGGTGTGCTCGTCGTACAGATCGAACCCGCACGGTGGAAACACCGTGGCCTCGACGCCCCACGGGATCACACCAACCCGGATGTGCGCTCGCCGGCTCACCTGGACAATGTGCTCAACCTGCCGCGCCATCACCTCCGTGCTGCCCACCCGCCAGCCGAGCGCACCGGCGGTGAGGACGAAGGTGAACTGGCGACCGGGTTCGTCGAGGATCTCGGCCCGGCGCAGCCGTTCCGCGACGCGCCTCTCGATCTCCGACAACGACAGCGTGCCGGAGCTGAAGATGGCCCGGACGTACTCCTCGGTTTGGAGCAGACCAGGGATGACGATCGGATGGAACACCGAGATATGCGCCGATCGCGCCTCATTACGACGCACCCGTTGCTCATGCGCAGCCGCCGAGCGGCTGACCGACACCCGCGCCGGCGCCGCAGCCCGGTGCTGCTCATGGAGATCCCGTGCCATCGCGACGAGCTGACGCCGAAGCGCGGCAGACGCGCCCAACGCTCGGGCATAATGCTCGGCGTCCGCCGGGGAAGGAACCAGCCGACCCGCCTCCATCCTGGAGACCTTCGCCTGAGAAAACCCAGCCCGGCGGCCCGCTTCGATGCCCGAGGTGACACCAGCGTCATCACGGATTTTCCGCAGCAGCTTGGCCATCTCGCCATGCGCGACCGGCTGGGCCCTACCTCGTGGCACAGCGTCATACTGCCTGGGTGTCGCGATGGTAGCTCGGGTGGGCGTCCCACCAGGTGGCGAAGTCGGTCGCCTGACGCCACAGCAGCTCGGCAAGTGCCATCAACGGTGCGGCGCTGCGGGGGTCGTCGATGACTTCAGCTCCGACGAACCGGCATTCCGAGTCGTAGTGGGAGCGGACGACATGCTCGGCGTCGAGCACGAAGTAGTCACCGACCTGGGCCAGCGCTGGGGTCAGCTCCGCAATGCGGACTAGCTCACCGGCTGCGGTGTTCGGCACGTAGCCCCACTCACACTCGTAACGGACGTAGTCCGGCAGCGGGTGGGTCACGGCGTGAACTCGGCGCCAAGCCTTGCCCCCGGTGACGTCTGTGCGGAGCCGGTCCAGCCACGGCCGCTTCGCCTCAGCGGTCGGTGCCGGCTCACCCCGCAGGTACCCATGGAAGTCATCATCGTCTGAAGCCGCGTTGTAGAACGTCAGCGTTTCGAGCCGGAATAGGTCCCTGGTGTGGTGTTTGGCCACGAACTCACCAAGTTGATCAAGAGTGAGCATCTCACGGACCTCCAGCAACAACTCTGGCGCTACAACAACGACGCCTTCGTGGTCAGGGAGGGGCCCCAGCTCGGCGAGGAGTGTTGCGTCCGGTTTGTCGCCTCGCACCGCCCGTCGACCATCCTCCAGTCCGTAAATCTTGTTGCAGTCCAACGTGTTGGGGCAGGCCAGGTCGCGCAACACCTTGATCATGTGCTTCTCCTCCCAGCGAGGTCGTGCCGGTCTAGAGCGAGTGTCCCGAGCCACGGAGATGTAGTCAATCCCAACCCTTGCATTATACTATTCTTGTGTGTGCATAATACTTCGGCCACCTGACTAACTGCACCGGCCAACGTTTGATCAAGGAGGGGACGATCGTGTCGATGAGGGCACCTCGTCGCTGGCGACGAGGACGTGCGGTGACCGACACTGGTCTAGCGGTCGAAACACCGCGCGTCATCGAGATGACCGATGCTCGTACGCATCGCGCGCACCTGGTGACCGACGAAGCAGCCGCGGCCGGGCGTGCGGATGCGGGCAGCTGTGTCGCCGTGTGCGGCGTGATGGTGCTCGCCGTGAGCCTGACCACCCCGGATACGAGTTCCTGCAGCGAATGCCGCCGCAGGAACGAAAGTCACCCATCCTCGGGCAGATGTGGGACCCAGAACACGAGTGGGGGTGGCACCCAGTGGAGGCTGATGGCCCGGATGTGGTGATCGCCAAGAGGCTGCTCGACCATCTCAAGGTCAGTGGTTTTCAGTTCCGTCGCATCGCTCCGGGCGAAGATGGGCCGCTGGCGGGAAGCCGAGCGACCAGCAACTGGATAGACCTCATTCACATCGAAGGATTCAGCCGGGACTGCTTCGCCTGGCGTGAGCGGATGTCGTCGCTGATCGTTTCGGAGGACGCGCTGGTGCAACGCAGGGTCGAGGGCTGCGCTCTCGATGTGCTCAGCGAAGTGCTGACCTGGGAGACAAGATCGTAACTCAAGACAACAGCAACACCATCGTCCGACCATAAGGGGATAACCCATGAGCAGCAGTGTGCAGATCGAGCCGTTCGGCCTGACCTTCCGCGTTCCGGTGCCAGCCTCGGCGGTACCGGCCGAGGCAGTTCGCACAGCGGTGTACGACCAGCAGCGCCAAATAGCCCTGTTCAACGGCCGGCCGCTAGCAGAGTTGAGCGAAGAGGAACAGACGGTCACGTCCAGCCCAACCGAGACCGACGGGAAGGACCCGATCTCGGTGGACACCGACCCGTTCTACGACTGATGCCGCGGGTCCGTCGTCCACGGGTGCTGGTCCTCACCGCACCTGTGGACCCCACCGCAGACATGGTGCTCACTCACCTGAACACCGGCAGGATTCCCTTCCTGCGACTGGACTCCGCACAGTTCCCCAGGGAAATGAAGCTGACCAGCCAGATCGGACGGCACGCCCCGTGGCAGGCCGATCTCAACGGCGTGTCACTGAGCGAAGTCCGAACTGTCTATTATCGACGGCCTGGCCGCTTCGAGTTCGACACTTCCATCTCCTTGGCGGAAATCCCCTGGTGTGAAGGACAGGCGCGCTTCGGGTTCTGGGGTGTACTGGAATCGCTGTCCGCTACCTGGATCAATCCGCCCAGCAGTGTGCACCAGGCCGAATACAAACCACGTCAACTCGCCCACGCCGCAGCGGCGGGCCTCACGGTGCCACCGACCCTGGTCACCAACGATCCGCAAGCCGTGGCGGACTTCGCCGCCCGCCAGCCCCACGGCATTATCACCAAGCCCCTGTATGCGCGGATGCCACGCACCGGGGACGGGCGGCTGTCCGGCGTGGTCTACACCAGCGACGTGCCACCAGACCGGTACCGCGATTCTTCCATTGCTACAACCGCGCACCTGTTTCAAGCTAAACTCGCGAAAACAGCAGACCTTCGAGTGACCGTAATAGGCGAGTCCGTTTTCGCCACCCACATCGCCAATCCCGGCGAGCTCGATTGGCGCCGCAGCCACCACAACGTCACCTACCGGCCCTACGAGCTACCTGACACCGTGCTCGCCGGGGTTCACCGGCTGATGCGCTCTCTCGGCCTGATCTTCGGCGCCCTGGACTTCGTTCTCACCAACGGTGACCATCACTTTATTGAAATCAATCCGAATGGGCAATGGGGATGGATCGAGCAGCAGACCGGTCAACCCATCTCCCACGCCCTCGCAGCCACATTGAGAGGGACACCGTGACCGACGCATCGGCCACCCGACAGGACTCCGGGGTCGACTCCGACGAGACCCGCACCCTGCGCGGTGAGATGGTCACCGCTTTGATCAACGACGGCGTGCTCCCCGACGACCGCTGGCGCCACGTCTTCCGCGTCGTACCCCGGCATGTGCTGGTACCGACCTACTACCACGCCAGCGCACAGATCAACGGCGAGACGGACCGGGAGCGGTGGCTGCGGCTGGTCTACTCCGACACGACAGTGATCACTCAACGGCGACCCGACGCCGTCACCTCGTCGGGCACCATGCCCAGCCTGGTGGCGATGATGCTGCAGGCGCTGGCGGTCGAAGACGGTCACCGGGTCCTTCAGGTGGCCACCGGCACCGGGTACACCGCCGCCCTGCTGTGCGAGCGCCTGGGGTCGACCCAGGTGACCAGCATCGACGTTGACTCTGACCTCACGGCCGCAGCCCGGGCCCGGTTACGGCGCTGCGGCTACCTCCCCACCGTGATCACTGGCGATGGCAGGGACGGCTACCCCGAACACGCGCTCTACGACCGGACCATCGCCACCTTCGG
>JBOHFF010000143.1:0-4371 GCA_050699515.1 Pseudonocardiaceae bacterium
CGCCTGGGCCGGCCCGTGAACCTCCATGAAATCGGCATGGACACCGGGCAGGACAACGAGTGCGACGTGGGGTTGGATTTCCCACGCGGCCTACCCAGCGCCATCCATGCCGCAACCCGCTTCTGGAGCCAAGTGGACCGACGTCACTTCTTCGCCAACGGGGGCATCGCCCTCGTCTGCTACCACACACCCCTCCGGCGCTGGCTCACCACACCCGCCGACCCCAACACCACCTTCACCGGCGATGCCGCCTTCCCCCAAGTAGGCCAAGCCGACCTCACCGAACTCCTCGCCGCAACCGAAGACGCCCGATGGTGGGACTCCCGCTACGGCGGCGGCAACTGGCGCACCTCCGCCATCACGACCTGCCTCAGAGAACGAGCCGCGCCACTACTCCACGGCCGATACTGCGACACCATCGGCAAGCAACTCTTCAGCGCCACCGCCCAGCTATCCCGACTCGCCGGATGGGCCGCCTTCGACAACGGCCAACACGCCCTCGCCCAACGCCATTACATCCAAGCCCTCCGCCAAGCCCGCGCCGGAGGCGACATCCCCCTCGGCGGTTACATCCTCGTCTGCATGGCCCTGCAAGCCACCCTGCGAGGTTTTCACGACGACGCCATCGACATGGTCGACGGCGCCTTCCAACGCGCCCGCCACTGCGCCACTCCCCGGGTGCTCGCCTTCTACAAACTGATCGAAGCCCGAATATGGGCACGCGAGAGCAACCCCCGCGCGGCCGGCAGCGCACTCGCCGCCTCCGAACGACTGCTCAGCTCCGCAACCAACCACCGCAGAGACGACCCCACCTGGATCGACTTCTTCGACCACGCCCGCCTCGCCGCCGACGCCACCGAGATCCACCGCGACCTCGCCATGCCCACCCAGGCCCTGCGCTGGAACCACGAAGCCACCATGGCCACCAAGACCTACGCCCACGCCCTCCGCCTCGCCGTCCTCGGCAGCATCCACCTCCAGGGCCACACCCCCGACCTTCACCAGGCCATCCACTACGGCCACCAAACCGTGGACGTCCTTAGCCGCGTGACATCGGCACGCGCCCTGGACTACCTCAACGACCTCCTCTCCCGCCTCAACCGCTGGCACACCGAACCCGCCGTCCGTCAACTCCACCACCGCGCCCGCACCGAACTACTCATCACGTAACACCAGCCCATGACTCGACGAACCAACCGCACGCTGTTGAACTCGCAACTCTGCGTTGGTGCCTGTGCCTATGGGAGGGCGTGCCCGGGAGGTCGGTGCGCCACCTAGACGTGATCGGGAGAGTTGTGGGGGCAAGGTCTGATCATGTGGAGTGACCGGTGGGTCGTATCATGAACTGGATCCCTCTCGCCGAGTATTCAGGATTCGGCTGGCATGGTCGAGACGGCAACTGGAGATAACCGGCGGAGATGGTGGTGCAGTGATGGCCGATGAGATGCCCTTTGGTGAGCGTCTTGCGCGACACCGCCAGCGCGCTGGCATGTCCCGGCCAGTACTGGGCGGCCTGGTGGGCCGGTCCGGTGAGTGGGTCAAGGCACTGGAAACCGGTCGGCTGATGACTCCACGGCTGCCGTTGCTGCTGCGACTCGCCGAGGTACTTGGTGTCGATGATCTCGCGGATCTCACCGGCGACGAGCGCTTGAGCGCCGCGACGTATACGAAGGCCGCGCACGAACAACTCTCGACCGTGGCCGAATCCCTCGCGGCGTACACCGTGAGTCTGGAGGACAGGCCGGCTGATGTTGCCGGCTTGGTAGTGCGGGTGAGCCAGATGTGGGGGCTCTGGCATGGCACTCGGCGACATCGCACCGCGGTCGCCGGCCTGCTCCCTACGTTGCTCCGGGACGCCCGCGCCACCGTGCGCCGTGCTGAGGGGCCGGACCGTCGCCGGGCTCAGGTGGCGCAGGCCCAGGCATACCATCTCGCCCAGCTGTTCCTGGCATTTCAGCCCGCGCCTGAACTGGTGGTCGTGACGAGCGATCGGGCGATGATTGCCGCCCAGGATGCCGACGATCCGGTGGCGATGGCTGCCGCTGCGTGGTACGTCAACCATCGGTTCCGCTCCGCGGGTGAACAGCACGAGTCTCGTGTTGAGCTTGCTCTGGATATCGCGCGCCTGCTCAATCCGGCGCGCAGCGACGAAGAGCGTGCCCTGTGGGGCTTGTTGCACCTGGCAGTCGCCCTGTCGTATGCGAAGATCGGTCACGAGGGAAACGCGTGGCGGTATTGGGATGACGCCGACCGCGCTGCCCGCGCGCTGGGTGACTACGTCCACCCGTGGCTGATATTCGGCCGGGGGATGGTGGACGCCTATGCCGTGACGATGCTCACCGACCTCACCAAGAGTCGGGAAGCGATACGCCGCGCTAACCGGCTCGAGTTGGACTTGATCCCCTCAGTCACCCGTCGGTCGGTCCATTTGATTGCCACTGCCCGCGCTTATCATCAGCGTAAGGAAGACGTCGCCACGATTCACCTGCTGAGGAAAGCTTACGACGAGGCACCGGACACGTCCCGGTTCGACCTTTTCACCCGGTCCGCGGCTGTGGATCTGGCCCACCACGGGGCCATCGCCGTCCAGCGGGAGGCTCGTGAGCTCGCCACGAAGCTCGGCGTGCCAGCCTGAGCGGGTACAAACTGTACCCAGCGACGCCGGGGTTCCTCGTATAGTAGTACCGTGGTGTTTTGGATCCGGTAATAGCGGGGCGGCTTCGCAATTTAGGCTAGCCTCCGCTCTGGAGCAGGTTCTCGACTTCATCAATGCGTAATTTAAGCCGTGTGGAGTTTATTCCTCGTGTGGTTTTGCGAGCACGGCTGAGCGTGTCGCGGCCGGCATCGAGGACGCCTGCTCTTGCATATGCTTCGGCAAGCCACGACAGGTATAATGCCACTTCTCTGGCGTGATCGGTGTCGTACGAGCCAATGGCGCGAGTCAGCAACGGTTCCGCTGCTCCTGGGCTGCCAAGTTCGATCAGGCATCGACCGGCCATTACGTCGATTTCGTTTCTGTCAAGCCAGTACACCCATTCCGGTTCGAAAATTTCTGGCGACCGATTCTCGTACGCCTCGTCCACGGCATCTAAGGCGCGTCGCGTTCGTGCGTAGTCTCGACTTCTAGCGCTTGCCCAGGCTACCCGTTCCAGCAATAAGGCCCGAATGACCGGTGAGGCATCCCCGGCGCCTGTGACGGCAGAGCGGGCCAGCAAAGCAGCATCGCAGGGTTTCCCTACGTTGGCTATCTGGTAGCTCAGTGAAGACAGGAGTTGTGCCGCGAGTGGGCAGTTGCCCGCTGTCTGGGCAGCGGACACACCATCAAGATAGACCCGTTGTGCCTGCGCGTACAGCCCCGCATCACTCGCTACCCATCCAGCGAGCTGGGCGAGCTCTCCCACGACAGTCAACAACCGTCGCCCGATCTCTTCGGTGTAGCTGGCGGATTGAACGATCCCCTGTGCCTCGGATAGTTCCTTGTGGACCACAGGGAAAAGATCGCCTCCGCCGATCACATCATCGAGGTGACGCAGCTTGATTACCCTGGTTTCTAAATTATTTGCGAGGTTTACTCCGACCCGTCGACCTGCACGTAACTGGGCCATCGTGGCTGAGTCGCTGACTAACCACTCGTGGGCGACCCGCAGCGGATCATCTGGTGGACCTTGCAGAACCTCTGTAGGAATATTGAGCGTTCGGCTGTACGCCTCGACATGCTCCGATTTGATAGTTCTCTTTCCTGTTTCCAGCATGCCCAATAATGGTTTGCTGAAATGTGTTCGCGCGGCCATTGCCGCCAAGCTAACTCCCGCCGATTCGCGGGCCGCTCGCAGTGTCGCACCGAGATCAGTCATTCCGTCCCATTTGTAGACGAGTGTAGACGCCGGGACACTTCCCTGAGCAACCCGGTTACCGAACACTACTACCAGCTCGACCGGCAACGTCGGCTCCATGGCGCACCTCTCGCCGGTCCCGCGCTTGGCGATAACTCATTAGGTACGAGGTACACCATGCCCACGCAACCATCCCGAGCGATTGCGATGCCACGCTGGCCAGTGCGTGTCGCGGTGGCTGTCGCGACACATGATCCCGGCTGCTCGTCGGCCGAGAGTGAACCGGCGCAGACTCATGTGTCGCGGGGTGGGCCGGTGAGGTTATGAGCACTCCCTCTGCGCAAGGACCACCACCCAGCGACTCCATCATCGACCCGGTGCGCGGGAGTCAGCGCCGGGTGCTGACAACGGCCTGCCAAAAGCACGGTGCGGCGGGTTTCACCAATCTATTGGTCACCAAGGAGGGCGGGTTCATCGTGCTCAACCCGCATGTTGGGAACTGCTGCGTCCTGCGTCTGGATGAGCAGGTCGCGACCGC
>JBOHFF010000144.1:0-58337 GCA_050699515.1 Pseudonocardiaceae bacterium
GCCGGGCCCGCCGCGGCGGGCAAGGCAGCGGACCCACCATGCGGCCCGATCATCGAGCTGCTCGGCGCGTTGGCGTCCGGGTACGCGCGCGCACTGCGCAATCACGTCGTCGAACAGCAGGAAGAGATCAAGCGGGCACTGTCCATGTCATGGCACGACGTCGAGCGGGATCTGCGAACCAGCGAGGCCCGGTCACAGAAGATCCTCGACTCGTCCCCGGTGGGAATCGTCATCAGCGAACCCAGCGGACTGATCATCCAGACCAACCGGGCGCTGGCGGAGACCCTGGACAGCTCCCCTGACGAGCTGCTGGGACGCTACCTCGGCGAGCTGTGCGCACCAGGAGATCGGCCCATCGTGGAGGAGCACTGCCGGAGGCTGGTCACCAGTCCAGAGCCGCCGGTGCGGGTCCGCGTCGCCTTGCGCCGGATGGATGGCGAGACGGTATGGGCCTACCTGGACGGCTCCGTGCTGCGTGATGCCGAACAGTCACCCCGCCACCTCCTACTGACGATCGAGGACATCACCAACCTGCACCTCCTCGAGCAGCAGCTGCACCACCAGACACTGCACGATCAGCAGACCGATCTGCCGAACCGGCGCTATCTCGCCACCCACCTGGAACAGGTGCTGGCGCGGGTCACACCCTCAGCTGTGATCACGCTGCTGCACCTCGATCTGGACGGCTTCTCCACGATCAACGACGGCCTCGGACGCCACGCCGGGGACCATGCGCTCGGGGTGGTCACCCGGCGGCTGGAGGGCGTGCTCGCCGATCAGCCGTCGATGCTGGCCAGGCTCGGCGGCGACGAGTTCGCGATCGTCATCGAGCCCGGCGACTGCGCCCTCGACGTCGCAGCCCTGATAGAGACCATCAACACCGAGCTGGCCGAGCCGTTCTACCTCAACGACACCGGGGTGGCCCTCACTGCGACCATCGGGGTCGTGCAACGTCGGGCCGCCGAGTGCACTCCGGAGGAGCTGATGCGGGAAGCGAGCACCACCCTGCACCGGCTCCGTGACTGGGGCAAGCGGCAGTGGGGCCTGTTCGACCCCGTGCTCGACGCCGCTGAACAGGCAAAACTCCTGCTGGCCGCCGGGATGCCCGGAGCCTTGAAGACTGGTCAGCTACACGTGACCTACCAGCCGGTGCTCACCCTCGCCGACCACCGGCTGGTCGGCATCGAGGCGGCGCTGAACTGGCAACACCCCGAGCTCGGCATGCTGTCCCACGACCAGTGCGTGCGCGCCGCCGAGCAGACCGGTGCCGTGCATGATGTCGGTCAGTGGCTGCTGCATACCGCCGCTGAACAGGCCATGTCCTGGCGGCGAGATCTCGGTGCTGGCGTGCCCCCGGTGATGGTCAACCTCATGCCCTCCCAGGCCCGGGACCCTGACCTGGTAGCCAAAATCGGTGCAGTGCTGACCGAGACCGGCCTGCCACCAGCCCAACTGGAGATCCGGGCACCGGTCGGCGCGATCCGCACGGTCACCGGAGAGCTGGTTGGCGACGGCGGCGCGCAGGCCGAGGACAACCTGCAGGTGATCGCCGAGCTCGGCGTGCGCGCCGGACTCCACGACTTCGGCGGCGGCATCGGCGAACTGCGCTGCGTGGCAGACCTCCCGGTCTGCACGGTGCGCATCGCGGCGCCGATCTCCTGTCAGGTGGCCGAGGATCCATCCCGGATGCTGTCCCAAGCAGCACAGGCTCTGGTGCACATCGTCCGAGGCGCCGGCATCGACGTGGTCGCCTACCCGGTGGACAGCGCCGAGCAGGCCGCCTGCTGGCCATGGATCGGCGCCAACTGGGCGACCGGGGCGTTATACGGTGGTGTCGAGCAGTGGCTCCTCAGAACAACGCCCTGGCCAGAGCCCGACGAGCAGCGATGACCCGCGGATCGTCTGGCGGGAAGAGCTCGAAGAGCCCGACCAGATGCGCCCTGGCCCGATCACAGTCCTCGCCGCGCAACCGCCGCACGGCGCTGACCAGCCGCTCGAACGCCCGTTCCGGAGCCTCGGCGATCACCTCGACGTCGGCTGCGGCGATCTGCGCTGCGACGTCGTCGGGCGCTGCATCAGCCTTCGCCACCACCGAGGGGTCAGCTGCATCGGCTCGCACCAGGAAACGAACCTGCGCCAGCGCCACCCTGGCCTGCTCGTTGGTCGGCTCCGCATCCAGGATCTGCTGGTAAGACGCCTCCGCGGTGGCGTAGTCGCCCACCGCCAGCGCGGTCTCAGCAGCGGTGAACCGGGGATCGTCGGGCTCGGCGTCCGGCTGTTCAGCGTTGTTCTCGGGCGCGCCGCGCTCGGCGACCCGGATGCCGGGCAGCTGGTCGCGCAGCGCATCGAGCAATGCGGTGATCCACTGCTGCACCTGCGGCTCGGGTCGAGCACCGGCGAAAGCGTCGATCGGCTGGCCACCGGCCACGGCGATGACCATGGGTAGGGACTGCACACCGAACAGCTGCGCGATCCGCTGGTTGGCGTCGACGTCGACCTTGGCCAGCACCCAGACGCCACCGGCCGCGCCGGCGAGCCGCTCGAGCACCGGGGAGAGTTGTTTGCACGGACCGCACCAGCTTGCCCACAGGTCGACCACCACCGGTACCTGCATGGAGCGATCGACGACGTCGGCCTGAAAGCTCTGCTCGGTCACATCGAGGACCCAGGTACTGTCCCCGCCGGCTGGTGGCGCGCTCGGGGTGTCGCGCCGGGTCGCCGAATCAGCTCGCGCCTTGAGGACAGACAGGTCGACGGCACCGGACATCGCGATGGTCTGCTGAGGGTTGGGCCTGCTCACAAGGTCTATCCTGACATGGCCGCCAGCCCGGCATGGTGCACAGGTCCTCAGAACCGGGCCGGCTCCCGGTACTCACCCCACTGAGCCTTCAGCGCCCCGCAGATCTCGCCGAGAGTGGCCTCGGCGCGCGCCGCGTCGAGTATCGGCCCGATGAGATTTCCCTCCCCGTTCGCGACGTCGACCATGACCGTCAGGGCCCGGTCGACGGCGGCCTGATCGCGCTGCGCGCGGCGAGCGGCCAGCGCCTGGTTCTGCTCGCGTTCCACCTCGTGACTCACCCGGAGGATCTCCAACTCATCGGTCACCGATCCGGTCGACGTGTTCACCCCGACGATCCTCTTGTCCCCCTTCTCCAGCGCATGCTGGTAGGAGAACGCCGCGTCGGCGATCTCGCCAGTGAACTCGCCGTCCTCGATCCCGCGCAGGATTCCGGAGGTCATCTCGCCGATCGGATGCCTGCCCGAGGGCACCGCTGCCGCGGCCATGTCCTTGATCCGAGCGAAGATCCGCTCAGCGTCGGCCTCGATCCGGTCGGTCAGCGCCTCGACATACCAGGAGCCGCCCAGCGGATCGATCACGTTGGTCACCCCGGACTCCTCCATGATCACCTGCTGGGTGCGCAGGGCGATCTCCGCAGCACGCTCCGAGGGCAACGCCAACGTCTCGTCCAGCGAGTTGGTGTGCATCGAGTTGGTGCCGCCCAGCACGCCGGCGAGCGCCTCGATCGTGGTGCGCACGACATTGTTGTAGGGCTGCTGCGCGGTGAGCGACACACCTGCGGTCTGGGTGTGGAAACGCAGCCACTGCGCCTTGCCGGTCCTGGCGCCGTAGACATCGCGCATCCAGCGGGCCCAGATCCGCCGGGCGGCGCGGAATTTCGCGATCTCCTCGAAGAAATCGACGTGGGCGTCGAAGAAGAAGGTCAGGCCGGCCGCGAAACGGTCCACGTCAAGCCCGCGGGAGCGGCCCAGCTCCACGTACCCGAAGCCGTCGGCGAGCGTGAACGCCAGCTCCTGCGCGGCCGTCGCGCCGGCTTCCCTGATGTGGTAACCGGAAACCGATAACGGCTTGTAGGCCGGGATCCGTTCCGTGCAGTACTCCATCAGATCCCCGATGAGCCGCAGATGCGGTTCCGGGGTGAACAGCCACTCCTTCTGGGCGATGTACTCCTTGTAGATGTCGGTCTGCAGGGTGCCGTTGAGCTTGCTGATGTCCGCGCCCTGGCGCTGCGCGGCCACCAGGTACATGCAGAACATCGGCACCGCGGGACCCGAGATCGTCATAGATGTGGTGACCTGCTCCAGCGGGATACCCTCGAATAGGACGTCCAGGTCGGCGGCACTGTCGATCGCCACCCCGCAGTGGCCCACCTCGCCGAGGCTGTGCGGATCGTCGGAGTCGCGGCCCATCAGGGTGGGCATGTCGAAGGCCACCGAGAGCCCGCCCCCGCCGTTGCGCAGTATTTGCTGGTAACGCTCGTTGGTCTGGCGGGCGTTGCCGAATCCGGCGAACTGGCGGATCGTCCAGGTACGGCCCCGGTAGCCGGTGCTGTGCACACCGCGGGTGAACGGGTACTCGCCGGGCCAGCCGATCCGCTCGAACTCCTCGACCGTCTCACCCTCGCGCGGCCCGTACACCGGGTCGACCTCGGCACCGGAGAGAGTGGTGAAGTCCGCGTCGCGCAGCCCTCCCGCCGCCTGCGCCTGCGCGTAGCGGCGCTGCCAGCGCTCCCGACCAGCGTGGGGATCGGCCTGCTGAGGGTCGTAAGCGGTCATGTCTGCCCCTCGTCGGTATTCAGATAGTAGGACGCCCTATTAATGAGAGTACCCGAGGCTCGCCCCCTGATACCGCGGCCGGCGGATCTCAATGATCACCGTTTGGGAGGATCTAGCCGCGGTCAGCGCGTCTCATCCTTCCAAGATGACGATCATGACTGACCTGCCCTACCCGGGCGCGACATCTGGCCTTACGGTTTCCCCATGTCCTCGCATCAGCCACTCCCGTTCGACCCGATCGAGCGGGCCGCGCAGATCTGGCAGGACCGCATCGGACCAGCTGAGACGATGGCGGCGGTGACCAATGTGATGCGTGTGCAGCAGATCCTGCAGTCCGCGGTGGATGCTGCGCTACGCCCCCACGGCCTGACCTTCGCCCGGTACGAGGCGCTGGTGCTGCTGGTGTTCTCCCGCCAGGGCACGCTGCCGATGAACGTCATGGGTCAACGGCTCCAGCTGCACCCGACCAGCGTGACCAACATCGTGGACCGCTTGCAGGCCGACCGCCTGGTCGAGCGCAATGGTCACCCCACCGATCGGCGCACCACGCTGGTCACGATCACCGAGGCCGGCCGGCAGCGTCAGAAGGCGGCCACCGTGTCACTCACCGACATCGACTTCGGCTTCGTCGGGCTGGACGAGGCACAGACCGCCCAACTCACCAGGCTGCTCACCCAGGTGCGCCGCGCCGCAGGCGACTTCATCGACCCGACCTAGCGGCGGGAAAGGTCACACCGTGGACATCGAACAGCTTGCGCTGCGCTTCGCCCAGCACGCGCTCGACACGCAGACGCACGTCAACCTCTCCGCCGTCCGACCCGACGGGACCTGCTTGTGGATCGCCGGAGACGAGACCGCCACCGTCGAGCGGCTCACCGCCGACCGTGGGGGTTACGGCAAGCACACCACCTTTCACCTCGCCGATGCCCTCACACTGCCCGGCGGCCCGGAAGACGAGGTGGACATCGAGGGGCTGGCCCGCTACGGCCCCTACCTGTGGGCGGTTGGTTCCCACAGCAGCCGTCGCAAGCAGATCAAAGCCAAGCACGAGGATGACAAGGCGATTCGGCGGCTGGCCCAGGTGAGCGACGAACCCAGCCGCCGGGTGCTGGCGCGGTTGGCTGTCACCGACGGCCCGGACGGCCTATCGACGATCATGCGTGAGACGCCCGACGGGCACACCAGCGCGCTACTGCCTGGCGGGGTCACCGGGCTACTCACTGACGATCCGCACCTGAGCCCGTTCCTGACCATCCCCGGCAAGGACAACGGGCTCGACGTCGAGGGCGTCGCGGTCCACGGTGAGCTGCTCTACCTGGGGCTACGCGGGCCGGTGCTGCGCGGCTGGGCGGTGGTGATAGCGCTGCTGCCACAGAGCGGCAAGGCAGCAGACGAGCTCGAGCCGGCGGCGCTGGACGGCGACGGCGCGGTCTACCGAACGCATTTCCTCGAGCTCGACGGGCTCGGCGTGCGCGACCTGTGCCCGGACGGAGCTGATCTGCTGGTGTTGGCCGGCCCGTCGATGGATCTCGACGGACCGGTGCGGGTGTACCGCTGGCTCGACGCATTCGAGGACGACGTCCCGCGCGTCGTGCGAGCACCGGCGCTGCGCCGCGAGCTGGATCTTCCCTTCGGCGAGGGTGATGACCATCCCGAAGGGATCGGATTGCTCGACGAGCGTCGATTGCTGGTGGTGTACGACAGCCCGGCGCCTGCCCGGCTGGCCACCAGCGGCACCGTGCTCGCCGACGTGATCACACTCTAGTTCCCGCTGCCGGTGGTTGCGCGACCAACTCGGCGATCAGCTCGTCGGCTGCCCGGTAGACGTCCAGCTCGCCGGCGACGACGCGCTTGGCCAGTCCGGGCAACGCGCTGCCCCGTAGCGCGTCACCGAGCCTGCCGTGCAGGTGCGCCAGCGCGATCGCCTCGACCTCGGCCTCCGCGCGGCGCTGGCGCCGGGCCTCCAGCTCACCGTGGCTGCTCATCCAGGCCCGGTGTTCCTCGATCGCCCCGACGAGCTCCTCGATGCCCGCCGCCTTGGTGGCCACCGTGCGCACGACCGGCGGCCGCCAGCTCGGGCCCGCGGTGCCCCGCCGGCCCAGGGAGATGAGGTGCTTGAGATCACGGACGGTCTGATCGGCGCCCTCCCGGTCGGCTTTGTTCACCACGAAGACGTCCGCGACCTCGAGGATCCCGGCCTTGGCGGCCTGGATGCCATCGCCCATTCCCGGCGCCAGCATCACCACCGTGGTGTCGGCCAGCGCGGCCACCTCGACCTCGGACTGGCCCACCCCCACGGTCTCCACCAGCACCTCGTCGCAGCCGGCGGCGGCCAGCACCCGCAGCGCCTGCGGGGTGGCCCAGGCGATGCCTCCCAGGTGTCCCCGGGTGGCCATCGACCGGATGAAGACACCGGCGTCGGTGGCGTGCTCCTGCATCCGGACCCGATCACCGAGCAGCGCCCCACCGGAGAACGGCGAGGACGGGTCGACCGCGAGCACACCCACCCGCTTGCCGCCCGCCCGCAGCGCGGTGACCAGCACGCTGACGGTGCTCGACTTGCCCACCCCGGGCGGGCCGGTGATGCCGACGACCTGGGCCCGGCCGCTGTCGGGGGCCAGCGCGGCGGCCAGCGCGCGCAACTGCGGGGCGCCGTCCTCGATCAGCGAGATGAGCCGGGCGACGGCGCGGGCCTGACCCTGCCGCGCGTGGACGACCAGCTCGTCGACGTCGCGGCCCCAACAGCTCACGCCGCGTCGTCGCCGGGCACCCGCAGGATCAGCGCGTCACCCTGGCCGCCGCCACCGCACAGCGATGCCACGCCCACGCCGCCACCGCGGCGGCGCAGCTCCATCGCCAGGTGCAACGCCAACCGGGCGCCGGACGCGCCGATCGGGTGCCCCAGCGCGATCGCCCCACCATTGGGGTTGACCCGCGCCGGGTCGATGCCGAGCTTGCGGGTGGACACCACGCCCACCGCGGCGAACGCCTCGTTGATCTCCACGATGTCGAGGTCACTCGCGTCGATGCCCTCCTTGCGGCACGCCGCCAGCACCGCGTTGGCCGGCTGCTCGTGCAGGCTGGAGTCGCCGGGCCCGGCGACCATGCCGTGCGCCCCAATCTCGGCCAGCCAGCTCAGGCCGAGCTCTTGTGCTTTGGCCTTGCTCATCACCACGACCGCGGCGGCCCCGTCGCTGATCGGCGACGAGGACCCGGCGGTGATGGTGCCGTCCGGGGCGAACGCCGGGCGCAGCTTGCCCAGGCTCGCGGCGGTGGTGTCGGGCCGGATGCCCTCGTCGGCGCTCAGCACCACCGGGTCGCCCTTGCGCTGCGGCATGCTCACCGGGGTGATCTCCTCGGCGAACAGCCCGCTGTCCATGGCACGCGCGGCCCGTTGATGTGACTGCGCGGCGAACTCGTCCTGCTCGGCCCGGGTCAGGTGGTGCCGCGCGCTGTGCTTCTCGGTGGAGACACCCATCGAGACCTGATCGAACGAGTCATGCAGCCCGTCGTAGGCCATGTGGTCGATCATGGTGACGTCGCCGTACTTGAACCCGGCCCGGGACTTGGCCAGCAGGTGCGGCGCCTGGGTCATCGACTCCTGCCCGCCGGCCACGACGATGTCGCACTCGCCGGCCCGGATCAGCTGATCGGCCAGCGCGATCGCGGTCAACCCGGACAGACACACCTTGTTGACGGTCAGCGCCGGCACATCCATGCCGATGCCGGCGTTGACCGCGGCTTGGCGCGCGGGAATCTGACCGGCGCCCGCGGTGAGCACCTGACCCATGATCACGTACTGCACCTGCTCGGGTGCGATCCCGGCGCGTTCCAGCGCACCCTTGATGGCGAACCCGCCGAGCTGGGCGGCCGAGAAGTCCTTGAGCTGACCGAGCAGCCGCCCCATCGGGGTGCGGGCTCCGGCGACGATGACAGAGCCGATGATACCGGCCATGGACATTACCTCCGGCGTGGGGTGTTGTGATCTCGGGGTTGTGACCTCCAGCTGGATTTCGACCTTACGCGCTATCACCGTCGGTATGGCGATGACAATGAGCACACCTCCACCAGCCGTACGCTGCATCTCATGACACTCCCGGCTGCGCCCTCTTTCGTCACGGCAATCGATCACGTCGGCATCGCGGTGCCCGATTTCGCCGCGGCCGTCGAGTTCTACCGGGTGACCTTCGGGTTGGAGCTGGTGCACGAGGAGGTCAACGAGGAGCAGGGGGTGCACGAGGGCATGCTGCGCGCCCCCGGCGACTCCGGCACCGGCGCCGCGGTGCAGCTGCTCGCCCCGCTGGGCCCGACGTCGGTGATCGCCAAGTTCCTGGACCGCAACGGCCCCGGGATACAGCAACTGGCCTACCGGGTCACCGACATCGACGCCGCCATGACTGCGCTGCGCACCGCCGGCGTGCGGCTGCTCTACGACACGCCCCGCCGCGGCACGGCGGGCTCCCGGATCAACTTCGTGCACCCCAAAGACGCCGGCGGCGTCCTGATCGAACTGGTAGAGCCAGCCACTGGCCAGGAGTCCCATACTCGGGAAACAAGCTGAGACGCCCCGCCCATTGGTTCACCGCGTACACTCAGAATCGTGCCTGATGTCCTCTTTGGGAAGGTGTGGTCAGATGCAACCGTTCGACAAGCACCTCGCAGACCCAGAGGAACTGGCGCGGTACAGCTCACGATTGATCGCCTGGGGCGCCGACGCGCTGCAGAACGGTCAGGGGATCAAGTGGCCCTACACACCGGCGCTTGCCGACTGGGATGGGTTGTGCCCACCAGAGATCAAGGTTGCCTACGACTCCACCGAACAGGATGCGACCCGGGACGGCGCGTTGGTCTGGGCGGCGGTATGCATGCAGATCTGGGCACAGCGGGTCGCAAGCTTCAACCGCTGTGTCGACGAGATCCCGGCTAGGGATGAGCAAGCCTGGTGGCGAGCCTACGATGAACTGATCAGTAATGAGGCCGAGGTGGAGGCTCTGCTCCAGCTTGGGCCGACCGCGGCGAATATGGCCAAGGCGAAAACACTTCGGTGCCCTCCCCAAGCAGTCATGGGATCTGCGGTCCGTCCTCAAAGCCGACCTCAAAGACGGACTCGGCGACCTTCGCAAGCTCACCTGGCGCAACAGCATCGGTTGGTCACGGAGAGGTGCCGACACCATACAGAAGGTAGGATTCGGCGTACAGGACTCCACGCGATTCATACCGCGTTTCAATCCCAAGAATCCTGACCGCAAGGCAGACAATGCCGCTTTTGGCCGATGGGGTAACAGGACTAAATGGCTCGGCCGGATCGGCACTGCTTGCCGTATTTGCACCTCCTTCCATGACCAATGGTTGCGGGACAGCGGACGGCCAGACATCGGCATGGCTGAACGGATCACGCGGTCGGCCTACCGGGGCGTGGTCGTCGCCGCCGGCGTGGGGATTGGCGGAACAGCCGGCGCCGCCATAATAGGGGGGCTCATTGGATCGCTGGTAGCACCAGGTCCGGGCACAGTCGTCGGCGGCATCGTCGGCGGGTTCGTCGGCGGGACCTTCGGCGCCAGTATCGCTAACAAGTTCGTCGACCACACCGTGGACGCGGTCGGCAACCCTCTTAAACCGGTCGACCACGCCATTGACGCGGCCATCAACTCTGCCAAGGAGGCGCTATTCGAGGTCAAGAGTGTGCTATTCAAGCTTGCCGAGTTCCTCGGACTGCGCCACCGCTTCGCTTAGCCGGCATGATTATCGCCGAGATACCCGAAGGAGGAGCGCATCGTCGCCCAGCATCTGGCAGAGCGTGAAGGGAATATGGCAGTGACGCTCGAATCGATCAAACAGGCTGCCGAGGGTCGAGAGCGGGTGTTCCATCCAGTATCGTCGGCCGGCCGCCATTAGCTGCTTGATGCAGGCGATTCGTGGTTCTTCGCACCAGGGGTAGCACCGCCCTGTTAGGATGGCAAGCATGACCGTGACAAAGATCTCGGTGTCCTTGGAGGAGGAGACTCTCGCCGCGGCGCGCATCGCAGCGGAGGAAGCGGGGCTCAGCCTGTCGGCGTGGCTGTCCCAAGCTGCGCAGAAGGCCGCGAAACTGGCCGCCGGGCTGGCAGCCGTCCGCGAATACGAGGCCGAGGCCGGCGAGTTCACCCAGGACGAGATCGACCGCGCTGACGAGATCCTCGACGAGCTAGGTGTTCGGCCCGCTGCGTGGTGACCCTCGTCTACGACACCGGCGCCTTGCTCGCCGCCGAACGTGGTGACCGGTCCATGTGGGCAGTGCATCGTCGCGGTCTCGACCGTGCCGGTCAGGCCGTCGTCCCGGCCGTGGTACTGGGGCAGGCATGGCGAGGTGGGCCGCAGCCGCAACTCTCCCGTCTGCTGAAGGGCTGTGTCATCGAGTCTTTCGATGAGAACGCCGGGCGCGCCGTCGGGCGCATGCTCCGCGATGCCGGCACCTCCGATGTGGTCGACGCGCATGTCGTGCTCACCGCGCTGCGGTACCAGGCCGCAGTGTTCACCTCAGACCCTGACGATCTGCAGTTGCTCGCCGCCACAACGAATGTCCGACTTCGGCTACACCAGGTGTAGCTGCCGGCTAAAGGCGACTTCATGCAAGGCATCGGCTTTACCGACGAGGTGGACCGTGCCGACATCGACGTGATCGTCGACGCCGCCCGCGACCGCTGCGCCGAGCTGGCACCATTCACGATCGCCCTTGGTCCTGGCAAGGTGGACCCGGAAGCGCTGATGCTGCTGGCCCTTCCGGCAGAGCCGGTCATCCGGCTGCGTGCTGCCATCCGCGCCGCGATCGCCTGATCCGGCTGCCTAGTTCCAGCGCACTAGTCAGTTTTGCTCTGGTGTAGAGGATCGCCTCGTGATAGAGACACGGTGCGCGGCGATCATCGCCAGCACCGGAAATAACAGCAAGGGGGATGTCTGAGTGACCACCAATAACCCGGGGTGCTGTGCCCGTTGCGGGGCCATGCTGCGCCGCGGCAGCGGTCAGCGTGGGCAGGGGTGGTGTGATCCGTGTCAGCGGGTCGGGCCGGATCCGCGCCGGGATCTGCCCCGGACTTTTATTTCCAGGACCCGATCGCCACCGCGCTGGGTGAGTACGATTTTCGGACCGTGTTCCGCCGGATCCGCATGGCCACCGCCTGGTCTCAGCAGACCTTGGCTGAGGTGACCGGTTTGGAGCAGAGCCGCGTCTCGGCTATCGAGCGCGGTGTGCGCCAGCTGCGTGATGTGGCTCTGGTTGCCCGGGTCACCACCCGATTGTGGATCCCAGCGATCCTGCTCGGTTTCGGCGCTACCGTAGGCGCTGCGGGGGCGGATGGCCGGAAGCTGGTGAGTTGGGTGGATCGGCGAGACTTCGTGCAGCATGTCGGGACCCTGGCCCTGAGCGCCACCGGAGTAGCCGGGTTCACCGGCCTGGATGTCGACCGGCTGATGGCGTTGCTGTCCTACGCCGATCCCCCCGGCACCCGCCACATCGGGCTCGCCGACGTCGAGGCGCTCGAACGCGCGACGGCGGAGTACGAGCGCGTCCTGCACACTTACGGTGGCGGGTATGCCTGCGACACGGCCATCGCGCAGTTCCGCGCGACCCTTCCGCTGCTCAAGGCGCAGGCAGAGCCTGCTGTACGCGCTCGCCTGCACACGGCGACTGCGCATTTGGCCTTACAGACCGGGTGGATGAGTTTCGATCTGGAACAGCAGGAGATCGCCCGACGGTTGTTTCTGGCCGGCCTGGAAATCGCCCAGGGCGCGCAGGACCCCGTCACCACTGACCTTACCGGGCACCTCTGCATGGTCATGGCACAGCAAGCGCTGTACTTGCAACACCCCGACGAGGCCCTGCGGCTGGTGCGGATCGGCCAGGCCGTCTCCCAGGGAACCCACCAGGTATCCCCGTCCACTGCCACGGCACTGCCCACCAACCTCGCGTTCGCCTACGCCGCCAAGGGTGACATCCGGCACACCGAACTCCTGCTCGGCGACGCCGAGCAGGAGTTCACTGAGATCGACCTCACTACCGCCTCCCCCTGGGCCTGCGTGGACGGGCCCGTCAAGCTGGTCACCTGGCAAGGCCACGCCCGTTACGAGCTGGGCCGTCGAGATGATCAGCTCGATGCACTCCCGTCGTGCGCTGACACAGCTCCGCACACTCAGCTCGGTGCTAGAACCGATGAACAGCAGCCCCGGTGTCTCGGAGCTGCGAGAACGCCTTCGGCTCACCGCCGCCTAGCGGCTTGGCCCTCCACCATCACACCGACCTCCCGACTGACAGCTCGGTCGGTTCAGTCCCTGATCTGGAGCGTGAACCTCGGCTGTAGTGGCGATCAGGTAACCGACCAACTTATATCGCGATTCCACTCAACCTGTGCTGCCGGCACCGAGGACCAGAGCATGAGCAAGGAAGTCGAGCTCGCGGTGCATGGACAGCAGCGGCTCCACCGCGAGCCCGTCCCCGGCGTGCCGCGCTGTGGAGTGCCGGTAACTGACCGCGAGAGCGAGCAACTCCGCCGCGCTGTGCACATCGGCGCTGTGCACATCGGTCCCGGGGCGCGCCTCGGGCAGCGCGGCACGCATCACCGCTCGGATCTCGCTGACCATCCAGCGGAACCGGGCGCTGAGCGCGTCGCGCACCACGTGGTGGGTGTCGGCCTCCCGCCAGAGCAGGTGGGACAGCACCGGCGAGGCGTCCAGCCAGGCGTCGAGGGCGGCCACCAGGCGGCGCAGGCTGCCCGCGACGTCACCGCACACCACGATGTGGCTGTGATCGAGGTGTTCCCGGGGCAGCCGCCCGACCAGCGCCACCAGCAGGTCCGGCTTGCGGCGGAAGTAGTAGTGCACCAGTCCCTTGGGAACTCCGGCACGCTCGGCGATCCGCGAGGTCGGAGTGGCGTCGAACCCCTGCTCGGCGAACAGTTCCTGCGCTGCCGTGAGGATCCGTTCCCGAGCAGGGGCATCCTCCCCGGCGCTCAGTGCTGGCCCGCCATACCGCGGTGCTCCGTCATCGCCACCGGCACAGCGGCGGCACCCACCGCGACCGCCAGCGCTCCGATCACCCAGGACGTCCACGCCGCCCCGTAAAAGTTGGTGTAACCCAGTACCCAGGGGCTGATGAACAGCAGCGCACCAAGACCGATATGTACGTATTCGCTGGCCACCGAACCCGGCATCGCCAGCGACCACAAGCCGCTGACGAGCAGCAACACCCCGAAGACCAGCAGGCTCCACATCGCGGCCTTCGATGTCTCCAGCCACAGCACAGACAGTCCGGCAACGACGCCCAAGACCAGGGCGACCCAGTCCTGCCAGCGCATCCAATGCTTCGCCATGTGCGATCACCTCCACCAAAATTTTGCTCCCAGCAACTTCGGATACTGCGCTTGATTGGCCGCCCGGTCAATACCTGCAAACGAGACGGATCGGTCTCCCTCTCTCAGTCGGAGCTGTGGCGATTGATAAACTGATCGGTAATCGCTGCGTAGCCGTGCCACTTCCCGAGGGGAAACGGACACCAGGGAAGGAGACGACCCGTGCAGAAGATCCTCGATGCCATCCTCGGTGACGACGTCGATTCCATCGGTTCACTGCCGGTGCCGGAAACCTACCGGGGAATCACGGTCCACGCCGACGAGGCCGACATGTTCATCGGCATGGCCAGCCGGGACAAGGACCCCCGCCAGTCACTGCACCTGGACGACGTGCCGGTGCCGGAACTGGGGCCGGGCGAGGCACTGGTCGCCGTGATGGCCAGCGCGGTCAACTACAACACCGTCTGGACCTCGATCTTCGAACCCCTGCCCACCTTCGGATTCCTCAAGCGCTACGGACGTGTCTCCCCGCTGGCCGCCCGGCACGACCTGCCCTACCACGTGGTCGGATCGGACCTGGCCGGCGTGGTGCTGCGCACCGGAGCCGGAGTGAACGCTTGGAGCCCCGGCGATGAGGTGGTGGCGCATTGCCTGTCCGTCGAGTTGGAGCATCCGGACGGGCACGCCGACACCATGCTCGACCCCGAACAGCGCATCTGGGGTTTCGAGACGAATTTCGGCGGCCTTGCCGAGCTGGCGCTGGTGAAATCCAACCAGCTGATGCCCAAACCGGCTCACCTCACCTGGGAGGAGGCCGCCAGCCCGGGTCTGGTCAATTCCACCGCCTACCGGCAGCTGGTCTCCCGCAACGGCGCGGACATGAAACAGGGCGACACGGTGCTCATCTGGGGCGCCTCCGGTGGGCTGGGCTCGTATGCGACACAGATGGCGCTGGGCGGCGGCGGCATCCCGGTCTGTGTGGTCTCCAGCCCGGAGAAGGCGGAGATCTGCCGGCGGATGGGCGCCGATCTGGTCATCGACCGCAACTCGGAGGGCTACAAGTTCTGGAAGGACGAGCACAACCAGGATCCGCGGGAATGGAAACGCTTCGGCACCAAGATCCGTGAGCTCACCGGGGGCGATGACCCCGACATCGTGTTCGAGCACCCCGGGCGGGAGACCTTCGGCGCCAGCGTATACGTCGCCAAGAGAGGTGTCACGATCGTCACCTGCGCCTCCACCTCCGGCTTCAATCACATCTACGACAACCGCTACCTCTGGATGAACCTCAAGCGGATCCTGGGCTCGCACTTCGCCAACTACCGCGAGGCCTGGGAGGCCAACCGGCTGATCGCCAAAGGCAAGGTCCACCCGACGCTCTCGCGCGTCTACCCGCTGGAGCAGACCGGGCAGGCGGCTCACGACATGCACTCCAACATCCACCAGGGCAAGGTGGGTGTGCTCTGCCTGGCTCCCGAGGAGGGCCTGGGCATCCGCAACCCAGAGCTTCGCGAGATGCACCTGGAAGCCATCAACCGCTTTCGGGGGGTCTGAACACCAGACGGCTGATCTGTCAACCCCCAGCACCCGAGTAACGTGGCCGCATGGGCTTCGATGATCGCGACCTGCTTCCGATGCGGTCCACGTTCGACGTCGTCCGCCGTGGATACGACTGCACGCAGGTGGACTACCAGCTCGAGCAGCTGCGGGCCGATCTGCAGCTCGCGGTGGCGGACCGGGATGCCGGGGCGGAGCAGGCCGCCGAGCTGACCAGGGCGCTGGAGGCGGCTCGCTCCGAGATCGACGACCTGCGGGCCCAGATCAAACGGCTCGCCGCCCCACCCACCACCGTCGAAGGCATGAGCGAGCGAGTGGTGCGCATGCTGCGCAGCGCGCAGACCGAGGCTGGGGAGATCACCGCCAAGGCCACCACGGCTGCCGAGGCGACCAGGGCCGCGGTCGAGCGCGAGGCGAGCGAGCTGCGCGCCCGCTACGACCAGATGATCGCCGAGGCGGTGCAGCGTCGCTCGACGATGGAGGCCGAGCACGAACGGGTCGTGGCCGATTCGCGCCGCCAGAGCGAGGAGATCCTGGCGCAGGCCCAGCAGCGGGCCCAGCAACTCGATGCCGAGTCAGCGGCCCGTCGCCAGCAGGTCGAGGAGGACTTCGACATCACCATCACGGCCCGGCGCCGCGACGCTGCCCGTGAGCTTGCGCAGGAGGAGGCGAGCAGCAAGACCGAGGCGAAACGACGCGTCGACGAGGCCACCGACGTGGCCCGCCGGCTGGTGACCGAGGCGGACCAGACGGCCGTCGCCCGGGTGCGATCGGCCAACCGGCAGGTAGAGGCGCTGCACACGTTGCGCCGGCAGGTCACCGGGCAGCTGGAGACGGTGAGCTCGAAGCTGACGGAGGCCCTGCAGCAGCTCTCGCCCGCCCCAGCGGAAGCGGACGTGCCCGCCGGAGAGCCGGCTCAGCACGACTGACGCCCCTCCGCTCATCACTGCCGGCGAGTGGGGGCCCGACGGGTCCGAACGGTCCAGCACCCGCTGTGCCAGTGCCGCCGCTGCGCGGCTGATCCCTGCTCCGCAGCCGGCCAGGCCACCACGTGCGCGACACCGGGCTTGATCTCGTGGTCACAACCCGGGCAGCGATAGGTCTTGAGGGCCTGTTCCCCGGGAACCGCCCGTACCAGCCACTGCCCGTCCGGCCCGCGCTCCACCCGCGCCCAACCCGCCCCGCTCACCGCAGGCGGTGGGGCGGCAGCACGGCGTGGGAAGTTGCGTCGCGGCATCACCACCCACGGTAATACCAGTAGGCTGCGATCCATGCCACGCTATGAGTTCCGGTGCCGAGAGTGCTCGACCACCTTCGAGCTCAGCCGGCCGATGACCGCGTCGGCAGACCCCGCCCAGTGCCCATCCGGACACGACGACACCGTCCGGCTGCTCTCCACCGTCGCGTTGTCCGGTGGCGCCCAGTCAGGGGCGGCGACGAGCCGATCCCCCGCTCCGGCGGGCGGATGTTGCGGTGGGGGCTGCTGCACCTGAGCCGAAGCCCTGACCGTCATCCAGTGGGTACGAGGTGCGCCACGTCGACGTGTAGCTGGGCGAGACCTTGGTCGAAGGTGGCCAGTCGACCCCCGTGGGCACGAACGAGCTGGGCGAGGTAGACATCGGTGATCTGCCGGTGGCCGATCACACCGATCATCGCCACCTCGGTGAACGGAACCTGGTCGGGCCAGAACTCGTGCCGCCGCTGCGCAACAATGCGTCTCAGCTGGTCGAGAGCCTGATCGGGACGCACCCCGCGGCGCACCAGGATCCTGATCAGTGCACCTTGCGTGATCGGGCAGGTGGCGACCTGGTCATCACTGCGGCCCAGCCAAGCGATCGCCGCATCATGATGTACATGCTCGTGCACCGTCAGCGCGATCAGGACGTTGCTGTCGAGCAGCGTAGTCATTCCTCGTCGTCCAGCGCTCGGACGTCGTCGATCGTGATCGGTGCACCACCGATCCGCATCACCGGAAAACCGGTCTGCGCTTCCACTCACCCAATCTTACATAATCTTACATCAATCGCATCTTGATGCACACGATCCGATCAGATCAACCCTCAAGGCGGGGCATGGGTGGCCATCAACCGGGCCTCACGAGTGGTCGCGGAAGCCCTTGCGGGTCTTGCGGCCCAGGCGACCGGCGGTGACCAGTTGCTCCAGCAGGGGGGCTGGGGCGAAGCCGGGCTCGCGGAACTCCTGGTAGAGGCTGCGCTGGATGGCCAGGGAGACGTCCAGGCCGACCACGTCGAGCAGCGCGAAGGGGCCCAGCGGTAGCGCGGCGCCGACCTGCATCGCGGTGTCGATGTCATCGACGGAGGCGTAGTGCGCCTCCAGCATCCGCACCGCATCGTTGAGGTAGGGGAACAGCAGCGCGTTGACGATGAAACCAGCGCGGTCGCCGCAGGTCACCGGTACCTTGCCCAGCGAACGGGCGAGCTGGCGGGCCGTAGCAGCCACCTCCGCGGTGGTAGTGATGGTGGTCACCACCTCAACCAGCTTCATGATCGGGGCGGGGTTGAAGAAGTGCATCCCCACCACGTCACCCGGGCGGGAGGTGGCCGCCGCGCACTCGACCACCGGCAGCGACGACGTGGTGGTGGCCAGGATCGCACCGGGTTTGCACACCTCGTCGAGGGTGGCGAAGATCCCGCGTTTGACGTCCAGTTCCTCGGCCACCGCCTCCACTACCAGGTCGACATCAGCGAAGTCATCCAGCGAGGTGGTGGTCGAGATCCGCGCGAGGGCGGCGTCGCGGGCATCCTCGGCGAGCTTGCCGCGGTTGACGGCCTTGTCCAGCGAGCGGGTGATCGCCGCCACCGCCGCGTCGGTCCGGCCGGTGCTGCGACCCCGGACGATCACCTCGTGGCCGCCCTTGGCGAACACCTCGACGATGCCGGTGGCCATCGTCCCGGTGCCCACCACCCCGACCGCGCCGATCGGGCGGGGCTGCACGGCGGACTCGTCGCCGGCCGGGGTAGCGGCATCGGGCACCACGGTGGAGGAGTCCTGCCCCGCGTAGGTGTAGAAGCCGCGGCCAGACTTGCGGCCGAGCAGCCCGGCGGTGATCATCTGCTTGAGCACCGGCACCGGCGCGTGCAACCGGTCCCGGGATCGGCGGTACAGCGCGTCGAGGATCTCGTAGGCGGTGTCCAGGCCGATCAGATCCAGCAGCGCCAGCGGCCCCATCGGATACCCGCAGCCGAAACGCATCGCGGCGTCGAGATCCTCCCTGCTCGCGTAGGACTGCTCGAACATGCTCGCCGCGTGATTGAGGTAGCCGAACAGCAGCCCGTTGGCGATGAATCCGGCCCGGTCCCCCACCACCACCGGCGTCTTGCCCAGCGTGCTCGCCAGCTCGGTGACGGCGCTGATGACGTCGGGATCGGTGACCACCGTGCGCACCACCTCGACCAGTTTGAGTACTGGCGCCGGGTTGAAGAAATGCAGCCCGATGACCCGGTCCGGCCGCGTGGTCTGCACCGCGAGCTCAGTGATCGACAAACTGGAGGTGTTGGACGCCAGCACGACATCGGGCCGCACGATCCCGTCCAGCTCGGCGAAGAGCCGGCTCTTGAGATCCAGGCGCTCGGGCACCGCCTCGATAACGAGATCCACCTCGCTCAGATCGGCCAGACTCGTGGTGAAGCTGATCCTGCTGAGCAGGTCGCGGCGGGTCGCCTCGTCGAGCTTGCCACGTTCCAGGGCACGTCCGGTGGAGTGCTCGAGATGTCCCCGACCTCGGCTCACCCCGTGCTCGTCGACCTCGACGGCCAGCACCTCGAGCCCGGTGCGGGCCAGCACCTCGGCGATCCCGGCGCCCATCGTGCCCATCCCCACCACACCGACCGTCTTGATCTGAGTCATCTCGTGCCTCCCACTCCGCGACCGTAAAGGACCCGGACGATCCTCACCAGCAATCGAACCGCCCAGGCCGGGCGGGCGAAGGTGAGAACCTCCACCGGGGGACGGAACCGGCGGCGGGTGACCGACTTGGCCCGGGTGAACTCACGCAGCCCGTCAGCGCCATGGACCCGCCCGAATCCGGAATCGCCGACCCCGCCGAAGGGCAGCGAGGGCACCGCGGCGTAGGAGATCACGCTGTTGACCGCCACCATCCCGCAGCGCAGCCGGCCGGCGATCTCGGTGCCGCGGTGCCGGGAGAACACCGCGGCACCCAGTCCGTAGCGGCCGGCGTTGACCCGTTGCACCGCGTCGTCCAGGTTCGCAACCCGGTGCACCGTGAGGGTCGGGCCGAAGGTCTCCTCGGTCACCGCGGTTGAGGTCTCCGGGACGTCGGTCAGCACCACCGGTTCCACGAAGGGCGGGCGGACCGACTCCACACCACCGACCAGCGTCGTGGCGCCGTGGGCCAACGCGTCGGTGAGGTGATCGCGGATCACGTCGACCTGCTCGGGCCTGGTGATCGGGCCGAGGTCTGCGCCGGGGTCACCGCCGATGCGCAGCCGCCGCGTCTGGGCGACGATCCGCTCGGTCAGTTCCTGGGCGACGTCCTCGACGACGTACACCCGCTCCACGCCGACGCAGGTCTGCCCGGCGTTGGCCATCGCACCCCAGACGGCGGCCTCGGCGGCCGCGGTGAGGTCGGCGTCGGCATCCACCAGCAGCGCGTCGGTGCCGCCGCATTCGATCACCACCGGGGTCAGCGTCTCGGCGCAGGTCGCCATCACCTTCTTCGCAGTGGCGGTGGAACCGGTGAACGCCAGCTTGTCCACACCGGCCCGGCACAGCGCGGTCCCGGTCTCGGCGAACCCGGTCACGACCTGCAGCAACGGGTGCTCAGGCACCACCACGGCGAGACTCTCCGCCAGTGCCCGACCCACCCCGGGGGTCAGCTCGCTGGGCTTGAACACCACGGCATTGCCGGCGGCGAGCGCGTAGCCGATCGAGCCCATCGGGGTATACGCGGGATAGTTCCACGGGCCGATCACACCGATCACGCCGTAGGGCTGGTACTCCACCGTCGCCGCCTCGTGGAGCATCAGCAGGCCCGATCCCACCTTGCGGCGGCGCAGCACCTGCTCGGCGTTGCGCGCAGCCCAATCCAGGTGCGCGATCACGAGTGCGCATTCCAGCCGGGAGTCATCTCGCGGCTTGCCAGTCTCCGTGGTGATCAGCTCGGCCAACTCGTCGATCCGCCGGCTCAGCGCCGAGCACCAGGAGCGCAGCCGGCGTCGTCGTAGGGGGAACCCGAGCCCGGCCCACCATACGGTCGCCTCCCGCGCACGAGCGACGGCGGCTCGCACCGCCGTCTCGTCACACACCGGGTGGTGGCCGACGACCTCGCCGGTTCGCGGATCCACCGAGGCGAAGCGGGTCGCCTCCTCCCGGATCGGCGGCTGGCCGTTGTTCGTGGTCTGAGCCATCTTCGTCATACCCCCGCGTCGGCCTACCCCGGAGCGTACGGGTCCGAACACCCACAGCTCTACGCTCCCGGCCCCCGTAACTGCTCGTAGCCGACCGTGACGCAGCGGATTCTCCGATCAGCGCCGACCGTCCGGTCGGTACAGAATCGACCGACCACGCCTCACGTGACTTTTTCCTGCTCATAACGCTGCGCTTCTTTAGTAGCCTCCGTGAGCATGTTGACCAGTATATCGACGTGGGCGGGCTCTAAAATCGCCTCAAAAGCGAATGGTGGATCAATAGAAATCCACACCCCACCCCGATTGACGGCGACAATCACGGTTGCGGTCATATCCTGACGTCCTCTGACCATTAATTTTCGCCGGAATCTATCCGTCCAGAAGCTTCACCGCCCATCTCCGTACAACTGAAAAACCAGACCGGCGACGGGCCCGTACCGCCCCAGGCGTCCGGGCATCACCGGTCTGATCAGCTGCGACAGCGCGTCGACATGCGAATACCCCAGGACGTCGTGGGCGCGCTCCGACAGCCGTATGATCTGTTCCCTGTTCAGCAGGCAAAACCGGTGATCACCTGGTTCTCTCGTCCTCTCTCAACCACGAAGCGACTGGACGCGTTTCGCCGCCCGCTCCAGAGGCTAAAGCAGAGCAAAGCAAGAGAACAGGATATTTCTTAATATTTCTAACAATTACACGAACGTGTCAGCAAACTGGAAATTGCTCGCCATCCTCCGACATATCGGGGGCAAGGTCGTCGATGACACGGTTGATTCTTGCGGTTGCCGAAGATCCAGCAATGTCGAAAATGTCTCAACCAGCACCCTGTCATCGTCATACATCCAGAAGCCGTGCCACGGCGAGGTTACGTACTGCGCCTCGAAGCCGATAATGCCAAGCCGCAGGTTGAGTCTACGGATACCCTCAGCGAACCGGACGCGCGCTTTGCAGCAGCCCACGCATGACAGTCGGCTCAAAGGCTCGCATGCAGCGACGCAAGCAAGACTTTGGTGTCACCATCGCTGCTGGTGACTCGCGCCCACACCCTGATGTCGTCATCACAGGGAGTTTGACGACCGTTCTCAAGCTTGTTGACGAAGCTCGCGGAGTCGTTTACCGAACGCATTACGGGCCTCGTGGACGTTAGATGCGCCGGACTTGCTGTTCAGCGGCAAAGTCGTCCCGTCCAACAGCGCGGTGCCAGGCAGCATCGCGCCAGTAGTTGTGCTGCAAGATGACGGCCGGGTCCTCGACAACCTCGCCGCCAAGGAATCGGTCATCATCATCGAAGCGTATGGCAACTAAGAGTCGAACAGCCAGTAGTCGTGGCTGGGAAGGGCCATGTCTTGAGCCTGGTCCCGGGCAAGGTAGCGGATGCCTTCACCAGCCGCAGTGGTGAACTGTGACGCCCACACGCCGAAGCGGATGTAGTCGGCCAGGGGAATACTCACGACACGGACCCTGGAGAAACGGCGTCCCTCGTTTGTCGCCTCGCGGACCATTCTGATCCAGTTCTCGGACCAGGCAAGATCATCTGGATCGCCGGCCAGAAATTTTCTCACTGATTCAGTTTCATAGGGCGAATCGTAGTTGTCCCGCACTTCCAAGCGAAAGGCTGTGTGCTCGAAGGCATGGAAAAGCTGTCTGAGTTCGGGTCCGGGTCGAATGAGCTGGGTCAGCGGTCCTCCTCGGACTGATCGCATTGTGCGAGAAATTTAGCGAAGCATTCGACTATGCTGCCCCCAGCGGTTACTGAGGCCAAGGTAGAGCGCCGGGTTCGGACCGGTGTCAGAAGAGTCTGCCCGAACCTGCTCGCCGTCGCCGTAGAGACCGGCCGGCAAGGGTCGATCGAGCTGGACGAGGAGATCACGACATGACCGGCGAAGCCATCGACCTCGACGGCATCGACATCTCTGGGGCCCGCTGCTACGCCATCCCCATGACGACCCGGTTCCGGGGAATCGCGATCCGCGAGGGGATGCTGATCGAAGGAACCGCCGGGTGGGGCGAGTTCTGCCCGTTCCGCGAGTACGACGACCGTGAGGCCGCTGCCTGGTGGGCCACCGCGGTGGAAGCCGCGACGCTGGGCTGGCCCGAACCGGTCCGGGACCGGGTCCCGATCAACTGCACCGTTCCCGCGGTCGGCCCGGGGCGTGCCCACGAGATCGTGTCCGCCTCCGGTTGCAGCACGGCGAAGGTCAAGGTCTCCGACCACCCCGCCTCGCTCGGTGAGGACCTCGCCCGCGTCGAGGCGGTCCGCGATGCCCTCGGCCCGCACGGTCACATCCGGGTGGATGCCAACGGGCGCTGGGACATCGACACCGCCGTGGCGGTGATCCCGCAGCTCGACAAGGCCGCCAGCGGGTTGCAGTACGTGGAACAGCCCTGCCGCACCATTGACGAGCTCGCCACGGTGCGCCGGAAAGTCACCGTGCGCATCGCCGCTGACGAGTCCATCCGCCGCGCCGACGATCCGCTCCGAGTCGCGGTCGCAGGCGCGGCTGACATAGCGGTGATCAAGTGCACGCCGCTGGGCGGGGTGCGCCGCTCGCTGCAGGTGGCCGAGGCTGCCGGGCTGCCGTGCGTGGTGTCCTCCGCGCTGGAGACCAGCGTCGGGCTGGCAGCAGGGCTCGCGCTGGCGGGCACGCTGCCCGAGCTGGACTTCGCCTGCGGCCTGGGCACGCTGTCCTTGCTCCACGGCGACGTCGTGCTCGACGCCGACTCGCTCCGGCCTGCCGGCGGCTACCTGCCGGTACCGCGTACCCCACCCGCACCCGATCCCGCGCTGCTGGACACCTACGAGCTGACCGACCCGGAGTCAGTGACGTGGTGGCGTGCCCGCCTGCGCCGCGTCTGCTTCGGATAGGCGCGAGTCAGAACAGCCGGAACTCGTCCGAGTCGGCGCCGCGCAGGGCGTCGTAGTCCAGCACGACACAACGGATACCCCGGTCCTCGGCCAGGGTACGGGCCTGCGGCTTGACCTGCTGAGCGGCGAACACGCCGTGCACCGGAGCCAGCAACGAGTCGCGACTGAGCAACTTCAGGTACCGGGTGAGCTGTTCCACCCCGTCGATCTCACTGCGCCGTGTGATCTCCACCGCGACCGACACCCCATCGGCCTCGCGGCACATCAGGTCGACCGGGCCGATCGGGGTGGGAAACCCCCGCCACACCAGTGTCCAGCTCTTGCCCGGGGTGGTGACGTGTTCGGTGAGCAGGGCTTGCAAATGCGCCTCCACACCGTCCTTGACCAGTCGGGATCCACCCCGACCTCATGACCGACGACGGGGCAGACCGGCCTCGTCCGGCCGGCTGCTATGTGTGGCCGGATTTCCGCCTCAACGTGGTGATACCTGTCCGCCGCATACAAGCAGGCCAGCGCGTGACCAGTGGTGACGTGCACGTCCTCGCCAGCGGCCACCAGCAGTTGCGCCAGATGATGGACGATCGTGGACTTCCCAGCGCCGCTCGGTCCGTCAACGCTGACGAACAAGCCTCGCGAGTGTTCAGAAAAGGGCCGGAGCTTCATGCTCGCCCCCGCCTGGTGGCGCACCGCGCAGTTCTTCCAAGCTCAGCGGGCAAAAGTCGGTGGTGTTAGCCAAGCGCACGAACAACCGGGCCGTGACCAAGGTGTCGTAGGTGGCGCGGTGCGGCGTGAGGTCTTCCGGCAAACCTTCGGCCAGCTTGAACGCCTCGGCCAAGTTGCCCAGCTTGTAGCTGTCCGCGTCCGGTAGCAGACAGCGGGCGAGCTTCAGCGTGTCGAACACCTTGGGGCACTCCCAGTCCTCGAGCTTGCGCTGAAGAACACCCACATCGACGTGCGCGTTGTGGGCCACCAGCGCGTCCGCGTCCAGCACACTCAGCACCTCGGCCCTGACGTCGGCGAATACCGGGGCGTTGGCCACGTCGTTGTTGGTCAGGCCGTGAATACGGGTGACGAAGTGCTTAATGGGCGTCTCCGGCTTGACCAGCCAGCTCACCGGCTCCCCAATGATCCCGCCGGTGATCCGCACGGCGGCCAGCTCCACCAGATCGGGCGGCTGCTGGCCGTTGCCCTCCACGTCCACGACCACGTAGCGCAGGCTCGTCCAGTCGGACACCTTGTTCACGTTCCTTCCATCCAATGTCAGCACGACCATGCCGACACTCATGGTGGGGATGGCGGACATCATGAACCTGGAAGCCGAACGCGTGTTGCATGTAGTAGCGCGGCTGTTCGGTCTCCAGGCCCGACACGATGGCGGAGCGCTCGGTGATGTCCACGACCACGAGACCACGCGCCTCGGGCAGCTCGCCCGCGACCTGCCGAAGCTGATCAGCTGACGGAACCCGGTGAGTGCCGCTACACAGCTCAAGCTGGCTCAGCGGACAGATGTCACAGAGTTCACGTATACCGACGTGGCCATTGTAGTCCGGCAGGCCATGCGCGTAGCTCACCGCGCAACTGGTCTTGCGGAACAACGGCGTCGCCAAGTCGAAGACAGCCAGTACCCGCGCTTCCAACGTCTCCGGCACGATCTTGCGCCGCGCCGTGTCCTCGTACGGCTCCGGCAAGCCGTTGGCCTTGTAGTACTCCGCGATCTCGTCCCGGTAGAACAGACCGGTAAACACCGTCGCATCGGCATGAGCCGCCAGCTCATGAGCCTGGGCCAGGTGCTCATCCGAGTCGTTGAGACCAGGCACCAGCGGACGCCAGTAGAAGATCGTGCGGTACTTCCGGGGTGACGGCGCGCTCATGAGCTTCAAGGAGTCGGCGGCGACATGCGACGGGTAGGGCTCGATTTCTGGATTGTCGATACCCGAGAAGGTGAACAGCAACGTCACCTTGACGTGCCGGAGCTGATGAAGCTGGTCGGAATCTTCGGGCTTCATAGCGTGCCGCGTGATGACCAAGACGTGATTGGTCAGCTCGCGCTTATCGAGATCTTCGAGCACCGCGAAGGTATGCGGCCGGACGGCCGGGAGGAACGGGTCGGTCGCCCGGTTGAATACCTGCACCGGGGTTACGTGCGGCTGGAAGTAGCGGTGATTGACCAGCTCTTCAACTGCCTCGGCATCCGACATGAGGGCACGCGGTACCCGATGATCCCACAGGCCGTAGGTATGCCGGATGCAGTAGGCGCAGTCCAACGGGCAACCCTGGATATGGTTCAGGCTCAGGCCGCTCTTGCGGTACTCGACCACCTCCCGCGCACGTTCCGGTAGCCGATCGATCTGTTTCTTGCTCAGCGGGGCAACACGAACAGTCACCTGATTCTCTCCATGCCCGGGAGACAAAACGCAGCTCTGCGTCCGCTTTGGAGAGTAAGCAGAAAAGAAGGGCTTGAACAGCAAATTGCTCGATATTGCTCGCAAGATTGTGAACGGGCGAAGCGGGAGGAAATCACTCGCCATCCTCGCCCATAGCAGCGGCTAGATCAGCAATGACCCGGTTGACGATCGCCCGTGCTGCGCCGCCGTAGCTGGCAACGGCAGCCAGCTTCTCAAAGGTGGCCGTATACAACTCGATCTCGTGGGGTTGTCGCAGGTTGAGTTCAGCCGAATACGTTTCGACCCTCACAAGGTCGGCGTTGTACAGCACGAAGCCATGACGGGGATCAACCACGTATTGCGTGTCGTTGCTAATGACCCCGAGTCGCAGGTTCCGCAGTGAGGTCAGCGAGATCAGGCGGTCAAGCTGCCCGAGCATGATCTCCACCGAGCACAACCGGTAGCGCAACGCCGCCTCGGTGACAACGAAGTGAAACGCCTTGTCTGGGCGGTACAACATCTCTTGACGCTGCATCCGCTTCGCCACCGCATCGTTGATATCGTTGGGCACCCGATGCACCATGACCACCTGCGAGAAGCGCGCACGGGCAAATTCAGGTGTTTGGAGCAGTCCCGGGACAACAGCAGGCTCGAATGAGCGATACAGCTTCGTCTTCGTGTCCTGCTCGGAGAGCTCAAGCTGATGCGCCAGCATCCCGGCCTTGAGGACTCGTTGCCACTCGGCGTGCTGAACCTCAAGCGTGTGCAGTGAGGCAAGCAGAGCTTCAGTTTCGCTTTCACTGTTGGTTGCCCGCGTCCAACCTCTGATGTCGTCATCGGTCGGGGTCTGACGCCCGTTCTCCAGCTTCGACACCTTGGACGCCTGCCATGACAACGACTCCGCGAGCCCTTTGCCGCTCAGTTGTGCTTGCCGACGGAGCTCGCGGAGTCGTTTGCCAAGCGCGTTGCGTGCTTCCTCAACGCCGCTGGAACCACTAGGTCTTAGCGTCAAAATGGTCCCGTCTCACAGCGTGATGCTGAGCAACATCCCGCCAGTAGTTGTGCTTTACGACCTCGGCGGCGTCATCGATGATCTCGCCGCCTTGAAACCGGTCTTCCTCGCCGAAGTGCATCCGAACCAGTTTGCGCGAGTCGAACAGCCAGTAATCATGATTGGGTAGTTCGGCTTTTTCGGCCTTGCCGCGGGCAAGGTAACGAATATCCTCGCCCGCATCGCTCGTGAACTGAGCAGCCCAAAGCCCAAACCGGCTGTAGTCGCTGAGCGGCACACTGACCACTCGCACACGAGTAAAGCGACGGCCTTCGGCGGTCGCCTCACGAATCATGTTGAGCCATGTTTCCGCCCACGACAGATCGACAGGCGTAGCAGCTCGGAACTTCTTGAACGACTCAACCTCACGCGGCGCGTTATAGCTTTCCCGTACTTCCAAGCGGAAAGCAGTATGCCGGAAGGTACGGAACAACCGATTGAAGTCGTCCCCGACGAGCAGGCTCAGCGCTCTCCCCCCTGCTCCAAGTAGCGGCGGACATAAAACTTCAGTACATCCTCGGGGATCTCGATCAGTGTTTCGTGGTCGGGCACCGGGCCGATGTCCGCGAGTGCCTGGGGGTCAGTCACCGTCCAGCCCTGGGCAATGTAGGTCACGCGATCGGCGCGGTCGGTGGCGAACAGGGTGGGGGACTCGCCCTCGAATGACTCAGGGTCTTTACCCAGGAACGTTGCTCGCATGACCTCGACTCCCTTGCTCCAAGTTGCAGAAACTTGCTCCACTATCATGGCGGAGTGAGGTCGCAGAGGTCAACGGCACAGTGGCCTGCAGTGATACCGGAAGCATCCGAGAGGAAGATCAAATCGAGATGAGCGAGCGTAGGTTCAGCGGCCCGACTGCGCGCTAGAACAGGGTCATCGCATCGCTGGGCATCCCGCGCAATGCGTCGTAGTCGAGCACCACGCACCTGAAGCCACGATCTTCGGCAAGGGTCCGAGCTTGAGGAGCGATGCTCTGAGCTGCGAGAACACCCCCTACGGGAGCCAAGAGTGAATCACGGTTCAGCAGTTCCACATACCGGCTGAGCTGCTCCACGGCGTCGATCGTGGCCCTGCGCTTGACCTCGACCGCCCAGTGCCGGGGGCGCGGTGCGGTCACGGCGGGTTCGGCATCCCGTGAACCGCCGATCTCACCCCGCCGGGTGATCTCCACCGCGACCGACACCCCGTCAGCGTCCCGGCACATCAGGTCGACCGGCCCGATCGCGGTGGGGAATTCCCGCCGCACCAGCGTCCAGCCCTTGCCCAGGGTGGTGACGTGCTCGGCGAGCAGTGCCTGCAGGTGCGCCTCCACACCATCCTTGACCAGCCCGGGATCCACCCCGAGCTCGTGGCGGGAATCGTGCAGCACCTCGTCGATCTCGATGATCAGCTGCTCACCGGCGCGGTTGGTGACCGTCCAGCGGTCCGGTTGCTCGACCAGGGTGCACGGCGGGCTCATCCAGTTCAGCGGCTTGTACGCGCCGCCGTCGGCGTGCACGCTCACCGACCCGTCCGTCTTCACCAGCAGCAGCCGCGGCGCCATCGGCAGATGCGCGGTCAGCCGTCCGATGTAGTCCACCTGGCACCGAGCAATCACGAGCCGCACGGTCGACCAGCCTAGAGGACCGCGAAGGGCGTCTCAGTCCGGCCAGGCTGGGTCACGTTTCGTCAGGAACGCCGCCATGCCCTCCTTGGCGGCGGCGCTCTGGGAGGCACTGGCCATCACCTCGAGGGCGATGGCGTAGGCGTCCGCCTCGGGCCGGTCCAGCTGCGCGTAGAGGGTCTGCTTGCCCAGCGCCTTGCTGGTCCGGCTGCCGCGGGTGGCCCGGGCCAGCAGGTCGTCCACCGCGGCGTCCAGCTCCGCGTCCGGGACAACCCGGTTGACCAGGCCCCAGTCCGCGGCGGTTCGGGCGTCCACCACCTCGCCGGTCAGCGCCATCTCCATCAGCCGCTTGCGCCCGATCGAGCGGGCCACCGGCACCGCGGGGGTGTGGCAGAACCAGCCCCCCTTACCGCCGGGCAGCGCGAAGCCCGCCGATTCGGCGGCCACCGCGAGATCGCAGGAGGCCACCAGCTGGCAGCCCGCCGCAGTGGCCAGCGCGTGCACCCGCGCCACGACGACCTGCGGAACCGATTGGATGGTGCGCATCAGCTCCGTGCACAGCGTCAACAGCTTCCGGACGCCGTCGAGATCGCGGGCCGCCACATCAGCGAAGTCGTGGCCGGCCGAGAACACCGTGCCCTGCGCGCCGAGCACGATGCCCGTGGCGTCCGACCGGCCCGCGGCACTGAACGCGTCCCGCAGCTCTGCGAGGTGGTCGGCAGAGAGCGCGTTACGCCGCTCCGGACGATTCATGGTGATCCGAACGACATCCCCGTCCCGCTCGACCCTCAACGGAGAAAACCCCATCTCCGAACCGTAGCCCGCGCGCCCATCGCCGACACTGTCCTTCCCGAACTCAACCACAGAGCTCTCGCCGGCCACCCGGACGACTCTGCTGTTGAGCTCGGGAGACGCAGAGCTGTGGAGGTGGCGGGTCAGCGGGGGCGGATGAGGTCCACGATCTGGTTCATGATGTCGGTGAGCTCGAAGTCCTTCGGGGTGAACACCTGGGCGACGCCCGCAGCGCGCAGCACCTCGGCGTCCTCGGGCGGGATGATCCCGCCGACCACCACCGGTATGTCGCCGGCGCCGGCGGCGCGCAGTCCCTCGACCACCGCGGGTACCACCTCCAGGTGCGAGCCGGAGAGCACCGAGAGCCCGACGATGTGCACGTCCTCGGCCACCGCAGCCGCGACGATCTCCGCGGGCGTCAGCCGGATGCCCTGGTAGATCACCTCGAAGCCGACGTCACGGGCCCGGACCGCCACCTGCTCCGCGCCGTTGGAGTGCCCGTCCAGACCTGGCTTGCCGACCAGTATCCGCAGCCGCCCACCCCGCTGCTCCCCCAGCGCACGCACCCGGTCCCGAACTCGCACGATCGCGTCCCCGGCCGCACCGGCCGACGACGCGCCGGAGATCCCGGTCGGTGCCCGGTACTCGCCGAACACCGCCCGCAGCGCACTCGCCCACTCCCCGGTGGTGACGCCCACCCGGGCGCAAGCCATCGACGGCTCGACGAGGTTGGCGTCGGTCTTCGCGGCCTCGGACAGCCGCCGCAGGGCGTCGTCCACCGCCGCGGGGTCGCGGTCTGCCCGCCAGGCCTGGATCGCCGCGATCAGCTGTGACTCGGCGACCGGGTCGATGGTCTCGATGGCCCCGGCCCCCTCGGCCTGCAGCGGGCTGGGGTCGGTCTCGGTGAACCGGTTGACCCCGACGATCACGTCGTCGCCGTCCTCGATCCGCCGGCGCCGCGCAGCCAGCGACGACACCAGCTGCGATTTCATGTACCCGGACTCGACGGCGGCGATCGCCCCGCCCATGCCCTGCACCTGGTCGATCTCCGCGCGGGCGCCCTCGACGATCTGGGCAACGCGGGCCTCCACGACCAGGGAGCCCTCGAAGAGGTCCTCGTACTCCAGCAAGTCGGTCTCATAGGCCAGCACCTGCTGCATCCGCAGCGCCCACTGCTGGTCCCAGGGCCGGGGCAGGCCCAGCGCCTCGTTCCACGCCGGCAGCTGCACCGCGCGGGCCCGGGCATCCCGGGACAGCGTCACCGCCAGCATCTCCAGCACGATGCGCTGGACGTTGTTCTCCGGCTGCGGCTCGGTCAGCCCCAGCGAGTTGACCTGCACGCCGTAGCGGAACCGCCGCAGCTTGGGGTCGGTCACGCCGTAGCGGTCCCGGCAGGTCTGCTCCCAGAGCCGGCCGAAGGCACGCAGCTTGCACATCTCCTCGACGAAGCGCACCCCAGCGTTGACGAAGAACGACATCCGGCCGACGACCTGCGCGAAGTCCGCTGGCGCCACCTGCCCGCAGTCGCGCACCGAGTCCAGCACGGCGATCGCGGTGCACATGGCGTAGGCGATCTCCTGCACCGGGGTCGCGCCGGCCTCCTGCAGGTGGTAGCTGCAGATGTTGATCGGGTTCCATCGCGGGATGTGCTGGACCGCGTAGACCACCATGTCGGTGATCAGCCGTAGGCTCGGGCCCGGCGGGAAGACGTAGGTCCCCCGGGACAGGTACTCCTTGATGATGTCGTTCTGCGTAGTGCCCGACAGCTGCGCCAGATCCGCGCCATGCTCCTGGGCTACCGAGGTGTAGAGGGCCAGCAGCCACATCGCGGTGGCGTTGATCGTCATCGACGTGTTGGCCTGCGCCATCGGGATATCGTCGAACAGCTCCCGCATGTCACCGATATGGCTGATCGGCACACCGACCTTGCCGACCTCACCGCGGGCCAGCTCGTGGTCGGGGTCGTAGCCGGTCTGGGTGGGCAGGTCGAAGGCCACAGACAGGCCGGTCTGTCCCTTGGCGAGGTTGCGCCGGTACAGCGCGTTGGAGGTACGTGCGCTGGAGTGCCCGGCGTAGGTTCGCATCACCCACGGCCGATCCCGCTCGTGATCGCTGGGATAGGGCATCACGGCACCTCCGGCCTCTGGTGAGGACAATACTGGGCACCTACTGTGGCCAGCACCACAATCGAGGACAGAAAGGCCACCGCGGTGGACAGCACGATGATGGACTTCCCGCTCACCGTTGGGACGATCATGCGCCACGGTGCCACCGTGCACGGCGACGCCGAGGTCGTCACCTGGTCCGGTGACAGCGCCCGCCGCGCGAGCTACGCGCAGGTGGGGCGGCGGGCCGCGCAGCTGGCCGGGGCGCTGCGGGAGCTCGGGATCACCGGCGATCAGCGGGTGGCCACCTTCCAGTGGAACAACCAGGAGCATCTCGAGGCCTACCTCGCCATCCCCGCGATGGGCGCGGTGGTGCACACCCTCAACCTGCGGCTCGCAGCTGAGCAGGTGGCCTGGATCGCCAACCACGCCGAGGACGACGTGGTGATCGTGGACGGTTCGCTGCTGCCGTTACTGGCCCGCGCCCTGCCGGAGATGAAGACTCTCCGGCATGTCGTGGTGGTCGGGCCAGCGGACACTTCGCTACTGGAGGGGGTCGCCCCGGACTGGCACTCCTACGACGAGCTGCTGACCGCCCAGCCCGACGAATTCGACTGGCCGACCGGCATCGACGAGCGCTCCGCCGCCGCGATGTGCTACACGAGCGGCACCACCGGTCATCCCAAGGGGGTCGCCTACAGCCACCGCTCGGCCTACCTGCACTCGATGTGCCTGTGCACCGGCGAGGTCGCAGCGCTGACCTCGGCGGACCGGATCCTGCCAGTGGTGCCGATGTTCCACGCCAACGCCTGGGGCCTGCCCTACGCCGCGCTGATGTCGGGCGCCAGCCTGATCATGCCTGACCGGTTCCTGCAGCCCGACGCTCTGGTCAACCTCATCGAGGCGGAGCGCCCGACGACCTCGGGGGCGGTGCCGACGATCTGGGGTGCGCTGCTGCGCCACCTCCGTACGCACGGCGGGGACATCTCCTCGATCCGCCGGTTGATCTGCGGCGGCTCGGCCGTACCGCTCACGCTGATCAAGGCGTTCTCCGAGGAGTTCGGCATCGAGATCAGGCAGGCCTGGGGCATGACGGAGACCTCCCCGGTCGCCTCGGTCGCCACCCCGCCGGTCGGCTCGCAGGGCGAGGAATACTGGCGCTACCGGGCGAGCGCGGGCCGGCTCGTGGCCGGTGTCGAAGGTCGGATCGTCGGCGAGGGCGACGGCGTGCTGCCCAGCGACGGCACCTCGGTCGGCGAGATCCAGGTCCGCGGGCCGTGGGTCACCGCGTGTTACTACGGAGAGCCCGACGTGGCCAGGTTCCACGACGGCTGGCTGCGCACCGGCGACGTCGGCACCCTCGACGAGCTGGGCTTCATCACCCTCACCGACCGCGCCAAGGACGTCATCAAATCCGGTGGGGAGTGGATCTCCTCGGTGCGGCTGGAGAACCTGCTGATGGGCCATCCGAAGGTGGTGGAGGCCGCGGTGGTCGCCGTCCCGGACGGCAAGTGGGGGGAGCGCCCCCTAGCCGCCGTGGTCCTCGCCGACGGCGAGCAGGTCACTGCAACCGAGCTCCGCGATCACCTCAGCACCTCAGTGCCGAGTTGGCAACTCCCCGACCACTGGTCCTTCGTCACCAATATCCCCAAAACCTCAGTAGGCAAGTTCGACAAGAAACTCATCCGCAGGCAGTACATCCCCGGCCCCCTCCCCCGGCATGGAGACATGTCGGGGTGATGGGGGTGCTGATCAGCTTGCGGCCTGCCCGCCGCGGGTACGGCGTAGGAGGGGGATGCCTACCGCAAGCAGGACCGGGATCGCGACCAGCGCGGGCATACCGGCTCGGAACAGATGCGAGTTCACGGTTCGGGTGCGTGCGACGGCGCTGTCACCGGCAGACACGCGCACGGTGCGGCTGCAGATGATCGTCGCCGTGATGCCCGGCTGCGGCGCCACCTCAACGAAGTCGGGGGAGTTGAACATCCCCCTGGTGGTGTTGCGCGGCACCCCCAACGACCGCCGGGCGCCGTCCGGCCCAGTGATCACGCAGGTCGAGTCCCGCACGCTGTCCACGGACTGCAGGATCAGGCGCTGCCCGTTCCACTCGTAGGGCTCCCCGGAGCCCCCGCTGTTCAGCTGCCCGGTCACGACCGTGCTGCCGAATGTCGCGACGGCGTAGTAAACGAGACCCGCCCCCGCGATGAGCACGGCCGAGATCAGCAGCACCACTGCATACATCGGCATCTTCCGCAGCCACGCCACGGGCACCTCCTGTTGAGTAGGGGTCAGAGCCGGTCCAGGACCACCGCGGCGACGCTCTCAGCGATCGCGCACTGCTGCGGGCCCTTCCCGGCTCGGGCGACGAGGATCTGGAGCGTGCCGCCTTCGGCCTCGAGTAACAGCGTGCACTCGGTCCTGGTGAGTTTCTGCGATCCGGCCACACCCTCGACCGTGACGGGCTCGCCGGCGCCGGTGGCCCGGCCGGGTAAGGCGCCGATCATCACGGAGTCCGGCACCGGACTCCCAGCTCCATCCGAGGCGGGAAACCGGCAGGCGCGGGCTGTACCGATGGTCAGCGGTCGTCCCGCTGTGACCGGAAACGCCACGCTGGTGAGCTGGTCAGCGCTCACCAGTGCGCAGAAGTCCGTACTCGTGACATCACCTGCGCCGGACGCCGATGACGCCGCCCCGGCCGTGTCACCCGGTGAGGTCTCCGATTGGTCCTTCGGCGAGCAGCCCGAGACGAGCACGATCACCGCACCCACCAACGGGAGCAGGCCGGCACGGCCGATCACCGTGGCTGCCCGTCGTAGATGCTGTCGACGAACCACTGGCCGTCATCGTCGTCGGGACCACGCTGGCCGGCCCCACCGGGTTGATGCGCCGCAAGGACCTCATCGAGCTGGTAGCCGTCCTCGAACTGACGGTAGACCCGCCCCATCTCCGCCACGCCCGCGCCGAGTGCGGCGCGCACGCCAGGATCGTGCATCTGCTGGCCGTCGACGACGTCACGCCAGGTGAACTCTCCCTGGTCGATGCGCCGTTGCAGCTCACGCATCTCACGGGAGGCATCCCGGAACCGCGCGGCCGCATCGATCCGGCGGATGTCGTCCTCGCTCAGTGGTGGCGTCGGCGGAATGCGCAGGGATCGGGCCTTGGCGATCGCCGCATCGGCCTGCCCAGCGACCTCGGTCAGCCGTGCCTCGGCCTGCTCCACCGCAGCGGTGCGCCAGGCATCCGCCAGTCTGCTCACATCAGTCCCCTTCTCGCTCAGCGGTGCCTCGCCCGGTCCGCGGCCTTGCGGCCGGCGTCCAGGTGCTCCCGCGCCGTCGTGGTGTTGTCCTGGACCGATTGCGCTTGGCCCTGGACCTCCGAGGTATTCGCATTGAGTTCCTGGCCGAGCTCCGCAAGGTCACTCAGATTCCGCACGTCCTTGATCGACTCAAGGGTTGACTTGATATTGCCCAGCGCCTCGATCAGTTGTGACATGGCGTCGATAGTCGCTCTGATCGCCTTGTAGATCCCCATGATCGCCTGGTAGATCTGGTATGCGTCCCAGACCATCTTGATGGCGCGGGCCTGCCCCACAACCGGGATGGCGAAAGTGGCTGCCGCGGACACGAGCTTGTCCACCAGCTTCGTGATCAGATCGAGAGCCTCTTGGCAGAGCCGCTCGGACTGCTTGGCGACGAACTCGAATCCCTTACCGATCGTCTTGGCCACCGCGCCTCCGGCGTAGAGACCGGCGAACCACGCCACCTCGATGTGACGCCGGAAGGCCTGCGCGGCCTCACCGCCCCAGTACGGGTCAAGCTTGCCCACGTTGTCACTGAGATTGCCGGAGATCTGTTCGACGGCGTTGCCGACGTTGCGCCATGCCGCACCATTCGCCGCGATCCTGGACCAGTCGCCGGTGATAGGTGCGATCAGCGCCTCGACCAGGTTCTGACCCGTCACCTGCTCCCAGATCCAGTTCACCACCTGGACCTGCGGGCCCTGATTGACGATCTTGTCGGCGAAGGTGGTGCCCGAATTGACGTCAGGGGCGGCCAGGTAGCTCCCGACCGCCTTGGTGTCCGCGTATCCAGGCATTATGAAGCGCTCGGGAGCTGACTCGCGAGGCAGTCCGCCGTGGCGGCCCCATTGCCGTCGACCGCCTCGTAGGTGGCTGCGCTGTGATCGAGTCCATCGGCAGTCGCTCCCAGCCGGTCCTTGCCGATGGCCAGCGTCTCACCGAACAGGTCACCGACACCCACGACGATAGGCGCCAGCACCGCCAACATGCCGGTGAAGCCTGCGGTGTCGGCACCCTGGTCGCGGGCGTAGTGCTCGATCACATCGAAGTCACCCACCATGCCCCGCAGGTAGTCGGCATAGCTACGGAGCTCGTCTGGAACCACGTGAAACCCCTCGCCCATCTGATCCACTCCCGTTGTGTCGCTGGTCTCTGGCAGCTGGTCGACCTTTTTGTGATCAACGCTCCGGCGGGACGGCGACGCGGCGGACCTCGGCGCCCAGGGCGGTGAGATTCTCCAGGAAACGGGGGTAGCCGCGGTCGATGTGGAAGACGTCCCACACCTCCGTGGTCCCCTGCGCGCACAGCCCGGCGAGAACCAGCCCGGCGCCGGCCCGGATATCCGAGGCCCACACCGGGGCGCTGGAGAGCTGCTCGATACCCCGGACAACAGCGTGGTGGCCGTCGGTACGGGCATCAGCGCCCAGCCGGATCATCTCCTCGACGAACCGGAACCGGGCCTCGAACACGTTCTCAGTGATCATCGAGGTGCCCTCGGAGATCGCCGACAGCGCGATCGCCATCGGTTGCAGATCGGTGGCGAAGCCCGGGTAGGGCAGCGTGACGAAGTCGACCGAGGTGGGCCGGCCGGGCATCACCACCCGGAAACTGTCGGGCCCCGCGGGGCCGGCCTGGGCACCGGCCAGCCGCAGCTTCTCCAGCACCAGATCCAGGTGATGCGGGTTGACGCCACGAACGGTGATGTCACCCCGAGTGATCGCAGCGGCGAAGGCCCACGTCGCACCGACGATGCGATCCCCGATCACCCGGTGCTCGGTGGGCCGCAGCGTGTCCACCCCCTCGACGGTGAGCGTGGAGGTGCCCTCACCGGAGATCCGCGCACCCATCTGCTGCAACATCAGGCACAGGTCCACGATCTCCGGTTCCCGTGCAGCGTTGTCGATCACCGTGATCCCGTCGGCGAGCACCGCGGCCATCAGGATATTCTCGGTCGCCCCCACGCTGGGGAAGTCCAGCCAGATCTGCGCCCCGTGTAGCCCCTCGGCCTCGGCCACCACGCAACCGTGCTCGATCTCGCTGCGCGCACCCAGCTTGCGCAGCCCGTTCTGGTGCATGTCCAGCGGGCGCGAGCCGATCGCATCGCCACCGGGCAGCGCGACCTTGGCCCGCCGGCACCGGCCCACCAGCGGGCCGAGCACGCACACCGAGGCCCGCAGCTTGCTCACCGATCCGTAATCGGCCTCGTGCTTGGGCTCGGCCGGCGTGCTGATCCAGACCTGGGAGCCCGCGACCTCCACCCCGCAGCCCAACCCGCGCAGCACGTCCGCCATCAGCGGGACGTCCAGGATCTCCGGGCAGTTGGTCAGTGTCGTGGTGCCCTCAGCCAGCAACGCCGCCGCCATCAGCTTCAACACACTGTTCTTCGCCCCGACGACAGCCACCTCGCCGCTCAACCGGGCACCACCATTGACCCTGAAGTGCTCGCTCACGGGTGTGCAGCCTAGATGCCACCGTTAAGCTGGCCTCCGTGGCCGTGCATCTCACCAGGATCTACACCCGCACCGGCGATGACGGGACTACCGGCCTCGGTGACTTCTCCCGGGTCAGCAAGACCGATCCGCGGTTGGTCGCCTACGCTGACGTAGACGAGGCGAACTGCGCGATCGGCGTGGCGCTGGCGTTGGGAGCGCTGCCGCCCCGTCTGGTCACGGTACTGCGGCAGGTGCAGAACGATCTATTCGATGTGGGTGCTGATCTGTGCACCCCGATCGTGGAGAATCCGAAACACCCCCCACTGCGGATCGACGAGGGCTATGTGACCCGGTTGGAGGGCTGGTGTGACGAGCTCAACGCCCCGCTGCCCACACTGGACTCATTCATCCTGCCCGGCGGGACCCCGGGCGCCGCGCTGCTGCACACCGCCCGGGTGGTCACCCGGCGGGCGGAGCGCAGCACCTGGGCGCTGCTCGCGGTGGACGCACCGCGCACCAGCCCGCTGACCGCGCGCTACCTCAACCGGCTCTCCGACCTGCTGTTCATCGCCTCCCGGCTGGCCAATCCGGACGGCGATGTGCGCTGGAAGCCAGGCGGAGACCGTTGAAGCGCTCTCAGGCCCAGGGGTTGGTGCTGGGCGGAGCGGATTCCAACCAGGACAGGAACCCCGTCAGGGTGTCCTGACGCATCGCCAGTTCCAGCTCCTCGACGCCGGTGCGGCAGCGCAGCACGACCGATCCGCCGGGCATCGCGTAGCTCTCCGGTGCCGTCAAGCCCCGCCGCTCGACGATCTCCAGTTGCTCCCGCTCCAGTACCCGGTCCGGACCCGAGCGCAGGCTGGACACCCGAAACCAGGCGAAAACGTCGCCCCGGTAACGACCGACCCCCTGGTGCCAGCCGCGGCCCGCAGCGTTGAAGCGCGACCGCAGCGCGACGTCGATCCCTCCTTGACGCACGATCCGGAGACGTCGAAACGCCAGCGCAGCGATGACGAGTACCCCCGCGAGGAGGACCACACCAACGATCTGTCCGATCCCCATGAAGGCCCGGCTCCCCCGCCCGAACGGCGCTCAGACGGCCTGGCCGGCGGCCTTGAGCCGAGCAGTGGCCCTAGCCCGCACCGACTCGGCATCCGTGTCACTGCCAGCCCGCGCCAGCGCGTCCCTGGCGGCCTGGACATCGATCTCGTCGGCGAGCTCGGCGGCTTCGGCGAGCACGCTGACCTTGTCAGCGGTGACCGACAGGAAGCCACCGAACACAGCCGCCGTCACGACCTCACCGTCGGTCGTTGTGACCTTGACGATGCCGCCCTCGACGAGCTCGCCGAGCAGCGGGGTGTGCCCGGACAGGATGCCCAGCTCCCCGACCGTGGTCTGCGCGAACACCGAGCGCGCCCGGCCGGACCACACTTGCCGCTCCACCGCGACCAACTCGACCGACATCTCAGCCACGCACGTCTCCTCGCCTAGGGTGTCCCCCGAATTCTAGTCGGCCCGCCACCGGAACGGGCCGACCACACCGACCGCGCGGTGCAGTAAATCGCGCAGGCGAGGACACCGAGACTCACCGCCGTGCCGCTGGCAACTGATCGGACCCGACAACGCTCGCGGGCACGGTCTGGGATACCTGTCAGCTCTTGGATAGCTCCTGGTACTTCCGTTCCAGATCCTCCAGCCCACCACACAGGTAGAAGGCCTGCTCAGGCATGTGGTCGAAGTCACCCTTACACAGCTTGTCAAAAGCCTCGATGGTCTCCTTGAGCGGTACCGTCGAGCCCTCCTGGCCGGTGAACTGCTCGGCGGAGTACATGTTCTGGCTCAGGAACCGCTCGATCCGGCGTGCTCTGTTCACCGTGACCTTGTCCTCTTCGGACAACTCGTCGATGCCCAGAATGGCGATGATCTCCTGAAGGTCGTTGTACTTTTGCAGGATCCGCTTCACCTCCTGCGCCACCCGGTAGTGCTCCTCACCCACGTACTGCGGGTCGAGGATGGTGGACGACGAGGCCAGTGGGTCCACCGCCGGGAAGATACCCTTGGCGAACACCCCACGCGAGAGCTCCGTGGTGGCGTCCAGGTGAGCGAACGTGGTCGCGGGCGCCGGGTCGGTGTAGTCGTCGGCGGGCACGTAGATCGCCTGCATGGAGGTGATCGACCGACCCCGGGTCGAGGTGATCCGCTCCTGCAGCTGTCCCATCTCATCGGCCAGCGTCGGCTGGTAGCCCACCGCAGAGGGCAGCCGGCCCAGCAGCGTCGAGACCTCCGAGCCCGCTTGGGTGAACCGGAAGATGTTGTCGATGAACAGCAGCACGTCCTGGTTCATCTCGTCACGGAAGTACTCCGCCATGGTCAACGCGGAGAGCGCGACTCGCATCCGGGTGCCGGGCGGCTCGTCCATCTGACCGAAGACCAGCGCGGTGTCCTTGAGCACGCCGGCCTCCTGCATCTCCAGGAACAGGTCGTTGCCCTCGCGGGTGCGCTCCCCTACCCCGGCGAACACCGACGTGCCACCGAAGTTCCGGGCCACCCGGATGATCATCTCCTGGATGAGCACCGTCTTGCCCACCCCGGCGCCACCGAACAGGCCGATCTTGCCGCCCTGCACGTACGGGGTGAGCAGGTCGATGACCTTCAACCCGGTCTCGAGCATCTCGGTCTTGCCCTCGAGCTGGTCGAATGGCGGTGGGTCGCGGTGGATCTTCCAGCGGTCCCCGGTGAACGCCGTGTCCGGGGCATCCAGGCACTGGCCCAGCATGTTGAAGACGTGGCCCTTGACCTGGCTGCCGACCGGTACCGAGATCGCCGATCCGGTGTCGGTCACCGGCGCGCCCCGCACCAGGCCATCCGCCGGTTGCATCGCGATGGCACGCACGGTGTGGTCACCGAGGTGCTGCGCGACCTCCAGCGTCATCGTCTTGCGCAGCGCTTCCAGCTCGACGTCCACCGTCAGCGCGTTGTACAGCGCCGGCACCTGATCGGCAGGGAACTCCACGTCCACCACCGGTCCGGTGATCCGCACCACCCGGCCGGTACCCGCTTCGGAGCGCTGCGCGACGGTCGACTTGCCTGCTGTAGTCATCTCAGCCATCACTTCCCGCGGCGGCCAGCGCTTCCGCACCGCCGACAATCTCGCTGATCTCCTGGGTGATCATGCCCTGACGAGCCTGGTTGGCCTCACGGGTGAGGTCCTGGATCAGGTCGGTGGCGTTGTCCGTAGCGGCTTTCATCGCCTGCCGGCGGGCGGCCTGTTCCGAGGCCGCAGCCTCCAACAGCGCCGCGTAGATCCGGGTGTTGATGTATTTGGGCAGCAGGTGCGCGAGCAACTCCTCGGCGTCCGGCTCGAACTCATACAGCGGGGCCGGGCTGTCCGAGCGCGGTCGCGCAGCGGCGTCGCCGGCAGCATCGTCCTCGACGTACTCGAGCTCCAGGGGCGCGATCCGGCGCGCCTGGGGGGTCTGGGTGAGCATGGAGCGGAACTCGGTGTAGACGATGTGTAACTCGTCCACCCCGGGCACCCCATCGGGCCCGGGATCGCCGTCCTCGTCGTCGGCCCCGGAAAGGAACGCCTGCACGAGCACATTCCCCGCCGCGGCAGCATTCTCATAGGAGGGTTGCTCGGAGAACCCGCTCCAGGACTGCTCGATCGCCCGCTGACGGAAGGTGTAGTAACGGAGGGCCTTCCGACCGATCACGTACAGCCGCACGGATTTGCCCTCGTCGCGCAGCAACGCCTGCAGCTCCTCGGCGGCCCGCAACAGGTTGGCGTTGTACCCCCCGCACAGGCCCCGGTCGCTGGTCACCACCAGCATCGCCGCCCGGGTCGGGTTCTCCCGCTCGACCAGCAGCGGGTTGTCCAGGGTCCCTGCCGCGCTGGCCAGCGCGGAGAGCACCTTGGTGATCTCCTTCGCATACGGCCGGGACGCCTCGACCCGGGCCTGGGAGCGGGCGATCCGCGAGGTGGCGATGAGCTCCATCGCCTTGGTGATCTTCTTCATGCCCTGGACCGCGCGGATCCGGCGACGGAGGATTCTCAGCTGTACTGCCATCTATCGCGTCACTTCTTCTTGGGGGCGGGCTTGTTGACCTTCACCGATTCGCGCTCGACGTCCTCGGCGTCCATCGCGTCAGCCTCGGCCTCCTTACCCAGCGCGGAGCCATCGCTCGTGGTGAACTGCTTCTTGAACGCCGTCACCGCGTCCACCACCTGCTGCTCGGTATCGTCACTGAACTGCTTGGTCTCCCGGATAGCATCCAGAATGCCCGAGTGGTGGCGACGGATGTCGGCCAGGAAGTCCGACTCGAAGCGCCGCACGTCGGCCACCGCCACCTCATCGAGGTGCCCGCGGGTGCCGAGGAAGATCGAGACGACCTGCTCCTCGATCGGCACCGGGGCGTACTGCGCCTGCTTGAGCAGCTCGGTCAGCCGGGCGCCGCGCTCGAGTTGACGCCGCGAGGTGGCATCGAGGTTCTCCGCCCCGAACGCGGCGAACGCCTCCAGCTCGCGGTACTGCGAGAGCTCGAGGCGCAGCGTGCCGCCGACCGACTTCATGGCCTTGATCTGCGCATTACCGCCGACCCGGGAGACCGACACACCGACGTTGATCGCCGGCCGGACACCCTGGTTGAACAGGTCGGACTCGAAGAAGCACTGACCGTCGGTGATGGAGATCACATTGGTGGGGATGTAGGCCGAGATGTCGTTGGCCTTGGTCTCGATGATCGGCAACCCGGTCAGCGATCCCCCACCCAGCTCGTTGGACAGCTTCGCGCACCGTTCCAGCAACCGAGAGTGCAGGTAGAACACGTCGCCGGGGTAGGCTTCCCGACCCGGCGGGCGGCGCAGCAGCAGCGCGATGGCCCGGTATGCCTCCGCCTGCTTGGACAGGTCATCGAAGATGATCAATACGTGCTTGCCCTGGTACATCCAGTGCTGGCCGATCGCCGAGCCGGTGTAGGGCGCGATGTACTTGAAACCGGCGGAATCCGAGGCCGGTGCGGCGACGATGGTGGTGTAGGCCAGCGCGCCGGCGTCCTCCAGGGTCTGGCGGACCGCGGCGATCGTGGTGCCCTTCTGGCCGATCGCCACATAGATGCAGCGCACCTGCTTGCTCGGGTCGCCGGACTCCCAGTTCGCCTTCTGGTTGAGGATGGTGTCGATGCAGACCGCGGTCTTGCCGGTCTTGCGGTCACCGATGATGAGTTGGCGCTGGCCGCGGCCGATCGGGGTCTGCGAGTCGATCGCCTTGATGCCGGTCTGCAACGGCTCCTTCACCGGCTGCCGATCGAGGACCGTCGGTGCCTGCAGCTCGAGCACCCGCTGCTCGTCGGCGTCGATGTCACCCAAGCCGTCGAGCGGGCTGCCCAGCGGGTCCACCACCCGGCCCAGGAAACCCTCCCCGACCGGCACCGACAGCACCCGGCCGGTGCGCTTGACCTCCTGGCCTTCTTCGATACCGTCGAAGTCGCCGAGGATGACCGCGCCGATCTCTCCCACGTAGAGGTCTTGCGCGAGACCCAGCACGCCGCCGGGGAACTCCAGCAACTCGCTGGTCATTGCCGAGGGCAGGCCTTCCACCCTGACGATGCCGTCAGCGGTGTAGGTGACGACACCGACCTCTTCTCGCGAGGTCGTGGTCGAGAAGGAGGTGACGTAGTTCTCGATCGCGCTCCGGATCTCCTCCGAAGAGATCGTCAGCTCCGCCATGGCTATCGGTCCCTGCTCTCGTCTGATCGGTTCATCATGCGGTCATCGGGCAATGTGTGTCTAACGGGACAACCACTGACGGGCCTGACCGAGCCGGGCCGCCACGCTACCGTCGATCACCTCGTCGCCCACCCGGATCACCAGCCCGCCGAGCAGCGCAGAGTCGAGAGCGACCTTGAGTGAGATCGGTCGCCGGTAGATCGCGTTGAGCACGTCGATCAGGCGCTGCTGCTGCGCCGCGGACAGCGGGCCGGCGGCGGTGACGTAGGCCACCGAGCGTTGCCGACGCGCCGCTGCCCGGTCCACGAGCCGCTCGACGATCTCGTCGAGCGAACGCCGCCCGGGAGCCCGGACCGCCTGTTCCAGCAATCGACGGGTCACCGGCCGGGCTCGTTCGGCGAGCACTGCGTTCAGCAGTTCCACGCGCCCGGTGGTGGGAGTGCTCTCATCGCCCAGCAGTGCCGCCAGGCGTGGTTGCGCGGCCAGGATCCGGCCGAACCGGAACAGCTCGTCCTCGACGTCATCGAGGCTGCCGTCCCGCTCAGCGAAAGCCAGCAGCGCCTGCCAGGACAGCTCTTCGATCCCATCGACCAGGTCACGTGGCCGCGACCAGCGGGAAATCACCACGTCACCCAGGATCCGCAAGCTGATCCGGCCCACCTTGCCGCCGAACAGGGCCTCGATCAGCTGCCGCCGCGCCTGCTCGGACGCCGCGGGATCAGCGAGGTGCCGCCGGATCACCGGCTGTGCGCCGAGCACCTCCGCGACCGCGGCCAGGTCGTCTCCCACGCGATCGCGGTCGGCAACGCTGGCTCCACCGATCCGGCTCTCCAGCCGTTCCCGGGCCGCGGCCAGTGCCGCCCTGCTGGCCGGCTGCATCAACGCCTCCGTCGCCCGTTACGGGCCGAGGCGGCCCCGTCTTTACTGCCCTCGGGGCCGGCCTCGAGGGCAGCCATCTGCTGCAGCTCGTCCAGGAAGCGGTCCACCGTGCCGGCTCGCCGGGCATCATCAGCCACCGATTCACCGACGATGCGGCCGGCCAGAGTCACCGCGAGGTTGCCGAGCTCGCCGCGCAACTCGCGGACAACCGCCTCGCGCTGGGTCGCCAACTGCTCCTCGCCACGCTGGCGGATCCTGGCGACTTCCTGCTCGGCCTGCTGGCGGATCTCGTCCTTGATCTCCTGCGCGTCAGCCCGTGCGGTCTCGCGGATCTTGGCGGCCTCGATCCGCGCCTCGGCCAGCGCCTGGGAGTAGCGGGCTTCGGCCTCGGACAGGCGCTTGCTGGCCTGCTGGCTCTCCTCGATCTGCCTGCGGACCATGGCTTGGCGCTCATCCATGGCGCGCTTTACCGGGGGCACCGCATAGCGCCACAACACGCCGAGCACGACCAAGAAGATCACCAGCTCGACGAAGAACGTCGCGTTGGGAATCAGGAAGATATCGCCGCCGCCCTCCGGCGCAGCGAGGAAATACGAGCTCATGACAACCATCCCCGATGAGACCACTAGGCGAGCTACTTAGGCGAGCACGAAAACGAACAGAGCCATGAAGGCGAGGTTGATGAAGTACATCGCCTCGACCAGACCGACTGTCAGGAAGAAGATGGTGAACAGCCGGCTCTGCGCCTCAGGTTGGCGGGCGACGCCGCTGACGGTCGCCGCACCGACCAGACCGTCACCGATCGCGGCGCCGATCGCCCCACCGCCCAGCGCCAGACCGCCACCGATGAACGCGCCAGCCAGTTGGACCGAACCGGTGGTGCCGCCCGCCGGTTGGGCAAGGAGCAGTGCAGAAAGACTCATGTGTTTACCTCTTGTCCTCAGAGAGCTTGGTGTGCTGGCGGATGATGCTGTGACTCCAGAGACCGCAGAGACCTCTCAGTGCGCATCCTCCTTCTGAGCCGCCGCGGATCCGAAGTAGATGATCGTCAGCAGCGAGAAGATCAACGCTTGGAGCAGCCCGATGAACAAGTCGAACAGCTTCCAGGCCGAGGTGGGCAGCCACTGCACGGCGGCGGGCATCAGCGCAAGCACGCTGACCATCACGGTGCCCGAGAGAATGTTGCCGAACAACCGCAGGGACAGGGTGACCGGCTTGGTCAGCTCCTCGATGATGTTGAGCGGCAGCATCACCGGATAGGGCTCGACGAAATGCTTGAAGTAGTGCTTCCCCTTGACCCGGATTCCGGTGATCCACACCAGGATCATCACGAAGATAGCCATCGCGAAGGTGAGGTTGACATCCGACGTCGGTGGCCGGATGTAGGTCTCCCAGGCGTGCGGCAGGACCGAAAGCCAGTTCGAGATCAGGATGAAGAAGAACAGGCTGATCGCCAGCGGCACCACGAACGGTGCGGTGCGAATGCCGAGGTTGCCCTCCACCTGCCGCTCCACCTGTTCGGTCACCGACTCGAAGACCAACTGTAGGCGGCTGGGCACCCCGCCGGTCGCCTTGGCGGCGAGGTAGAGCGCGAACGCGACAACGATCGTCGCTGCGATAGCGGTGGAGATCACGGTGTCCACGTTGATCGTCAGGCCCAGCACGTGCCACTGCGGATGCTCGCCGACCTGCACGCCACCCTCGGCCGCGACAAACAGCTCAGTTGTCATGGCGCTCCCCGACTCGGGACTGGCGCAGCTCCTTGACCAGCTGAACGGACGCCATAAAGATCATCAAAAACTGGAAGGTGGCCAGCCCGGCGAAGACCGCCAGGCCATCGGGGCGCAGGGCCAGTGCCAAGCCCACCGCGAGCCCGGTGATCAGCGCGAGGCGGGCGAGCACGGACATCGCAAACCGCCGCTTGTCAGGATCACCACTGGCTGCAAATCGCGCCGCAGAACGCTGGACCAGCGCGGTGTTGACCAGACCCAATCCAAGTCCACCGCAGAAGAACGCGCCTGCCAGCGGGTAGCCCATCGGAACGAGCACCACGAAACTGGCCGCCCCGACACCCGCCGCGATGGGCACGACCCTGCGCAGCTTGACGACGTCTCGCGGCGACACGGCCACGCCGGCTGCGGTAGCCCCGGCGCTTGTCGTGCTGGTCACCTCTGGGGTCACGGTGGGCCCTCTCCGATGGACTGATGGGGTGTTGCCGCCATTCGTGCGGCGCTTACTCCTTCAGGAACTTCGTGAACTGGATATAGATATAGACGCTGGCACCGACGATGCCGAGCGCCAAGCCGATCAGGGTGAACGCCGGGACGGTGTCCGCTACCTGGTCGACCAGCCATCCGAGACCGAGACCGACCACGAGGATCGCTGCAGTCGCGGCGCCGAGGCCGAGTAGTGTCGTCAGTTCCGGGCCGTTGCGTTGGTTCACGACCACCTACTTCAGCGGGCGCAGACATCGCCCGCCGCCATCGCTCAAAGGCACTCCTTGCAGTCCAGGGGCAGCACACAGAACAAGCTGTGATCACATGCTGCCGATGGGCCGGCCTGACCAGAAGTCTCACCCCCGGGTGGGACAAACAGAAGCTATCACACTCCTCTCATCACACCCTGCGCTCCCCCACCCGCTTCTAGCTGCGCTTCTCCTGCGATGGGGGCGACGTGCCGGGTTCGGCAGGCAATCAGCGAGCGGGTAATCGGGGGACCATCGAACCCAGCACGGCGATCAGCAGGCCCAGGGCGATCGACCACACCACCACATAGACGTCGAACACCGTCAGCGCGACAGCACCGAAAGCGAGCAGCGCAGCCCACAGATAGATCAACAAGACTGCGCGCCGGTGAGAGTGCCCGATCTCCAGCAGCCGGTGGTGCAGATGCAGCTTGTCGGGGGCGAACGGGCTACGACCCGCGCGAGTCCGGCGCACCACCGCGAGCAGCAGGTCGAGCAGCGGCACGAACACCACCGCTGCCACCACCAGCAGCGGGGAGAACAGCGCCAGCACGTCGGTAGCGCCGTAGCTGCTGGGGTCGATCCGTCCTGATGCGCTGATGGACGCAGCAGCCAGCATCAGGCCGATCAGCATCGCCCCGGAGTCACCCATGAAGATCCGGGCCGGTTGGAAGTTGTGCGGCAGGAAACCCAGGCACGCGCCTGCGACGAGCGCAGCGATCAGCGTCGGCGGGTAAACCGACACGCTGCCACCGGAGCGGTACAGCAACTGCAGCGTGAACGCCCCGATGGCGACAGCCGCGATCAGCCCGATCCCGGCGGCCAGCCCGTCCAGCCCGTCCACGAAGTTCATCGCATTGATCAGTACCACCACCAGCGCGACGGTGACCAGCACCGCCTGGTCCTGCCCGAGGATCAGCACCGAACCGACCGAGCCGGCCTCACTGTTCCACGGCACCCAGAACAGGAACCACTGCACGCCGAAGAGCACCAGCACTCCGGCGGCGGTGACCTGCCCGGCAAACTTGGTGAGCGAGTCCAGCTCGAACCGGTCGTCCAGAGCGCCGATCAGCACGATGATGCCGCCAGCCACCAGCGCCCCCCTCAGGTCGTCGGAGAACTGGAACGACCTGCGCAGCAGGGGCAGCGCGTGCGAGAGCAGGACGCCGGCCAGGATCCCGCCGTACATCGCCACCCCACCCAGCCGCGGGATCGGCGCACGGTGCACATCCCGGGCACGGGGCATCGCCACCGCACCGGTGCGCAGCGCCAGGATCCGCACCAACCCGGTGAGCAGGAAAGTCACCACCGCGGTGGTGAGGCCGACCAGCAGGTACTCCCGCAGCGGCAACCCGGCGGACACGGGGACGTCTCCCACGCGGCCAGGCTAGCCCGGCTGCCGGTGCGCGCCGTGTTGAGGCCGACTTCCCCATGATCGTCATGAGGTGGGGGGGACGGGGACGCCGAGTACCTCGCCGATCTCGGCGGCGCTCACCACACCTTCGCGGAGCAGCACCGGATCCTCGGACGTGAGATCGACGATGGTGGACGCCGACTCGCCAGACGGTCCCCCGTCGAGGAACACACCCACCCGGTCGGCGAGCTGCTCGCGGGCCTGCTCGACGGTGGTTGCCGGTGGCAACCCGGAACGGTTGGCGCTGGACACCGCCATCGGGCCCACCTCACGCAGCAGCTCCAGGGCCACCGGGTGCAGAGGCATGCGGAGCATGACGGTGCCCCGAGTCTCGCCCAGATCCCAGCCCAGCGACGGCGCGTGCGGCAGCACCAAAGACAATCCCCCGGGCCAGAACGCCTCGATCAGCGCTCGAGCCCGGGGCGGAACACCCAGCACCAGGCCGTCCACCGTGGACCAGGAACCCACCAGCACCGGGACCGGCATGTCCCGGTCGCGGCCCTTGGCAGAGAGCAGCGCCCGCACCGCTGAGGAGGAGAACGCGTCGCAACCCAGCCCGTAGACAGTGTCCGTGGGCAGCACGACGAGCTGACCCGCCCGGACCGCGGCGGCCGCGGCGACCAACCCGGCTAGGCGGCGCTCCGCAAGCGCACAGTCATACACAGTGCTCACGGCTCCGAACCTTACGACGGTGCGCATCGAGCCGGTAGGCGGGCCGCGCGGGGCATTGACAGAACGTGATCAGAAAGGCACGATCCGTGTCCGGTCGACTACCGGAGGCTCACTTGCGCAACCATCGCCGCGTCACCCTCGCCGCCATCGCCGCCGCGCTGGTCCTGGTCGGGTTACCCGCCAGCGCGGGCGCCGCGCCTCTGGATGCGCCAAGGCACTACGTCGCGCTCGGCGACTCCTACGCGTCGGGTCCGGGGATCCCGGAACAGCGAGCTGATCCGCGCGGCTGCCGGCGATCCACCAACAACTATCCATCGCGGCTGGCAGCGGTGCTGAGCGTGCGTGACTTCACCGACGTGAGCTGCAGCGGGGCCAAGACCGACAACATGACGGCCGCCCAGTCGATATCCGGAGGCAGCAACCCAGCGCAGTTCAACGCCCTGCGCCCGGACACCGACCTGGTGACACTGACCATCAGCGGGAACGACATCGGCTTCACCGAGATCGTCTTCACCTGCGCTCGGGTCGGCGTCAGAGACCCGCTGGGCAATCCGTGTGAGCGGCAGTCCACCTCCGGTGGCAAAGACATCTACGCACAGCGGATCGCGGAGACCGCGCCAAAGGTCGCCAGAGTGTTGGAGGGCATCCGGCAGCGCTCCGCGCGCGCGACGGTGTTGCTGGTGGGTTACCTGCGGATCCTGCCTCCCACCGGGGGGTGCTATCCGAGCTTCCCGATCGCTCGCGGCGATGTGCCCTACCTGGACGGTCTGCAGCGGCAGCTCACCGCGATGCTGGCCGAGGAGGCGTTCAACCACGGCGCCGCGTTCGTCGACTCCTACGAGGGCTCCGCAGGCCACGACGCCTGCCAGAGCCCGCAGCAGAAATGGGTGGAGGGCGTCGTTCCGACCAGCCAGGCTGCCGCAGTGCACCCCAATGCCACCGGTATGCAAGCTGTGGCCGATCTCGCCCTGGCCTCGCTCAGGGTGCTGGACGAGGCCTCGGCACTGCGTTGATCAGTAGGCACTGCGTTGATCAGCAGGCAGGGCGTTGACCAGCAGGCAGGGGTCAAGCAGGGGGTAGAGCGCGCCGCCGGGCGGTGGCGAATCGAGGCCGGCCAGCGAGGTCGGTGTGGTCGGCCACATCGATGAGCACCCGCCGGGCGGCCAGCAGCGCTGGGACGGTCTCGGCGTGCGAGTCGTCGTGTTCGATGGCGATGCTGCCCCCTTCCCGGAGTAACCGAGTGCCGGTTCGCACCACGTCAGGGATGACGGACAGGCCGTCAGGACCGGCGAAGACGGCGGCGGTCGGGTCATGCAGGGCGACCTCGGGCGGCAGCGACACACCCACTGGCACGTAGGGCGGGTTGCACAGCACCAGGTGCGCCATCCCTTCCAGCGCCGCGAGCAGCGCGGGATCGGCGACGTCACCGGTGTAGAGCACGATCGGTGTGTCACCCTCGGCGACCCGGCCCTCGGCGTTGCGTCGTGCCCAGCTCAGCGCCACTGGGTCGCATTCCACGGCATGGACCTGCGCATCGGGCCTGGCGTGCGCCACGGCGAGAGCCAGCGCGCCTGACCCTGTGCACAGATCGATCACCAGTGGCTGTGCGACTCCTTCCAGCGTGGCCAGCCCCCAGGCCAGGAGTGCCTCCGTCTCCGGGCGCGGGATGAACACCCCGGGCCCCACTGCCACCTCGATCCCGCCCATCGCGGCGGTACCAGTGAGATGCTGCAACGGCACTCGCGCGGCGCGCCGGGTCACCAGCATGCGCAGCGCCTCGACCACGGGGAGGTCGACCAGCGGGACCATCGGCAGCCGCCCTCGCGGCACGCCGACGACGTGCGCCGCGAGCAGTTCGGCGTCCACCCGCGGCGAGGCCACACCGGCGTCGGTGAGCACCCGTTCCGCCTCGAGCACCGCCAGGCGTAGCGGATGCCTGCTCATGACTGCCGCAGGCGCAGCTCACGGTCCGCGCGCAGCAGTGCGTTGAGCACCGCGTCGAGGTCACCGTCGAGCACCGCATCGAGGTTGTAGGCCTTGTAATTGACCCGGTGATCGGAAATCCGGTTCTCAGGGTAGTTGTAGGTGCGCACCCGCTCGGACCGGTCCACCGTGCGGACCTGCGAACGACGCTGCTCGGAGGCCTCCTGCTGAGCCTTCTCCTCGGCGAGGGCCTGCAGCCGAGCCCGCAGCACCTCAGTCGCCCTGATCCGGTTCTGGATCTGCGATTTCTCGTTCTGGCACGACACCACGACCCCGGTCGGCACGTGGGTGATGCGCACCGCGGAGTCGGTGGTGTTGACGCTCTGCCCGCCGGGTCCCGAGGAACGGTAGACGTCGATCCGCAGATCCTTCTCGTCGAGCTCGATGGCAACGTCGTCGGGCTCGGGATAGACCAGCACCCCGGCGGCCGAGGTGTGAATGCGTCCGGAGGACTCGGTGACCGGAACTCGTTGCACCCGGTGCACCCCGCCCTCGAACTTCAACCGCTCCCAGACGCCGGACTGGCTGGATTTCAGGCTCACCGTGACGTCCTTGTAGCCGCCCAGGTCGGACTCGGTGGCGTCGAGGACCTGCACCTGCCAGCCGTGCCGCTCGGCGTAGCGCAGGTACATCCGCAGCAGGTCGGCCGCAAACAGAGCGGACTCCGCGCCACCCTCCCCGGACTTGATCTCCATGACCACGTCGGAGTCATCGTGCGGGTCACGCGGCACCAGCAGGTCGGCCAGCTCGGATTCCAGGCGCGGGATCCGATCGGCGAGGGAGTCCGCCTCGGTGGCGAAGGCCGGGTCCTCCACGGCCAGCTCCCGAGCAACCACGATGTCGTTGCGAGCCTGGTCCAGCTCGCGGACCACCCGCACGATGCGCGACAGCTCTCCGTACCGCCGCCCCACCTTGCGGGCCGTGTCGGGATCGGCATGAATCGACGGATCGGCGAGCCGGCCCTCCAGCTCGGCGTACTGAGCCAGCAACGCCTGAACTGCCACGGTGTCCACTCCGACTCACCGATTCTCTACTCGATGCTGCGTCCTCGGTGCTTAATCCTTACTTCTGCCGCTTGCCGTAGCGCTTCTCGAAGCGCGCAACGCGACCACCGGTGTCCAGGATCTTCTGCTTGCCGGTGTAGAAGGGATGGCAGTTGGAGCACACCTCGACGTGGATCTGACCATCGCGTTTGGTGCTTCGGGTCACGAAGGAGTTGCCGCAACCGCAGGTGACCTGCGTCTCGACGTACTGGGGGTGAATGCCCTGCTTCATGGATGTCCTTTCCTCATGGCGCCGGGTCCCCTAGGTGTGGTGCGTGGGGTGAACCGGAACCGGACTGGGTGGAGCAGCACCTGGGTGGGCAGCCACGGGGTGAGCAGCCACGGGGTGAGCAGCGCTGCGCCGTGACAGTGTGCCAGATGGCCCGACCGAAGATGTAACTCCACGCCCTGCCGGGATGTTCCCGTGGCTACAACGGCTCGGGGGGAATATCGGCGTACTGCTTGCACAGGGCTTGGAGGCCAGGATGCTCGGTCGGGAACGGGACACCGTCGATGCCCTTGATGGCGCGGATGCCCGTTGCGGCGTTAGTGGCGAAAACGGCGTCCGCGCCGGCCAGCTGGCCCAGGGTGATCGGCCCGATACGGGTGTGTGGGTGGCGGGCCGCGTCGATCAGTCGCATAGTCACGCCGGCGAGGCAATCAGCCTGCGGCCAGCTGATCTCCTCCCCGTTGAGCAGACCGATATTCGCGGTGGCCGCCTCGGAGATGGTGTCATCGAGGTCAGTGAACAGCACGTCGTCGAAACCGTTACGCTGCGCGGCGCGGCGCCGCCACAGCGAGCCGAACAGCCCCACGTGTTTGACCGCGGGCATCTCCCGACGGTAACGGGCCGACTGGAGGTGCAGTGGAACAAGCGTCGTCCGCGCCGCCGGCCGGGTGGTGACGAGCAGCTGCGGCTGGGCATCCGCGCCGGGATGGCCAATGTCCAGGTCGGGGTCGACCACGGTTACCCTGACCACGACCGATCGGGGTGCCCGGGCCAGCGCGTGCCGGACTAGACCCCGGACCCGGTCGGGATCCAGGTCTGCATCGAACACCCGGCGGCAGTCCCTTACCAGCCGTTCCAGGTGCAGGGACAACCCGCGTACCCCCAGGTCATCGATTCGCATCGTGGTGAAATGACCGTAGTTGACCAAGGCCAGCGCCGTGAGTTGGCCAGGATCCGCTGGAAGACCGTTCAGCTCCGCCACGAGGCTGAAGCATCAAGGACGAGAGCGGGACACGACACACAGAGCCCCGGGGCGCGACACGCCGAGCATGAGAGCGCGACATGCCGGACCCCGGGGATCCGATGAGGGCCTAGTCGGCACCGTTGCCGGCGGCGGACTTGGAGACCTGTAGCAGGAACTCGATGTTGGTCCGGGTCTTGCGCAGGCGATCCAGCACCAGGTCGATGGCCTGCTGCGACTCCAGACCGGAGAGCACCCGGCGCAGCTTGTGGTGGATGGCCAGCTCGTCCGGGGAGAGCAGCAGCTCCTCCTTGCGGGTACCGGAGGGGTTGACGTCGATCGCCGGGAAGATCCGCTTGTCGGCGATCTTGCGGTCGAGCTTGAGCTCGGCGTTTCCGGTGCCCTTGAACTCCTCGAAGATCACCGTGTCCATCGTGGAACCGGTCTCCACCAGGGCCGTCGCGAAGATGGTCAGCGAGCCACCATCCTCGATGTTGCGGGCCGCACCCAGGAACCGCTTCGGCGGATACAGCGCGGTGGAGTCCACGCCACCGGAGAGGATCCGGCCGGACGCCGGGGCCGCCAGGTTGTAGGCCCGGCCCAGCCGGGTGATGGAGTCCAACAGCACGACCACGTCGTGGCCCATCTCCACCAGCCGCTTGGCCCGCTCGATGGCCAACTCGGAGATCGTGGTGTGGTCCGAGGGCGGCCGGTCGAAGGTCGAGGCGATGACCTCGCCCTTCACCGAGCGCTGCATGTCGGTGACCTCCTCGGGCCGCTCGTCGACGAGCACGACCATGAGGTGGCATTCCGGGTTGTTGGTGGTGATCGCGTTGGCGAGCGCCTGCAGGATCATCGTCTTACCCGCCTTGGGCGGTGAGACGATCAGCGCCCGCTGACCCTTCCCGATCGGCATGATCAGATCGATCACCCGGGTGGTCATCACGCCCGATTCGGTCTCCAGCCGCAGCCGCTCGTTGGGGTACAGCGGGGTCAGCTTGGTGAACTCCGGACGCTGCCTGGCCTGCTCGATGTCCAGGCCGTTGATGCTGTCGACCCGCACCAGCGGGTTGAACTTCTGCCGCTGCTGCTCGCCCTCACGCGGCTGGCGCACCGCCCCGGTGATCGCGTCACCGCGGCGCAGCCCGTACTTGCGGACCAGCGACAGGGACACGTACACGTCGTTGGGCCCGGAGAGGTAGCCCGATGTACGGACGAAGGCGTAGTTGTCCAGCACGTCGAGGATCCCGGCGACGGGGAGCAACACATCGTCCTCACGGACGTCCAACTCGCCCCCGTCCCGGCGATCCCGATCGCCGGGACGGTCACTGGGGCGGTCACTGGGGCGGTCGCTGCCGCGGTCATTGCGACCGCGACGGTTGCGGTCCCGGAAGCGCCGGCCACGCCGGCGACCGGCCTCATCGTCGTCGTCACCTCGCGGAGGCGCCTGGCTGGTTGCGTTCTGACCGCCACCCTGGCCGGACGAGGCCTGATCACCCTGGGTCCGATCGTTCTGGGTCCGATCGTTCTGGGTCTGTTCGATCTGGGAGCGCGGGGCGTCACCACCCCCACGGGCCGGACGCCGCCGCCGGTTGCGGGACCGGTCCGCACTGTCGGCGTCCCCGTCATGCTGGTCCCGATCTTGAGCTCGATCCGGCTGCGCCTGGTCCTGCTCAGCTGGGGTCAGCTGCTCGGCACGACCCACCTCGACGACCGCCGCGGGCGGCTGTTCAACCGCTGGGCTTCCGGTCTCGGCCGGTGTCTCTGGTCGGCGCTGGGTCTCCGGGTGGGTCGTCGTCGTTCGGGCCGTCGTCTGGGCAACGCCACCCTCTAGCGGAAGTTGCTCCGCGACGACCCGCCGCTGCCCTGGAACGCTGCTTTGGCGCTCCTTTATTGCGGCAATCAAGTCGTTCTTACGCATACCGGAGATGTTGGTGACACCCAACTGACCGGCCAGCTGGCGCAACTCAGCCATCACCATTCCGGACAGCCCGCCGCGGCGACGCGCCGCCGTGCCATTGTCCGAAGCCAGCACAGCCGTCCCGGCCTGCTCAGCCGGGCGCTTGTCCGAAGATGTCGTAGCAGCAACATCGCTGCTCAACACGTTGATATCGCTCACGCAGGTCCTTCCTAACCGGCCTGAGACGCGGCTCAGGCCAGCCTGTTCGCCAGCCGGCGGTCTGCCGGCGGCGCCTAGGTCCGGTGCGGTGGGCTCACCGACCACAACGTCGGTGGTCGAGCCGACCGGCACGGGACATGTTCATCTGCGGCCAGGGTGTGGGTGCCAGCCTTCCCGCTTACCACGTCAACTGGAGGGCGGGAGAATTTTGTCCGGGTGAGAGGGACCCGAACGCGGCACCGGCGCCCGTGCACACGGTGTCTGAACTCCACAGAGCCTATCGGTCCACCGCGATCGCGGCAACAACGGGCTCGCAGATGGTGGCTCAGCTGCACTCGAGGACCGCACCCTCGACGGCGACGTCGAGCCGGTAGGGGGTGAAACCGGCGATGGGCACCCCGGCCGCTAGCACACCGGTGGCTGGCAACGCGAGCACACTCGGCCCAGCACCTGACACCGCAGCCGGCACCCCGGCCGCGCGCAACGCGGCCACCAACAACCCGGTTGCCGGATAGGCCGGGCTCCGGTAGGGCTGGTGCAGCCGGTCCTCGGTGGCAGCCAGCAGCAGCTGCGGAGCACGGGTCAAGGCGTGGACGAGCAGCGCAGCCCGACCGGCGTTGAACGCGGCGTCGGTGTGCGGCAGTTCGGCGGGTAGCAGCCCTCGGGTGACTTCAGTAGCGGATGTCACCTCGGGTACCAGCAGCACTGGCGCCAAGTCCGGATGGGGCTCCAGCCGGATGGCCCGGAAACCACCCCGGTCCTTCCAGGCGATCACCAGCCCGCCCAGCATGCTGGCGCCCACGTTGTCGGCATGCCCGTCGAACCCAGCCGCTAAGTCCAACGCCGCCTCATCCGGTTCCCTTCCCGCCAACCCGTAACCGGCCAGCACCCCGGCGACCGCGGCCGCCGCGGACGAACCCAGCCCCCGGGAGTGCGGGATGCGGTTGTGGCAGCGCAACGCCACACCGCCGGGTTGATGACCGAGCCGGTGGCACGCCGCCCGCAGTGCGCGGACCACAAGATTCTCCTCATCGGTGGGCACGCGCCCGGCCCCCTCGCCGTGCACCTCGACCCGCAAGCCGGACGCCGTCGGCGTCACCTCGATCTCGTCGTACAACTCCAACGCCAACCCCAATGCATCAAACCCCGGCCCCAAGTTCGCGCTAGACGCCGGAACCCGAACCCGAACCCGCACGCAAATCCACTCCCCCCGGATCTGTCTAGGTAAGGGAGAGGGCGGCGGCAATGGCGGCGGGGTCCACTGGGATGAGGGTGGGGGTGGGGAGTCCGTGCAGGGCGGTGTCGGGGTCTTTGAGCCCGTGGCCGGTGACAGTGCAGACCGCCAGGGAGCCGCGGGGCAGCCGTCCGTCCTCGGCGACGCGCAGCAGGCCCGCCACCGCGGTCGCCGAGGCCGGTTCCACGAACACCCCTTCCTGCCCGGCCAGCAACCGGTAGGCCGCGAGGATCTGCTCGTCGGTGATCGCCTCGAACAGCCCGCCGGACTCCTCCCGGGCCCGCATCGCCCCGTCCCAGGACGCCGGGCTGCCGACCCGGATGGCGGTGGCGATGGTGTCCGGCTCGCGCACCGGCGCGCCGTGCACCAGCGGCGCGGCGCCGGCCGCCTGAAAGCCGAACATCCGCGGGCGACCGGTCACCACGCCGTCGGTGTGGTATTCGGTGTAGCCCAGCCAGTAGGCGGTGATGTTGCCGGCGTTGCCGACCGGCAGGCAGTGCACGTCCGGAGCCTGCCCGAGCACATCGCAGATCTCGAACGCGGCGCTTTTCTGGCCTTGCAGCCGGACCGGGTTCACCGAGTTGACCAGCGCGGTCACCGGGTAGTCGGCGGCGGTCTTGCGGGCCAGCTCCAGGCAGTCGTCGAAGTTGCCCTCCACTGCCAGGACCCGGGCGCCGTAGGCGGTGGCCTGCGCGAGCTTACCGAGCGCGATCTTGCCCCGGGGCACCAGCACGGCGCAGGGAATCCCGGCCCGGGCCGCGTAGGCGGCGGCCGAAGCCGCGGTGTTGCCGGTCGAGGCGCACAGCACCGCCTGCGCGCCTCGACCCAGAGCCTCGGTGACCGCCAGGGTCATCCCGCGGTCCTTGAAGGAGCCGGTGGGATTGGCGCCCTCGACCTTGAGCAGCACGTCACAGCCGGTGCGCGCCGACAGCGTGGGAGCGGGCAGCAGCGGAGTGCCGCCCTCGTGCAGGGTCACCACCCGGCAGCCTGGGCCTACCCGGATCCGATCCGGGTAGGCCTCGATCACCCCAGGCCAGGAGCAACCGGTCGTGACCTGCAACTTCACGTCACCTCACCTTCCACCCGCATCACGCTGACCACATCATGGACCACGTCCAGACCGGCCAGCTTGTCCACTGTGGAGCGCAGCGCGGCGTCCGGCGCGGCGTGCGTGACGATCACCAGGTTCGCCCCGGCCGGCACATCGTCGCAAGCACGGCCGGTCTGGCGCACCGCCATGATGGACACCTCGTGCTCGGCGAAGATCTGCGCGACCTGCGCGAGCACGCCGGGACGGTCGAGCACCTCGAGACTGATGTAGTAGCTGGTCGGGGTGTCGGCCATCGGCCGGACCGGCAGGTCGGCGTAGGCGGACTCGCGCGGTCCGTAGCCACCCGCGACCCGATTGCGGGCGACGGCCACCAGGTCCCCGAGCACCGCGCTGGCGGTCGGCGCCCCACCGGCGCCCTGACCGTAGAACATCAGCGCTCCGGCGGCGTCCGCCTCGACGAACACTGCGTTGAAGGCGCCACCGACCGAGGCGAGCGGGTGCGAGCGCGGGATCATCGCCGGGTACACCCGGGCCGACACCGACTCGGCACCGCTACCGTTGGCCACCCGCTCACAGATCGCCAGCAGCTTCACCGTGCGGCCGAGTTCCCGGGCCGCGAGACAGTCCGCAGCAGACACCTCCGAGATACCTTCGCGGTAGACGTCGGCGCTGGTCACGCGAGTGTGAAAGGCCAACGAAGCCAGGATCGCCGCCTTGGACGCGGCGTCGTGACCCTCCACGTCGGCGGTCGGGTCGGCCTCGGCGTAGCCGAGCCTGCCGGCCTCGTCCAGGGTCTCGGCATAGCCGGCGCCGGAGGTGTCCATCGCGGAGAGGATGAAGTTGGTGGTCCCGTTGACGATGCCGGTGACGCGGGTGATCCGGTCCCCAGCCAACGACTCGCGCAACGGGCGCAGTAGCGGGATCGCCCCGGCCACCGCGGCCTCGAAGTACAGGTCGGCACCGGCGGCGTCGGCCGCGCCGTAGAGCTCGGGTCCGTGCTCGGAGAGCAGCGCCTTGTTGGCGGTGACCACCCCCCGGCCGGCATGCAGCGCGGTCAGCAGCAGGGACCGCGCGGGTTCGATGCCACCGATCACCTCGACCACGACGTCGACATCGGCCCGGCTGACCAGTTCGACGGCGTCGGCGGTGAGCAGCTCGGCGGGCACCTCGGGGTGGCGGTGCGGGCGCCGCACCGC